>NZ_VOGW01000113.1:0-4281 GCF_007896895.1 Streptomyces misionensis | reverse complement strand
GCCGGTCGTCGCCGGGGCGGGCTTGGCGGCGGGCCGCCCGCCCCGGCGGGCCTCGATCAGGGCCACGGCCTTCTCGGGCAGCCAGGCGGAGGCGGTACCGCTGTCGTCGGAGCCGGAGCCGAACAGATGGGGTGCGAGCTGGGCCTGGAGATCGGCCGGGGTGGGGCGGGCGGAGGCGTCCATCTGCATGCACAGCTCGATGAGCGGGCGCAGTTCGTCGGGCAGGCCGGTGAGGTCCGGGCCCTCGCGCAGCAGCATGAAGACGGTCTCGACCGGGTTGGCGCCGTGGAAGGGCGGATGGCCCGTGGCGGCGAAGACCAGCATGGAGCCGAGGGAGAAGACATCGCTGGCGCCGGTGACGCTGCGGGAGTCCTTGGCCTGCTCGGGGGACATGTAGGCGGGGGTGCCGACGGCGACGTTCGTCATCGTCAGACGGGTGTTCGAGACACCGGAGGCGATGCCGAAGTCGATCACCCGGGGGCCGTCCTCGACCACCAGCACGTTGGACGGCTTGAGGTCGCGATGGACCAGCCCGGCGCCGTGGATCGACTGGAGGGCCTCGGCGACGCCCGCGGCGAGCCAGCGCACGGCCTGCGCCGGCAGCGGCCCGCAGTCGTTCACTATCTCCTCGAGGGAGGGCGCGGGGACGTACGCGGTGGCCAGCCAGGGCACCGCCGCGCGCGGATCGGCGTCGACGACGGCCGCCGTGTAGAAGCCGGAGACCGCGCGGGCCGCCTCCACCTCACGGGTGAAGCGGACCCGGAAGAGCTGGTCCTCGGCCAGTTCGGTGCGCACCGTCTTGATCGCCACCCGCCGGCCGGACGCCGAGCGCGCGAGATAGACCAGCCCCATGCCGCCGGCACCCAGCCGGCCCAGCACCTCGAACGGCCCGATCCGCCGCGGATCGTGCTGCGTCAGCTGATCCACTTGCCTGCCACCTCCCCGTACTGGCCGTGCCACCCCATTGGTACGCGACCGGAGCGCAGCGTCTCACCACCGCACCGCCCCGCCGGCCGCACCCCGATTCTTCCTGGCCGGACGGCCGGTTGCGAACCCGGCGACAAATCGGGATGTCTCCTTTCCATCACGGACACTCCAGGAACATTTCCGGAGCAACCCCCTCCGCTCACCGTCGCAGCAGCGCGAACGACGCCCCTTGATTGTCGGTGACGACGGCCACCCGTCCGTACGACGTCTCGAACGGCGGCGCCTGCACCCGGCCGCCGAGCCGCCGTACCGTGGCGAGCGCGTCGTCGAGATCGGTGACCCGGAAGTGGGTGAGGACATGCGGGGGCATCTCGGCGGGGAAGACGTCGGTGACGTCGGCGCGACCGAAGTCGGGCTCGGCGCCGGGGGCGAACAGGGCGTGGTGGAAGAGACCGCCGTAGAAGGTGTTGGCGCCGGTGGTGTCGCGGGTGTACAGCTCGGCCCAGGCGAAGGTGCCGGGCTCGTGACGGCGGCCGAACCCGGGGTGCCGGCGGGCCTGCCAGAGCCCGAACACCGCGCCCTCGGGGTCGGCGGCGAGGGCGGCCCGGCCGAGGTCGCCCACCGGATAGGGGGCCACGACCAGTTGCCCGCCGGCCGCGACGATCCGCCGGCCGAGGGTCTGGGCGTCCGGGGTGGCGAAGTACACCGTCCACACGGTGGGCATCCGCCCGTCCGTCTTGCGCTCCAGCGCGGCGACCGGCTCCCCGCCGAGCCGCGCCCACACCGAGCCGCCGTACCCCTCCTCGAAGTCCCACCCGAAGAGCTCCCCGTAGAAGCGCTTGCCCGCTTCGAGGTCGGGCAGCTGGGCCTCGATCCAGCAGGGGATGCCCTCCCGGTAGGGGGAGGGGGCCGGGCCGGCCGGCTTCCGGGCGGGCGGCCGTGGCGCGCCGGCGCCCGCGCGCGGGATCTCCTCCGTGTCGGGGCGCGGCATCTCCTGGGTGTCGGCGAGGCGCTCCCCCTCCTCCGCAGGGACCCCTCCGGTAGGAGCCTCGGGCGACTTCCCGGTGGCCGGCTCCTCGCGTCCCGCCCCCGGCCCGGGGTGCTCCCGGCCCTCCGGTACGCCGCTCTGACCCCCGTGTGGCTCTTCGTTCGCGGATGCCCTGTTTTCGGCCATGTCGTCAAAGTAACCGGGCGGCGCGCACCGCGCAGACCAGGCACACCACGCCCGATACACCCGCGCACCCCATTTGCACTCGGCCGAATCGCGCTCCCAGCCCCCCTCGGTAAGCTGACGACATGACAGGACAAGTGCGTACCGTCGACGGCCGTGTGGCCGGCCGGCGTGGGCAGGCGACCCGGCAGAAGCTGCTCGACTGCCTCAGCGAGATGCTCAGCTCCTCCCCGTACCGGGACGTCAAGGTCATCGATGTCGCCCGGAAGGCGGGCACTTCGCCCGCGACCTTCTACCAGTACTTCCCGGACGTCGAGGGCGCCGTCCTGGAGATCGCCGAGCAAATGGCGACCGAGGGCGCCGGATTGACCGAACTGCTCGAAGGGCGGTCCTGGGCCGGCAAGTCCGGATGGCAGACCTCGCAGGAACTCGTGGACGGCTTCCTGGACTTCTGGAAGAAGCACGACGCGATCCTGCGCGTGGTCGACCTCGGCGCCGCCGAAGGGGACAAACGGTTCTACAAGATCCGCATGAAGATCCTCAACTCGGTCAACAGCTCCCTCGCGGACTCGATCACGGAGCTCCAGTCCAAGGGCCGCGTCGACAAGGACGTGAACCCCTCGGCGGTGGCCGGTTCGCTGGTCGCGATGCTCGCCGCGGTGGCCGCCCACCAGAAGGGCTTCTCCTCCTGGGGCGTGAAGCAGGCCGAACTCAAGCCCAATCTGGCCCTGTTGGTCCACCTCGGCGTGACGGGCCGCAAGCCGTCGAAATAGCCCTCTCCCCTTTTGCCCGGTGGGTCCCGGCACGCTCCCTTCTTCCTCCACGGCACCACGTCCTGTCTCGCGGGCGGCGGTTCACCTCGGGTGAGCCACCGCCTGCCGTGCTTCCGGAGGCGTCAGGAGGGCAGCGGGCGGTCCCGCACGACGTGCTTCATCACCAGCGTGGAGGTCAGCCGCTGCACGCCCGGCAGGGTCGCGAGCCGGTCGTCGTACAGGCGCTGGAAGGCCGCGAGGTCGGCGGTGGCGACCCGCAGCAGGTAGTCCGGCTCGCCGAACAGCCGCTGGGCGTCCAGGACATGGTCGAGTTCACCGACCGCCCGCTCGAACTCGGCGATGGTGGCGCGGTCCTCCTGGCGCATGGACACGAAGACCAGCGCCTCGAAGTTCAGCCCGAGCGCCGTCGCGTCCACCACCGCGCGGTAGCCCTGGATGGCGCCGGAACGCTCCAGCTCACGCAGCCGCCGGTGGCAGGGCGAGACGCTGAGCCGCACCCGCGCGGCCAGCTCGGTCACGGTCAGCCGCCCGTCCTGCTGCAGCTCCGCAAGGATTTTCCGGTCCACGTCGTCCATGGGGCAGATCCTTGCTCAGGAGTGCCGGTCATGCGCAATTTTCGGGAACACTTTCGGGCCGATCGCGCCTAATGTCCCCTTCATGGACTCGGGACTGCTCTTCTCCTTCCTCGTCGTGGACCTGCTGCTGGTGTGCGTGCCGGGCGCCGACTGGGCGTACGTCATCGCGACCGCCCTGCGCGGCGCCCGGGTCCCGCGCGCGGTGGCGGGCCTGGTCTGCGGATACGCGCTGCACACGGCCCTGGCGACGGCCGGTCTCGCGGTGCTGGTGGCGAGCTCTCCGGCGCTGCTGACGGCGCTGACGGTGGCGGGCGCGGGCTATCTGCTGTGGCTGGGCTGGGGCGTGCTGCGCCGCCCGGCCACCCCGGAGGCGGGCGCGCCGGCTCCGGGGACGGACGCGGCGGCCCCGGCCGAGGGGCGGCCCTTTCTGCGCGGGGCCACGATCAGCGGCCTGAACCCCAAGGGACTGCTGCTCTACCTCTCGGTGCTGCCCCAGTTCCTCACCCTGCGCGGCGCCCATCTGCCCGTCCCCGCGCAGACGGCGACGCTCGGCGCGCTGCACATGGCGTGCTGCGCGGTCGTCTACCTCACCGTGGGCGTGCTCGCCCGCGCCCTGCTCGCCGCCCGTCCGGCGGCGGCCCGGGCGGTGGCCCGCACCTCGGGCGCGGCCATGCTGGGCATCGGCGCGATCCTCCTGGTGGAGCGGCTGGCGACCCTCTAGGGGAGCCCCCTCAGGGGCCGCGCCCGACCGTGCTGCCCGGCCGGGACCGACCGGGTCCGGGTCCCGTGGTCCCGGCCGGCTGTGAGGGCGGCGGTGCGGATGTGACCATGGGGG
>NZ_VOGW01000112.1 GCF_007896895.1 Streptomyces misionensis | reverse complement strand
GGGAGCCCTTGCCGGCCGATCGCGCCTAATGTCCCCTTCATGGGCTCGGGACCGCTCTGCTCTTTCCCCGTCGTGGACCTGCGGCTGGTGTGCGTGCCGGGCCCCGGCTGGGCGTACGTCATCGCGACCGCCCCGCGCGGCGCCCGGCACCCCCGCAGCCGCCCCGCACGGCCCCCGGTGAGGCCGCTGGGCGCTCTCGCCCCACCGATGTCTTCGCGGACCGTCTGCTGGCCGTCCTGAGCGGCCAGCGCCCCGTGCACTGGATGCTCCGCCACACGGCCGGCCGCGCCTACGACGACCTGGCCCGCCTCGCCGCCCGCGGTCCGCTGCGCGCCCGCGGCACCCGCCCGGTCGTCCGGGACATCGGCTACTACGTCGCCGGCGAGGGCGCCCTGGAGGTCTTCGCCCGCATCGCCGCGGGCGACCAGCTCCGCGCCCTGGCCTTCCGGCTGGAACTCGGCCAGGACCTGCGCTGGCGCTGCACCGCCGTGGAGACCGGCCCCGGCGGCCGGCCGGCCACCTCCTAGTGCTGTGGCCGGGAGGGTTTGCCGGTGAACCTTTCCGGTCGCAGCACCAGCTCCGGTGCGCCACGCCTGCGACGGCACGCGACAAGGGCCGGGTCCCCGAGGAACCCGGCCCTTGTCAGGCGGTGCGCGTCACGTCCTTCTCACGCGGTGCGCGTCACTTCTTGCGACGCCGCCCGCCCTTCGCCTGCTTACGGCGCTCCGCCCGGGTCAGCCCGTCCGACTCCGAGCGCACCGGGCCGTCGTCCTCCAGGTCGCGCTCGACGATGCCGCCCTCGCCGTCCACCGTGGGCGCGGAGAAGTGCAGGTCCCGCCGCTGGGGAACGTCGAGTCCCTTGGCGCGGATCTCGGGACGGCCCGCGCCCGCCTGCGCCGGCACCGCGTCCTGGACGCCCTCGCCGACCGGCGCGGCCTCCTCGACCGGCACCTCCTCGACCTGCTGCTCGACCTGGACCTCCAGGTTGAACAGGTAGCCGACGGACTCCTCCTTGATGCCCTCCATCATCGCGGTGAACATGTCGAAGCCCTCGCGCTGGTACTCGACCAGCGGGTCCTTCTGCGCCATCGCGCGCAGGCCGATGCCCTCCTGGAGGTAGTCCATCTCGTAGAGGTGCTCGCGCCACTTGCGGTCGAGGACCGACAGCACGACCCGCCGCTCCAGCTCCCGCATGATCTCGGAGCCGAGCTGCGTCTCGCGGGCCTCGTACTGCTCGTGGATGTCCTCCTTGATGGACTCCGAGATGAACTCGGCGGTCAGACCGGCCCGGTCACCGGCCGCGTCCTCCAGCTCCTCGATGGTGATCTTCACCGGGTAGAGCTGCCTGAAGGCGCCCCACAGCCGGTCCAGGTCCCAGTCCTCGGGGAAGCCCTCGGCGGTCTCCGCGGCGACGTACGCGTCGATGGTGTCGTCCATGAAGTGCTGGATCTGCTCGTGCAGGTCCTCGCCCTCCAGCACGCGCCGGCGCTCGCCGTAGATGACCTCGCGCTGCCGGTTGAGCACCTCGTCGTACTTCAGGACGTTCTTACGGGTCTCGAAGTTCTGCTGCTCGACCTGCGACTGCGCGGAGGCGATCGCGCGGGTGACCATCTTGTTCTCGATCGGCACGTCGTCCGGCACGTTCGCCATGGACATCACGCGCTCGACCATCTGGGCCTTGAACAGGCGCATCAGGTCGTCACCGAGGGAGAGGTAGAAGCGGGACTCGCCGGGGTCGCCCTGACGGCCGGAACGACCGCGCAGCTGGTTGTCGATGCGCCGCGACTCGTGCCGCTCGGTGCCGAGGACGTAGAGGCCGCCGAGCTCCTCGACCTCCTCCTTCTCCGCCTTGACGGCCTGCTCGGCCTTCTCCAGGGCGGCGGGCAGCGCCGCGGCCCACTCCTCGATGTGCTCCTCGGGGTCGAGGCCGCGCTGGCGCAGCTCCGCCTCGGCGAGGTCCTCGGGGTTGCCGCCGAGCTTGATGTCCGTACCACGGCCGGCCATGTTGGTGGCGACCGTCACGGCGCCCTTGCGGCCGGCCTGGGCGACGATCGACGCCTCGCGCTCGTGGTGCTTGGCGTTCAGCACCTCGTGCTGGATGCCGCGCTTGCTGAGCTGCTGCGAGAGGTACTCGGACTTCTCGACGGAGGTGGTGCCGACGAGGATCGGCTGGCCCTTCTCGTGCTTCTCGGCGATGTCGTCGACGACCGCCTCGAACTTGGCCACCTCGGTGCGGTAGATCAGGTCCGACTGGTCCTTGCGGATCATCGGCCTGTTGGTCGGGATGGGGACCACGCCGAGCTTGTAGATCTGGTGGAACTCGGCGGCCTCGGTCATCGCCGTACCGGTCATGCCGGAGAGCTTCTTGTAGAGGCGGAAGAAGTTCTGCAGGGTGATGGTGGCGAGCGTCTGGTTCTCGTCCTTGATCTCCACCCCTTCCTTCGCCTCGATCGCCTGGTGCATGCCCTCGTTGTAGCGGCGGCCGGCGAGGATACGGCCGGTGTGCTCGTCGACGATCATGACCTCGCCGTCGATGACGACGTAGTCCTTGTCCTTCTTGAACAGTTCCTTCGCCTTGATGGCGTTGTTCAGGTAGCCGACGAGCGGGGTGTTCACCGACTCGTAGAGGTTGTCGATGCCCAGCCAGTCCTCGACCTTGCTGACACCGGACTCGTGGATCGCGACCGTGCGCTTCTTCTCGTCGACGTCGTAGTCGCCGGTCTCCTCGACACCCTTGAGCGGGTTGCCCGCCTCGCCCTTCTTCAGGCGCAGGACCAGCTTGGCGAAGTCGCCGTACCACTTGGTGGCCTGGTCGGCCGGGCCGGAGATGATCAGCGGCGTACGCGCCTCGTCCACCAGGATGGAGTCGACCTCGTCCACGATGGCGAAGTTGTGGCCGCGCTGCACCAGCTCGTCCTTCGACCACGCCATGTTGTCGCGCAGGTAGTCGAAGCCGAACTCGTTGTTCGTGCCGTAGGTGATGTCGCAGTTGTACTGCTCGCGGCGCTGGGCCGGCGTCATGTTGGCGAGGATCACGCCGACGTCGAGGCCCAGGAACTTGTGGACGCGCCCCATCATCTCGGAGTCGCGCTCGGCCAGGTAGTCGTTGACCGTGACGATGTGCACGCCGTCGCCGGACAGCGCGTTCAGGTACGCGGGCAGGGTGCCGACGAGCGTCTTGCCCTCACCGGTCTTCATCTCGGCCACGTAGCCGAGGTGCAGCGCGGCGCCGCCCATCAGCTGCACGTCGTAGTGACGCTGGCCCAGGACGCGCTTGGCGGCCTCGCGGACGGTGGCGAACGCCTCGGGGAGCAGGTCGTCCAGGCTCTCACCGTCGGCGTACCGCTGCTTGTACTCATCGGTGAGGGCCCGCAGCTCGGCGTCGGAGAGGTCGACGAAGTCCTCTTCGATGGAGTTGACCTGGTCCGCGATGCGGTGCAGCTTGCGCAGGATCTTGCCTTCGCCTGCACGCATGATCTTCGAGAGGACGGACACGGGGGCTGGTCTCCTTGCCGGTCGGGCCTGGGACGGTCGGTTTTCCATGTGACGTACTGAGCAACGGCCATCGTATGCGAGGACCCGGCCGCGCCGGGAGGGCCCGGCGTCCCGGCCACTGCTTCATCCGGGACAACGGACGGGGTATCCGGATAGTGCCGCATCCGCGCGGGGAATTGTGCGAAATGTGATCGCGTGCTCACGGATCGCGGAAAACGATGGCCCTTGCCGGGCGATACGAGCAGAATCGGCCGATGGAACCCGTCACGCTCACCACCGGTCGGCTCCGACTGCGCTCCGTCGGCCCCGAGGACACCGACGCGGTGTACGCGGCCGCCCAGGACGCCGAGATCCGGCGCTGGACCACGATCCCGTCCCCGTACCTGCCGGAACACGCCCACGGCTTCACGCACGAGATGGTCCCGGACGGCTGGGCCCTCGATTCGATGTTCACCTTCGGGATCTTCCTCGCCGGCGGCGAGCTGGCCGGCATGCTCAGCCTCACGATGCACGCGCCGGCCGCGGCCGAGATCGGTTTCTGGGGCACCAAGGAGCACCGCGGCCGCGGCTATGTCACGGAGGCCGCGCTCACCGCCTGCCGCTGGATCTTCACCGAACGGGGCGTCGACCGTGTGGAGTGGCGCGCCGAGATCGGCAACCACGCCTCGCGCGCGGTGGCCGAGCGCGCGGGCTTCACCCTGGAGGGCACCCTGCGCTCCGCGATCAGCAACAAGGGGGTGCGGCGGGACTGCTGGGTCGGCTCCCTGCTCCCCTCGGACCTCGGGCTGCCGTCCACCGCCCCGTACCTGCCGGGGCCGGGGAGATGACCGCGGGCCGGTGCGCGTTGTCAGTGCGGGCGTCTATCGTCCGCAGACATGACGACCCTGCCGCGCCCGACCACCACGCTCACCGCGGACGACGCCCGCCGCATGGCCCTGCGGGCCCAGGGCCTGCTCGGCGCGCCCGACCGGCGGGCCGGGGTCCGGGGGGTGCTGCGCCATCTCGGCGCGGTCCAGCTCGACACCATCTCCGTCCTGGCCCGGTCGCATGAACTCGTGCCGTACGCCCGCCTCGGCGCGGTCGGCCGCAAGGCGGTCGAGAACGCCTACTGGAAGGACGCGCACGCTTTCGAGTACTGGTCGCACGCGGCCTGCATCCTGCCCGTCGAGGAGTGGCCGCACTTCGCCTTCCGCCGCCGCGCCTACCGCAACCGCCCGCACTGGAACCACGAACTGCCCGACGGCACCTACGAACAGGTCGTCAAGCAGCTGCGCGTCGAAGGCCCGCTGACCGCGACCGAGCTGGGCGGCGCCAAGCGCACCAGCGAGTGGTGGGACTGGTCCGGCACCAAGGTCGCGGTGGAACGGGCGCTGATGTACGGCGAGGTGGTGTGCGTCGAGCGGCGCGGCTGGAAGCGGGTGTACGACCTCGCCGAACGCGCCGTCCCCGCGGAACTGCTGCACGACGAGCTGGACGACGCCGAGTGCCTGCGCCGCCTGGTCCGGCTGGCCGGTGAGTCCCTGGGCGTCGGCACTCGCGCGGACATCGCCGACTACCACCGGCTCAAGGGCGAGCAGGTGGACGCGGTGATCGCGGACTCGGGTCTGGTGCCGGTCGAGGTCGAGGGCTGGGGGAAGCCGGCCTGGGCGGATCCGGCGGCCCTGGCGGCACCGCCGCGCGGCCGCCACCGCACCACCCTGCTGTCCCCGTTCGACTCGCTGGTCTGGGAACGGGCGCGCACGGAACGGATCTTCGGCTTCACCCACCGCCTGGAGGCGTACGTCCCCAAGCCCAAGCGGGTGTACGGCTATTTCGCGATGCCGGTGCTCGCGGGCGGCCGGCTGGTCGGGCGTGTCGACCCGGCCCGGGAGGGCCGCACCCTGGTCGCCCGGCAGGTCACCCTGGACGGCCCCAAGGCGGTCCCGGCGGTCGCCCAGGCTCTGGTCGAGGCCGCGACCTGGGTGGACTGCACCGACGTCCGGGTGGAGCGGGTGGACCCGCCCGCCCTGCGCGGTCCGCTCGCCGCGGAACTCGCGCGCGCCGTCGGGTGAAGCCTCGGTGCCGGGCGGTCAGCGGATCTCCAGGATCTTCTCCCGCATCGCGTAGACCACGGCCTCCATCCGGGAGTGCAGCTGGAGCTTCTCCAGGATATTGCGGACGTGATTCTTCACCGTGTTCTCGGAGATGAACAACTCCTTGGCGATATCCCGGTTGTTCATGCCCGTGGCGACGAGTTTGAGGACTTCCAGCTCACGGTCCGTCAACCGGGGCGCGGGCACCAGCCGGCGCTCGTCGGTGCGCTGGATCATCGACTTGAACTCGGTGAGGAGTTTCGACGCCATGGACGGGCTGATCTGCGACTGGCCGTCGGCGACCGCGCGAATGGCGGTGGCCACCTCGTCGGTGGAGATCTCCTTGAGCAGATATCCCGTCGCACCCGCCTTGATCGCGTCGTAGAGGTCGGCCTCCTCGTCGCTGATCGTCAGCATGATGATCTTCGCGCTGGGGGCGACCTCCTTGATGGAGGTGCACGCCTCGATTCCTCCGCGCCGGGGCATCCGGACGTCCATCAGCACGATGTCCGGCAGCAGATCGGCCGCCTTGTCCACGGCCTCGGAGCCGTCCCCCGCCTCACCGACGACCTGGATGTCCTCCTCGGCCGCGAGCACGATCTCCAGTCCGCGCCGGAACAGGGCGTGGTCGTCCACCACCAGGACTCTGATCGGTTCCCCGCGTGGAGGGCCCCCGTCGGGGGCCGTGCCGAGTACACCGTCGTCGGTGTCGTCGGCCTCCTCGTTCCGCATCGGTCCGAAGGTGTCCGCCATCGTTCCTCCCCCTGAAGGCTGTGGCCTGTGTGGTCCCGTGCCATCGCCAACCCAAGGCAGCGGCCCACCGGTTGGGCCCTTGCGGCCATGATTTCATGCCGGGACGGCACCGAGGCGCCGTGCGCGGCGCGAACTGGTCGCACACTGGTGCCCCGGGGGCGCACGAGCGCTCCAGGGGCACCGGTTCGGCTTCGACCCGGGCGGTCAGCCGCCCAGCGTGCCCCCTGCCGCGGGGGGCTGCGCCTCGGCGACCATCGGGTCGGTGCTGAGGTGGATCACGCCGTAGTCGTAGGCGTGGCGCCGGTAGACGACGCTCGGCTCCTTCGTCTCGGAGTCGACGAACAAGTAGAAGTCGTGGCCGACCAGTTCCATCTCGTAGAGGGCCTGGTCCAGGCTCATCGGGGAGGCGACGTGGGTCTTCTCGCGGACGACCAGGGGACCTTCACCCTTGACCTCCAGCGGGCCGATCTTCTTGGTCGGCACTCCGTCCGTCTCTTCCTCCCCCACGGGGAGGCCGTTTCCGTTCAGCGTCGCCGCACCCGGGACGTGGTCGGGAACCTCTGCCGCCGAGATCCGTCGGGCGCCACGGCGCGAGAACCGCTTGTCGTGCTGCTTGCGCAGCCGTGCCTCCAGCTTCTCCGCCGCCAGGTCGAGTGCCGCGTACGGGTCGCTGGCCGCCGCCTCGGCCCGGATCACCGGGCCACGGGAGCGGAGCGTGATCTCCACTCGGTCGCAGCGGTTGGCCTGTCGGGGGTTGGGCTCCTTGGACACCTCGACGTCGAGGCTGATCACCTTGCCGTCGAGCTTCTGGATCTTCTCCAGCTTCAGCTTGTCGGCCACGTGCTTGCGGAACCGCTCGGGTACCTCGGTCTTGCGGCCCTTGACGACGATGTCCACGCAGAACTCCGTTCCCGGATCGCTCCGCTGCTTCGGCGGAGCATCTCCCTTTCGCACCAGGCCCGGTGAGTACCGGACCTCGGACTCGGTGACGTCCACCTCCTCCTCCCCCATGGGCGGGATCTCCAGCCCACCGGCGCGGGTGATTTGCAAAAACCCGCAGCGCGGCATTCGGATATAAGAGGTGTGGCCTGCGCCTTTCCTCACAACCGAACATATCTCGCCCGGACGGATGTCGTCACCCTCTACCGCGGCGTACCTCCGTTCAGGTGCATTGGCCCTCTCAGTACCTGCAACGATGCCGGTAGGCGGTCAGTTCCCGGCTATTTCGAAGGTGGCCCGCGGAGCGGCGATCACAGCCGCGTACGAGGGCGCGCCGAGGGCGTTCACCACCGCGTTTTTCACTGCACCGTGCACCCGCTTCCCCTTCTCCGGTCGCGTTCCGGCTCGTCGTTCTTCCCTTCCTTCCCGAGTTGCGTTCTCGTACACGGGCCTCGAGCCCCTATTTCCCCTCTCCCGGGCGAAGACCGTCCCCTCCCGCAGGGCCCGCGCCGCCTCCGCGAGCGTGGCCCCCGTGGTGACGAGGTCGTCGACCAGCACCACCGCGCCGCCGGCGAGCAGCCGCTCACCGCCCGCCACCACCTTGAGCGCGCCCGCGAGGTTCTCCAGGCGCCGCCGCGCGTCCAGCCCCGCCTGGTCCGCCACGGACCTGCGCTGGCGCAGCACCGCAGCCACTCGGGCCGGGGTCCCGGTGCGCCGCAGCTCGCCGGCCGCCGCGAGCGCCATCCGCCGCACCGGGTCGTGCCCCCGCGCCCGCACGGCCCACCGGGCGGAGG
This sequence comes from Streptomyces misionensis, assembly GCF_007896895.1. Taxonomy (GTDB): domain Bacteria; phylum Actinomycetota; class Actinomycetes; order Streptomycetales; family Streptomycetaceae; genus Streptomyces; species Streptomyces misionensis_A. The sequence goes on along the minus strand of NZ_VOGW01000112.1, from coordinate 6,772 downwards.
GCACGGGCACGAGCACCACCGTCCCGAAAGCGTCGGCCGGCCCGCCGAGGCCCGCCCGCACGGCCCCCGCCAGAGCCGCGCCCAGCGCTCCGGTGAGCGCCAGCGCGCCCCGCTCCTTGTGCGCGAGGAGGAGTGCCCGCACGGCCTCCGCGTACGGCGCCGACGCGTACACCACCGGCAGCCCGGACGGCTCCGGCAGCGGCCGCACCCGCCTGGGCGCGCCCCCGGCCAGCGCGGTCCGGCACCGCGGGCAGAGCGTCGTACGAACTGCCCCGCAGCCCGCGCAGTCGGTCGGCAGCACCAGGTCGGTGAGGTCCTGCCACCACCTCCGCATGGCCACCACTGTGCCAAGGCCGAAGCGGGCCCACCACCCCTGTGGACAACGGCCTGTGGACAACCCGCACGGACCGGCGGCGACAAGCCTGGACCTGCGGGAACAAGCCGGTCCTGCGGGAACAAGCGTGGGCCTGCGGGAATCCGCTGGGTCTGCGGCGGCAGAAGCGGGCCCGGTGCTCAGCCGGGATAGACCGGTGCCGTCCCGTCCTTGTCGACCTTCTGCCACTGCGCGCCGGTCGGCAGCCGTACGATCCCGTCGTCCGAGTAGGCCACCAGCGGCACCCGGTCGTCCTCGGACGCGGTGATCGCCTTGACCCCGGGCAGCGCGCCGGGCGCGGGACCGTCCAGGGTGGCGCCGTCGACCTGCACGTACCGCATCTGCTGCACGCCGCCCTGCTCCTGGCCGACCACCAGCAGTCTGCTGTCCCCGGCCCAGGTCAGGGCGCTTACCTGCTCCAAGTCGGGCGCGGCGGAGCGGAGTTCGACCACCGAGGGAGCCTCGCCGGTCCGGTCGTCGCGCTCGATCCGGCCGATCAGCAGGGACTGCTTGCCGTCCTTCTCCACGACCAGCGCGACGCGCACGCCGTCGGCGGCCACCCGGACGTCCTTGATGTCGCCGGGCAGGTCCGGCACGGCGACCTTCTCCGCCCTGGTGACACCGTGCTCCACGACGTACAGCGCCGGGGCACCGCGGTCGCGGTCGGCCACCCACAGGTCGCCGCGGGCGTCCCAGCTCGGGGTGGTCAGCCGCTCGTCGGGGGTCGCGCCCTTGCTGGTGACCAGCGCGTTGCCGAGTGTGCTGTCCGACGTCAGCGACGTGACGTGCAGCGACGCCCCGTCGTCGTCGACCGCGGCCACGCTGTGCTCGTCCCGTGAGACCGCCACCGACTGGAGCGTCCTGTCGCCCTCGCCGAGCGCGCCCGGCACCGGCACGGAGCCGGTGCCGGTGCTCCCGGTCGGCATCCGCACCAGCCGGCGCTTGCCGTCGACGTAGTACAGGTATTCGGGCCGCTTCGCCGACCCGTGCCAGGCGGCGGACTCGGCGCGCTCCTCGGTCAGGTCGCACAGCCGGTGGCCGCCGATCCCCTGAAGCTCGACGGACTCCAGAGTCGGTGCCAGGTTCCGCAGCGTGAACAGCACCTGGGTCGCCATCTCCTCGCACTTGGTGGCGGTGACCTGGGACTCCTTGAGGTTCAGGGGCACCGTCAGCCGGTTCTGGTCGTCCGGCGCCAGCCCGGACACGCCCTTCTGGAGGGCCGTACCGGTCGGGAAGCTGGAGCGGACCACCGGGCTCAGCCAGCTGGTCGGTCCGTTCAGCAGCGAGCCGACCATCTGCGTCATCGGGTCGACCTTGCTGCGCACGAACACCGGATCGGCGACCGCGACCGGTTCCCCGGCCTCCCCGACCGACGTGCCGGAGGCGAAGTAGTACTTGTCGACGGACGTGTAGTTGCGCTGGAAGTCCGATTTGCCCATGACCACGCCGTCGGGCAGCTCGTCGATACGCCACTGCCCGGTCTTGGCGTCCCGCGCGAGGTGCACCTTCTTGCGATAGGTGCCGCCGGCGGGCTGGTACGCCTGCCGGGCGTCGACCGTGGCGACCCGGCTGCCGGTGAGCACGCAGGTGATGCTGTTGGTCGCCTCGCGGTTGCCCGCACGGCAGTCGGTCTCGATGCTCGGCCCGTTCGCGAGGACGGTGGCCGACCGCTCCGGCCGCCAGGTGCGCGCGGCGTCGGTCGTCAGATACTTGCGCGCCGTGTCGTACGCCGGATCATCGCTGGTCAGCGCCTCCAGGAAGCCCTGCATGATCTCCCCCGGGGTGGCGTCGTCGGCCGGTGGCATGGCGAACACGCGCACCCCGGTGTCCTGCCGGGGCGTGGACTCCACGTCCCGCAGGTCACCGCTGTCGGGCATGGAGGCGCACCCCGCCAGCAGGACCACCCCCAGGGCGGTGTACGCCGCCGCGCGCCATGGCCGCCGCCGGGCGCCCCCCTCGCGGTCAGCGCCCACGAAATGCCTCCCCTGGCTCGGTCGAGTCCTCCGGTCCCGTCCGGGTCCCCGGTCGTTCGGATTCGGGACGTGCGATATCGGTCCCTACCTGATCAGGTCCCCCGTGATCAGGCCGTACGGGATCAGGTCGTCCGGGCCGGGGCACCACGCGCGCCCCGTTGCCGTTGCCCGGCAGGGCGGTCGGGTCGGCGGCTGGCGTGACGGGGCCGCGCGGCGGCAGCGCGGGCGCGTGGCCGCCGCCCTGCTGCGCCGGAACGGTCGCCCGCTTCTCCTGCCCCGCACGGGCCGCAGCCGACCCGTCCGGGCCCCGGTTGCGGCGCGAGTCCTTGGGCTCCAGCGGTATCGGCGAGCCCCGCAGCGGCTCGTCCGCGGTCCGGGGCAGCGTCAGCCGGAACTGCGAGCCACCGCCCGGCTCTCCCCAGGCCTGGAGCCAGCCGCCGTGCAGCCGCGCGTCCTCCAGGGCGATCGACAGCCCGAGGCCGGTGCCGCCCGTGGTGCGTGCGCGCGCCGGGTCGGCCCGCCAGAAGCGGCTGAACACCCGGGTCGCCTCGCCCGGCTTGAGCCCGACGCCGTAGTCGCGCACCGCGACGGCGACCGCTCCGCCGGCCGCGGCCATCTTGACGACGACGTCCTTGCCCTCGCCGTGCTCGACGGCGTTGACGACGAGATTGCGCAGGACCCGCTCCACCCGTCGGGCGTCGGCCTCGGCGACCACGGGCTGCTGATCACCGACCACCCGTATCCGCGTGCCCTTGCGCTCGGCGAGCGGCTCGGCGCCGCCGACCACGCGCCGCACGACCTCCCTGAGGTCGATCGGCTCGGCCTCCAGCGCCGCCGCGCCCGCGTCGAAGCGGCTGATCTCCAGCAGGTCGGCGAGCAGCGACTCGAACCGGTCCAGCTGGTCGGCGAGCAGCTCGGCGGAGCGTGCGGTCACCGGGTCGAAGTCCGCGCGCGCCTCGTGGATGACATCGGCGGCCATGCGCACGGTGGTCAGCGGGGTGCGCAGCTCGTGGGAGACGTCCGAGACGAACCGGCGCTGCATGCGCGAGAGGTCCTCCAGCTGCTGGATCTTGCCCTGGAGGTTCTGCGCCATCTTGTTGAAGGCCTCGCCCAGGCGCGCGATGTCGTCCTCGCCGGTGACCTTCATCCGCTCCTGGAGCCGCCCGGCCGACAGCCGCTCCGCGATCCCGGCCGCCATCCGCACCGGCGTGACGACCTGCCGCACCACCAGCCAGGCGATGGCGCCGAGCAGGACGACCACGAACAGCCCGGCGGTCGCCAGGGTGCCCTTGACCAGGCTCAGCGACTTCTCCTCCTGCGTGAGCGGGAAGAGGTAGTACAGCTCGTACGGCCGCCCGTTGGGGTCGTTGACCTGCTTGCCGATGACCAGCGCGGGCTGGGAGTCCTTGCCGTTGGAGTAGACGATCCGGGTGTAGCTCTGGGCGGCCGTCGTCCCGCTGTTGACCCGGTCGCGCAGATCGGCGGGGACACTGGAGGTCGGGTTGACGTTCCCGGAGCCGCGCGGGCTGCGGCCACCGCCGCTGTCGTCGCCGACGGGCAGCGTCACCACGTCGAAGGCGCCCGCGCCACCGCTGGACAGCGACTCCACGAGGTCGCTCATCCACTGGATGACGTTCTGCGTCGGCCGTCCGTCCGCCCCCGCGGTGCCGTCCGTGCTTCCGTCGGCGGTGGCGGGCGCGGTGTCCGCGCCCGTGCCGTTGGTGCCGGACGCCTCGTCGGCCCGCTGTTTGGCCACCGCGAAACCGCCCGTGGCCTGGCTCTGCGAGGCCCGTACCTTCGCGTCCAGCAGGCCGTTGCGCACCTGTCCGATCACCACGAAGCCGAGCAGCAGGACCACGCCCAGCGACATCACCAAGGTGGTGGCGACGACCCTGAGCTGGATGTTGCGCCGCCACAGCCGCATCACCGGCAGCAGCGGCCGGCGCACCCAGCGCAGGAAGAGCCGCAGGACCGGGCTGCCCTGCACCCCGCCCTGCAACAGCCCGCCCGCGAAGAGCCGCCTGACGCGCGGGCCCGCCGCCGTCCGGCCGACAGGCCGCTTGGGACGGTCCCCGGGCATGCCGGAATCCGAAGCGGCACTGTCCCCGGACATGTCAGCTCGGTCCGGCCTTGTAACCGACACCACGGACGGTCACCACGATCTCCGGCCGCTCAGGGTCCTTCTCGACCTTGGAGCGCAGCCGCTGTACATGCACGTTGACAAGGCGGGTGTCGGCGGCGTGGCGGTAACCCCACACCTGTTCGAGCAGCACCTCGCGCGTGAAGACCTGCCACGGCTTGCGGGCGAGCGCGACCAGCAGGTCGAACTCCAGCGGGGTCAGCGCGATCGACTGCCCGTCCCGCTTCACCGAGTGCCCGGCCACGTCGATGACCAGGTCACCGATGGTCAGCTGCTCCGGCGCCGGCTCCTCGGACCGCCGCAGCCGCGCCCGGATCCGCGCCACCAGCTCCTTCGGCTTGAACGGCTTGACGATGTAGTCGTCCGCGCCCGACTCCAGGCCCACCACGACATCGACCGTGTCGCTCTTGGCCGTGAGCATGACGATCGGCACTCCGGACTCCGCCCGGATCAGCCGGCACACCTCGATGCCGTCCCGCCCGGGCAGCATCAGGTCGAGCAGGACCAGATCGGGCTTGCTCTCACGGAACGCGGCCAGCGCCTTGTCGCCGTCGGCTACGAAAGACGGCTCAAAACCTTCACCACGCAGCACGATGCCGAGCATCTCGGCCAGTGCGGTGTCGTCGTCGACGACAAGGACTCGTCCCTTCATAAACGACATCATCCCATTCTCGTAACAGTGACAGAGGCGCTGGTGAGCGAGGTCACTGGCCGGTGACGATAGTCGTACGGGGCCGTCACTGTCTGCCCCCGGCCGTCTCACGAGGCGTACCGCGGCGCCGGGCCGGGCCCGGCGCCGCACGCCGGTCAGCCGGTCGCCGCCGCACACATCCCCGCGAGCGCCTCCCTGGTCACGGGCGACACGACGCCCTCCTCGGTGACGATGGCCGTCACCAGCTCGGGCGGCGTCACGTCGAACGCCGGGTTGTACGCCTGCGTCCCCAGCGGCGCCACCGGAATCCCGCCGCCGGCCCCCGCCACCTGTGCCTGCGGTGCCATCACCTCCGTCACCTCGAAGCCGGCCCGCTGCTCGACCTCGATGGCCGCCCCGTCCGCAGTGGCCATGTCGACCGTGGTCAGCGGCGCCACCACGATGAACGGCACCTGGTGGTGGCGCGCGAGCACGGCGAGCGGATAGCTCCCCACCTTGTTCGCCACCGAGCCGTCCGCCGCGATCCGGTCCGCCCCGATCAGCACCGCGTCCACCTCGCCCGCCGCGAACAGGGAACCCGCCGCGTTGTCGGTGAGCAGGGTGTACGCCATCCCGTTACGGGCCGCCTCGTACGCCGTCAGCCGCGCGCCCTGGAGCAGCGGACGCGTCTCGTCCACCCACAGCCGCCGCAGCCGCCCCTCACGGTGCGCCGCGAGCGCCACCGCGAAGGCCGTGCCCTCACCGCCCGAGACCAGCGCCCCGGTGTTGCAGTGGGTCAGGACCCGGTGGCCGCCGCCGGGCAGCAGCCCGTCCAGCAGCGCCAGACCGTGGGCCGCCATCCGGGCGCTGGCCTCGGCGTCCTCCCGGTGCAGCGCCCGCGCCGCCGCCAGCGCCGCCCCGGCCGCCGCGGCCGGCTCACCGCTCCTGGCCAGCTCGGCCTCGTGCGCGGCCAGGGCCCGGCGCACCCCGACGGACAGGTTCACCGCGGTCGGCCGGGCGGCCTCCAACGCCTGCGCCGCCTCGGGCACGTCGAAGCCGCGCGCGGCGGCGAGCGCGACACCGTACGCCCCCGCGATCCCGAGCAGCGGCGCGCCGCGCACGGCGAGCGAACGGATCGCCTCCACCAGCGCCGGCGCGTCCGTGCACACCAACTCGACCTCTTCCACGGGAAGCCTCGTCTGGTCGAGAAGGACCAGTACGGGACCTTCGGGTGGTTCCTCCCATCGGATCGCCGGTATTCCGGACGGCCGTTCGTCCCCGCCGCTTCGTGCCTGATGATCAGCCATGCCGTCAGTCTGCCCCGGACACCGCGGACAACAGAAGGCATCCAGCCTCCACCTCGCGCGCTCCCGCCTTGACCGACCCATGGCACGATGTCTGCCAACCTGCCGCCGCGACCGCGGACGGGCACCGAGAAGGAGCATCGATGACTGACACTCCGGGCTGGGCCTCGCCCGGATCCGACCCGACGCCCGAGGGACGGGAACCCGGCGCGTCCGCCCCGGCCGACCACTCCGGAACCGGCTCCGGCGCGCCCGCGCCGCAGCCGGGCGCGCAGCCGCAGGGCCCAGGCGCGCAGTGGTCCAAGGAGCAGCCGGCGGCCGGCCAGTGGTCCGCGCCCACCGGTGCCCCGG
>NZ_VOGW01000111.1:30612-31122 GCF_007896895.1 Streptomyces misionensis | reverse complement strand
CGTTTCACCCGATCTGGTGACACACACGTTCGACAGGGCGAGATGGCGGAGACCAGCCTCCAGCTCACCAACACCTCGTCACGGCCCCTGCGGGCACTGCTCCGCGACCCCTGGCCCCCCAGCAACGCCGTGCCGGGGACCACCCACGCCGCCCGGCCCCGCGTCGAGGTGCCCGCCGGCGGAACCCGCGAGCTCCATACCCAACTCCGCCCCACGCGCAGGGGCGAAGCCGTCGCACACAGCGTCACCGTCCGCTCGTACGGACCCCTGGGACTCGTCTCCCGCCAGGCGACGCACCCCGTCCCGGGCAGCCTCCGCGTCCTGCCGCCGTTCCACAGCCGCCGCCTGCTCGCTGCGAAGACAGCCCGCCTGCGCGAGCTGGACGGGCGGACCAGCGCGCTCGGCAGGGGCGAGGGCACCGAGTTCGACAGTCTGCGCAGGTACGTTCCGGGTGACGACACCCGGTCCATCGACTGGCGCGCGACCGCCCGACGTTCCGAAGTCGCCGTG
>NZ_VOGW01000111.1:27500-30244 GCF_007896895.1 Streptomyces misionensis | reverse complement strand
GAGTCCGTGCTGGCGGCGCACGGAGTGGGCCGGCTGCTGGTCACCGGCGCCCAGACCGACTGCTGCATCCGCTCCACGCTGCACGGCGGCCTGGTCCGCGGCTACGACACGACGCTGGTCGCCGACGCCCACACCACGGAGGACCTCACCGCGTACGGCGCCCCGTCGCCGGAGCAGGTGATCGCGCACACCAATCTGTACTGGGGCAACCAGAGCGCTCCGGGCCGCACGGCCGGGACGGTACGGACGGCGGACGTCAGCTTCTGACGCCGCGAGTAATTGAATTGGGCCTGAAACGCGGAAAACCCCCGCACCAACGGTGCGGGGGTTTTCTCCCAAAAATTGTTCGGCGGCGTCCTACTCTCCCACAGGGTCCCCCCTGCAGTACCATCGGCGCTGTGAGGCTTAGCTTCCGGGTTCGGAATGTAACCGGGCGTTTCCCTCACGCTATAACCACCGAAACACTATGAAACTGACAACCAGCACAATGGTTGTTCGTGGTTTCAGAACCAACACAGTGGACGCGAGCAACTGAGGACAAGCCCTCGGCCTATTAGTACCGGTCACCTCCACCAGTTACCTGGCTTCCAGATCCGGCCTATCAACCCAGTCGTCTACTGGGAGCCTTACCCCATCAAGTGGGTGGGAGTCCTCATCTCGAAGCAGGCTTCCCGCTTAGATGCTTTCAGCGGTTATCCCTCCCGAACGTAGCCAACCAGCCATGCCCTTGGCAGAACAACTGGCACACCAGAGGTTCGTCCGTCCCGGTCCTCTCGTACTAGGGACAGCCCTTCTCAAGACTCCTACGCGCACAGCGGATAGGGACCGAACTGTCTCACGACGTTCTAAACCCAGCTCGCGTACCGCTTTAATGGGCGAACAGCCCAACCCTTGGGACCGACTCCAGCCCCAGGATGCGACGAGCCGACATCGAGGTGCCAAACCATCCCGTCGATATGGACTCTTGGGGAAGATCAGCCTGTTATCCCCGGGGTACCTTTTATCCGTTGAGCGACGGCGCTTCCACAAGCCACCGCCGGATCACTAGTCCCGACTTTCGTCCCTGCTCGACCCGTCGGTCTCACAGTCAAGCTCCCTTGTGCACTTACACTCAACACCTGATTGCCAACCAGGCTGAGGGAACCTTTGGGCGCCTCCGTTACCCTTTAGGAGGCAACCGCCCCAGTTAAACTACCCATCAGACACTGTCCCTGATCCGGATCACGGACCCAGGTTAGACATCCAGCACGACCAGACTGGTATTTCAACGACGACTCCACAACCACTGGCGTGGCCGCTTCAAAGTCTCCCAGCTATCCTACACAAGCCGAACCGAACACCAATATCAAACTGTAGTAAAGGTCCCGGGGTCTTTCCGTCCTGCTGCGCGAAACGAGCATCTTTACTCGTAGTGCAATTTCACCGGGCCTATGGTTGAGACAGTCGAGAAGTCGTTACGCCATTCGTGCAGGTCGGAACTTACCCGACAAGGAATTTCGCTACCTTAGGATGGTTATAGTTACCACCGCCGTTTACTGGCGCTTAAGTTCTCAGCTTCGCCCCACCGAAGTGAAGCTAACCGGTCCCCTTAACGTTCCAGCACCGGGCAGGCGTCAGTCCGTATACATCGCCTTACGGCTTCGCACGGACCTGTGTTTTTAGTAAACAGTCGCTTCTCGCTGGTCTCTGCGGCCACCCCCAGCTCAGACCGTAAAGATCATCACCAGGTGTGGCCCCCCTTCTCCCGAAGTTACGGGGGCATTTTGCCGAGTTCCTTAACCATAGTTCACCCGAACGCCTCGGTATTCTCTACCTGACCACCTGAGTCGGTTTAGGGTACGGGCCGCCATGAAACTCGCTAGAGGCTTTTCTCGACAGCATAGGATCATCCACTTCACCACAATCGGCTCGGCATCAGGTCTCACCCTGCATGAGTGGCGGATTTACCTACCACTCGGGCTACACCCTTACCCCGGGACAACCACCGCCCGGGATGGACTACCTTCCTGCGTCACCCCATCACTCACCTACTAACCGCTTGGTTCAGCGGCTCCACCACTCCCCTTTGCCCGAAGGCTCCAGGGCGGCTTCACGGCCTTAGCATCACGATGCTCGATGTTTGACGCTTCACAGCGGGTACCGGAATATCAACCGGTTATCCATCGACTACGCCTGTCGGCCTCGCCTTAGGTCCCGACTTACCCTGGGCAGATCAGCTTGACCCAGGAACCCTTAGTCAATCGGCGCACACGTTTCTCACGTGTGAATCGCTACTCATGCCTGCATTCTCACTCGTCAACCGTCCACAACTACCTTCCGGTGCTGCTTCACCCGGCAGACGACGCTCCCCTACCCATCACAACAGGCGTTGGCCCTTATGCTGCAATGACACGACTTCGGCGGTACGCTTGAGCCCCGCTACATTGTCGGCGCGGAATCACTAGACCAGTGAGCTATTACGCACTCTTTCAAGGGTGGCTGCTTCTAAGCCAACCTCCTGGTTGTCTGTGCGACTCCACATCCTTTCCCACTTAGCGTACGCTTAGGGGCCTTAGTCGATGCTCTGGGCTGTTTCCCTCTCGACCATGGAGCTTATCCCCCACAGTCTCACTGCCGCGCTCTCACTTACCGGCATTCGGAGTTTGGCTAAGGTCAGTAACCCGGTAGGGCCCATCGCCTATCCAGTGCTCTACCTCCGGCAAGAAACACACGACGCTGCACCTAAATGCATTTCGGGGAGAACC
>NZ_VOGW01000111.1:0-22500 GCF_007896895.1 Streptomyces misionensis | reverse complement strand
GGACGGGCTGTGGCTCGCCGTACGGCAGTACCTGACGCGGATGCGTCAGCTGGAGCCCGGGGTGTCCTGGGGCATGGCACAGCGGCTCGCGGGCGACCTCGCGGCGTGCACGGGGACTCCGTCGCCCACTGATCTGCCGCCGGCCGTTTTCTTGGCCGCGGTGGTGCACGAGCGGCAGTCGCGGGAGTCACGGCGGGCGTTCGGCCCGGGCGGTCCCGCGCCGGAGGGCGGCCCGGACGCGGCCCGGGCGAGCACGCAGCCGGACCCGGCGGTTGCCGCGCAGCCCGCGTACCAGCCACCTGCGGCGCCGCCGCAGGTATCCGCCGGGCCGTCGGCCGGTACCGCGCGGCAGGAGCGCCCGGTCACCGGGTTCGCGCCGCCCGCGTAAGGCAGACGGTCCGCCCCCTCCCCCTCACGCACATCGCGCTCAGCCGAACGCCGACGGCGGGGACTCGAGGTCCTCCAGTTCGATCCCGGGCGCGGCCAGCACCACGTCGCCGGCGATGTGGACGGTGTGCCGTTCGCCGGTGTCCAGGGCTGTGACCTGGTATTCGTCCACGGTCAGGGGGCCGTTGTCAGTGGCGTGTGCTTCGCTGTCCACCAGCGCCCAGGACTGGTCCACGGTGCGGGGGGCGAGGACCGGGTCCGTGAAGGCGACGAGTCGTACACGGGTCGCGGAGGAAGGGGTGAGGCGCAGCAGACGAGCGGTGGCGACGAGGAACGCGGGGGACGTGCCGGTGAAGGCGTGGGCGCGCACATTGCCTTCAGTGGCATGGGTGCCGGTGGGGTCCGTGCGGACCCAGGTGACGCCGTCGAGGGCGGCACCGCGCACCTGCCAGCCGCCCGCGTGGAGTTCGAGGCGCAGGGGGCGGCCGAGGTCGTCCAGGGCGAGGTCGACCGAGCCGCGGTGGTCCCCCGCGGGGGTGGTCAGCCGGGAGACGTAGCGCCAGCCGGACGGGCCGGGGGCGCACTGGAAGTGTTCTTCGCCGAGGGGGGTGTGATCGTGCGGATCGTGGAGCGAATAGCGGCCGCGGGGCATGGGGGTCCTGGGTCGTGACGGGCTCGGGTCGCCGCCGCGTACCGGTCCGGAGGCGTGAGCGCCGGGCGGGTGGGTGAGGGGTCGCACCGCTCCAACGAGACAGGCCCCCGGCACGGGGGTGCGGGGGCCTGTCTTCGCGGACCTGGCCGAGACGCGGTGAGCGGCTCGGGGGGCGGTCAGTAGCGGTAGTGGTCCGGCTTGTACGGGCCCTCGACCTCGACACCGATGTAGGCGGCCTGCTCCGGACGCAGCGTGGTCAGCTTGACGCCGAGCGCGTCCAGGTGGAGCCGGGCGACCTTCTCGTCCAGGTGCTTGGGCAGCACGTACACACCGGTCGGGTACGCGTCGGGCTTGGTGAACAGCTCGATCTGGGCCAGCGTCTGGTCCGCGAACGAGTTCGACATCACGAACGACGGATGACCCGTGGCATTGCCCAGGTTCAGCAGCCGGCCCTCGGACAGCACGATGATCACCTTGCCGTCCGGGAACGTCCACGTGTGGACCTGCGGCTTCACCTCGTCCTTGACGATGCCCGGGATCCTCGCCAGACCGGCCATGTCGATCTCGTTGTCGAAGTGACCGATGTTCCCGACGATCGCCTGGTGCTTCATCCGGGCCATGTCCGAGGCCATGATGATGTCCTTGTTGCCCGTCGTCGTCACGAAGATGTCGGCCTTGTCCACGACCTCGTCCAGCGTCGTGACCTGGTAACCGTCCATCGCCGCCTGCAACGCGCAGATCGGGTCGATCTCCGTCACGATCACCCGCGCACCCTGACCCCGCAGCGACTCCGCACAGCCCTTGCCGACATCGCCGTACCCGCACACCACCGCGGTCTTGCCACCGATCAGCACATCGGTCGCCCGGTTGATGCCGTCCACCAGCGAATGCCGGCAGCCGTACTTGTTGTCGAACTTCGACTTCGTCACCGCGTCGTTCACATTGATCGCGGGGAACAGCAGCACACCGTCACGCTGCATCTCGTACAAACGGTGCACACCCGTCGTGGTCTCCTCCGTCACACCACGGATCTCGGAGGCCAGCTGGGTCCACTTCTGGGGGTTCTCGCCCAGGGTGCGGTGCAGGAGCTGGAGGATGACGCGGTGCTCGTCGGACTCGGCGGTCTCCAGGCCGGGGACCTTGCCGTCCTTCTCGTACTCGACGCCCTTGTGGACGAGGAGGGTGGCGTCACCGCCGTCGTCCAGGATCATGTTCGGGCCGCCGGTCGGGCTGTCCGGCCAGGTCAGCGCCTGCTCGGTGCACCACCAGTACTCCTCCAGGGTCTCGCCCTTCCAGGCGAAGACCGGGACGCCCCGCGGGTTGTCCGGCGTGCCGTCGGGGCCGACGGCGATGGCGGCGGCCGCGTGGTCCTGGGTGGAGAAGATGTTGCAGGAGGCCCAGCGGACCCTGGCGCCCAGGGCGACCAGGGTCTCGATCAGCACCGCCGTCTGCACCGTCATGTGCAGCGAACCGGTGACGCGGGCGCCGGCGAGGGGCTGGGCCTCGGCGTACTCCTTGCGGATCGCCATCAGGCCGGGCATCTCGTGCTCGGCGAGGGTGATCTCCTTGCGGCCGAACTCGGCCAGCGAGAGATCGGCGACCTTGAAGTCCTGTCGGTTGTCGACAGTCGTCATTGCGAGCTGCTCCTCGGATTCGGGTCGAGGTGGGTACGGCTGGTCTGCGCGGCGGCGGACATACGGGTCCCCGGGTAGAGGACACTGGCATGCCCACGTGTGCGCAGCGCAGTCCGTCGGAGGCCCTCTCTCCCTCGGCCGGTCCGTGGGGACCGCCCGACCGCCATCAGCAGCGACGTCTGGCTCCGTCCCAAGCTACACCGGACGGCCCGGTCGCCCACAGTCCGCGTCCGCGTGGGGTGACCCGTTCGCCGGGCGTCCGCGCGGTCCGCGGGGGGCCGGCCGGGGCGGGTCAGTGGCCGGTGGCGTGCGGGTTCGGGCCACCGGGGGTGGCCGCCGGGTCGGGGCCCTTGGCGGCTTCGGCCTCACTGTAGATGTCCGGTTCGAGGTAGATGACGCGGGCGATGGGGACGGCGGTGCGGATGCGGTCCTCGGCGGCGTCGATGGCGGCGGCGACCTCGGCGGCGGTGTCGTCGTGCCGGACCGCGATCTTGGCGGCGATCAGGAGTTCCTCGGGGCCGAGGTGGAGGGTGCGCATGTGGATGATGCGGGTGACCGTCTCGCCGTCGACGGTCGCCGCCTCGATCTTCTTGATCACGTCGAGGCCGGCCGCCTCGCCGAGCAGCAGCGACTTGGTCTCGGCGGCCAGGACCAGGGCGATGCAGACGAGGAGGACACCGATGCAGACGGTGCCGACGCCGTCCCAGACGCCGTCGCCGGTGAGCAGGGAGAGGCCGACGCCGGCGAGGGCGAAGACGAGGCCGATGAGCGCGCCGAAGTCCTCCAGCAGGACGACGGGCAGTTCGGGGGCCTTGGCGCGGCGGATGAACTGCGCCCAGGACAGCGTGCCCCGCAGTTCCTTGGACTCCTTCATGGCCGTGCGGAAGGAGAAGCCCTCGGCGACGACCGCGAAGACGAGGACGGCCACCGGCCAGTACCAGTTCTCCAGTTCGTGCGGGTGGGAGATCTTCTCGTAGCCCTCGTAGATGGCGAACATGCCGCCGATGGAGAAGAGGACGATCGAGACGAGGAAGGCGTAGATGTAGCGTTCGCGGCCGTAGCCGAAGGGGTGTTGCGGCGTGGCCTCGCGCTCGGCCTTCTTGCCTCCGATGAGCAGCAGGAACTGGTTGCCGGAGTCGGCGACCGAGTGGACGCCCTCGGCGAGCATCGAGGAGGAGCCGCTGAAGGCGAACGCCACGAACTTCGATGCCGCGATCGCGAGGTTGGCGCCGAGTGCCGCCACGATCGCCCTGGTACCGCCTGACGCGCTCATGTGTCCGCGTTGTCCCTTCGGTCTCTGCTCGGTGCCTGCGTCTTTGCCCGGCCTTTGCCGGTGGGCCATTCTTGCAGCCAGGCCGGGCACCGGCGCGTCAGGTTTCCACAGGCCCGGTCATACGACCATTCATACGATCACGGTGGCGCGGAAGACCGTGCCCGCGCCCGAGATCTCGGCCTTCTCGCCGGCCGGGACGAACACCGAGCGTCCGGGGCCCAGTTCGTGCTCGCCGGCGCGGACGCTCCCGGCCGTGCACAGCAGGATCTGCGCGGTGTCGCGGGTGAGGTCGCGGGCGGTGCCGCCCTCGGGCAGGACGTAGCGGGAGAGCCGGAACTCGTCGATCGGCGTCTCGTAGACCTCCTCGCCGTCCGGGGCGGCCTCGGGCCGCAGCACGCCCGGGTCGCCCGCCTCGAAGCGGACCACGCGCAGGAGTTCGGGCACGTCGACGTGTTTCGGGGTCAGCCCGCAGCGCAGCACGTTGTCGGAGTTGGCCATGATCTCGACCCCGAGGCCGCTGAGATAGGCGTGCGGCACCCCGGCACCGAGGAACAGCGCCTCGCCGGGCTGGAGTCGGACGTGGTTGAGCAGCATGGCCGCGAGGACGCCGGGGTCGCCGGGGTAGTGGTGGGCGAGCTCGGCGTAGGGGGCGTAGTCGCCGCCCAGGCGGGCGCAGGCGGCCGCGGCCTCGGTGACCGTGCGGGCCGTCTCCTCGCGGTCCGCGGTGAGGATCGCGGTGAGGACCTCGCGCAGCGCCGCGTCCTCGGGGTGGGCGCGCAGCAGGTCGACGTAGGGCTTGAGGGAGTCGACGCCGAGTCCGGCGAGCAGGTCGGCGGCCCGCTCCGGGGGCCGGAAACCGCACAGGCCGTCGAACTCGGTGAGGGCGCAGATCAGTTCGGGCTTGTGGTTGGCGTCCTTGTAGTTGCGTTCGGGGGCGCCGACCGGGACGCCGCGGCGCTCCTCGTCGGCGTAACCCTCCCTGGCCTGCTCCAGGTCGGGGTGCACCTGGAGCGACAGGGGGGCGTCCGCGGCGAGGATCTTGAGCAGGAACGGCAGCCGGGGGCCGAACCTGGCGACCGCCTCCTTGCCCAGCTCGCGCTCCGGGTCGGCGTCGATCACCTCGGCGAGCGTGCCGCGCGCGGTGCGCGAGGGGGCGCCGGGGTGGGCGCCCATCCACATCTCCGCCTGGGGCTCGCCGGTCGGCTCGGTGCCGAGCAGCCGCGGGATGGCGGTGGAGGAACCCCAGGCGTAGGGGCGGACGGTGTTGTCGAGGCGGTCCATGTGTCTTCTCTGTCTTCCGTGCGTGCGCCGACCGGTGTTCTTGCGGCCTGTAGCCAGATCAGGCCCCGGAGGCGAGCGCCAGGTAAACGGCGGCGAAATCCGTGACGGCGATCAGTTCCGCGAGCGTCTCCAGTTCGCCGCCCTCCTCGGGTTCCAGTTCACTGATCGGCGTGTCGTGGCTGAGGGCCAGGTCACGGGCGGCGGGGGCGGCGGTGAGGCCGCCGAGCGGGCGGTCGCGCAGCAGCACCACGCGCGCGTGCAGCGCGGGCGGCTCCTCCACCCGGTCGCGGAAGAAGTCGTCCGGGTCGGCGCTGGCCGCGAGCGGGCCGGCCAGCAGGGCGCCGTGCGCGGCGAGCGCCTCGGGGAGTTCGGCGACGACGGCGGGTTGGCCGGCCAGCTCGGCGAGGGCGGCGGCGAACCGGCGGCCCGCCGGGCCCGCGGAGGCGCCCTCCGTCCACACCACGGGCAGCGCGTCGGCGAGTTCGGCGGCGATGGTCTTGGCCGGGTTGCTGTAGGCCACGATGGCGGGGCCGCAGCGCTCGGCGACCTCGTCGAGCCGGTCGGCGACCTTCTCCAGGGCCTCCGGCGGGGCGCTGAGCAGGCCGACGCGGTCCAGCAGGGCGAGCAGCGGGGTCAGCAGGGCCCAGAAGACGCCCGGGGAGGACGCGGCGAGCGGTTCCTCCTGGTCGTAGGGGGCCGTAGCCATCGGGACGAACAGTCCGTGCGCGCCGGAGACCGCCTCGGCGAGCGGGGTGCCGACCGGGGCGACGGCGACCACCGAGACGCCTCGGCGGTAGGCCTGGTCGGCGAGGAGGGAGAGGCTGGGCTCGGTGCCGTCCGGGGTGGCGATCAGCAGCAGGTCCACGGAGCCGGCCCAGCCGGGCAGTTCCCAGCGCAGGGCGCCCGCGGCGGGGGCGACCCCGGTGGGGGCCAGGCGGACCACCGGGCTGCCGGGGCCGGCCAGGGTGCCGAGCAGGTCGGCGGTGTGGGTGGCGGCGGCGCCGGGACCCGCGATCAGTACGGCGCGGGGGCGGCCGTCGGGTTCGAGGCCGCCGATGCCGGCCTCGGCGGCGTGCCGGGCCGCGGTGCGCACGCGGGCGCCGGCCTCGGCGGCACCGCGCAGCAGGCCCCGGCGGTCGGCCTCGGCGAGGCCCTCCGGGCTGTCGAGCAGCGTTTCGTCCAGCATGGGCGGCAGCCTCCGATCGCCGGGATGCGGTGTCTACGACGCTACGCGGGTCCGCGGCGCCCGCGACGCTTCGGGGGCGCCGTGGCGCCGGGCGGCCCGGCTCACTCGGGGCGGCGGGCCTCGTCCACGAGGAGGACCGGGATGCCGTCGCGGACCGGGTAGGCGAGACCGCAGTCCTGGCCGGTGCAGATCAGCTCGGCGTCCTGCTCCTTGAGGGGCGCGTGGCAGGCCGGGCAGGCGAGGATCTCCAGGAGGCCGGCTTCGAGCGGCATGGGGTGTCCCTTCGAGGGGCGGAGTTTCGTTGACCGCTGGTCAGCGTAACCGCTGCGGGGCGGATCGGGGTTTCAGGCCCTGATGATCGCCAAGGCGTCGTCGCGGACCGCGGCCATGGTGGCCTCGTCCTTCGCCTCGGCGTTCAGCCGGAGCAGCGGCTCGGTGTTGGAGGGGCGGACGTTGAACCACCAGTCGGCGGCGGAGACGGTGAGGCCGTCGAGGTCGTCCAGGGTGACGCCGTCGCGGCCCTCGTAGGCGGCGCGGATCGCGGCGAGGCGGCCGGCCTGGTCGGCGACGGTGGAGTTGATCTCGCCGGAGCCCGCGTAGCGGTCGTACTGGGCGACCAGCGCGGACAGCGGGCCCTGCTGGCCGCCGAGGGCGGCCAGCACGTGCAGGGCGGCCAGCATGCCCGTGTCGGCGTTCCAGAAGTCCTTGAAGTAGTAGTGCGCGGAGTGCTCGCCGCCGAAGATCGCGCCGGTGCGGGCCATCTCCGCCTTGATGAAGGAGTGGCCGACGCGGGTGCGGACCGGGGTGCCGCCCTGCTCGCGGACGACCTCCGGGACGGTGCGCGAGGTGATCAGGTTGTGGATGACGGTGCCCGCGCCGCCGTTGCGCGCGAGTTCGCGGGCGGCGACCAGGGCGGTGACGGCGGACGGGGAGACCGGGTCGCCGTTCTCGTCGACGACGAAGCAGCGGTCGGCGTCGCCGTCGAAGGCGATGCCGAGGTCGGCGCCCTCGGCCGGGACCCGCTTCTGCAGGTCCACGAGGTTGGCCGGGTCGAGCGGGTTGGCCTCGTGGTTCGGGAAGGTGCCGTCCAGTTCGAAGTACATCGGGACGAGGGTCAGGGGCAGGCCGGCGAAGACCGTGGGCACGGTGTGGCCGCCCATGCCGTTGCCCGCGTCGACCACGACCTTCAGGGGGCGGATGGCGGTGAGGTCGACCAGCGAGCGCAGGTGCGCCGCGTAGTCCTCCAGCGTCTCGCGGGAGCCGATGGTGCCGGGCTCGGCGACCGGCTCGGGGGCGCCCGACTCCAGCCATCCCTCGACCAGTTCGCGGATCTGCCCGAGGCCGGTGTCCTGGCCGACCGGGGCGGCGCCGGCCCGGCACATCTTGATGCCGTTGTACTGGGCCGGGTTGTGGGAGGCGGTGAACATCGCGCCGGGCAGGTCCAGCGCGCCCGAGGCGTAGTACAGCTGGTCCGTGGAGCACAGGCCGATCTCGGTGACGTCGGCGCCGCGGTCCGCCGCGCCGCGCGCGAAGGCGCGGGCAAGGCCGGGGGACGAGGGCCGCATGTCGTGGCCGACGACGATCGCCGTGGCCTCCGTCACCTCCGCGAAGGCGGCGCCGAAGAGCCCGGCCAGTGTCTCGTCCCACTGGTCCGGGACCACTCCGCGCACGTCGTACGCCTTCACGAGCTGCGACAGATCAGCAGTCACGGCCAACCCTCCTGAAGTTCTTGGGTGCCCACAAACTACCCGTCCGGGGTAAGGGCGAGGTGTGCGGACACCAGCGGACGCGCGGGCGTCACCGGCAGGAGTGGCGGCCGGTGTCGCTCAGTTGTCCGGGGAGCGCAGGACCCGGAGGTGGCCGCGGCGGGCGACCTCCATGGGGTCCGCCGTGCGGGCGCCGCCACCGGCCTCGGCCGCGCGCTCCTGGGGGCGGGCCGCCTCGCGCACGGCGTTGGCGAGCGCCTCCAGGTCGTCGCCGCTGGGGCGGGCGGGGGCGGAGCCGTCGAGGAGACGGACGACCTCCCAGCCGCGCGGGGCGGTGAGACGCTCGGAGTGCTCGGCGCACAGGTCGTAGCAGTGGGGTTCGGCGTAGGTGGCGAGCGGGCCGAGGACCGCGGTTGAGTCGGCGTAGACGTACGTCAGCGTCGCGACGGCGGGTCGGCCGCAGGCGGTGCGCGAACAGCGACGTACAGGGCTCACGACGTTGGACGGTACCGCACTCTTGAGCGGGCCGCGACGACTCTCCGCCCAGTCACTCCACCGTGTCGTGCTGTGAAACGCCCCACACCCCCCTGCGGACCGGCCCTGTTGACCTGCGCGGAAGGGGTTTTCGACGGGTCCCGGCGGGGCCGTTTTCGGTCATGAGCCGGTACAAACACCGTCAAATGCCTTGAGTTCCCTGGCCGGGAACGGTTCCGGGAGGGTTGCCGAAACGAGCCGGTCCTTGGCCGGAACGGTCATCCTGCGACAGGGAGACGACAGGAACGCGACATGAAGTCGCCGGTGGCCGGTTGGCGCGTGAGGCCGGACGAGCCGGGCGGCCGAGGACTACGCTTCACCGGTGATGGACAACCGTGTACCGCCCCGAGCCGCAGGCCCCGGGCCCCGCCGCCGCGATCGTCACGGACGGGGCATGCGCGGGCCGATCGCGCCTCCGCAGGTGCCGTTGGCGGCCAGCCGCGCGGAGGTCTTCGCCGACCTGGTGCAGGACTCCGTGGACCGGCTGGAGCGACGGTGGCCGCAGCTGACCGAGGTCGATTTCCTGGTGCTGGAGGTGCCGCGGCTCGAAGGGGCCGAGGCGGGACTGTGGGGCGACGAGGCGGTACCGCTCGGCGGGGTCGTGCCGGCGCACGACGGGCGGCGGGCGCGGGTCGTGGTGTACCGGCGGCCGGTGGAGATCCGCTCCAAGGGGCGCGACGAGCGGGCGGCGTTGGTGCACGAGGTGGTCGTCGAGCAGGTGGCCGAGCTGCTGGGGCTGACGCCGGAGACCGTGGATCCCCGGTACGGGGAGGACTGAGGCCGGTCCCCGCGGGTCGTGCCGTGGCCGCACCGGGCCCTGCCGTGGCCGGACGGGACCGGTCCGGTCGCCCGCGGTCGCGGAGTGCGCGCGACCGCGGGCGCCGGCTGGTCACTTCTGGAGGATCGAGAGGTCCTCGTCCGTCTTCGGGACCGCGACCAGGCCCCGGTCGTTCGGGAGGGTCTGGACGGTGAAGCCGGGGATGCCGGCCTCGGTGGCGGTGAGGGTGCGGGCGGCGTAGACGGGGGCGCCGGTGAGGGGTTCGATCGTCAGGGCATAGGTGCCGCCCTGGCCGGAGGGGGCCGGGGCGTCGATGTTCTGGGTGGTGCCGGAGCCGATCGTGTAGGTCTTCGAGACCGCCGTCCCGCCGTCGCTGCCCGCCGAGGCGGTGACCTTGACCTTGGCCGTTCCGGTGGGCGCCGTCAGGGCGAGGGTGGTGCCCTTGGAGTTGTTGTCGGCCGAGGTGGCGCGGGTGCCGACGGGGGCGGTGGCCGGGATGAAGGCCATCTCCTGGTTCGCGCCCTTGCCCCGCAGCACCTGGAGCGCGGCGACGACCGGCACCGACTGGTCGGTGGGCGTCAGCACCAGCGAGCCGGCCTCGCCGCGGGTCACCGGGCCGAGGTCCGCCGCGGTGGTCATACCGGACTTGACGTGCAGCGTCTCGTTCCCGGCGGGGGTGATCAGGCCGCTTGGCGAGGCGAGGCGGATCGTGAGGTCGGCGTCGGCGTCGCCGGGCGTGAAGGCGATCAGACGGACGTCGGTGGCGTCCTTCGGGATGCCGGGCAGCACCAGGGAGCCCGCCGGGTCGGCGGCCGCGGCCAGCCAGTCACCGCCGGCCTTGCCGTCCAGCGCCTGCACACTCGCGCCGACCCGCCCGCTGCGCACGCTGACGTGCACGGTCACGTCGTCCTGCCGCTCCTCGGTCAGCGTGGAGAGCAGGAGCGGCTCGCTGGTGTGCGGCTTGACCGTGAGGTTCTCCCCCAGCGGCGACTTGATCGCGCCGTTCTTGCCGTACAGCTCGACGTCCACCACGGCGGCGGAGTCGTCCGGGTTGGTCAGGTGGAGGTAGTCGGTGCGGCTGCCGGCCGTGCTCGCGCCCGGGAACCAGAACTCGGTGTCCGCGGGGGTGCAGGTCACGCCCTGGAGGCCGCGGCCGGTGCCGGCGGCGATCTCGGTGGTCTCCTGGACGGTCCAGCCGGGCGCGAACTTCCCGTCGGCGGTGCCGATCAGCGCGGGCCCGTCGGCGCCGGAGGTGTCGCCGGTGGCGGGGGTGCCCGGCGCCTTCGGGGTGAGCAAGGGCTTGGCGGTGGTCTTCTTGCCGCCCTTGCCCTTGCCCGGCTGGGTGCCGCCCGCCGATTCCTCGGGGGCGGGCTGGAGTTGGGCCTTGCCGTCGCTCGGCGCGCCCTGGGTGACGGGCGTGAACGAGGTGTACGACGTGTCGGCGATGTCCGAGACGCTGGGCGCCGGACACAGCAGGCTGGTGCGCTCCACCGGCAGATGGGCGGCGGCCGTGGGGGCGGCCGCTCCGGAGGCCGAGGGCCCGGCCAGCGCGGCGAACGCCGTGACGGCGGCCAGCGCGCTGGTGCCGGCGATCAGGGACAGGGTGGTGCGGTTCACTGCTGGCTCCCGTCGGGGCGCTCGCTGCCGGTGCCATGGGGGTGCTGGGGGTCGTAGCCCTGCTGGGCGGGGTCGTACGCCGGGTCGTAGACCTGCTGCTGGTACGCCGCGGGGTCGTACTGCTGCTGACCGTTGCCGTAGGCGTACGGGTCGTACGGGGCCGCCTGGTAGGGGTCGGCCTGGTACGGCTGCTGGTCGTAACCGCCCGCCTGGTACGCGTCGGTGCCGTAGCCGGGGTACTGGGTGTGGCCGTAGGAGTCGGCGTACGGCGCGTCGAAGGAGGGGTCGTACGGCTGCTGGTGCGGGATCGGGGCCGGCGGCGCCTCGGCGCCCTCCATGGCCGCGGGCGCCTGCTCGGCCGGTACGTCTGGGGCCGGTACGTCCGGGGCCGGCGCCTCCTCGGCCGCGGCCTCCTCGGCCTGGGCGCGCAGGCGGCGGGCGCGGCGGCCCTCGCCCGCGACGGCCTGGGCGGGCACCGGCTGCTCCTCCGGGAGGTCGTCGTCCACGTCGCGGCGGCGGCCGGGCAGGGCGAGCACGACCAGGACGAGGCCGAGCAGACCCTGGGCCCACAGCCAGGCGGTGTGCGTGATCGGCGCCTCGTAGGTGACGTCGAGCCGGCCGCCGGAGGACGGCAGCCGGAAGCCCTGGGCCCAGCCGTCGACGGTGGTGCGGGGCAGCGGCTTGCCGTCCAGGGTGGCCGTCCAGCCGGGGGCGGCGCTGTCGGCGAGGCGCAGGACACGGCCGTCGGAGCCGGCGGGGACGGTGGTGTGGATGTCCACCGGTCCGGCGCTCACCGGCCGGCCGCCGGCCGAACCGGAGCCGCCCGCGGGCAGGATGACGGCGCGGGAGACCTCCTGGCCGACGCGCCACAGGGCGTTGCCGTCCTGCTGGCTGAGCCGGGCGAGGCCGGGGGTGGCGTCCAGGACCCGGGAGATGTCGCGGGGCGCGCCCTTGTGGACGAGGACGTAGCGCACGGCGAAGCCGCCGAGTTCGTCGGCCTGGTCGGCGCCGGAGCCGGCGATCAGGTTGGCGACGACCTTGTCGAGGCGCGCGTTCTCGCCGTCGGCGGCGGCCAGTTCGCCGTCTCCCATGCGGGCGCCGGCGCCGCGCACCAGGGTGTAGCGCACCCGCGCGGCGGAGTCGCTGTCGAGGACGAGGGTGCGGGCGCGGTCGCCGGTGGTGGAGTCCTCGGCGACGAACGCGGGCACCTGGGCCGGGTCGCGGCGCTGCACGGGCCCGTCGGCGCCGCGCAGCATCCAGCCGGCCGCGAGCAGCAGCGGGCCCACGGCCGAGGCGAGGGCGATCAGGGCGGCGACGGGCTGGCGCCAGCCGAAGCTCTGCTCGGCCACGCGGGCGCGGGCGCCGTCGGCACCGAGGACGGCGGCCGACAGCAGGGCGATGCCGTAGACGAGGGTGGCCGGGCCGGCCCAGGCGGACCGGTTGGCGAGCACCGCGAAGACCAGGCCCACCAGGGCGACGGCCCAGGCGGTGCGGATGCCCAGCTGCCGTTCGGAGCGCAGCAGGGCGGCCAGGGCGGCGAGCACGATGCCGAGCAGCAGCAGGCCGCTCGCGGTGCCGGGGCCGCCCGGGCTGATGCCGAGCAGGTCGAGCGCGGAGGCGGCCGAGGCGCCGTACGCCAGGCCCGCCTCCGTGAAGAAGCCGGTCGGCAGCAGGGTCAGCGACCAGGGGGCGAGGAGCAGCAGCGGGGTGCCGAGCTGGACGAGGAAGCGCAGTCCGTTCTGGACCAGGTCGGCGCGGCGCAGCACGAGCACGCCGAGGCCGAGGATCAGCGCGATCGGCCAGACGATCGGGGT
This sequence comes from Streptomyces misionensis, assembly GCF_007896895.1. Taxonomy (GTDB): domain Bacteria; phylum Actinomycetota; class Actinomycetes; order Streptomycetales; family Streptomycetaceae; genus Streptomyces; species Streptomyces misionensis_A. Next base: position 9,638 of record NZ_VOGW01000111.1, on the reverse strand, counting down.
GAAGGCGGTGGTGATGGTCAGCAGCAGCGCGTACGCCCAGGTGGCGCGCCAGCTGCCGCGGGTGCCGTCGCGGCCGGCGAGACCGCTCGCGGCGATGCCCGCGCGGGCGATGAGCGGCAGCAGCACGGCGAGTGCGGCGGTGCCGATGCGTCCGCCGGCCAGGGCGCCGGTGGTGGCGGGCAGGAAGGCGTAGGCGATGGCCGCCCAGGCGCGCAGCAGCCGGGAGGTGACCAGGGGCCGGGAGGCGAAGTAGGCGGTGACCCCGGCGAGCGGCACCGAGCAGACCAGCAGCACGGTGACGGCGAGTCCGGTGGAGCCGAACAGCAGGGTGGCGAAGGTGGCGACGAGCGCCAGGTAGGGCGGCGCGGACGGGGTGCCGCCGGCACCCACCGGGTGCCACGCGTCCGCGAAGCGGGACCACAGTTCGCCGGCGCTCGCCGGGGCGGGCAGCAGGGCGCCGCCACCGAGCGCGCCGCCGGAGAGCAGGGCGCGGCAGGCGACCAGGGAGATGACCAGCAGGGCGAGGAAGAGCACCGGTCCTGGCCTGCGGGCGATCCGCTTGAGCCGGGCGAACTGCTCGACCTCCAGGAAGTCCGCGTCGTCGCCGCCGGGTCCGGACTCCACGGCGCCGCCGTGCCGGCCGGCCGGGGTGGTGTCGGTGTCGGAACCGGCGGTGAGGTTGCCGGCGAACTGCTCCACGGTGGCCCGGATGGTGGCGCCGGGCGGCGGGAAGAGGCGGCGCAGCTCGTCCTTGTCGATCCTCGGGGTGCCGCGGCGGCGCCGGGCGGCGATGATCCGCTCGGGTCGCAGCAGGGTGCCCAGCAGGCCGCGGATCTCGTCCAGGGCCTGTCCGGGGACCTTGCCGACGAGGTAGGCGACGGTCCGCAGCAGGGTGCCGATGACGAGCCGCAGCATCACCCAGGGCAGGGCAGCGGTACGGGTGTTGGCGAGCAGGGTGTAGACGGCGCCCGCCTTGTCGACCTTGTGCGGGGAGGCGGCGGTGCGGCCCACGCAGTCGACGGTGCGGCGCTCGCGGGAGGCGGCCTCGGCGTGCCGTACGACCGCGTCGGGGGCGATCAGGACGCGGTGGCCGGCCAGATGGGCGCGCCAGCACAGGTCGACGTCGTCGCGCATCAGGGGCAGCCGGCGGTCGAAGCCGCCGAGCTGTTCGAAGACGTCGCGGCGGATCAGCATGCCGGCGGTGGAGACGGACAGCACGGAGCGGACGTGGTCGTGCTGGCCCTGGTCCTGTTCGCGGCGGTCCAGACCGGTCCAGCGGCGGCCGGAGTTGGCGATGGAGACACCGACCTCCAGCAGTTGCCTGCGGTCGTACCAGCCGCGCAGTTTGGGGCCGACCACCGCCACGTCGTCGCGGCCCAGTTCGAGTTCGTTGTCGACGACCCGCAGCAGCTGGGCGAGGGCGTCGGGTTCGGGGGCGCAGTCGTCGTGCAGCAGCCAGAGCCACTGGACGGGCTCGCCGTACGGCAGTTCGGGGAGGTCGTAGGCGTCGTCGCGCCAGGTGCGGGTGGCCGGGTCCCAGCCGCTGGGGCGCTTGAGGTACGGCAGCTCGTCCGGAGTGAGGACGCGTGCGGAGCGGCTCGCCTCCTCGACGGCCTGGCCGAAGCCGGTGCGGCGGGCGAGGTGCAGCACGTTCGCGTCACCGAGGGATGCGCCGAGCAGTTGGGCGGAGTCGTCCGCGCTGCCGGTGTCGGCGGCCACCGCCTGCTGGACCGGGCGCTCCTGGCCGAGCAGCCCGGCGAGCGCGTCGGGCAGCCAGCGGGCGCCGTCGTGGGAGACGAGGACCGCGGTCACCACATGACGCGGGAACTCGGGCGGGCGGGCTGGGTCGAACGCTGCGGCGGCGGCCGGGTCTTGGGCCGTCGTATGGCTGTGCACGGACATCGAGGTACGGGCCCCGGTTCGGTGGACTGCGGTGGACGCCCGCGCCTCCTGCGACCTCAGGGGGACGTCGTCGGGAGTGCGGGCCGTCTCGGACGAGCGACCACACTATCGGCTGCCCACGACGACGGCCCGCCGCCTGTGGACAACCCACCGGCCACGGGCCGTTCGTGACGTTCTCCCGGGTCCGCGTGACGCTCGCGCGCGGTCAGACGGCGGCCTTCTTCAGCCGGCGGCGCTCCCGCTCGGACAGGCCGCCCCAGATGCCGAAGCGCTCGTCGTTGGCGAGGGCGTACTCGAGGCACTCGGAGCGGACCTCGCAGGCGAGGCACACCTTCTTCGCTTCTCTGGTGGAGCCGCCCTTCTCGGGGAAGAAGGACTCGGGGTCGGTCTGGGCGCACAGTGCGCGCTCCTGCCAGCCGAGTTCCTCGTCCGCGTCGTCGACCAGCAGTTGCTGCACCAGCTCGGTCATGTGCGCCCCTCGTCTGTCTTTCGCGTCCCCGTGCCTGGCCGTTACCGATTTCGGCTGAACGACACGAGTGAAATTACAAGTGTGCTGCTCCGGGCGAGTCAAGCCGAGATCTGCTATTGAGCCCGTTATTCACTCTGCGGAACCAAGGCCATGCGGAAAGTGTTCAAATCGCCATAAACCCCGACACATGGCCGAGGCCCGGAAGGCCGCCGCGCTCCGCACGGCACCTCCGGGGTCCCCGCACGGAGAAAGACGCCCTGGCGTTCGATCGCGTTGCACACGGCTCGTCGCCCGCTCGGATGTGCCCCATGTGTCCCGCAGTCCCGGGGCGCAAACCCCCCATCGGCCAGATGCCCCGGATGAGGTGAATTGTGTCCCACATGACGGTCATCGAGTTGACAGCACAGGTGTGAACCGTTGTCCTAGGGGGCATGCTCGCGCACTCGGCATCCACCTCGACCCGCACCGCCGGGTCCCACGGTGCTGCCCGGGCGCGCTGTAGCTGTTGTCGCTGTTCCAGCTGTTGAGCCCGCCTCACCAGGTCCCCGCTCCGGCTGTCGCCGACGCCCCGCGCCGCGCGGCTCGGCCGTACCCCCTTCGCCGAGTTTCGCCGTACTCCGCCGCACCCGTCTCCCACCCGGGTCCCACTCTTTTCTCCGCCTTCTCTCCGCCGAGGAACCAGCGCACCCATGAACAGCGACAACGACCTCCAGATCGCCGGCGACCTGCTCGAAGTCCCGCATCTGCTCCAGCCGCCGCGCGAGCACCCGGCCACCGTCGCCGAGTTCGCGGGGCTGGCCCGCGCCATCGCCGCCGACCGCGCCCAGTGGGCCGGCCTGGTCCGCTACGACGCCACCACCCGCTGGTACCACCGGCTGCGCACCGGCCCCGGTTACGAGGTGTGGCTGCTGTCCTGGCTGCCCGGGCAGGGCAGCGGGCGGCACGACCACGGCCGCTCCTGCGGTGTGCTCACGGTCCTGGCCGGGACCCTCACCGAGCACACCCGGCGCGGCGGCCACGCCCTCGCGCCCGGCGCGCAGCGGGTGTTCGCGCCGGGCTATGTGCACGAGGTCGTCAACGACACGCTGGAACCGGCGGTCAGCCTGCACATCTACCACCCGGGCCTGACCGAGATGCCGATGCTCCCCCCGTCCCGGCTCCGGGCGGCCGGGGCCGCGCCCGCGGCCCCCTTCTGCGAGGCGCGTCCGGCGACTGCCTGACGCGTTGTCGGCCCCTCCTGCGAGACTGGTCCCCATGCGCATTGTGGTTCTGGCAGGCGGCATCGGCGGTGCCCGTTTCCTGCGCGGTCTGAAGCGGGCCGTGCCGGACGCGGACGTCACGGTCATCGGCAACACCGGCGACGACATCCACCTCTTCGGGCTGAAGGTCTGCCCGGACCTCGACACGGTGATGTACACGCTGGGCGGCGGCATCAACGAGGAGCAGGGCTGGGGGCGGTCCGACGAGACCTTCCATCTCAAGGAGGAACTGGCGGCCTACGGCGTCGGCCCGGAGTGGTTCGGGCTCGGCGACCGGGACTTCGCCACGCACATCGTACGGACCCAGATGCTCGGCGCCGGTTATCCGCTGAGCGCGGTGACCGAGGCGCTGTGCGACCGGTGGAAGCCCGGCGTGCGGCTCATCCCGATGACCGACGACCGCGTGGAGACCCATGTGGCCGTCGACATCGACGGCGAACGCAAGGCGGTCCATTTCCAGGAGTACTGGGTGCGGCTGCGGGCCTCCGTCCCCGCCGAGGCCGTGGTCCCGGTCGGCGCCGAGCAGGCCAAGCCGGCCCCGGGCGTCCTGGAGGCCATCGCCGGGGCGGACGTCATCCTCTTCCCGCCGTCCAACCCCATCGTGTCCATCGGCACGATCCTCGCGATCCCCGGCATCAGGGAGGCCATCGCGGACGCGGGGGTACCCGTAGTCGGCCTGTCCCCCATCGTCGGTGACGCGCCGGTGCGCGGGATGGCCGACAAGGTGCTCGCGGCGGTCGGCGTGGAGTCCACCGCGGCGGCGGTCGCCGAGCACTACGGCTCGGGCCTGCTGGACGGCTGGCTGGTCGACACCGTGGACGCCGCGGTGGTGGAGCGCGTCGAGGCCGACGGCATCCGCTGCCGGGCCGTGCCGCTGATGATGACCGACGTGGAGGCGGCCGCGCAGATGGCGCGGGAGGCGCTGGCCCTGGCCGAGGAGGTGCGCGGCGCGTGAGCACGGACAGTGGGGAGCGCCCGGAGTTCCGGGTCTGGGCGCCGGCCGGCCTTCCCGAGGTGCGGCAGGGCGACAACCTCGCCAAGCTGATCGCCGCCGCCGAGCCCGGCCTGGCCGACGGCGACGTTTTGATCGTCACGTCCAAGATCGTCTCCAAGGCCGAGGGCCGGATCATGGAGGCCGGCGACCGGGAGGCCGCGATCGACGCGGAGACGGTCCGGGTGGTGGCCCGCCGGGGCACCCTGCGGATCGTGGAGAACCGGCAGGGCCTGGTCATGGCCGCCGCCGGGGTCGACGCCTCCAACACGCCCGCCGGGACCGTGCTGTTGCTGCCCGAGGACCCGGACGCGTCCGCCCGGGCCATCCGGGACGGCCTGCGGGACGCCCTCGGCGTGGAGGTCGGGGTCGTCGTCAGCGACACCTTCGGGCGGCCCTGGCGCTCGGGGCTGACGGACGTGGCGATCGGCGCCGCCGGGGTGCGCGTGCTGGACGACCTGCGCGGTGGCACGGACGCGTACGGCAATCCGCTCAGCGCCACCGTGGTGGCCACGGCGGACGAGCTGGCCGCCGCCGGCGACCTGGTCAAGGGCAAGGCCGGGGGCCGGCCGGTCGCGGTGGTGCGCGGCCTGCCCCAGGTGGTGGAGCGGGACTGCGACACCGGCGCGCGGGCGCTGGTGCGCAACGCGGCCGACGACATGTTCCGGCTCGGCACCTCCGAGGCCGTCCGCGAGGCCGTGACCCAAAGGCGCACCGTGCGGGCCTTCACCGACGGCCCCGTGGATCCCGGTGCGGTGCGGCGGGCGGTGGCGGCGGCCGTGACCGCGCCCGCCCCGCACCACACCACGCCCTGGCGGTTCGTGCTGCTGGAGTCGGCCGAGTCCCGGACCCGGCTGCTGGACGCGATGCGGGACGCCTGGATCGCGGACCTGCGCCGGGACGGCAGGAGCGAGGAGTCCATCGCCAAGCGGGTCCGGCGCGGCGACGTGCTGCGCGACGCGCCCTACCTGGCGGTGCCCTGCCTCGTCATGGACGGCTCGCACCACTACGGGGACGCGCGGCGGGACGGCGCCGAGCGGGACATGTTCGTCGTCGCCATGGGCGCGGGCGTGCAGAACTTCCTGGTGGCGCTGGCCGGGGAGCGCCTGGGCTCGGCCTGGGTGTCGTCCACGATGTTCTGCCGGGACGTGGTCCGCGAGGCGCTGGGGCTGCCCCCGGAGTGGGAGCCGATGGGCGCGGTGGCGATCGGGCGCCCGGCCCAGCCGCCGGCGCCGCGCGGCGAGCGGGACGCGGGGGCGTTCATCGAGGTGCGCTGAACGACGGCGGGGACCGGGCCCGCCCCCGGACCTGCCGGGTCGGCCCGGTCTCGCCGGTCGGCCCGGGCCGGGAGAAAGGCCCTAGTCTCGAAGGACGGCACCCGTATTCCGAGGATCTGATCCGTGGCAGGACGCTTCGCTCCCCGAGCCGCGCGCACGAGCGTGCGCGGCGGCCATGCCGGCCTGCCCGCAGCCGGGATACCGCGGCAGGCCACGGCCCCCGCGCGGGTGCGGCGCTGGACGCCCGGGGGACCGCTCGACCTCGGTCTGGTGCTCGGGCCGCTGCGGCGCGGCCCCGCCGACCCGACGTTCCGGGCCACCGCGGACGGGTCCGTGTGGCGGGCCACCCGCACCCCTGCGGGCCCCGGCACGCTGCGGGTGCGGGCGCACGGCGGCGAGGTGCTCGGCGAGGCCTGGGGGCCCGGCGCCGAGTGGCTGCTCGACGGGCTGCCCGACCTGCTCGGCGCGGCCGACGACCCCGACGCTTTCGTCCCCCGGCACCGGGTGGTGGCGCTGGCGCGGCACCGTCGGCCGGGGCTGCGGCTGACGCGGACCGGGCTGGTGCTGGAGTCGCTGATCCCGTCGGTGCTGGAGCAGAAGGTCACGACGGACGAGGCGTACCGGGCGTGGCGGCTGCTCGTACGGCGGTTCGGGGAGCCGGCGCCGGGACCCGCGGGGACCGGCGAGCGGCCGATGTCGGTGATGCCCGCGCCGCGGACCTGGGCGCTGATCCCCTCCTGGGAGTGGCACCGGGCCGGCGTCGACGACAAGCGGGCGTCCACCGTCCTGCGCGCCGTACGGGTCGCCGCACGGCTCGAACAGTCGGTGAGGATGCCGGCGGCCGAGGCTCGGGCACGGCTGGAGGTCGTGCCCGGGGTGGGGCCCTGGACGTCCGCCGAGGTGGTGCAGCGCAGCCATGGGGCGGCGGACGCCGTGACGGTCGGGGATCTGCACCTGCCGCGCATCGTCGGTTTCGCCCTCGCGGGTGACCGGGACGCGGACGACTCCGTGATGCTGCGCCTGCTGGAGCCGTATGCCGGGCAGCGGCACCGGGCGGCCCGGCTGATCCTGCTGAGCGGTGTCGCGCCGGCGCGGCGGGTCCCGAAGATGCCGCGGGTGGACATCGGCTTGCTCTGAGCCGCGGCCGGGCCCCTGCGGGGGCCCCGGCGCCCGCCTCCCCCGGCGGCACGTCCGGCCGCGGCGGGCGGCGGCCCTACTGGTCCGACGAGAAGCGGACCGCACCCGCCGGGATCAGCGCGTCGCACCACACCCGCGCGCCGTCGAGCAGCTCGTTGTCCGGGCCGACGACGGCGCCGTCGCCGACCACCGTGCCGGTGAGCACGGAGCGTTCGCCGATCCGGGCGCGGGTGCCGATGAGGGAGTCGGTGACGACCGCGCCGGGCTCGATGACGGCGCCGGGCAGGATCGTGGAGCCGAAGACCCGCGCGCCTTCCGCGACGAACGCGCCCTCGCCGACCACCGTGCCGCCGGTCACCTTCGCGTCCGGCGCGATCCGGGCCGTCGGCAGGATCAGCCGGTCCCCGCACCGCCCCGGCACCGCGGGGGACGGCGCCTTGCCGAGCACCAGGTCGGCCGAGCCGCGCACGAACGCCGCCGGGGTGCCGAGGTCCAGCCAGTACGTCGAGTCGACCATGCCCTGGAGGTGGGCGCCGGCCGCGAGCAGCTGCGGGAAGGTCTCGCGCTCCACCGACACCGGGCGGCCCGCCGGGATCGTGTCGATGACCGAGCGGCGGAAGACGTACGCCCCCGCGTTGATCTGGTCGGTGACGATCTCCTCCGGCGTCTGCGGCTTCTCCAGGAAGGCCAGCACCCGGCCCGTGTCGTCCGTGGGCACGAGGCCGTAGGCGCGCGGGTCGGTCACCTTGGTCAGGTGCAGCGAGACGTCCGCGCCCGTCGACCGGTGGGTGTCGACGAGGGCCGGGATGTCCAGGCCGGTCAGGATGTCGCCGTTGAAGATCAGCACCGGCTCGTCGGGCCCGGAGTGCAGCCGCGAGGCCACGTTGCGGATCGCCCCGCCCGTGCCCAGGGGCTCTTCCTCGGTGACGTACTCCAGGTGCAGGCCCAGAGCCGAGCCGTCGCCGAAGTACGGCTCGAAGACCTCCGCCAGATAGCTGGTGGCGAGGACGATGTGCTCGACGCCCGCCGCTCTCGCCCGTGCCAGCTGGTGGGTGAGGAACGGCACGCCCGCGGCCCGCACCATGGGCTTGGGGGTGTGCACCGTCAGCGGACGCAGTCGGGTGCCTTTGCCGCCGACCAGGAGGATCGCTTCTGTCACCTGTCGTCTCTGCTTCCTGCCGGGACCGGCCGAACTGCCTCGTTCTACTCGTATCGGCCGGTCAGTGTATGCAGACCGTAGCGATGGAGGCCGTGACGACCACGCCGTTCGCCGTGAGATCGGTGTGAGATCGGTGAGAGATCGGCGCGCCCCCCACCAGAACCTGCCCCGCGACCTCCACCAGAACCGGTGACCGGGCCGATCGTCGCACCGTCGTCCGGTGACCGGACCGATCGCCGCGCCGCCGGTCGAACCGGGTCGCCCGACCCGTACCGGGCCCGGTCGTCCCCCACCCTCCCACGCGTACGCTGTGCCGCGTGAACGCCACCGATCGCACCCCCGCCGACCTGCTGGCCGCCGCGCTCGCCGCGGACCCCGGCCGCCCGCTGGTGACCTTCTACGACGACGCCACGGGCGAACGCGTCGAACTGTCCGTCGCCACCTTCGCCAACTGGGTGGCCAAGACCGCCAACCTCCTCCAGGGCGACCTCTCCGTGGAACCCGGTGACCGGGTCACGCTGCTGCTGCCCGCGCACTGGCAGACGGCGGTGTGGCTGCTGGCGTGCGCGTCGGTGGGCGCGGTGGCGGACGTGGCCGGGAACCCGGCGGCGGCCGACGTGGTCGTCAGCGGGCCCGACACGCTGGAGGCGGCGCGGGCGTGCCGGGGCGAGCGGGTCGCGCTGGCCCTGCGGCCGCTCGGCGGGCGGTTCCCCGAACCGCCGCAGGGGTTCCTCGACTACGCCGTGGAGGTGCCGGGCCAGGGCGACCGGTTCGCCTCGCCGTACGCCGGGGAGTCGGCGCTGATCGTGGCCGGTGCGGAGTACAGCGGGGCCGAGGTCGTGGAGAAGGCCGTCGCCGACGCCCCGGCGCTGGATCTGACGGGCCCCGGTTCGCGGCTGCTGTCGGGGCTGGCGTACGACACCTGGGAGGGGCTGAGCGCGGGACTGTACGCGCCGCTGGCCGGCGGCGGTTCCGTGGTGCTCTGCCGCCATCTGGACCGCCTGGACGAGGAGGCCCTGGCCAGGCGGATCGAGAGCGAGAAGGTGACGGCGGTACGCGGGCTCCCCCGCTCGGCGTAGCCCAGGGCGCCCGACCGGCCCGCGCGCTCCATCGTCGTAGGAGTACCGCCGCTCCTACCGCCCCGGGGACCCCGCGCCGTGACCGACTCCGCCCGTACGCCGTCCGGACCCGGGGCCGGTGCGTCCGCGAGCGGGCGGGGGCTCGCGCGGCGGCGGCGCCGGCGCGGCGCGCCGCAGCGGCGGCGGCGCGGGCGGCGCGGACCAGGAGGACGCCGCGCCGGGCGGCGCACGGGGTGGGGCGGCGGAAGGCGGGCGCCGGGGGGGCGGGGGGGAGGGGGGGGGGGGGCGGGGGGAGGGGGGGGGGGGGGGGGGCGGAGGGGGGGGGGGGGGGGGGCCGGGGGGGGGGGGGGGGGGCGCGGGGGGCG
>NZ_VOGW01000110.1:1408-7499 GCF_007896895.1 Streptomyces misionensis | reverse complement strand
GGCCGTGGCGGCCGCCGGGGCCGGGTGGGCGGTCTACGCCAGGCTCAGTGACAACATCCGGGCCGACGACGCGGCCGCCGCCGAACTCGCCCGGCACGCGGGCGAGCGGCCCCCGGACCTGGTGCCGGGCGCCCGCGACATCCTGCTGATCGGCTCCGACACCCGGGCCGGGAGCGGCAACGCCCGCTACGGGCGGGACCTGGGCAGCCGGCGGTCGGACACCACGATCCTGCTGCACCTGGCCGCCGACCGGCGCAGCGCCACCGCCGTGTCCCTGCCCCGGGACCTGATGGTGCGCGTTCCCGGCTGCCTTCGGACCGACGGCAGCCGCGGCGCGCCGGTGTTCACGATGCTCAACCAGGCCTTCGAGCTGGGCGGTTCGGCCTGCACCGTCCGTACCGTCGAGAAGCTGACGGGCATCCGCGTGGACCACCACATGGTCGTGGACTTCAGCGGGTTCAAGGACCTGGTGGACGCCGTCGACGGGGTGCCGGTCTGTCTGAAGGAGCCCATCGACGACAAGGCGGCCCGACTGCGGCTGCCCGCGGGCCGGGTCACCCTCGACGGGGAGCAGGCCCTCGGCTACGTGCGGGCACGGGAGTCGGTGGGCGACGGCAGCGACACCGAGCGGATGCGGCGGCAGCAGCGCTTCCTCGGCGCCCTCGTCACCAGGGTGCGCGGCAACGACGTACTGCTCAACCCGCTGCGGCTCTATGCCGTGTTGAACGCGGCGACCGCGTCCCTCACCACCGATCCCGGCCTGGCGAGCCCGGTCGCCCTGTACCGGCTGGTGCGCGTGCTGCACGAGATCCCCACCGAACACGTGCGGTTCCTGACGGTGCCGAGGGAGCCGTACGTCCAGGACGCCGATCGTGACCAACTCGCGGAGCCCGCCGCCGAGAAGCTGTTCGCCCGGCTGCGCGCGGACCGGCCGGTGGCGGTCGCAGACGCCGCGCCGGAGCCCCGGCAGGGGGCGCAAAAAGGCACAAAGGGCCACCCCTCTCCGGCGCCCGTCTTCACCGGCAACACGGCCGCGGAGCACGGCTGCGAGTAAGGCATTCGCCAAGGAGACGGACTTCCGTTCAGAAAATGAGGCGGATTGCCCAGTTGTAGGGACGACGAATTTGTCACCGGCGTCGCTTGACGCTGAACTGGGCGGATAGTGTGAGCGATCCGGTGCACGTGGCCACGAGGTCCGACCTGGGGTCGTGCACTGTTTCACCGAGACCCGAGCGCCTTTGAGGGGGAAGGCGCCGCGTGGCCCCGACGGAGGATTCGGACAACCGTGGACGCGCAAGGCCGTGGGCGGGCGGACAACATCGATCCCGCAGACCAGTGGGTACTCAATCCGAACACCGGCGAATACGAACTGCGACTGCCCCCTTCCGGAACGCAATCGGTACCCGGTCCGCGGCGGCCGTCCACCGAGAACGGCGGTGGCCGGCGGCGTCGTAACGACATGGTGTCCGGCGAGACCCGTGAGATGAGCCAGGTGGGGGCGGAGGACGGCGCTCACGGCGAGGGCGGCGCGCGCGCCGGGAGCGGAACCCGCGCCCGGGGCGGAACGCGCGCCGCGGAGAAGGGGCGCGCCGAGAAGGGGCGCGCCGGGGACAAGGCGCGCGCCGGAGACGTCCCCCCGCCGCGCTCCTCCCGCCGCCGGGGCACCGAGCCCGAGCCGGCGCCGGGGCGCCGCGGCCGGCGGCCGGCGAAGAAGAAGTCGAAGGTCAAGAAGGTCCTGGCGTGGACCGCGGGCGGCACCGCGTTCGCGCTGGTCGCCGCGGGCGCCACCGGGTACATGTACCTCAAGCACCTCGAGGGCAACATCAGCTCGACCGACGTCGGGGACGCGGGCTCCAAGGGCTTCAGCAAGGACGAGGCCTTCAACCTGCTGATCATCGGCACCGACCGGCGGACCGGCAAGGGCAACGAGGGCTACGGCGACAAGGGCAGCGTCGGGCACGCGGACACCAACATCCTGCTGCACGTCTCGAAGGACCGCAGCAACGCGACCGCGCTGAGCATCCCGCGCGACCTGATCGTGAACGTCCCGGACTGCCCGACGAAGCAGCCCGACGGCTCGACCAAGGTGGTCCCCGGCGCGGAGAACGTGCGCTTCAACACCAGCCTCGGCCAGGACGGCCGCGACCCGGGCTGCACCATGCGCACGGTGGAAGAGGTCACCGGCATACACGTGGACCACTTCATGATGGCGGACTTCAACGCGGTGAAGACGCTGTCGAGCGCCGTGGGCGGCGTCGACGTCTGTGTCGCCCACCCCGTGGACGACAAGGACTCCCATCTCAAGCTGCCCGCGGGCAAGTCGGTGGTCAAGGGCGAGCAGGCCCTCGCCTTCGTGCGCACCCGGCACAGCTTCGGCAACCACGGCGACCTGGACCGCATCAAGGTCCAGCAGCAGTTCCTGGGCTCGCTGATGCGCAAGATGTCCTCCAGCGACACGCTCACCAGCCCCTCGAAGCTGCTGGCCCTCGCGGACGCGGCCACCAAGGCGCTCACCGTGGACACCGGGATCGACAACATCAGCACGCTGAAGGACATGGCGCTGGAGCTGAAGAAGGTGCCGCCGAAGAACGTCACCTTCACCACGGTGCCGGTGGTGGACAACCCCGCCGAGAAGGTCCCCGTGACCGTCGTCCTCAACCAGTCGGCGGCCCCCCCGGTCTTCCAGGCGATACAGAACGACGTCTCGTTCACCGACGTGAAGCGCAAGCAGAAGGCCGCCAAGGACGCCCAGAACGCCCGGCTCAAGGGCAGCAGGTCCGCGCCCGGTGACGTACGGGTGCGCATCCTCAACGGCGGTGCCGCGACCGGCAGCGCGCAGGCGGTCCTCACCTGGCTGCAGAACACCGAGGGCGTGCTGAAGTCGGAGAACGCGGGCGACGCTCCGGCGCAGCTGACGAGGACCACACTTGAGTACGCCCCCGAACAGGCCGACCAGGCCAGGGAGTTGGCCGCGCTGATGGGGCTGCCGGGTTCGGCGCTCAAGCCGGGCAAGAGCGTCGTCAACTCCCAGGGCCTGCCCGCGATGACCCTGACCCTGAGCAAGGACTTCAAGGGCGCGGGCGTGCCGCTGACCGCCTCGCAGAAGGCGCCGAAGGTCGACAAGTCAACGGCCGACGAGGTTAAGTGCGCCTCATAGGTAACCCTGCGGGCCCGTCGTGCGTCTAACAATCCGACGCGGGACGGGCCCGTCGCATGGCGCAAGGGGCGGGGAGGGCAGGGAGATTGGCGCAGAGCGAAGTGCGGGGTGACGCTGCCGAAGTGGACGACACGATGGCGCTCACACCGCGGACGGCGAGCCCGTCGGACAGTGCCGGACGGCACGGGGGCGGGCGGCGCGCGGGGGGTCCCGGAGAGGACCGGCCACGCCGGGGACGGCGCGCGCTGCGCTGGTCGGCGACGGTGCTGGCGGTGGTCATACTCGGGACGGCGGGCGCGGGTTACCTCTACTACCAGCACCTGAACGGCAGCATACGCAAGGGCGAGCGCAGCAGCGGTGACGCCAAGGCGCGCAAGACCGCCCCGAACGCCGCCGGACAGACCCCGCTGAACATCCTGCTGCTCGGATCGGATAGCCGTAACTCCGCCGAGAACCTGAAGCTGGGCGGCAGCAGGAGCAGCGTCGGGGACCCGCCGCTCGCGGACGTGCAGATGCTCATCCACATATCCGCCGACCGCAAGAGCGCGGCGATGGTGAGCATCCCCCGCGACACCCGGGTCGCCATCCCCAAGTGCACGGACCCCGACACCGGCAAGGTCTATCCCCCGACGAACGACATCATCAACACCACCCTGGGCCGGGGCGGCGCCGGCTGCACGCTGGCCACCTGGGAGAACCTCACCGGGGTCTACATCGACCACTGGATGACGATCGACTTCGCGGGCGTGGTGAAGATGGCAGACGCCATCGGCGGTGTCGACGTCTGTGTGAAGCAGAACGTCTGGGACCGCCCGACCGCGGCCCAGCGCGGCGGCTCCGGACTGAAGCTGACGGCCGGGACGCACAAGGTCAAGGGCGTTCAGGCGCTCCAGTGGCTGCGCACCCGGCACGCCTGGGGCAGCGACCTGATGCGGGCGCGCGCCCAGCACATGTACCTGAACTCCATGATCCGCACGCTCAAGTCGGAGAACGTCTTCACCGACAGCGGGCGCCTGATGGACCTGGCCGACTCGGCCGTCAAGTCCCTCAAGGTCTCCGAGGAGATCGGCACGGTCAAGAAGCTGTACGACCTCGCCATGGAGATGAAGTCGGTGCCGACGAACCGCATCACGAGCGTGACGATGCCCAACCTCCCGGACCCGCGGGACCCCGACAACCACGTCGTGCCCAACCAGACGGACGCGGACCGGCTGTTCGAGATGCTGCGCGACGACGTCCCGCTCGACAAGAACGGCGGCAAGGGGTCCTCGAAGCCGGTCGCGGACAAGCCCGGGCCGACGCTGACGCCGTCCACCGACCCGTCCCGGCTCGGGGTGCTGGTGCAGAACGCCACCGGCTCCTCCGCGCAGGCCGCGGCACCGGGGCGGGCCAGGACCGTCGCGCAGGCGCTCGTGGCGCAGGGCTTCGGCAGGGCGGCGGCGGACACCTCGGGCTCGCTGTCCGAGGACAAGACGGTCGTGGAGTACCCGAGCGCGGACCTGGAGGGCGACGCGCAGGGCGTGGCGAAGGCGCTGAGCATCCCGGCGAGCGCAGTGCGCAAGTCCACCGGGGTCTCCGGGGTCACGGTCGTGGTCGGCGCCGACTGGCGCAGCGGCACCGTCTTCCCCAAGCAGTCCAAACCGAAGGCCGGCGACATCCCGTCCAACGCCGACGCCATCAACGGCGCGGACACCGACTGCATGGACGTTTACAAGCCCTATCAGTGGTGAGGGCGCCGGGGCCCCTTCGCGGGAAGGGGCCCCGGCGGACCGTCAGGCGCCGCGCACCGCCGGCCGGCGCGAGGCGATGACCCGCTTCGCCAGCGACTTCGGGCTGGTCAGGAAGCCCCAGCCCCAGGACATGTGCATGGTGGCGAGGGCCACGGGGATCTGGAGGCGGGCCTTGGCCGGCAGGCCCTTGCCGGCGGGGACGGAGCCCGCGGCGATCGCGGCCAGGTAGCCGCCGGGGATCACCAGGGCCCAGGGGGTGACGGCCACGCCCACCACGAGTCCCGCGGCGATCGCGCACACCGCGGTCGGCGGGGCGAGGTAGCGCAGGTTGATGGAGCCGGAGTGGTAGCGGGCGACGACATGGCGCCAGCGACCGTAGTCCTTGTACTGCTTGGCGAGGGCCCGCACCGAGGGGCGGGGCCGGTAGGAGACCTTCAGCTCCGGTGAGAACCAGATCAGGCCGCCCGCCTCGCGGATGCGGAAGTTCAGCTCCCAGTCCTGGGCACGGATGAACTCCTCGTTGTAGCCGCCCTGTTGCTCCAGCGCCTCGCGCCGGAAGACCCCGAGGTAGACGGTCTCGGCGGGGCCCGCCTGACCGCCCGTGTGGAACGCCGCGTTGCCCACGCCGATCTTCGAGGTCATCGCGGCGGCGACCGCGTGCTCCCAGTCGTTCTCGCCTTCGGCGTGCATGATGCCGCCGACGTTCTGCGCGCCGGTCTCCTCCAGGAGCCGCACGGCGGTGGCGATGTAGTTCGGCGAGAGCATGCCGTGGCCGTCGACGCGGACCACGATCGGGTGCCGGGAGGCCTTGATCGCCGCGTTCAGCGCGGCGGGCGTGCGGCCGGTCGGGTTGGGGACGGTGTGCACGCGTGGGTCTTCGGCGACCAGCGCGGCGGCGATCTCGTCCGTGCAGTCCGTGGACGGACCGAGGGCGATCACGACCTCCATCTCGCCGCCGTACTCCTGCGCGAGGATCGCTTGGACGGCCCCGCGCAGATGCCGTTCCTCGTTGAGGACGGGCATGATCACGGATACAGCGGGGAACCGCACGTCGGGCTTGGCGTTCATAGGACGCTCACGTTACCGCGAACGGGGGACAGCGGTGCGCGCCGCCGGGGCCGTGACGCGGGATGGAGATCGTATCGGCCTACTGTGCTCACGGATCCCACGTACGGCCTCGTCCGGAGGTGTCCCTTGGCCAGCC
>NZ_VOGW01000110.1:0-1079 GCF_007896895.1 Streptomyces misionensis | reverse complement strand
CCCGGCCTCCGCCGCCGGCAGTCTGCCCTCGGTCAGCGACCGGTCGAGCAGGGTGACGACCTGCTTGGGCACGGAGCCGCTGCGGTCCAGGGCCCTGACCTGGGCGAGCAGTTTCGCGGCGCCGGGCAGCGAGGTCTGGAAGGCCCCGGCGTCGGCGCGGTCTCGCGTCGAGTCGGCGGAGACGGCGACGGCGACCGGGCCGGTGACGGCGGCCAGGACGGCGGCGCCGACGGCGGTGGAGGCGAGGCGCCGCGCGGGCAGAGCGCGCATGAGGGTTCCTTTCGGAGGGGATCGGATACGAAGCCACCGTCGGTTCGCCGCCCGTGCCCCGCAACCGCTCGCTACGCCTCCTGCCCCGTCCGGGCCGCCCGCTGCCCCGTCCGCCGTAACGGACGTGCCGGGCCGTGTTCCCCCGGACACGGCGAACCGGCCGCCCACCCCGCGACGGATGCGGGGGTGGACGGCCGGTCGAGGGTCCGCGGCGGGCGTCAGCCGTTGACGCAGGTGTTGCCGAACGCCGGGTTCAGCACGCCGATGACGTCGATGCTGTTGCCGCAGAGGTTGATCGGCAGGTGGATCGGGACCTGGATGACATTGCCCGACACGACGCCCGGCGAGTTGGCGGCGACGCCGCCCGCGCCCGCGTCGGCGGCGGCGACACCGGCGGTGCCGGCGACGGCCGCGACGGCGGCAGAGGTCAGGACCAGACCCTTCGCGATACGCGACATGGAAAGGTGCTCCTTGGGATCGACACAAACATCCGGGCGGATACCCGGCGTTGTGTCAACGCGCCCCGCCCTCGCGGGTTGTGCCGCCAAAGGGGTGATCCTCGCTCGACCGACGGCCCGGCACGCGCGCGAGGACCCCCGCACGGGCGTGTGCGGGGGTCCTCCTGGACGTCACCGGCGGGCGGTGCTCCGGCCGCGGCGGTAGAGCACCGCACCGGCCACGATCAGCGCGGCGCTGGCCGCCGAGGTCGCGATCATGGCGCGGGCGTTGCCACCGGTGTGCGGCAGCGAGGGCGTGCCCGGGTGGGGGCTCTCACCGCCGCCGTACGGGGGCGGCGTGGTCTCCCCACC
>NZ_VOGW01000010.1 GCF_007896895.1 Streptomyces misionensis | reverse complement strand
TGTCGGGGCACGGTTCTTGCGTGTTGCCTGGCCGTGGGATGCTACCGAGAGCGGGGGGTTCATGCCGGGTACGCCCCAACCCGCCGGGGGAGGGTGGGGCTGTACGGGGTCGCGGCGGCTGACCCGGGGGCCGGCCGCCGTCAGCCTGGGCTGGTCCACGCGTCCGGGCCGGGCGACGGGACCGCGCAGCCGACCGGGCCGGGCGAGGCCATGACGTCGGCCAACACCTCGCAAAGGCAGGGGGTCAGGCGACCGGCGGTTCGTTGTTCTCCCGTCGGGAGGTCGTGCCGATCAATGCACGTGCGACGTCTTCCAGCGATCGGAGGACACCACCAGAGCTGTCGTGATCACAGTGGTGGCCGCGACGATCACGCGGACCCACCTGCCGCGCCGGGGGACGACGCCCCGGGCCTCACCGCGCAGGCGATACCGGCGGGCGAAGGCGAACCGTGCGAGGGGGAGGAGCGCGAACCACACGCCCCGTGCCGCGCAGCGCAGGAAGGCTCCGTCGAACTCGCCTTTCAGGCAGGGGGTTCCCGGTTCGTGGACGACGCACAGGCCGGTCGGCTCGGCGTAGGCAAAGGTCGGACAGGGCCTGTCTGTTGACGGCCGAACGTTCCTCGTCGGCAGCCTCGCCGGCCGGCCTTCGACGCGGCCTGGCCAGCGAGGGTGTCGCACGTCAGGCAGGTCGATGCCTCCTTTCACTCAGCCGCATCGAGCACGCTGCGGTGCCGGCGGAGGATCTCGATGTCAGGGACGTTCGGGTTGGCCCCGCTCGCCATCGCCTCGGCGACCATCTCCGTGTCTTGGGAGAGCACGCCGAGGAAGAGCCGAACGTCCGGATCATTCTCATGAACTCCGGCGGCCACAAGGATGGCCAGCTGTCGGCGGAAGTCGGAATCGGAATCGTCTCCCGTGGTCGGCCCGTCCTCTTCGAGGCCTTCGTGGCCGCGCACCAGCCGCGCACGCAGTTGCTTCGCCTTGACCGACGTACTGTCCATCGTGATGTACCGCAGAACCTGACCCGCGTACCGCATGAGTGCCCCCGGTTCCACCTGGGCCTGCAAGGCCAGATCCACCGCCGCGACAAGTGCTGTGTCATCGGTGCGGAGGCCGAGCCGGTCGCGGATCAGGGAGCGCGTCTCTTCCTGTGCGAGGAGCGTCGGGTCGCCCAGGCCACCGGTGAGCTGCCGTCCCAGCATGAAGGACTCGCTTGCGTGCGTTCCCCAGCGGGTCTTCATGGCCCGGCAGATGCCGTATGTGTCGTTCACGTCGTGGGCGGCGCGCAGTTCGTCGGAGACGCCCAGGAAGACGGCATCTTCGGAATCCGGGTTGGTGTTGCGCATGACGAACGCGGATCCGATAGCAGCCGCGGCCCGCAATGCGGGTTCGCGCATGGTGCGGATCTGTTTGTTGAGCGCGCTCACCCGGTCCTGCAACTCCTGGTTTCTGCGGAGCACCTCATTGTGTTCCCGGGCTGCGTCGCGACGCTCGAGCGCCTCGGCCGCCTCGGCCACGGACGCACCGCCGCTGAGGCCGGCGACGAAGAGATAGATGTCGTCGCCGGGGATGTCGAGTGCGTAGAGGAGCAGCCCGGCGGCAGTGGCCAGGAGGCTCGCCAACAGGACTGACGTGCGGATGTGGGGGACGAGCCCCTCGTCTGTGGCGGGGGGTTCTGGATCATCCATCTGAAACCTCATCCCGAAGTGGTGGCCGGTCAGATGGACTCTTCCTCGGCGCTCGCACCGCAAATCCCGGTTTCGGGCGGGTCTCTGCTTCGACGCCCTCCAGATCGGGCACGGGACCATCGCGACAGCGAGCGGACGCGGCGGACCTGTCACTGTTTCACCGTTGTGGTCCGGCGAGGCGCGCCAGGACATCTCCGCGACCAGTCGCCGCGCCTGAGCGGCCGCCGCCCGAGCGGGGCAGGGCTACAGCGGATCCCCGCAGCTGAGACAGGTGGACTCGCCGTCCTCATAGATCATGCCGCAGCAGTACTTGGCCCCCGTACGACGGACCACCTGCACGTCCAACTCGTCGCCTCGGGCACCGTGCTCACGCTGACGTGCTCGATGCGATCGGCGCCGTCGGGGCGTCCGGCACCGACCTGGCCGTGCACGAGAAGGGCGACACCCCGCCCGCGCTGTGACCCGGGCCCGCGCGACGGGGCTGCCTCACGCGTCCGGGAGGGCGAACCGCGCGCCCGCGTCCCGGAGTCGGTCGTGCAGGGCCCTGAAGACCTCGGCCGAGCGCAGGCCCGGCCAGGACGGCGGCAGGAGGTGGGCGGGCAGGCCGGGATCGGTGTAGGGGAGGTGGCGCCAGGAGTCCAGGGCGAGGAGGTAGTCGCGGTAGGCGTCCTCGGGCGGGGTGTCCGGGCGCTCCTGCCAGGCGCGCAGGACCGGCGCGTGGGCGTCCAGGAAACGTTCGTGCTCCCGGGCGATCGCGGGCAGGTCCCACCAGCGCGCCACCGCCTCGGCCGTGGGCGCGAAGCCCAGGTGCGCACCGCGGAAGAAGTCGACGTACGGGTCCAAGTGGAGGCGGCGCAGGGTGTGTTCGGTCTCCTCGTGCAGCCGCGCGGGGGCGATCCACACGCCCGGCGCCGCCGTGCCGAAGCCGAGCGCGGACAGGCGGGAGCGCAGGACGTGGCGCTTCTGCCGTTCCGTCTCGGGCACCGAGAAGACCGCGAGTACCCAGCCCGCGTCCTCCGGCGGCGCGGCGGCGTAGATGCGGCGGTCGCCGTCCTCCATCAACTGCCGCGCCTCGGGCGAGAGTTCGTAGCCCGCCGCGCCGGTCCGGGTGCGGGCCGGCAGCAGCAGGCCGCGCCGTTTGAGCCGGGACACCGAGGAGCGGACCGAGGGCGCGTCCACGCCGACCGCGGCCAGCAGCCGGATCAGCTCGGCGACGGGCACCGGGCCGGGCATGAACCGGCCGTACGCGCCGTAGAGCGTGACGATGAGGGACCTGGGTGCGCGCTGGTCGGACACGTTGATCATTTTAGGTCGTCGGTATCACTGCTGGTCACCAGGGTTGCGCAGACGGAACCGCTGCAACTTGCCGGTGGCCGTGCGGGGCAGGGCGTCCAGGAAGACGAACTCGCGGGGGCACTTGTACGGCGCCAGCTCCAAGGTGAGGAACGCCCGCAGCGGCTCCGGATCGCGGCGGGCGCCGTCGCGCAGCACGATGTAGGCGACCACCACCTGGCCGCGGGCCTCGTCGGGACGGCCGACCACCGCGGTCTCCAGCACGTCCGGATGACGCAGCAGGGCGTCCTCCACCTCCGGGCCCGCGATGTTGTAACCGGCCGAGATGATCATGTCGTCGGCGCGGGCCACATAGCGGAAGTAGCCGTCGGGCTCCCGGACGTAGGTGTCGCCGGTGATGTTCCAGCCGTCGCGCACGTAGTCGCGCTGGCGCGGGTCGGCGAGGTAGCGGCAGCCGATGGGGCCGCGCACCGCCAGCAGCCCGGGTTCGCCGGCGGGCAGCTCGGTGCCGTCCGGGCCCTGCACCCGGGCCTGCCAGCCCGGCACCGGCAGCCCCGTGGTGCCCGGTCTGATCCGCTCGTCCGCGGCGGAGAGGAAGATGTGCAGCAGCTCGGTCGCGCCGATGCCGTTGATGACGCGCACCCCCGTGCGCTCGTGCCAGGCCCGCCAGGTGGCCGCGGGCAGGTTCTCGCCGGCCGACACACAGCGCCGCAGCGACGAGACGTCGTACCCGTCCAGCTCGTCCAGCATGGCGCGGTAGGCGGTCGGGGCGGTGAACAGGACCGAGACCCGGTGTTCGGCTATCGCGGGCAGGAGCCGGCGGGGCCCGGACTGCTCCATCAGGAGCGCGCTCGCGCCGGCCCGCAGCGGGAAGACGACCAGGCCGCCGAGGCCGAAGGTGAAGCCGAGCGGGGGGCTGCCCGCGAACACGTCGTCGGCGCGGGGGCGCAGGATGTGCCGGGAGAAGGTGTCGGCGATGGCGAGCACATCCCGGTGGAAGTGCATGCACCCCTTCGGCCGGCCGGTGGTGCCCGAGGTGAAGGCGATCAGGGCGACGTCGTCGGAGGCGGTGTCGACGGCCGGGTACGGGGTGCCGGGCGCGGGGCGGCGCAGGAGGTCGTCGGGGGTGTCGGCGCCGTACGTGGTGACGCGCAGCCCGGGGATCGCCGCCCTCGCCAGGTCGGCCACCGAGCGGGCGTCGCACAGGGCGTGGCCCACCTGGGCGATCTCGCAGATGGTGGCCAGCTCGTGCGGGCGCTGCTGGGCCAGCACGGTGACCGCGACGGCGCCCGCCTTCAGCACCGCCAGCCAGCAGGCCGCGAGCCAGGGCGTGGTGGGGCCGCGCAGCAGGACCCGGTTGCCGGGGACCACGCCCAGCTCGCCGGTGAGGACGTGGGCGATCCGGTCGACGCGGGCGCGCAGCTCGCCGTACGTCCAGGCCGGGCCGTCCGGGGTGCGGAAGGCCGGGCGGGACGCGTCCGGGCCGGCCAGGAGTTCGGCCGCGCAGTTCAGCCGGGCGGGGTAACGCAGTTCCGGGAGGTCGAAGCGCAGCTCGGGCCACTCCTGCGGGGGCGGCAGATGGTCGCGCGCGAAGGTGTCCACGTGGGCCGAGAGATGCATGGGCGGTTCGCCCCCTTGCCGTGACGGACGTCCGGACGGGCATTCCTGGCGGGCTCGTCGTTGGAGCGTATCGTGTTGATGACGGCAGTCAACTGTGCGCGATAACGTCGAGGGGTGGGGACGGTCGCCGTGGTCCGTCCCGGAGGGAGGACCGGCGGTGCCCGCATTCTCGCTCGACCCGCGGCGGCTCGCCTGGTGCGCGGAGCTGCGCGCCCTGGCCGCCGAACGGCTGCGCCCGCTCGCCGACAAGGCCGCCCCCGGCCGCGTCAACCGGCCGCTCCTCGCCGAGCTGGGCGAACTCGGCCTGCTGGAGCGGCTGTTCACGTCCGGGGCGCTCGATCTGTGCCTGATGCGGGAGTCCCTGGCGCAGGGCTGCACCGAGGCCGAGACCGCGCTCGCCCTCCAGGGCCTCGGGGCCCATCCGGTGCACGCGTACGGCAGTGCCGCCCAGCGCGAGCGGTGGCTGCCCCGGGTCGCCGACGGCGGTGCGGTCGCGGCGTTCGCGCTGAGCGAGCCGGGGGCCGGTTCGGACGCGGCGGCCCTCGCCCTCGCGGCCGAGCCGGACGGTGCGGGCGGGTGGCGGCTCACGGGGGAGAAGTGCTGGATCTCCAACGCGCCCGAGGCCGACTTCTACACCGTCTTCGCCCGCACCGGCCCCCGGGCCGGCGCCCGGGGGGTCACGGCGTTCCTCGTCCCCGCGGACCGGCCCGGACTCACCGGCCGGGCGCTGGAGATGATCTCCCCGCACCCCATCGGCGCGCTCCGTTTCGACGGCGTGCCGGTCGGTGCCGGCGACGTCCTCGGGGAGGTCGGCCGGGGGTTCGCCGTCGCCATGGGCACCCTCAATCTCTTCCGGCCCAGCGTCGGGGCGTTCGCGGTCGGGATGGCGCAGGCGGCGCTGGACGCGACCGTCGAGCACACCCGGCGACGGGAGGCGTTCACAGGCAGGTTGATGGACCTCCAGGCGGTGTCCCACCAGGTGGCGGAGATGGCGCTGCGCACCGAGGCGGCCCGGCTGATGGTGTACGCGGCGGCGACCGCCTACGACGCGGGGGCGGCCGATGTGCCCCGGCGGTCCGCGATGGCCAAGCTGCTCGCCACCGAGACGGCGCAGTACGTCGTCGACACCGCGGTCCAGTTGCACGGCGCCCGCGCGCTGTGCCACGGCCATCTACTCGAACACCTCTACCGCGAGGTGCGGGCGCCGCGTATCTACGAAGGCGCGAGCGAGGTCCAACGGAGCATCATCGCCAAGGAGTTGTACGCCGAGAGCGACCGGGAGGAACGGTGACGGACGAGCGGGCCGGCTCGGTGGAGCGCGTCAACCCGGCGGAGCTGTCCCCGCCGACGGGGTTCTCGCACGCCGTCGTCGCGACCGGGTCCCGGGTGGTGTTCCTCGCGGGGCAGACCGCGCTCGACGCCGAGGGGAAGATCGCCGGGGGCACGCTGGCCGAGCAGTTCGAACGGGCCCTCGGCAATCTGCTCACCGCCCTGCGCGCGGCCGGGGGCACCCCCGCCGACCTCGCGCGGGTCACCGTCTACGCCACGGACGTCGCCGCGTACCGCGCACAGGCCCGGGAGCTGGGGCGCCTGTGGCGGGCGGTGGCGGGCCGGGACTATCCCGCGATGGCCGTGGTCGGGGTGGTGCGGCTGTGGGACGAGCAGGCGCTGGTGGAGCTGGACGGGTTCGCCGTCCTCCCGTAGCCGGGGCCTTCGCCGCCCTCCCGTAGCCGGTGGCCTTCGCCGCCCTCCCGTAGCCAGGGCCGGTGACGCGCCACCGTTGGGGTGACGGTCACGCTCGGCGGTGCGGGCGCCCGGTACCAGTGGAGACCTCCAAAACGGTACAAACCTGGAGGTATCAATGCGTGCACGCTCCGCCCTCGCCGCGGTTCTGGGCACCGCGGCCCTGCTGGTCACCGCGGTCGGCCCGGCCGGCGCCGGCCCCGGCGAGTTCGTCACCGTCGACTCCACGGGCCGGCTCGCCCCGGACGGGACTCTCACGCTGACCGGCACCTACCGCTGCACCGGCGCCACCGGCCCGGTCTTCACCACGTCCTCGGTCGGTCAGCGCGACCCGCGGGTCGGCCACGGCATCGGCGGCGGCATCGCCCGCTGCGACGGCCTCACCCACGGCTGGGCCAACTCCGGCCGGGTGACGAGCGAGAACCTCGTGCCCGGCGGCGCCCACGTCAAGGCCACACTGATGGAACTGCGCGCCCAGGGCCTGATCCCCCTGCCGCTCTTCCACGCGACGGCCGAACGGGACGTCATCCTGCTCCAGGGCTGAGGACCCGGCCGAACGACGCCACCCGGCACGCCCCGCGGGGCCCGGCCCGTGTCCTGAGGTCGCCCGGGACACGCACCCCGGCCGCGCCGGCCGCCGTGGGACCCGCGCGGCGACCGGCGCGGACACGGGTGCCGTCGGGCCGCTACGCCCGCTGCCAGCTGTGCGGTGCGTGGAAGGGGTGGGGGCGCCAGGAGGTCGTGCCGGGGGAGGTCGGTTCCGTGCCCGGGGCCGGGTGGGCGGTGCGGGCGAGGGGCAGGGCCGCTTGGGGGAGCCGCGCGCCGGCGCGCCGGCCGCGGGCGGAGCGGGCGACCACAGCGTCCTCCACCCGGGCCCGCAGCCCGGACGGCAGCGGCAGCAGCACCAGGACCAGGGCACCGACGATCGCCTCGGGGGAACGGGCGA
>NZ_VOGW01000109.1 GCF_007896895.1 Streptomyces misionensis | reverse complement strand
GCGGGGTGGTCTCGTTGCCGTACGAGGGCGGCGGAGTCGTCTCGTTGCCGTACGAGGGCGGCGGAGTCGTCTCGTTGCCGTACGAGGGCGGCGGAGTCGTCTCGTTGCCGTACGACGGCGGCGGAGTCGTCTCGTTGCCGTACGACGGCGGCGGAGTCGTCTCGTGCCCGTACGACGGCGGCGGAGTCGTCTCCTTGCCGTACGACGACGGCGCGGTGGTCTCGGAACTCCCGTACGACGGCGGGGTCGTGTCGTGCCCGTACGACGACGGCGCGGTGGTCTCGGAGCTGCCGTAGCCACCGGTGTCGTCGTCGCCGTAACCGGTGGGAGCGGTCGAATGTCCCTTGTGACCGCCGACGTTGGCGCAGAAGTTGCCGAACGCGGGGTTCAGCGCCGCGGCCACGTCCACGGAGTTGCCGCAGACGTTCACCGGGACGTGCACCGGGACCTGGACGCTGTTGCCGGACAGCACGCCCGGCGAGCCCTGGGCGACGCTCTGCCCGCGGGAGTCGGCGAGCGCCGCGCTGCCGTACAACGACAGCACGCCGGTCGCGGCCGCGGCGGCCACGACCATGCCCTTGCTGAGGGTCTGTCGCAATCTCGTAGTCTTCCTGCTCGAAGATGTGGGAAGGCGAAGGCCGGCCCCGGGACGCGGGATCGAGGGATCGACGGTCCGAGGCCGGCCGGAACGCAGCCGGGTGGGCTGGTGGGGGCTGAACGTCAGTCGTTGACGCAGGTGTTGCCGAAGGCGGGGTTCAGCAGGGCGATGATGTCGATGCTGTTGCCGCACAGGTTGATCGGCACGTGGATCGGGACCTGGACCACGTTGCCCGAGAGCACACCCGGGGAGCCGGCGGCGACGCCACCGGCACCGGAGTCGGCGAAGGCGGGGGCGGCCGCGCCCAGCGCCAGGATGGCGCCGGCGACGACAGCAGCGCTCTTCTTCATGAGTTTTCCCTTCTCTGCGGTCATGCCCCTTTTGCGGTCGAAACCGAGCGAGCACAGCTGGAACGGCTCGCACCATGACCGGCAGGTTCTAAAACGAGGGATAGACAGCCGGAGAAACCCTGGAACGCGCGCCGCCCCCTAATTCACTCGAACGCCCTCAAGGAATTGACACCTTGGCGGACAGCGGATCAGCCGCTTCTTCGAGGAGGACGACGAAAACCGTCCGGGTGGCGGCGCGGAAGAGATCCGCGCGACACCCGGACGGAATTCGGATACGGCCGGATCAGCTGTCGGTCGCGCCGTTGCCCGCGAGGACGGAGATGTCGTCCAGGATGTGCGAGAGCGGCTCGTCGTCCTTGGCCTCCGTGGAGTTCTCGGCGCACTGCTGGTTCTGCGGCGACGACAGCACGGGAATGTCCTGGACGCCGACGTTGATGGCGGCGAGGACCGACTGGACGTCCGCCTTCGCCGGCACGCCGACGCACAGCTCGTTGAGCGAGCCGCCGACCAGGGTGGCCTGCGGGCTCAGATTGCCGTGGGTCGTGGCGTTGCCGAAGCTCTCGTGGGCCCCGGTGCCGCTGTACGACGTGGTGCCGGTGTCGTTGCCGATGGCAAGCGCCTGGGGGGCCGCCGCCGCCGACACACCGATGAAGGACGCGGCGACCGCCGCCGCGGCCATTGCCTTCTTCAGCATTTCGCTTTCCTTTCCTGGCTCCTCGCAAGGACGCACGTTCCTGCCCTCGCATCAACCGAGCCGACGCCATTTGGTTGCGGGGCGTCACCCGATCGGATCGTCCGGCGGCGGAAGAACGACGGAACCGGTGGAATTCCCCGAAAGGCGCCCGCCGGTGCGGCGGACGCCCCGTGTGGGCCGAAGGAGTGAACCGGTGCAACCCTCGGGACCGGCGGGCCGTTGAACCAGGTCGCTCCGGTGACGGGGTGTCTTCAGAAGGGAAAGATCACGTGATCAAGAAGGTTCTGGCCGTAGCCGGGGTCGCCGCCTCCATCGTCGGCGCCTCCGCCGCCGCCGCATCGCCGGCGCTGGCCATCGGCAACGACACGGGCACCACGTCGTACAGCGGCACCAACGCCACGCAGACGTACGGCAACTCGGCCACCTACGGCAACATGAGCCCGCAGATGGCGCTCATCCAGGGCTCCTTCAACAAGCCCTGCATCGGCCTGCCGGCGAAGGCGGACCTCCAGTCGCTGATCGGCGTGGCCAACATCGGAGTGGAGGACATCCCGATCCTGTCCTCGCCGCAGAACCAGCAGTGCACGGAGAACTCCACGCAGGCCAAGGGCGACGAGGCCCTGTCGCACATCCTGGACGACATCTCCGTCCTCGCGGGCAACGGCGCCAACGGCAGCTGAGCGGCCCTCCCCACGACGGCGGGTCACCGGTGCTCCCGGTGGCCCGCCGTCGTGCCGTCCGGGGAAACGATCCTCCGGGGCGTTCATGCATTCATCGGATCACGCTGCTCCGAACGGGGCAAACGCCGCAACCACGGCTCGGTTCGGCCCGTTGACGGTCACGCAGCTCCTCCCCGGAGTCCGCCTTTCGAAAGGGAACCAACATGAAGAAGCTGTGGGCAACCGCGGCCGTCGCCGCCTCCGTCGCCGGTATCGCCGGTGCGGCGGCTCCCCAGGCCCTCGCCATCGGTAACGACCACGGCACCACGTCATACAGCGGCACCAACGCCACGTCGTCCTTCGGCAACTCGAGCACCTCCGGCAGCATGAGCCCGCAGCTCTCGCTGGTCGAGGGATCGCTGAACAAGCCCTGCGTCGGCCTGCCGGCGAAGGTGGACGCGCAGTCGCTGATCGGTCTGCTCAACATCGGTGTCCAGGACATCCCGGTCCTGTCCTCGCCGCAGAACCAGCAGTGCACGGAGAACTCGACCGAGGCGAAGGGCGACGAGCCGCTCTCGCACATCCTGGACGACATCTCGGCCCTGTCGGGCAACGGCGCCACCGGCAGCTGAGCGGTCCTCCCCCGCGGCGGCGGGTCACCGGTTCCCCGGTGGCCCGCCGTTTCGGCGTCCGGCGCCGGAAAGGCGCCGGCCAGGCGCCGCCTAGGACACGACGTCCTTGCGGGCGAAGCCCCGGAAGGCCAGGGCGAACAGCACGAGGGCGCAGGTGAGCGAGAGGGAGGCGCCCTGGATCATGCCGGACCACTCGGCGTGCGGCTGGATGGCGTCGGCCCAGGCGAACTGCCAGTGCGCGGGCAGGAAGTCGCGCCAGTGACCGAGGGCGGTGACGGCGTCCAGCACATTGCCGACGATGGTCAGGCCGACCGCGCCGCCGACCGCGCCGAGCGGGGCGTCCGTCCTGGTCGACAGCCAGAACGCCAGGGCGGCGGTGACCAGCTGGGACACGAAGACGTACGCCACCGCCACCGCGAGCCGCTGCACGGCCGTGCCGGTGTCCAGCTCGCCGCCGGTGGGTATGTGGAGCGGCCCCCAGCCGTAGGCGACGGTGCCGACGGCGAGCGCGACGACGGGCAGCAGCACCATCGCGGCGAGGCTCAGCCCGAGCGCCACGACCAGCTTGGACCACAGCAGCCGGGCCCGGGGCACGGGCGCGGCCAGCAGGTAGCGCAGGGAGGACCAGTTGGCCTCCGAGGCCACGGTGTCCCCGCAGAACAGGGCGACCGGCACGACCAGCAGGAAGCCCGCCGAGACGAACAGGTTCACCGCGGCGAAGTTGGCCCCGGACGCGGTGGCCGTGTCCATCAGGGTGACCTGGCCGTCGCGCCCCGAGGGGTGGCCGACGGCGAAGGCGATCACCAGCACGAACGGCAGGACGGCGAGCAGCGCGCCCATGACCAGGGTGCGGCGCCGCTTGAGCTGGCGGACCAGCTCCACCCGCAGGGGCAGGGTGTGCCGGGTGCGGTAACCGGAGGCCACCTCGGTGAGCGTGCTCATGCGGAACCTCCGATCAGGGTGAGGAACGCGTCCTCCAGGCGGCGGTGCGGGCCGACCGAGGCGACCGGTACCGACAGCCGCACCAGCTCCGCGACCAGCCGCTCGGCGGTGCCGCCGGGTTCGAGGCGGACCAGCAGTCCGTCGTCGGTGCGCACGGCGGAGGCCACGGCGTCCAGGGCGGCCACCTTCTCCACCACCGGCTCCTCCAGGGGCGTGGCGGTGCCGACGAGCAGGGTGTCTCCGGAGCCGATGATCTCTCGCACCGGACCGGCCTGGACGAGCCGGCCGCGGTCCATCACCACCAGGTGGGTACAGGACTGCTCGACCTCGGAGAGGAGGTGGCTGGAGACGATCACGGTGCGCCCGCCGGCCGCGTACCGGATCATCACCTCGCGCATCTCCCGGATCTGCGGCGGGTCGAGGCCGTTGGTGGGCTCGTCCAGGATCAGCAGGTCGGGCAGGCCGAGCATGGCCTGGGCGATGGCCAGCCGCTGGCGCATGCCCTGGGAGTACGTGCGCACCGCGCGGGCGAGCGCGTCGCCGAGCCCGGCGATCTCCAGGGCCTCGTCCAGGTGGGCGTCCTGCTGCGGGCGGCCGGTGGCCCGCCAGTACAGCTCCAGGTTCTCCCGGCCGGACAGGTGCGGCAGGAAGCCCGCGCCCTCCACGAAGGCGCCGACCCGGGACAGCACCTTGGCGCCGGGGCGCACGGCGTGCCCGAAGACGCGGATCTCGCCGTCGTCCGGGGTGATCAGGCCCATCAGCATGCGCAGGGTGGTGGTCTTGCCCGCGCCGTTGGGTCCGAGCAGGCCGAGCACCTGGCCGCGTTCGACGCGGAAGGACAGCTCGCGCACCGCGTACCGGTCGGCGGACCTGGCGTAGCGCTTGCTCAGGCCCTCGATCACCAGGGGGACCTCGGCCAGTTCCGGGTCGGGCGCGGGGACGGCCGTCCGGCGGCGGCCGGTCAGCAGCAGGGCGGCGGCGAGGGCGGCGCCGGCCAGGGGCAGCCACCACACCCAGGAGGGCAGTGGGGCCGCGGCGGTGGTGACGGCGGGTGCCGTCGGGACGCCGAGCGCGCTCTTGAGGGTGACCGTGTAGGTGGCCGGGGCGAGCGGGGAGGCGTAGCCGAGGTCGGTGGCGGCGAGGACCAGGCGGAGCCGGTGGCCCTTGCGCACCTCGTGGTCGATCGCCGGGAGGGTGACGGTGACGTCCTTGCCGGCCCTGGCCCCGGTCACCCGGAGGGGGGCGACGAGCTGGGCGGGCAGCACCTGCTGCCCGCCGTCGGGGCCGACGTCGTAGACCTTGCCGAAGAGCACGGCGTCGCCGCTGGTCGAGGCGATGTGGACGCGGGCGGTGGGGGTGCCGGTGATCTGGAGGTCGCGGGTCAGCGGCGCGGAGTCGAAGTGGGCGTACTGGCCGGGGAAGTCGAGGGAGACGCCGAGGCCGAGCGAGGAGAGCTGCCCGAGGCCGCCCGTGCCGCCGAGTCCGGGCACCGCGGAGACGGCGGGCGGAGCGGCGCCGGCCGGGTTGGCCACGCGCTGCTCGCCGCCGGTCAGCGGCACGTCGTGCCGGTCGGCGGCAAGGCCCGGATAGGCGTCCGCGCTCGCCCCGCGCAGCTGGGCGGTGCCGTCGGTGGAGTTCACGCCGCCGGTGCGGGTGACCCGGAAGGCGGGTCCGGTGTCGGTGCCCCGGTCGCCCTTCAGGTACCGGTCGAACCAGGCGCGCACCCGGCCCTGGACGCGGTCGGTCTCCAGGTCGCCGCCGTCGTGTCCGCCCGCGATCCAGTCGACGTCGACGGGGGCGCCGTTGGCCCTGATGGCCCGCGCGGCGGCGTCGGCCTGGCCGAGCGGGAAGAGCGAGTCGGTCTGGCCCTGCACCAGCAGGGTGGGCACCCTGATGCGGGAGCCGACGGCGGACGGCGAGCGCCGCTCGAGGAGTTCGCGGGCGGCGGCGTCCGGGGTGCCGGACTCGGCGACCCGGTCGTACATCCGGCACAGGTCGGCCTCGAAGCGGGCGCAGCCGCCGCCCTCGCCGAAGAAGACCCCGGCCCACAGCTTCTTGAACACGCCGTTCGGGAACAGGGCGTCGGCGAGGTTCCAGTAGGTGACGGCCGGGGCGATGGCGTCCACCCGGTGGTCGTACCCGGCGGCGAGCAGGGAGACCGCGCCGCCGTAGGAGCCGCCGGCCACGCCGACGCGGGGGTCGCCGGGCTTGTCGAGGCGCACCTGGGGCTGCTTCGCCAGCCAGTCGACGAGCCGGGAGACGTCGGCGACCTCGTGCTTCGGGTCGTTCAGGCCGATCGTGCCGGTGGACCTGCCGAAGCCGCGCGCGGACCAGGTCAGCACCGCGTACCCGTCGCGGGCGAGGTCCTCGGCCTCGCCGCGCACGTCGTCCTTGCTGCCGCCGAAGCCGTGCGCGAGCAGCACCGCGGGGCGCCGCCCGCCGCCGCCCGCGGTGAAGTACGAGGTGTCCAGGCGTACTCCGCCCGGCATGGTCATCATCCGGTCGCTGCGGTGCACCGGGGGTTCGCCGCCCGAGGCGGCGGCGGTCCAGGTACCGGCGGCCGCGAGCACCACGACGGCGGCCGCGGCGGCCACCAGCCGCCGCGGCCCCTCGATCAGCCCTCGCCACGCGGGGACACGAAGATCCATGGCTCAACGGTACGGTCCGCCTCCGGCGGCCGCCCGGCCCCCCGGGGCTGAACCCGGGCCCCTCCTGAGGGAGTACGGCCCGCCGCCGCGTACTTCGTCCGCGGTACTCGCCCGGACACGGCCCGGCCCCCGGTACCGGAGGTGAGGGGGGTACCGGGGGCCGGGCGCCGCGGGGGGTCAGGCTTCCTGGGCGTCCTCGGGGATGGAGACCAGCCAGCGGGTCTCCTGGCGGGGGCGGAGGTAGAAGGCCCAGTAGAGGGTGGCCACCACGGTGATGCCGCCGGTCCAGATCAGGTAGGAGACCTCCTGCTCGACCAGGATGTAGACCAGGATCGCGATCAGCAGGACCGGCATGGCCGGCCACAGCGGCATCCGCCAGGCCTTGCGGGTGCCGTGCCCGCCGCGCCGGGCGAGCAGGGCGGCGACGGCGACCAGGAGGTAGAGGGCGGTGACGGCGACGCCGGTGACGCCGTAGAGGGTGTCCAGGTTGACGAAGCAGAGGAAGGCGCCGGGGACGCCCACGACGAGGGTGGCGACCCAGGGGGAGCCGAACCGGCCCAGCTTGGCGAGGGCGTTGTTGACCGGCGAGGGCCAGGCCTTGTCGCGGGCGGAGGCGAACAGGACGCGGGAGTTCTGGATGACCATCACGATGCCCGCGTTGATGATGGCGAGGGCCACGCAGAGGCTGACGAAGGTGCCGACCGCCGAGTTGCTCCAGGCGATGACCATGCTGCTGATGTTGCCGGCGGTCAGGGACTTGAGGTCGCCGGCGCCGAGGGTGATCGCCGTGACCGGCACCAGGATGACGACGCTGGAGATGGCCAGGGTCGCGAGCACGGTGCGGGCGACGTTGCGGCGCGGGTCCTCCAGCTCCTCGGAGAGGTAGACGGCGGTGGAGAAGCCCTGGGTGGCGAAGAGCGCGATGGCGAGCCCGGACAGGACCATCATCGCCGTGACGGGGTTGACGTGCGCGTGCTCACCGGCGATCTGGAAGGAGGTGAGGGCGCCCACCCCGCGGTGCGCGTGGGCGAAGCCGAGCAGGGCGACGACGCCGGCCGCGACGACCTCGAGGACCAGGAAGATGCCGGTGATCCAGGCGTTGGCGCGCAGGTCGAGCAGGCCGGCCAGGGTGGCGGCGATCATCACGCCGGCGCCGGTCCAGGACGGGTCGAGGTGGACGACCGGGGCGAGGTAGTCGGCGGTGCCCATCGCGATGACCGGGGGGACGATCATCACGACGAGGAGCGACATCACGAAGGCGAGCCAGCCGGCCAGCCGTCCGGCCAGGGTGGAGACGATGGCGTACTCGCCGCCCGCGCTGGGGACCAGGGTGCCCAGCTCGGAGTAGCAGAAGGCGACCGGGATGCACAGCAGCGCGCCGATGGCGAGACAGAGCGCCGTCGCCGTGCCCAGGCTGGAGAACAGGTCGGGCACGATGACGAAGAGCGTGGAGGCGGGCGTGACGCACGAGAGGGTGAGCAGGGTGCCGCCGACCACGCCGATGGAGCGCTTGAGCTTCTGGGGGCTGTCCGTGGCCTCTGGGAGACCCGTCTCGACAGGGCGGAGCGTGTCGGTCATGCGGCGGAATCCGATCGACTCGTGCGTGTGAGGGGTTGGGGGGTCCGGGAGCGCTATCGCCTCCGGCGGATCGTCGTCGTACGTTCGTCTCGTCCGCTCCCGGCGCCCATAGGGAACCCCGACGAAAACCACCACGTCAATGGCTGTTTACCTTCGGAATCCGCACCCCGAGCGACCCTTACTCGGCATCAGATTCGCAGGCAACAAGCGCCTATTGGTGCATCCACCAAGCCTGTATGTGCTCTGACCTTGTTTTCCAAGGTCATTTTCAGTTAACCCCTTCGTCACCCGTTTCATCCTCGTGAACGGGAACCGCAGCGAACGTGTCAAAAAAATGTCAGGCCGTCCGGTATCCGGACGGCCTGACGGGGCCCCGACGGGGGCGTCGCGTCACGCTCAGTGGTTGCGCGGGAACCCGAGGTCGACGCCCGTGGGGGCGTCCGCCGGGTCGGGCCAGCGGGTCGTGATCACCTTGCCGCGGGTGTAGAAGTGCGTGCCGTCGTTGCCGTAGATGTGGTGGTCGCCGAAGAGCGAGTCCTTCCAGCCGCCGAAGGAGTGGTAGCCCACCGGCACCGGGATCGGCACGTTGACGCCGACCATGCCGGCCTCGATCTCCAGCTGGAAGCGGCGGGCCGCGCCGCCGTCCCGGGTGAAGATCGCGGTGCCGTTGCCGAACGGCGAGGCGTTCATCAGCGCCACGCCCTCCTCGTAGGTGTCCACGCGCAGCACGCACAGCACCGGGCCGAAGATCTCGTCCTGGTAGGCCTTGGCGGTCGTGGGCACCTTGTCCAGCAGCGAGATGCCGATCCAGTGCCCGTCCTCGTAGCCCTCCACGGTGTAGCCGGTGCCGTCGAGGACCACCTCGGCGCCCTCGGCGGCCGCGTTCGCGACGTAGGAGGCGACCTTGTCGCGGTGGGCGGCGGTGATCAGCGGGCCCATCTCGGAGGACGGGTCGTTGCCCGGACCGATCTTGATCTTCTCGGCGCGCTCGCGGATCTTCGCCACCAGCTCGTCGCCGATGGAGCCGACCGCGACCAGGGCCGAGACGGCCATGCAGCGCTCGCCCGCGGAGCCGTAGGCGGCGGAGACGGCCGCGTCGGCCGCCGCGTCCAGGTCCGCGTCCGGCAGCACCAGCATGTGGTTCTTGGCGCCGCCCAGGGCCTGCACGCGCTTGCCGTTGGCGGAGGCGGTGGCGTGGATGTACCGGGCGATCGGGGTGGAGCCGACGAAGGAGACGGCCTGCACGTCCGGGTGCTCCAGGAGGCGGTCCACGGCCACCTTGTCGCCGTGCACCACGTTGAACACGCCGTCCGGGAGCCCGGCCTCGGCCAGCAGCTCGGCGATGCGGACCGAGGCCGACGGGTCCTTCTCGCTCGGCTTGAGCACGAAGGTGTTGCCGGTCGCGATGGCCATCGGGAACATCCACATCGGGACCATCGCCGGGAAGTTGAACGGCGTGATGCCCGCGACGACACCCAGCGGCTGGCGGATCGAGGCCACGTCCACGCGGCTGGCGACCTGGGTGGACAGCTCGCCCTTGAGCTGCACGGTGATGCCGCAGGCCAGGTCCACGATCTCCAGGCCGCGGGCGACCTCGCCGAGCGCGTCGGAGTGCACCTTGCCGTGCTCGGCGGTGATCAGCTCCGCGATCTCGTCCCGGTGCGCGTCCAGCAGCGCCCGGAACGTGAAGAGGATGGTGGTGCGCTGCGCGAGCGAGGACGTGCCCCAGGTCGCGAAGGCGTCCTTCGCGGCGGCGACCGCCGCGTCCACCTCCTCGACCGTGGCGAACGCGACCTTCGTGGTCACCGCGCCGGTCGCCGGGTCGGTGACCGGCCCGTACGTGCCCGACGCGCCTTCGACGGTCTTCCCGCCGATCCAGTGGTTGACGATCTTCGTCATGCCGACAGACTCCTTACTCACAGATGGCGGCGTCGGGTCGAGACGTGCCGTTCGTACTGCTCGCGTGCCGTGACCGCGGCCGACCGGGTCGCGGTGGCGGCCACGGGAACATCCCACCAGGCCTGCGCCTCGGGCGCGCCCGACACAGTGTCGGACGTTTCGGTCTCGACGTAGACACATGTGGGAGTGTCGGCGGCGCGCGCCTCGGCGAGCGCCGTGCGCAGCTCCCCCACGGTCCGGGCCCGCAGCACCCGCATGCCGAGGCTCGCCGCGTTGGCGGCGAGATCGACCGGCAGCGGGGCGCCCGTGTAGGAGCCTTCCCCGGTGCGGAACCGGTACGCGGTGCCGAACCGCTCGCCGCCCACCGCCTCCGACAGGCCGCCGATGGACGCGTACCCGTGGTTCTGCACCAGCAGCACCTTGATCGCGACCCCTTCCTGTACGGCGGTCACCAGCTCGGTCGGCATCATCAGATAGGTGCCGTCCCCGACCAGCGCCCACACGTTCCGCCCGGGCGCCGCCAGCTTCACGCCGAGGGCGGCCGGGATCTCGTAGCCCATGCAGGAGTAGCCGTACTCCAGGTGGTACTGGTCGTGCGACCGGGCCCGCCACAGCTTGTGCAGGTCCCCGGGGAGCGAGCCGGCCGCGTTGAGGACGATGTCCGACTCGTCCACCACGGCGTCGAGCGCGCCGATGACCTGCGGCTGGGTCGGCCGGGTGGCCGCGTCCGCCGCGAAACAGGCGTCGACGATCCGCTCCCAGCGCTCCTTGCCCGCCGTGTACTCGGCGACGTACGCGCCGTCGGCCCGGTGGGAGGCCAGCGCCCCGGTCAGCTGCTCCAGGGCGCCGCGGGCGTCCGCGACCAGGGGCAGCGCGGCCAGCTTGTGGCCGTCGTGGGGGGCGATGTTGAGGCTCAGGAAGCGGACGCCCGGGTGGGCGAAGAGGGTGCCGGAGGCGGTGGTGAAGTCGGTGAAGCGGGTGCCGACGCCGATCACCAGGTCCGCGGTGCGCGCCAGCTCGTCGGCGGTCGCGGTGCCGGTGTGGCCGATCCCGCCGACGTCCTGAGGATGGTCGTACCGCAGCGAGCCCTTGCCGGCCTGGGTGGAGGCCACCGGGATGCCGGTCGCCGACGCGAACGCGGCGAGGGCCGCCTCGGCGCGGCTGTGGTGGACGCCGCCGCCCGCCACGATCAGGGGCCGGCGCGCCGCCCGGACCGCCTCGGCCGCGCGGGCCAGTTCGGCCGGGTCCGCGCCCGGCCGCCGTACGGTCCACACCCGCTCGGCGAAGAACTCCTCCGGCCAGTCGTACGCCTCCGCCTGCACGTCCTGGGGCAGGGCGAGGGTGACGGCGCCGGTCTCCACCGGGTCGGTGAGCACCCGGGCGGCCTGGAGCGCGGCCGGGATCAGGGCCTCCGGGCGGGTGATCCGGTCGAAGTAGCGGGAGACCGGGCGCAGGGTGTCGTTGACCGAGACGTCGCCCGCGTACGGCACCTCCAGCTGCTGGAGCACCGGGTCGGCGGGGCGGGTGGCGAAGACGTCGCCGGGGAGCAGCAGGACGGGGAGGTGGTTGACGGTGGCGAGGGCGGCGCCGGTGACCAGGTTGGTGGCGCCGGGCCCGATGGAGGTGGTCACCGCGTGCGTGGACAGGCGGCCCGACTGGCGGGCGTAGCCGACGGCGGCGTGCACCATGGACTGCTCGTTGCGGCCCTGGTGGAAGGGCATCACGTCCGCGTACTCGACCAGCGCCTGGCCGATGCCCGCGACGTTGCCGTGGCCGAAGATGCCCCAGGTGGCGCCGATCAGCCGCCGCCGCTCGCCGTCGCGTTCGGTGTACTGGGCGGCGAGGAAGCGGACGAGCGCCTGGGCGACGGTGAGCCGGATCGTCATCGGTAGCCCCCGGTGGTCTCGGTGTGGTCGGGGTGGAACCGGATCCGCCACTCCCGGGTCTCGCCGGGCCCGGCCATGACGTTCAGGTAGTACATGGCGTGCCCCGGCTGGGCGATGGAGGGGCCGTGCCAGCCGTCGGGGACGAGCACCACGTCACCGGAGCGGACCTCGGCGAGGACGTCGGCGCCGCCCGCGCGGGAGGGGAACACCCGCTGGTAGCCGAGGCCGCCCGGTCCCTCGATCTCGAAGTAGTAGATCTCCTCCAGCTCGCACTCCTCGCCCGGCCGGTGCTCGTCGTGCTTGTGCGGCGGGTACGAGGACCAGTTGCCGCCGGGGGTGAGCACCTCGACGGCGATCAGCCGGTCGCACTCGAAGGTGTCGGCGGCGGCGAAGTTGCGCACCTGGCGGGCGCAGCCGCCGCTGCCGCGCTGTTCGACGGGGACCTCCGGCGCGGGGCCGTAGCGGGCGGGGAGTCGTCGCTCGCACTTCGCTCCTGCCAGGGCGAAGCGGCCTCCCGCGCCGGAGGCGATCTGGACCCGGGCGTCCCGGGGTGCGTACGCGAAGTCGGTGGCCCCCGCGAACACACTGGTCCGGCCCAGGAGTTGGAACTCGGTTTCCTCGATTCGAACGGTACATCCGCCTTCCAGCGGAAGCACGATGTACTCACTGTCCCCGGTGATGAACGTATGGCCACCACCCGGGGGCAGTTCGACGACGCGCAGTGCGCCGTACGTCCACCCGGCCCGCTCGGGGCCGATGTCCACGGCGTACTCGGCGCTCGCGGCGGCGCCCCGCGGCAGATACAGGTCGGTGCTGGTCATGCGGCCCTCACAGCAGTCCTACGGCGGTGTCCACGGCGGTGGCCACGTCGCCGTCCGCCGGGTACAGCAGCGAGCGGCCGGCCACCAGGCCGCGCACGGTGGGCAGTCGGAGCGCGCCGCGCCACTTCTCGTAGGCGGCGAGCCGTCCTTCGGGCGCGTCGCCCATGTCACCGCCGAGCAGCACGGCGGGCAGCGTGGAGGTCGCCATCACCTCGGCCATCGCGTCGGGGTCCGCGGTGACCGGCACCTTCAGCCAGGTGTAGGCCGAACTGCCGCCGAGCCCGGAGGCGATGGCGATGGAGCGGGTGACCGCCTCGGCGGAGAGGTCGTTGACGAGGCGGCCCTCGGGGGTGCGGCGGCAGATGAACGGCTCGACGAAGACCGGGAGTCCGCGCTCCGCCATGGCGTCGACGGCGCGCGCGGCGGACTCCAGGGTGGTCAGCGAGCCGGGGTCGGTGTAGTCGAGGCGCAGCAGCAGCTTGCCCGCGTCGAAGCGGAGACGGGCGATGTCCTCGGGGCGGTACCCGGTGAACCGGTCGTCCAGCTCGAAGCTGGCCCCTTGCAGGCCGCCCCGGTTCATCGAGCCCATGACGACCTTGCCGTCCAGGGCGCCGAGCAGCAGCAGGTCGTCCAGGATGTCGGCGGTGGCGAGCACACCGTCCACACCGGGCCGGGACAGCGCGAGGCACAGGCGCTCCAGCAGGTCGGCGCGGTTGGCCATGGCGAGCCCCCGCTCCCCGACGCCGAGCGCGCCCCGGGCCGGGTGGTCGGCGGCGACGATCACCAGCCGGCCGTTCTCGTTCAGCAGCGGGCGCCGCACCCGGCGGGCGGCGGCCTCGGCGACGGCCTCGGGGTGCCGGGTGCGCAGGCGGACCAGCTCGCCCACGTCCACGCGCCGCTGCCGCGGAGCACCGGCCCTCACCGCACCGCTCCCGCGGCCAGCGCGGCGGCCACCTCGCCGGGGGTGGGCATCGCGGAGGAGCACTCCAGGCGGGAGGCGACGATGGCACCGGCCGCGTTGGCGTGCCGCATGGTGGTCTCCAGGTCCCAGCCCGCCAGCAGCCCGTGGCACAGGGAGCCGCCGAACGCGTCCCCGGCGCCGAGGCCGTTGAGCACGGTGACGGGCAGCGGCGGCACCTCGGCGCACTCGCCGCCCGCGCTGACCGCGAGGACGCCCTTGGGTCCCTGTTTCACCACCGCGAGTTCGACCCCCGCGGCCAGCAACGCCCGTGCGGCGGCGTGCGGTTCGCGCTCCCCGGTGGCGATCTCCACCTCGTCCAGGTTGCCGACGGCGACGGTGGTGTGGCGCAGGGCCTCGGCGTAGAAGGGGCGGGCCGCGTCCGGGTCGTTCCAGAACATCGGCCGCCAGTCGAGGTCGAAGACGGTGGTGCCGGCCCTGCCCCGGTGGGCGAGGGCGGCGAGGGTGGCCGTGCGGCTGGGCTCCTCGCTGAGCCCCGTGCCGGTCACCCAGAAGATCCGGGCCGCGCGGACGGCGTCCAGGTCCAGCTCGTCAGGGTGGATCTCCAGGTCGGGGGCCTTTGGGCGGCGGTAGAAGTAGAGCGGGAAGTCGTCCGGGGGGAAGATCTCGCAGAAGGTCACCGGGGTGGGCAGTCCGGCGACCGGGGTGACCCAGTGGTCGGCCACGCCGAAGCCGCGCAGGGCCTCGTGCGCGTAGGCGCCGAAGGGGTCGTCGCCGGTGCGGCTGATCACGGCGGTGGTGCGGCCGAGCCGGGCCGCGGCGACCGCCACGTTCGTCGCCGACCCGCCGAGGAACTTGCCGAAGGTCGTCACCCGGGCGAGCGGGACGCCGGCCTGGAGCGGATAGAGGTCCACCCCGATCCGCCCCATGGTGATCAGGTCGTACGCCATCGACTCCCCTTCGTCACGGGTCTCCCCGGCTTTGTAGTCCTGCCCACCGAGCGCTGTCAATGTTTTGTCCGGACATTCGGACGATGCGGTGAAGGCGGTCCGGAGGCCGGTCGCGCGCCCTTGCCCCGGCCGGGTGCCGTCCATGCGCGCGCTCGCCGTCGGCTTTGTGCCGGCTGTGTAACGAACGCCCGCCTTCTGTCACACATGTCGCGT
Source organism: Streptomyces misionensis (assembly GCF_007896895.1). Taxonomy (GTDB): domain Bacteria; phylum Actinomycetota; class Actinomycetes; order Streptomycetales; family Streptomycetaceae; genus Streptomyces; species Streptomyces misionensis_A. The sequence goes on along the minus strand of NZ_VOGW01000109.1, from coordinate 1,566 downwards.
GTACGCGGGTGGGGCGTCACATGCGGACGACAGGGGCTGACCGGTGGTCACTATGCGTCGTTGTCCGGGCGCAGGCTTGGTGATCGCCAGCGCGGCGCCCGGCCCCCCGACGGCCGTCCCCGGCCGCCGCCGTGGCGCGCGCAGGGAGGTGCAACACATGACCGACCGCAGGCTCTGGTCCTACAAGGACATCGCGGCGCACATCAAGGTGCAGCCGGACACCGTACGGTCGTACCGCAAGCACGGGCTGCTGCCCCCGCCCGACCACGTGGAGGGCGGCAGGCCCTACTGGTACGCCGACACCGTCCGCGCCTGGGTCGCCTCCCGGCCGGGGAGCAGGGGCCGGCGGGCCGACTAGGGACTCGGATCTCGCCGGGCCTGATCCGAACGGGAGGCCCTGGCGAACCGCGCCCGAGGGGCCTCTCACGCCCAGGGTTCGACGACCGTGACCCCGGCGCCCGGCGCGTCCGCCATCGCGGCGAGCGCCGCCGGGGCCGCGTCGAGACCGATGACGGAGGTGACCAGCAGGTCCGGGCGCAGGGCGCCGGAGCGGACCAGTTCCAGCATGCCGGGATAGGTGTGGGCGGCCATGCCGTGGCTGCCGAGGAGTTCCAGCTCCAGGGCGACGGCGCGGGCCATCGGGACGGCGGTGGTGCCGTCCGCCGAGGGCAGCAGGCCCACCTGCACGTGCCGGCCGCGGCGGCGCAGGGAGTTCACTGAGGCGGCGCAGGTGAGGGGCGAGCCGAGGGCGTCCAGCGAGAGGTGGGCGCCGCCGCCGGTCAGCTCGCGGACGGCCGCCGCCGTGTCCGGCACCGTGCGCGCGTCCAGGCAGTGCGCGGCCCCGAACCGGCGCGCGAGCTCCAGGGCGCCGGGCGAGATGTCGACGGCGACCACCCGCGCCCCGGCCGCCGCCGCGATCATCACCGCGGACAGCCCGACCCCGCCGCAGCCGTGCACCGCGACCCACTGCCCGGCCGCGACCCGCCCCTGCTGCACCACGGCACGGAAGGCGGTGGCGAAGCGGCAGCCGAGGCCCGCGGCGGTGGCGTACGCCATGCCGTCCGGGATCGCCACGAGGTTGACGTCGGCGTGGTCGAGGGCGACGTACTGGGCGAAGGAGCCCCAGTGGCTGAACCCGGGCTGGGTCTGCCGCTCGCACACCTGCTGGTCGCCCGCCGCGCAGGCCGGGCAGGTGCCGCAGGCGCAGACGAAGGGCACGGTGACCCGGTCGCCGGGCCGCCGGCCGGTCACCCGGGCCCCCACCGCCTCCACGACGCCCGCGAGTTCGTGGCCGGGCACGTGCGGGAGCACGATGTCCGCGTCGTGGCCCATCCAGCCGTGCCAGTCGCTGCGGCACAGCCCGGTCGCCTCGACCCGCACCACGACCCCGTGCTCGGCGGGCGCCGGGTCGGGCACCTCCCGCACCTCGGCCGGCTTCCCGAACTCCTCGAACACCACCGCTCTCATGCCCCTCAGCCTTTCACGCCGCCCGTCCCCGGCCGGCCCGCGTCACGCGTACGGCGCACGAGGACGGCGACGGTCCGGGACATCTGCCTACAGTGCGGA
>NZ_VOGW01000108.1 GCF_007896895.1 Streptomyces misionensis | reverse complement strand
GGCTGTGGCGGCGCTGCCTGGGCGGCGGGCTCGCGGTGTGGGCGGCCACCGCGTGCCTGACCTGGGCGACCCGGAGCACGGCCCCGCTGCCCGCACTGGTGCTGCTCGGCGGCTTCCTGGTGCCGGTGGTCTTCGTGCTCTGGGCGTACGAGCGACACGGCCGCGATCTCGGGGTCAGCGCGGTCCTCGGCTGCTTCCTGGCCGGCGGCGCGCTCGGCGTGCCCGCCGCCGCGCTGGCCGGCTCGTCCGTGCCGCACCCCTCCCCCGACTGGTTCCTGACCGTCGCCCTGGCCGCGGAGACGGCCAAGCTGGGGGCGCTGGCGTTCACGCTGCGCCGTCAGCCGGGCATCCGCGGCACACGGGCCGGGCTGGCGCTCGGCGCGGCCGTCGGCGTCGGGTTCGCCGCGGTGGAGAGCACCGGGTACGCCCTCGCCGCGGCGCTCGCCGCCCCCTCGGGCCGGCTGGAGCCCGAGCTGCTGCGCGGGCTGCTCGCCCCCTTCGGGCAGGGCCTGTGGACCGCGGTCACCGGCGGCGCGCTGCTGGCGCTGCGGCGCCCGGACGGGCGTTTCCGGTGCGCCCCGCCGGTCGTCGCCGCGTGCATGGGGGTGTCCCTGCTGCACGCCCTCGCGGACGCCCTGCGCGCCGTCGCGCCCTGGCTGGTCGTACGGCTGACCGGCCGGGGCACGGAGCCCGGTCTGTTCGCGCCGGGGTACCCGCCCCAGCCGAGCGCCGCGCAGCAGCATCTGCTGACCCTGGTGTCCGCCGCCGGGCCGGCCCTTGTCACGCTGGCCGGGGCGGGCTGGGCGCTGTCACTCGTCCGAAGGAATCCGCCTTGGAAAAATACCCCCTAGGGGTATAGCCTGAAGAAGGTGGGGAACCCTCCGGGAACCCCTCCCCCACGCCACGACGAGGAGCAACGACATGAGCGCCCAGACCGACACCCCGGCCTCCGTCACCACCGTCTACCAGGTGACCGGCATGAGCTGCGGCCACTGCGAGGGATCCGTCTCCGGCGAGATCTCCCAGATCCCCGGCGTCACCTCGGTGAAGGCCGTCGCGTCCAGCGGCGAGGTCACCGTCGTCTCCGAGGCCCCGCTGGACGACGAGGCCGTCCGCGCCGCCGTCGACGAGGCCGGCTTCGAGCTGGCCGGCAAGGCCTGAGCACCACCCGCACCACCTCCTACCTTCCCCGACCGGGCCGTACCGACCAGCTGATACTGGCTCCGTGCGGTCCGGTCCGATGTCTGGAGTCCGGACATGACCAGCACCACCGCGCAGACACCCATGGCCCCGGGTGACGCGTCCCCGCCGTCCGAGGTCGAACTGCTCATCGGCGGGATGACCTGCGCCTCCTGCGCCGCCCGGGTGGAGAAGAAGCTCAACCGGATGGAGGGCGTCAGCGCCACCGTCAACTTCGCCACCGAGAAGGCGAAGGTCAGCTACGGCGCGGGCGTCGAGGTCGAAGACCTGATCGCCACCGTCGTCCGGACGGGCTACACCGCCGAGGAGCCCGCGCCCCCGCGGGCCGAGCCCGAGACGGCGGCCGGGGAGGCCCCCGGACCCGACTCCGAGCTGGGCGCCCTGCGCCGGCGGCTGCTCGTCTCCGTGCTGCTCGCGGCCCCCGTCGTGCTGCTCGCGATGATCCCGGCCCTCCAGTTCGACAACTGGCAGTGGCTGTCGCTGACCCTCGCCGCGCCCGTCGTCGTCTGGGGCGGCGCGCCCTTCCACCGCGCCGCCTGGACCAACGCCCGGCACGGCGCGGCCACCATGGACACCCTGGTCTCGGTCGGCACGCTGGCCGCGTTCGGCTGGTCGCTGTGGGCGCTGTTCTTCGGCCATGCCGGGATGACCGGCATGCACGACGAGTTCCGCCTTACCGTCTCCCGGATGGACGGCGCCTCCACCATCTACCTGGAGGTCGCCTCCGGCGTCGTCGCGCTGATCCTGCTCGGCCGCTACCTGGAGGCCCGCTCCAAGCGGCGCGCGGGGGCGGCCCTGAAGGCGCTGCTGGAGCTGGGCGCCAAGGACGTGGCGGTGCTGCGGGAGGGCCGCGAGGTGCGCGTGCCCGTCTCCGCCCTCGCGGTCGGCGACCGGTTCGTCGTCCGGCCCGGCGAGAAGGTCGCCACCGACGGCACCGTGGTGGAGGGCGTCTCGGCGGTCGACGCCTCCATGCTGACCGGCGAGTCGGTGCCGGTGGACGTCGGCCCCGGCGACAAGGTCACCGGCGCCACGGTCAACGCGGGCGGCCGGCTCGTCGTGGCGGCCACCCGGGTCGGCGCCGACACCCAGCTCGCCCGGATGGCGAAGCTGGTGGAGGACGCGCAGAACGGCAAGGCCGAGGTGCAGCGGCTCGCCGACCGGGTCTCCGCGGTGTTCGTGCCCGTGGTCATCCTGATCGCGCTCGCCACCTTCGGCGGCTGGCTCGGCGTCACCGGGGACGCGGTCTCCGCGTTCACCGCCGCCGTCGCCGTGCTGATCATCGCCTGCCCCTGCGCGCTGGGCCTCGCCACGCCGACCGCGCTGATGGTCGGCACCGGGCGCGGCGCCCAGCTCGGCATCCTGATCAAGGGCCCGGAGGTCCTGGAGTCCACCCGCCGTGTCGACACCGTCGTGCTGGACAAGACCGGCACCGTCACCACCGGCCGGATGACCCTCCAGGCGGTGTACGCCGCCGACGGCGAGGACGAGAAGGAGCTGCTGCGCCTCGCGGGCGCCCTGGAGCACGCCTCCGAGCACCCGGTCGCCCGCGCCGTCGCGGCGGGCGCCGAGGAGCGCGCCGGCGCACTCCCGGCGGTCGAGCACTTCGAGAACGTCCCCGGGCGGGGCGTGCGCGGGCGGGTGGACGGCCGCGAGGTGGCCGTGGGGCGCCTGTACGACGACGTTCCCGAGGAGCTGGCCCGCGCGGCGCGCGAGGCCGAGCGGGAGGGTCGTACGGCCGTCCTGGCGGGCTGGGACGGACGGGCCCGCGGGGTCCTCGCGGTCGCCGACGCGATCAAGGAGACCAGCGCGGAGGCGATCGGTGACCTGCGGGCCCTCGGACTCACGCCGGTGCTGCTGACCGGGGACAACCGGACGGTCGCCGAGTCGGTCGCGAAGGCCGTCGGCATCGACGCGGAGCACGTGTACGCGGAGGTGCTGCCCGAGGACAAGGTGGACGTCGTACGGCGGTTGCAGCGCGAGGGACGCGCGGTGGCCATGGTCGGCGACGGCGTCAACGACGCGGCCGCCCTCGCCACCGCCGATCTGGGCCTCGCCATGGGCACCGGCACGGACGCGGCGATCGAGGCCGGGGACCTGACGCTGGTGCGGGGCGATCTGCGCACGGCGGCAGACGCGATCCGGCTCTCCCGGCGCACGCTGGCCACGATCAAGGGCAACCTGGTGTGGGCCTTCGGCTACAACGTGGCCGCGCTGCCGCTGGCCGCGGCGGGGCTGCTGAACCCGATGATCGCGGGCGCGGCGATGGCCTTCTCCTCGGTGTTCGTGGTGACCAACAGCCTGCGGCTGCGCCGTTTCCGTTGAAATGGGGCCCCGAGTCCCCTAGAGACGGGCGCGAGCCTCACATAAGCTCTTCACAAGGCTCGCGCATCTTCCTTACGCAAGGGCTCCGTTCGTCATAACGGGGCTCTTGTGCATCAAAAGGACAAATGCAAGAGACGCAGATCACAGTGATGTGAACGTAACCATCGAAGGGGTTCGAAGGTCTAAGTTGGCGATGTCGGATCGGCGTCTTGGGGGGCGCTGACCCGGCATCTGGGGATGTCTTGGGGGACTTCCCCGGAGATGCGTTGCCGGGGCACGTACACCGGGAAGCTTTGAGCGGCCCTCCCGGCGTGCGATGTCCCGGCAGACCGCACCGACAGCGATTCAGGCGCTGTCCTCTCGAGCGCCCGGCCCGGATCCCGTGGGGGGAATCCGCACCGGGACATGGGAAGGCGCCCTGGTCGTCGGCCCGTGGGGGGACCGGCGGCTCAGGGCGCCTTCTGCCGTGTTCGGCGTTCCGTGTTCCGGCGCCGTCAGGACCGCCGGAACGCTTCAGGGCCCGCCCGTACGGGCAGGCCCTGTCAGTCGGTGTGCTCAGCGCTCGCCGACGGCGCGCGCGGCGCAGGCCGCCGACAAGGGGGCACCGGACGCGGCGCCCCCACCGGCAGGTGTCAGCGCTCCTCGACCGGCACGAAGTCGCGCTCGACGACGCCCGTGTAGATCTGGCGCGGGCGGCCGATGCGGGAGCCCGGCTCCTTGATCATCTCGGTCCACTGGGCGATCCAGCCCGGCAGGCGGCCGAGGGCGAACAGGACCGTGAACATCTCGGTCGGGAAGCCCATGGCCCGGTAGATCAGGCCGGTGTAGAAGTCGACGTTCGGGTACAGCTTGCGCTCGACGAAGTAGTCGTCGGAGAGCGCGTGCTCCTCCAGCTTGAGGGCGATGTCGAGCAGCTCGTCCGACTTGCCCAGCGCGGAGAGGACGTCGTGCGCGGCGGCCTTGATGATGCGGGCACGCGGGTCGAAGTTCTTGTAGACCCGGTGGCCGAAGCCCATCAGGCGGACGCCGTCCTCCTTGTTCTTCACCTTGCGGATGAAGGTGTCGACGTCGGAGCCCGAGTCGCGGATGCCTTCGAGCATCTCCAGCACGGACTGGTTGGCGCCGCCGTGCAGCGGGCCCCACAGCGCGTTGATGCCGGCCGAGATCGACGCGAACATGTTGGCCTGCGAGGAGCCGACCAGGCGGACCGTGGAGGTCGAACAGTTCTGCTCGTGGTCGGCGTGCAGGATCAGCAGCTTGTCCAGCGCGGAGACGACGACCGGGTCCAGCTCGTACTCGTCGGCCGGCACCGAGAAGGTCATGCGCAGGAAGTTCTCGACGTAGCCGAGGTCGTTGCGCGGGTAGACGAACGGGTGACCGATCGACTTCTTGTACGCGTAGGCCGCGATCGTCGGCAGCTTGGCGAGCAGCCGGATCGTGGAGAGGTTGCGCTGCTTCTCGTCGAACGGGTTGTGGCTGTCCTGGTAGAAGGTGGACAGCGCCGACACGACCGAGGACAGCATGGCCATCGGGTGGGCGTCGCGCGGGAAGCCCTTGTAGAAGTTCTTGACGTCCTCGTGCAGCAGCGTGTGCCGCGTGATGTCGTTCTTGAACGTCGTCAGCTCGTCAACGGTGGGCAGCTCGCCGTTGATCAGCAGGTACGCCACCTCCAGGAAGGTGGAGCGCTCTGCCAGCTGCTCAATGGGGTAGCCGCGGTAGCGGAGGATGCCCGCCTCGCCGTCGAGGTAGGTGACCGCGGATTTATAGGCGGCGGTGTTGCCGTACCCGCTGTCCAGGGTCACCAGCCCGGTCTGGGCGCGCAGCTTCCCGATGTCGAAGCCCTTGTCGCCGACGGTGCTGTCGACCACCGGGTAGGTGTACTCGCCGTCGCCGTACCGCAGTACTACAGAGTTGTCGCTCACGTCTTCCCTCACCGACGTAGTGCCTCATCTTCGAGGTGCCCTGACTGTCTCTACCATCCCCCATTTGGCTCAGGAGAGTGCACTCGGGGTCGACCATTGGGCCTATTGGCGGCACTCAGTGCCGCCAACCTGCTCATCCTGCCCCCTCGGAGAGGCATCTGGAAGTGCTCTGTGACCTTCACGACTCATTTGATCGATCATTTTTCGCGATGAGCCTGAAGTCCAGCGCCGTGCACCGCCGTCCGGCCGACACCGTGCGCACCGCCTGACCGATCGCCCGGCGCGAACCGACCAGCACCACCAGGCGTTTCGCCCGCGTGACGGCCGTGTAGAGCAGGTTCCGCTGCAGCATCATCCATGCTCCCGTGGTGACGGGAATCACCACGGCGGGATATTCACTTCCCTGCGAGCGATGGATGGTCACCGCGTACGCGTGCGCCAGTTCGTCCAGTTCGTCGTATTCATACGAGACCTCCTCGTCCTCGTCCGTCAGTACCGTCAGACGCTGGTCGACCGGGTCGAGCGAGGTGACGACGCCCACGGTGCCGTTGAACACACCGTTCTTCCCTTTTTCGTAATTGTTCCTGATCTGGGTCACCTTGTCGCCGACGCGGAAGACCCGCCCGCCGAACCGCTTCTCGGGCACGTCGGGCCGCCCCGGGGTGATGGCCTGCTGGAGCAGTCCGTTGAGGACGCCGGCCCCGGCGGGCCCCCGGTGCATCGGCGCGAGCACCTGCACGTCCCGCCGCGGATCGAGCCCGAACCTCGCCGGGATCCGCCGCGCCGCCACGTCCACGGTGAGCCGCCCGGCCTCCTCCGTGTCGTCCGCCACGAAGAGGAAGAAGTCCTTCAGCCCGTCGGTGAGGGGCTGTTGCCCGGCGTTGATCCGGTGCGCGTTGGTGACGACGCCGGACTGCTGGGCCTGCCGGAAGACCCGGGTGAGCCGGACGGCGGGGACGGGGCTGCCGTCGGCCAGCATGTCCCGCAGGACCTCGCCGGCCCCGACGCTGGGCAGCTGGTCGACGTCCCCGACGAAGAGGAGGTGGGCGCCGGGCGGCACGGCCTTGACGAGCTTGTTGGCGAGCAGCAGGTCCAGCATGGACGCCTCGTCCACGACGACGAGATCGGCGTCGAGCGGCCGGTCCCGGTCGTACGCCGCGTCTCCCCCGGGCCTCAGCTCCAGCAGCCGGTGCACGGTGGACGCCTCCGCCCCGGTCAGCTCGGCCAGCCGCTTGGCGGCCCGCCCGGTCGGCGCGGCGAGCAGCACCTTGGCCCGCCTGGCCCGGGCCAGCTCCACGATCGAGCGCACGGTGAAGGACTTGCCGCAGCCGGGGCCGCCGGTGAGCACGGCGACCTTCTCCGTGAGCGCGAGCCGGACGGCCGCTTCCTGCTCGGGCGCGAGGTCCGCCCCGGTACGGGTCTTCAGCCAGCCGAGGGCCTTCGCCCAGTCCACGTCCTGGAAGCCGGGCATGCGGTCCTCGCCGGTCCGCAGCAGGCGCAGCAGCTGGGCGGAGAGGGAGATCTCGGCGCGGTGGAAGGGCACGAGGTAGACGGCGGTCACGGGCTCGGTGCCGTCGGGTCCGGGCACCTTCTCGCGCACCACACCGGGGTCGGCGCCGTCCTCCGGCTCCCGGGCCAGCTCGGCGAGGCATTCGATGACGAGCCCGGTGTCCACCTGGAGCAGCTTGACGGCGTCGGCGATCAGCCGCTCCTCGGGCAGGAAGCAGTTGCCCTGGTCGGCGGATTGCGAGAGGGCGTACTGGAGACCGGCCTTGACGCGCTCCGGGCTGTCGTGGGGGATGCCGACGGACTGGGCGATCTTGTCGGCGGTGAGGAACCCGATGCCCCAGACGTCGGCGGCGAGCCGGTAGGGGTTCTTGCGGACGACGTCGATCGAGCCGTCGCCGTACTTCTTGTAGATCCGCACGGCGATGGAGGTGGACACCTCGACGGTCTGGAGGAAGAGCATGACCTCCTTGATCGCCTTCTGCTCCTCCCAGGCGTCGGCGATCTTCTTCGTCCGCTTGGGCCCGAGCCCCGGCACCTCGATCAGCCGGCCGGGCTCCTCCTCGATGACGCGCAGGGTGTCCAGGCCGAAGTGCCGGGTGATCCGGTCGGCGAAGACGGGCCCGATCCCCTTGACCAGCCCCGACCCGAGGTACCGCCGCATCCCCTGCACGGTGGCGGGCAGCACGGTCGAGTAGTTCTCCACCTGGAACTGCTTGCCGTACTGCGGGTGCGTCCCCCAGCGCCCCTCCATCCGCAGGGACTCCCCCACCTGGGCGCCGAGCAACGCGCCGACGACGGTGAGCAGTTCCGCGCCGCCCCTTCCGGTGTCCACCCGGGCGACGGTGTACCCGCTCTCCTCGTTGGCGTACGTGATCCGCTCCAGCACGCCTTCGAGCACGGCCGTCCGCCGCTCCCCGGCCTGGGTCCCCGCCTGTTGAGCCATGATCCGACGGTACCGGTGGGGGGTGACAGCGGATCAGGGGCGCCGGGCCGCGAGCCGGGCCGGCTCCTCGAGGGCCGGCCCGCCGGGGGCGAGGGCGTCGAGGCCCGTGCGGGCCTCGTCCACCATGGCCGGCGGGATGCGGCCCTCCAGCGCGAGCACGGCGCGGTACCCGGCGGCGGCCTCGTCGTCCTCCCCGAGCCGGGCGAGGGCGTGGGCCAGGTTGAGGTGGACCTCGGCGCCGGGCGTGTGGAACCCGCGGGCGTCGAACTGCCCGCGGATGGGCCGCAGCGCGCGGACCGCGTCCGCCCAGTGGCCCTGTGCGAGATGGACGAAGCCCACCTGGTAGCCGGCCGTCAGGGCGTCGGTGTCGCGTACGTTCGGCGGGATGCGCTCGTGGTTGCGGGGGTCGGCGAGGGCGTCCACGACCTCCTGGTGGGCCTCGACGGCCTCCCGCAGGCGGCCGGCCCTCTCCAGCAGGTTGATGCCCGCGATGGCCGCTTGCAGGTAGCCCCTGATGTCGTCGGCCCGGACGAACAGTTCCCTGGCGCGCGTGAGGTTGCCGGTCGCGGGCGCGTCGTCGCCGGCCACGTTCTGGAGCCAGCCGAGATAGAAATGGGCCCAGCCCTGCTGGGCGACGTCCCCGCCGGCCGTGGCGAGGCGCAGCGCGCGCGTGGCGGAGACGGCGGCCTCGTCGTGGCGGCCGCCCACCCAGTGGGCCCAGGCGACGTGGTTGCGGTGGGCGGCCTCCAGTCCGGGATCGCCCAGGGCCGCCGCGGACTCGGCGGCGCGCTGGAAGACCTCGGCCCAGTGGCCCCAGGACACCCAGAGGTCGGAGAACCAGTTCATGGCCTGTGCGACGTCCGTGACCGTGGCGTGCTCGCCGCCGGCGGCGGCCTCGCGGAGGGCCGCGAGCCAGTTGTCGCTCTCCGCCTTGAGCCAGCGCAGTGCCTGGTCCCGGTCGTCCAGGGCGACCAGGCGGCCGGGGTCCGGCGGCGGCGCGCCGTGGTCCGGCTCGTACCAGCGGCCGGCGAGGACCGCGGTCTCCAGCAGCCAGGAGCGCAGGCGGGCACCGGCCGCGGCCGCCCCCGCCTCGCCCTCCTCCGCGCGCAGCCGGGAGCGCGCGTACAACCGCAGCAGGTCGTGGAAGCGGTAGCGGTCCCCCGGTGAGGTCATCAGCAGTCCGGCGTCCAGCAGGTCGTCCAGCAGGTCCTCCGCGTACGGCAGCGACACGCCCGCGAGGACGGCGGCCGGCGGCGCGCTGAAATCGGGTCCCGGCACCAGGGACAGCAGCCGGAACATCCGCGCGGCCGCGGGAGCCAGACGCGAGTAGGAGAGCGAGAAGGCCGAGTTCACGCGCAGGTCACCGGCGCTGAGCGAGTCCAGCCGGCGGTCCTCGTCGGCGAGCCGGCCGGCCAGCCGCCGCAGGCTCCAGTTCGTCCGGGTGGCCGCCCAGTTCCCCGCCACCCGCAAGGCCAGGGGAAGGTGCCCGCACAGCTCGCTCACCGAGCGCACCGCGTCCGGTTCCGCGTCCACGCGCCCGTCGCTGACGATGGCCCGCAGCAAGGCGGTCGACTCGTCCTCGCTCAGCGCGCCGAGCTGCACCCGCCGCACCCCTTCCAGGCCGGCCAGGGTGCGCCTGCTGGTCACCACGGCCAGTACCCCGCCCTCCCGCGGCAGCAGCGGCCTGACCTGGGCCTCGTCGGCCGCGTTGTCCAGGATCAGGACCGCCCGCAGCCGGGCCGCGGAAGCGTGGTAGCGCGCCAGGCGCTCCTCGGCGCCCAGCTGGGCCACCTCGATGTCCCACGCCCCGAGCAGGCGCAGCACCGCCTCCTGCGCCGAGAGCGGGTGCTCCTCCAGCCCCCGCATGTCGAGCAGGAATTCGCCGTCGGGGAACGAGGGCGCGAACTCCTCGGCGAGCCGGAGCGCGAGGGTCGTCTTCCCGCTGCCCGGCGGACCGGACACCACCGCCACCGGTGGCACGTCCCCGTCCCGGTCCTGCCCTTCGGCGGCCCGCTGCGCCAGGGCACGCAGCGCGGACAGCTCCGCGTGCCGTCCGACGAAGTCCCGCACGCCCCTGGGCAGGGTGCAGGGGGAGGCCTTGACCCGGGCGGAGGTGCCGGTCACCGGACGGCCCGCGCGGACGACGGCCAGCAGTTCGGCACGCGCCGCCTCGTCCAGGCCGAGGCCCTGGGCGAGCGCGGTGAGCGTCCCGCGCTGCGGGCGCTGGCTGCGGCCCCGCTCCACGTCGCCGATCGTGCGCACCGAGACGCCGGACGCCTCGGCCAGCTCCTCGATCGTCAGCCCGAGGTGCTGCCGCGCCTCCCGCACCAGCCGGCCGGCCGGTGATCCGCCACCGGTTTCCACCGCCTCGCTCATGGTGTGTTCCCGTTGCTCCGCGATCTCGCCGATGGTCCTCCGCCCATCACTCCGGGTGAAGCTTGCCTCAAAGCATCCCACGCCCCACGGCACCGACTTACCGTGACGGACCATCACTTTCCCGCCAGGTCACGATTGGGTTTCGGCCAACCCTGCCCTCTTGTCACCACTCGTGTAATCGATTCCAATCGTTTCTCGCGTCTCGATGTAATCGATTCCAAGCGTCACGAGTTCACAAGGAGGTGGGCCGGAGGTGGCGAGCATCAAGGATGTCGCCGCCGCGGCGGGCGTGTCCGTCGCGACGGTTTCCCGTGTGCTGAACGCGCATCCGTCGGTCAGTGCGGACGCCCGCGGCCGTGTGCTGGCCGCCGTCGAGGCGCTCGGGTACCGGCCGAACGCCGTCGCCCGTTCGCTGCGCACCGACCAGACGCACACCCTCGGCCTCGTCATCAGCGACGTGCTGAACCCGTACTTCACCGAGCTGGCCCGGTCCGTGGAGGAAGAGGCCCGCTCGCTCGGGTACAGCGTGATCATCGGGAACGCCGACGAGCGGCCCGACCTCCAGGACCACCACGTGCGCAATCTGCTGGACCGGCGGATCGACGGGCTGCTGGTGTCCCCGACCGACGGCGGCTCGCCGCTGATGCTGGACGCCGCGCGGGCCGGCACCCCCATGGTGTTCGTGGACCGCTGGATCCCCGGCGTCGACGTCCCCGTCGTACGCGCCGACGGACGGGCCGCCGTGCAGGACCTCGTGGCGCACCTGTACCGGCTGGGCCACCGGCGGGTCGCGATCATCGCGGGACCGGCGGCCACCACCACCGGCAGCGAACGCGTCGAGGCGTTCCGGGCCGCGCTGGCCGAGTACGGGCTGTCCCTCCCCGACGTCTACACGGGCCAGGGCGACTTCCAGGCCGCCAGCGGACGCCGGGTCACCGAGGGGTTCCTCGACCTGCCCGAGCCGCCGGACGCCGTCTTCGCGGCCGACAACCTGATGGCGCTCGGCGCCCTCGACGCCGTCCGCGCGCGCGGGCTGCGGGTGCCGGACGACATCGCGCTCGCCGCGTTCGACGACATCCCGTGGTTCGTGCACACCGATCCCCCGGTCACCGCGATCGCCCAGCCCACGGGCGAGCTGGGCCGGGCCGCCGTACGGGCCCTGGTGGACCGGATCGAGGGGCGGCCGACCGCGTCCGTCACCCTCGCCGCCCGGCTCGTCGTCCGCCGCTCCTGCGGTGAGACCACGGAAG
>NZ_VOGW01000107.1:52571-63488 GCF_007896895.1 Streptomyces misionensis | reverse complement strand
CCCCAGTGCAAAGGAGCACGCCGTGAGCAACCCGGACGAGTTGCTGCGCATCGAGGGCATACGCAAGACCTTTCCCGGCGTGGTCGCGCTCGACGGTGTCGACTTCGACCTGCGCCGTGGCGAGGTGCATGTGCTGCTCGGTGAGAACGGCGCCGGCAAGAGCACGCTCATCAAGATGCTCTCCGGTGCCTACACGCCCGACTCCGGGCGGATCCTCGTGGGCGGTGAGGAGGTGCGCATCCATGGTGCGCAGGACTCCGAGCGGCTCGGGATCACCACCATCTACCAGGAGTTCAACCTCGTTCCGGATCTGACGGTCGCCGAGAACATCTTCCTCGGCCGCCAGCCGCGCCGGTTCGGGATGATCGACCGGGGGCGGATGGAGGCCGACGCCGCCGAACTGCTCGAACGGGTCGGCGTGCAGGTCTCGCCGCGAGCCCGGGTGCGCGAACTCGGCATCGCCCGGCTCCAGATGGTGGAGATCGCCAAGGCGCTGAGCCTGGACGCGCGGGTGCTCATCATGGACGAGCCGACCGCCGTGCTGACCTCGGAGGAGGTCGAGAAGCTGTTCGCCATCGTGCGGCAGCTGCGCGCGGACGGGGTGGGCATCGTGTTCATCACCCACCACCTCGACGAGATCGCCGCCCTCGGCGACCGCGTCACCGTCATCCGGGACGGGAAGAGCGTCGGGCAGGTGCCCGCCGCCACCCCCGAGGACGAGCTGGTGCGGCTCATGGTCGGACGCTCCATCGAGCAGCAGTACCCGCGCCGACGGCCCGACAGGGGCGCCGCGTTGCTCAGTGTCGAGGGGCTGACCCGCGACGGGGTCTTCCACGACGTGAGCTTCGAGGTGCACGCCGGTGAGGTCGTCGGCATCGCCGGGCTCGTGGGCGCCGGACGGACCGAGGTCGTGCGGGCCGTGTTCGGCGCGGACCCGTACGACGACGGCACCGTAAAGGTCGGCGGCGACGCGCTGCGGCGCTCCGACGTGAACGCCGCGATGGCGGCCGGGATCGGGCTCGTGCCCGAGGACCGCAAGGGGCAGGGGCTCGTGCTCGACGCCTCCGTCGAGGAGAACCTGGGCCTCGTGACCATGCGGTCGGCGTCCCGGGCGGGCCTGGTCGACCGCAAGGCGCAGCACGTGGCGGCCGAGCGGATGGCGGGGCAGCTGGGCGTGCGGATGGCCGGGCTCGGCCAGCACGTGCGCACGCTGTCCGGCGGCAACCAGCAGAAGGTCGTCATCGGCAAGTGGCTGCTGGCCGACACCAAGGTGCTGATCCTCGACGAGCCGACACGCGGCATCGACGTCGGCGCCAAGGTCGAGATCTACCAGCTGATCAACGAGCTGACGGCGGCCGGCGCCGCCGTACTGATGATCTCCAGCGATCTGCCCGAGGTGCTCGGCATGAGCGACCGGGTCCTGGTGATGGCCCAGGGCCGGATCGCCGGAGAACTCGCGGCCGACGAGGCCACCCAGGACGCCGTGATGGCGCTCGCCGTTTCCACCCCCACCGCTGAGAAGGAGGCCACCCGTGGCCGCTGACACGCTCAAGAGCACGACGGGCGCGAGTGGCGCCCCGGGCGGCCTGCGCCGGCTGCTGCTCGACAACGGCGCGCTGACCGCGCTGATCGTCCTGGTCGTCGCCCTGTCGGCGCTGTCCGGCGACTTCCTGACGACGGACAACCTGCTGAACATCGGCGTCCAGGCGGCCGTGACGGCCATCCTGGCCTTCGGTGTCACGTTCGTGATCGTCGCGGCGGGCATCGACCTGTCCGTGGGCTCGGTGGCCGCGCTGTCGGCGACCGTGCTGGCCTGGAGCGCCACCCAGCACGGGGTGCCGGTCGCGCTGGCCGTCGTCCTCGCGGTCGCCACGGGTGTGGTGGCCGGACTGGTGAACGGCTTCCTGATCGCCTACGGCAAGCTGCCGCCGTTCATCGCGACGCTGGCGATGCTGTCGGTGGGCCGCGGTCTGGCGCTGGTCATCTCCGGCGGTGTGCCGATCCCGTTCCCGGACTCGGTCTCGCACCTCGGTGACACCCTCGGCGACTGGCTGCCGGTGCCGGTGCTGGTCATGATCGTGATGGGGCTGCTGGCCGCGTTCGTGCTCGGCCGCACCTACATCGGCCGCTCGATGTACGCGATCGGCGGCAACGAGGAGGCCGCGCGCCTGTCGGGCCTGCGGGTGAAGAAGCAGAAGCTCGCGATCTACGCCCTGTCCGGCGTGTTCGCCGCGGTGGCCGGCATCGTGCTGGCCTCCCGGCTGTCCTCCGCGCAGCCGCAGGCAGCCGACGGCTACGAGCTGGACGCGATCGCCGCGGTCGTGATCGGCGGCGCCTCGCTCGCGGGCGGCACCGGCAAGGCGTCGGGCACCCTGGTCGGCGCGCTGATCCTCGCGGTGCTGCGCAACGGCCTCAACCTGCTCAACGTCTCGGCGTTCTGGCAGCAGGTCGTGATCGGTGTCGTCATCGCGCTGGCGGTGCTGCTCGACACGGTGCGCCGCAAGGCGGGCGCCACCCCGGTGACCACCGGTGGCGGCGGCAACAAGGGCAAGCAGGCGGCGACGTACGGGCTCGCGGCCGTGGTGACGGTGGCGGTCGTCGGCGCGACCTCCTTCCTGCACAACGGCTCCTCGGCCTCGGACAAGCCGAAGATGGGTCTGTCGCTGTCCACCCTCAACAACCCGTTCTTCGTGCAGATCCGCTCCGGCGCGCAGGCCGAGGCGAAGAAACTGGGTGTGGACCTGACGGTGACCGACGCCCAGAACGACGCCTCGCAGCAGGCCAACCAGCTCCAGAACTTCACCAGTTCGCACCTGGGCGCGATCATCGTCAACCCGGTGGACTCGGACGCGGCGAGCAACTCGGTCAAGGCCGCCGACAGGGCGAACATTCCGGTCATCGCGGTCGACCGCGGCGTCAACAAGGCGGACGTGAACGCCCTGGTGGCCTCGGACAACATCGCCGGCGGCGAGCAGGCGGCCAGGACGATCGCCGAGAAGCTGGGCGGCAAGGGCAAGATCGTGATCCTCCAGGGCCAGGCGGGCACCTCGGCGGCGCGTGAGCGCGCGCAGGGCTTCGCCAACGGCCTCAAGGCCTACCCGGGCATCAAGGTGGTGGCCCAGCAGCCGGCCGACTTCGACCGCACCAAGGGCCTCGACGTGATGTCGAACCTGCTCCAGGCGCACCCGGACGTGCAGGGCGTGATCGCCGCCAACGACGAGATGGCGCTCGGCGCGATCAAGGCGCTGGGTTCCAAGGCCGGTACGTCGGTGCCGGTGGTCGGCTTCGACGGCACCCCCGACGGCCTGAAGGCGGTCAAGGCGGGCACGCTCTACGCCTCGGTCGCCCAGCAGCCGACCCAGCTCGGCCGGATCGCCGTGGACAACGCCCTCAAGGCGACCCAGGGCAAGAAGGTGGAGCAGATGGTGAAGGTGCCGGTGAAGGTCGTCACGAAGGACAACGTGGCCGGCTTCAGCGGCTGACGGAAGAAGACGCGGAAGACTCGGGCGGGCGGTCGTACACCACACGTGGCGGCCGTCCGCCCCGGTTCATCTCTCATGGGAGTCAAGTCATGTACGACTACGACCTGTTGGTCGTGGGCTCGGCCAACGCCGACCTGGTGATCGGTGTCGAGCGGCGGCCGGGTGCCGGGGAGACGGTGCTCGGCGGGGACCTGTCCGTGCACCCCGGCGGCAAGGGCGCCAACCAGGCGGTGGCCGCCGCCCGGCTCGGGGCCCGTACGGCCCTGCTGGCCCGGGTCGGCGACGACGGCCACGGCCGGCTGCTGCTCGACTCCCTGCGCTCGGCCGGGGTGGACCCGGCGGGCGTGCTGGCGGGCGGGGCGCCGACCGGCGTCGCGCTGATCACCGTCGACCCGTCCGGGGACAACAGCATCGTGGTGTCGCCGGGTGCCAACGCCCGCCTCACCCCGGCGGACGTGCGCGCGGCCGAGGGCCTGCTGCGTGCCTCCCGCGTGGTCTCCGCCCAGCTGGAGATCCCGCTGGAGACGGTCGAGGAGGTGGTGCGCGCCCTGCCGTCCGGCACCCGGTTCGTGCTGAACCCGTCCCCGCCGCGCCCGCTGCCCGCCGAGGTGCTGGCCGCCTGCGACCCGCTGATCGTCAACGAGCACGAGGCGCGGGTGATCCTGGGCGGGGCCGGGGCGGGCGAGCGCCCCGAGGACTGGGCGCGGGGCCTGCTGGCCCTGGGTCCGCGCTCGGTGGTGGTGACGCTCGGCGCCGAGGGCGCGCTGGTGTACGACGGCTCGGGCGCGACCCGGGTGGCGTCGGTGAAGGTCGACGCGGTGGACACCACGGGCGCGGGCGACGCGTTCACGGCCGCGCTGGCGTGGCGGCTGGGCACGGGCGCGAGCCTCGCGGAGGCGGCCGGGTACGCGGCGCGCGTCGGCGCGGCGGCCGTGACGAAGCCGGGGGCGCAGGAGTCGTACCCGACGGCCGAGGAGGTCCGGGCGCTGTGAAGAAGTCGGGCATCCTCAATCGTCATCTGGCCGGTGCGCTGGCCGAGCTGGGGCACACCGACGGGGTGCTGGTGTGCGACGCGGGCATGCCGATCCCGGACGGTCCGCGCGTGGTGGACCTGGCCTTCCGGGCCGGAGTGCCGTCCTTCGCCGAGGTCCTGGACGGACTGCTCGACGAGTTGGTCGTCGAGGGGGCGACGGCGGCGCACGAGCTGCGCGGGGCCCATCGGGAGCTGCTGGAGCGGCGGTTGCCCGGCCTGGCCTACGTGCCCCACGAACGGCTCAAGGAGCTGTCGGCGGGGGCGCGGCTGATCGTCCGCACCGGCGAGGCCAGCCCGTACGCCAATGTGCTGCTGCGGTGCGGGGTGTTCTTCTGAGCACCGGAGATCCGCAAGGCCCCTGACCGATCCGGGTGTTGAGCGACCGGCCGGGCCGGTGCTTGACTTGCCCGGTGACTGCCATCGAGGGAGCGACCGCTTTCGACGCGCTCGGGCCGGTGATCGGCCGGCACCCGATCGACCACCGCAAGCGCTGGGTGAACGCCGCCTGGGCCCTGCTCGTCGCGGTGCCCTCGGGCTGGCTGGGGGTGTGGGGCCTGACCGCCACCGACCAGGGGTCCGCCGGCGCCAACCGGGCGATCGGCCTGCTGATCGGACTCGCGCTGGGCGCCGTGTGGGTCGCGGTGACACAGATCGTCCGGGCGCTGCGCGGCGAGCCCGGCGAGTACATCGAGGTGCGGGAGCTGGGCCTGGTCCACGGGTCGCGGCGGGGGACCGCCGCCTGGACCTGGGACCGCGTCACCTCCCTCCACGTCGAGGGCGACGCCGTGAACCGCGTCGCGACCCGGCTCGGCAACGGCTACCGCATCGAGATCGGCTTCGACGACGGCCGCCGGCTGCGGACGGACGGCCTCGCCGCGTACGCCGCGGACCTCGGGCGCGCGCTGCTGGCCCGGTGCCCGCAGGTCGCCCTGCGCCCGCGGGTCCCCTGGTGGGGCAGGGCGGGCGGGTGGCTGCTGGTCTGGGCGGCGCTCTGCGTGCTGGGGATCGTGGGGCAGATCCTCTACATCGTGGACCATCCCGATCACGAGCACCGGGTAAAGACCGCCCTGGGCATGGCCACGGTGACCGACGCGCCGGGCATCAGCGACACGGGATACGTCCTGCTGACCTTCGGCATGTTGGTGTGCTTCGTCGCCGCGGTCACCTTCGTCGTCCTGTTCGTGCGGGGCCGGGCGTACCGCCGGATGTCCGCCCGCTGAGCCGGGCCGCCCGCGCCTCCAGATACCGCTGCTCGGCACGACTGGCCGTGGCCTTGGCGGCGCGCCGGTAGTGGTCGTACGCCCCCCGTGTGTCCCCCGTCTGCTCCAGCAGGTGGGCCCGGACCGACAGCAGCCGGTGGTGGCGGGCCGTGCGGGGGTCGCCGTCCAGGGTGGCGAGGAGGGCGAGCCCGGCCTCGGGGCCCTCGGTCTCGGCGAGGGCGATCGCGCGGTTGAGGGTGACCATGGGATTGGGCGCGATACGCTCCAGGATCAGGTAAAGGGCGTACACCTGCGCCCAGTTGGTCTCCTCGGCCGTGGCCGCGTCGGCGTGGGTGGCGGCGATGGCGGCCTGGAGGACGTAGGGCCCGAGGGAGGGTCCGGCCAGCGCCGTCTCGACCAGTGCGGTGCCCTCCTCGATCAGGGCGCGGTCCCAGGCCGTACGGTCCTGCTCCGCGAGCGGGACCAGGTCGCCCGAGGGGGTGGTACGAGCCGTGCGGCGGGCGTCGGTCAGCAGCATCAGGGCGAGCAGGCCGGTGACCTCGTCGTCCTCGGGGAGCTGGGCGTGCACCGCCCGGGTGAGCCGGATGGCCTCGTGCGCGAGGTCGGGACGGTCGAGGCGGCTGCCCGAGGTGGCGGTGTAGCCCTCGTTGAAGATCAGGTAGAGCACGTGCAGGACGACCGGCAGCCGCTCCCGCAGTTCCGGGCCGCCGGGCTGGGCGAAGGTGCCGCCCGCCGCCCTGACCCGCTGCTTGGCCCGGCTGATCCGGGCCGCCGTCGTGGCCTCCGGCACCAGGAAGGCGCCGGCGATCTCGGCCGTGGTCAGACCGCCCACGGCCCGCAGGGTCAGCGCGGTCCGGGAGGCCGGGGTCAGCGCCGGATGGCAGCACAGGAACAGCAGGAGCAGGGTGTCGTCGGTGTCCGGCACCTCGCCGGGGGCGACCTCGGCGGCGGTCGCGGCCTCCCGTTCCCGGCGGGCGAGGTCGCTGCGCGCCTGGTCGGCCAGCCGGCGGGCGGCGACCGTGGTCAGCCAGCCGCGCGGGTTGCCGGGCACGCCCTCGCCCGGCCACTGCGCGGTGGCGGCGAGGACGGCCTCCTGCACGGCGTCCTCGCAGTCCTCGAAGCGGCCGTGCCGGCGGACGAGCGTGCCGAGGACCCGCGGCGCGAGGTCGCGCAGCAGGTCCTCGGCGCCCGGTGCCGGGCGGGAGTCGCTCACGCCTCCAGCCGTCCGCACTCGAACATCACCTGGCGCACCTCGACCCCCAGGCCCTCGATCGCGGCGTCCGGGATCATCGCGGCCAGCTCGACCGCCCGGTCCCGGTCCTCGCAGTCGACCAGGTAGTAGCCGCCCAGGTGCTCCTTGGCCTCCAGGAAGGGACCGTCGGTGACGACCGTCCGCCCGCCGCGCACGGTGACGACGGCGGACTGCGACGGGTCGGCCAGCGCCTGCGTGGTGACCAGCTCGCCGGACTCCTTCAGCGCCTCGATGAACGCGCCGTGGCCCTCCTGGACCGCCGCCTTCTCCTCGGGGGTCAGCGCGTCCAGCACGGCGGGGTTGACGTGCAGGGCGATCAGGAACTGCATGGTGTGCTCCTCACGGTTCGCGGGCCCCTGCCGGGCCCTTCACCCAGTGGTCGGAGCCGCGTCGGACTTCTTGACATCGTCCGGCACATGTTCCGGGAGATTCCTCAGCCGGGCGCCCCTGCTGTCCGCGATCCGCGTGATCTCCTTCAGCGACTCGACGAGGCGGCGGATCAGGTAGTGCAGCTCCTCGCCGGTCAGTCTCCGCCCCGGCCCGTCGAGGAGTTCGGTGGTGTGCTCCAAGAGGCTTTCCGCCATACCGAGTTGTACCTGCTCGACCTGGTCGGCGACCCGGGAGACGTATCCGGTGCCGTCGCCGACGAGGTAGCAGGGCTTCCCTTCCGAACCGGTCCAGGGAAGCAGTCGTTCGTTCACGCGTAGGTCTCCACGAGGTCGAGGTAGGGGCGGACGAGCGGGCCGTCCTCGCCGCGGAGGGGGGCTTCGCCCTGCCGGTACGCCGTGGGGCCGCCGACGTACGGGCACGAGTACGACGGGTACACCGGCCCGCGCCGTCGGCGTCCGCGGGCGGGCAGGAGGAGCCTCAGCAAGGGCTCGACCAGCCGGGCGAGGAGTCGTGTCATGCCGACCTGCCTTTTCGTCTGTGGTGACTGCGGTGTGTGGTGAATCAGTCACAGAGTGGGGTGGCGGTGGCTAGGCTTGCCAGGGGAGCCGAGTTGACATCCCACTTGTCATGCAAGGGAGTTGGCCGTTGGACGGACACGGCAGGTCTCGAACAGCGCGCGAGGAGTTCGGGGAGGAGATCCGGTCACGGCGCAGAGCAGCCGGACTCACCCAGGCTGAACTGGCCCAGCATGTTGTGTGCTCGCCCACTCTGATCAGTCACTACGAGGCGGGCAGGCGGTTGCCGAGTGACGACGACGTGCAACGGATCGATCAGGCGCTGAATACGGACGGCTTCTTCACTCGCTGGCTGAAAGAGCTGACCTCGACGTGGGCGAGTTACTTTGCCGCCATGTCCGAACTTGAGCGCAAAGCGACTCAAATCCAGCAGTTCGCGCTCTCGCTCGTTCCCGGCATGCTCCAAACCCCCGACTACGCCCGTGCCGTATTCAGGGGATACAGATCCCACTGCCCAGCCGAGGAACTCGACAGGTCAGTTGCCCTCCGAACGGGGCGCGCCCGAATCCTGGAGAGCCCAACACAGCCTGTCGTGTGGACGCTCCTCGACGAGGGGGTACTGCGGCGCCGCGTTGGTGGCTCCCGTGTCATGGCCGAACAACTCCACAAGATCGCGGACATGTCCGAAGTAGGGCGCCTTCGGTTCCACGTGCTGCCGCACAGCGCCGGGGCTCATGCCCTCGCCCAGAGCATGCTCACGCTTCTGAGCTTTGAAAACAATGCCCCCGTGGCCTACGTTGAGGGCTTCATCACCGGTAATTTGATGAAGAATCCTGCCCTGGTGGCACAGTGCCAGACGGCTTACGACCTTGCGCTGAGCGAGGCGCTGTCCCGGGAAGACTCGCTCGCTTTCATCAGAGCGGTAGCAGAGGAATACGCACATGTTGAGCAATGAACGCTCCGTCTCCGACGCATCAACCGTCACCCGGTGGTACAAGTCCAGCTACAGCGGCGGCGGACAGAGCGACTGCCTCGAAGTAGCTTGCGGCCGCACCACCGTTCCCGTCCGCGACAGCAAGAATGGCTCCAAGCTGACACTCCTCTTCTCCCTGCGCGGCTGGACTTTCTTCGTCGGCGCGGTCAAAGGCGGACACTTCAAGAGCTGACAGCGGAAGGGCATGCCATGCCGAGCAATGACCACACCCTCCCCAACGCTTCCACCCTCACCGGCTGGTTCAAGTCCAGCCACAGCGGCGGGGGCCAGGGAGACTGCCTCGAAGTAGCCCGCGGCCACACCACCGTCCCCGTCCGCGACAGCAAGAACGCCACCGGCCCGGCGCTGCTCATCTCCTCCGACGGCTGGGCCTCCTTCATCGGTGCCGTGAAGGGCGGGCGGCTCGCCTGACCCGTGTGACGGGCCACCTCACGCCCCGGCGGCCTCCCGGCGGAACGCCGTCGGGGTCGTACCCGTCCGCTGGCGGAAGAACTTGGTGAAGTCGCTGGAGTCGGTGAAGCCCAGCCGGGCGGCGATGACGGTGGCGGGCAGCCGGCTGTGGGCCAGCTCCCGCTTGGCCTCCAGCACCACCCGCTCGTCGATGTACCGCTTCGCCGACATCCCGGTGGCCGCCGTCGTGGCCCGCGTGAGCGTGCGCGGGCTGTAGCCGAGGGCCGCCGCGTAGTCCTCCACCCGGCGCGTGACCGCGAAGTCCCGCTCGACGGCCGCGTAAAAGCGCCGGAACGCCTGATTGGAGACCGGCGCGTCCGGGGCCGCGCCCCGCGCCTTGGCCAGCCGCAGCAGCAGCACCGCCAGCAGATGCCGCAGCGCCTGCACATGGGACTCCAGCGGCAGCTCCGTCATCGCCTCGTACTCGTACCGCAGGTGGTCGAGCGCCCGGCGCAGGCCCTCCGCGTCCGCGCCGGCCGGGCGCACGGGGCCCGGCGCGTACGGCGGCCGCGCGAAGGCCGCCGCGACCGTGGCCGCGTCCGGGAAGCCCGCCGGGAAGGCGACCACCACGCCGTCGGAGACCGGCAGGTCCCGTCCCCAGCGCTGCACCTGCCCGGGCCGGATCCACAGCCAGGAACCCGCGTCGAGGGTGTACGTGGTGAAGTCCACGGACA
This sequence comes from Streptomyces misionensis, assembly GCF_007896895.1. Lineage (GTDB taxonomy): Bacteria > Actinomycetota > Actinomycetes > Streptomycetales > Streptomycetaceae > Streptomyces > Streptomyces misionensis_A. The sequence continues at coordinate 53,478 of NZ_VOGW01000107.1, read as the reverse complement.
CCGTGAGGCTCCCCGAGCGCACCGCGACGAGCTGGTGGAAGGCGGGGCGCAGGGGCGCGTACGGCTCGTTGCCGTGGTTGCGGGCGCGCCGGTCCAGCTCGGCGAGGTTGACCAGTTCGAGGCCCGGCGGGGAGCCGGCGGTGCGGCGGAACTCCAGGTCCCGGATCACCGGCCGAGATTCCGGCTGCCCGGAAGGCTGTCCGTTTTTTCCCATGGCTAGTCCCGAGCCTACCGCCGACGACCCCGGTCCCGCTCCTAGCGTGGAGACATCGGTGCAGGTCACAGGCGTGCATGAAGTACGCGACAACGGTGAGGGAGCCCTCGTATGAGACTGGTCGTAGGGATGACCGGAGCCACCGGGGCCGCCCTCGGCGTGCGGCTCCTGGAGAACCTCGCGGAGCTGCCCGAGGTGGAGACCCATCTCGTGCTCAGCCGGTGGGCCCGCACCACGATCGAGCTGGAGACCGGGCGGACGGCCCGCGAGGTCGCCGAGCTGGCGGACGTCGTGCACAACCCCGACGACCAGGGCGCGACGATCTCCTCGGGGTCCTTCAGGACCGACGGCATGGTGATCGTCCCCTGCTCCATGAAGACGCTCGCCGGCATCCGCGCCGGTTACGCGGACGGTCTGGTCGGCCGCGCGGCGGACGTCGTCCTCAAGGAGCGCCGCAGGCTCGTCCTCGTCCCCCGCGAGACCCCGCTGAGCGAGATCCATCTGGAGAACATGCTCGCGCTCGCCCGCATGGGCGTGCAGATGGTGCCGCCGATGCCCGCCTTCTACAACCACCCCGAGTCGGTCGACGACATCGTGGACCACATCGTCGCCCGCGTCCTCGACCAGTTCGAGCTGCCCGCCCCCGCCGCCAAGCGGTGGGAGGGCATGCGCGCCGCGCGGGACCTCAGGTCC
>NZ_VOGW01000107.1:43106-52291 GCF_007896895.1 Streptomyces misionensis | reverse complement strand
GGTGGGTCCGAAAGAGGTGCGGCCGACCGGAGCGGCGGCGGGGCGGGCGGTGGCGGTGGGGGCGGCAGGGAGGTCGGGGTCCTGGGGGGTTTCCTCGGCACGCTGGAGAAGGAAGGCCAGCTGCTGCGCATCACCGAGGAAGTCCTCCCGGAACCGGACCTCGCCGCCGCCGCCAACGCCACCGGCCGCATCGGCGAGGGCGCGCCCGCCCTCTGGTTCGACAACGTCAAGGGCTTCACCGACGCCCGTATCGCCCTGAACGTGCACGGCTCCTGGGCCAACCACGCGCTCGCCCTCGGCCTGCCGAAGCACACCCCGGTGAAGGAGCAGGTGGCGGAGTTCGCCCGCCGCTGGGACGCCTTCCCCGTCGCCCCCGAGCGCCGCGAGGACGCCCCCTGGCGGGAGAACACCCAGGAGGGCGACGACGTCGACCTCTTCTCGGTCCTCCCGCTGTTCCGCCTCAACGACGGCGACGGCGGCTTCTACCTGGACAAGGCCGCCGTGGTCTCCCGCGACCCGGAGGACCCCGAGAACTTCGGCAAGCAGAACGTCGGCACGTACCGCCTGGAGGTCATCGGCCGCAACAAGCTGGCCATCCAGCCGGTGCCGGTGCACGACGTCGCCATCCACCTGCGCAAGGCGGAGGAGAAGGGCGAGGACCTGCCCATCGCCATCACCCTCGGCAACGACCCGGTGATGACGATCGTCGCCGGGATGCCGATGGCGTACGACCAGAGCGAGTACGAGATGGCCGGCGCCCTGCGCGGCGCCCCCGCCCCCATCGCCACCGCCCCGCTCACCGGCTTCGACGTGCCCTGGGGCTCCGAGGTCGTCATCGAGGGCGTCATCGAGAGCCGCGAGCGCCAGATCGAGGGCCCCTTCGGCGAGTTCACCGGCCACTACTCCGGCGGCCGCCGGATGCCCGTCATCCGCATCGACCGCGTCTCGTACCGCACGAACCCGGTCTTCGAGTCGCTCTACCTGGGCATGCCCTGGACCGAGGTCGACTACCTCGTCGGGCCCAACACCTGCGTCCCGCTGCTCAAGCAGCTGCGCGCCGAGTTCCCCGAGGTCCAGGCCGTCAACGCGATGTACACGCACGGCCTGCTGGTCATCATCTCCACGAAGAAGCGGTACGGCGGCTTCGCCAAGGCCGTGGCCATGCGCGCCATGACCACCCCGCACGGCCTCGGCTACGTCTCGACGGTGATCGTCGTCGACGAGGACGTGGATCCGTTCAACCTGCCGCAGGTCATGTGGGCGATGTCGTCGAAGGTCAACCCGTCCGGCGACGTGGTGATCGTCCCCAACCTGTCGGTGCTGGAGCTCGCGCCCGCCGCCCAGCCCGCGGGCATCACCAGCAAGATGATCATCGACGCCACCACCCCCGTCAGCCCCGACAACCGCGGCAGCTTCGCCACCCCGGCCAAGGACCTGCCGGAGACCGCGGAGTGGGCCGCCAAGCTCCAGCGGCTGATGGCCGAGGCCCGCGACTGACCGGCCGCCGGGAGCCGCGCGGCCCCGCCGCCGGTCCGCCGCCGATCGCACCGTCACCCGCGAAGAAGGAGAACCCGCCATGACCATCTGCCCCCGCTGCGCCTTCGAGACCATCGAGAAGCTGTACGCCTCGCCCGTGCCCGGCGTCTGGGACGTGCTCCAGTGCGGGCGCTGCCTCTACACCTGGCGGACCACCGAGCCCGCCCGCCGCACGCAGCGCGACGCCTACCCCGAGCAGTTCAAGCTGACCCCCGAGGACATCGCCAACGCCCCGGAGGTCCCGGCGCTCCCGCCGCTGCGCACCTCCGCCTGAGCCCCTCCGCCCGGTCCGGCGGCCATCACCCCGCGTGCTCCAGGAACCGCTCCGCCGTCTCCTTCAGCACCTCCCGTCCGTCCCGGGCCCACAGGTCCTCGTTGAAGATCTCCACCTCGACGGGGCCGGTGTAGCCCGCCGCCGCCACCCGGCCGCACCACTCGCGCAGGTCGATCGACCCGTCGCCGAGCCGGCCCCGGCCGTTGAGGACGCCCGCGGGCAACGGGGTGGTCCAGTCGGCCAGCTGGAAGGCGTGGATGCGGCCCTGGGCGCCCGCGCGGGCGATCTGCGCGGGCGCCTGGTCGTCCCACCAGACGTGGTACGTGTCGACGGCCACCCCGACCTGGTGCGCGGGGAAGCGTTCGGCCAGGTCCAGGGCCTGCGCGAGGGTGGAGACCACACAGCGGTCGGCGGCGAACATCGGGTGCAGGGGCTCGACGGCGAGGCGTACGCCGTGCTCCTCGGCGCAGGGGGCCAGCTCGGCCAGGGCGTCGGCGACGCGTTCGCGGGCCGCCCGCAGGTCCTTGCTCCCGGGCGGCAGGCCGCCGGAGACCAGGACGAGGGTGTCGGTGCCGAGCGCCGCCGCCTCCTCCACCGCGCGCCGGTTGTCGGCGAGGGCGGCGGCGCGTTCGCCGGGGTCGGTCGCGGTGAGGAAGCCGCCCCGGCACAGGGTGGTCACCTCCAGCCCGGCCGAGCGGACCAGCGCGGCGGTCTCGCGCAGGCCGTACGCCCGGACCGGCTCGCGCCACAGTCCCACCTTGCCGATTCCCGACTCGGCGCAGGAGTCGGCCAGTTCGGGCAGGGAGAGCTGCCGCACCGTCATCTGGTTGACGGAGAAGCGGTCGAGTCCGGTCACCGGGGCACTCCGTACAGGTCGAGAAGGGTCTTCATGCGGTCCTCGGCGAGTGCGGGGTCCGGGAACAGGCCCAGCGAGTCGGCGAGTTCGTAGGCGCGGGCGAGGTGCGGGAGGGAACGGGCGGACTGGAGGCCGCCGACCATCGTGAAGTGTGTCTGGTGGCCGGAGAGCCAGGCGAGCAGGACCACCCCCGTCTTGTAGAAGCGGGTCGGGCTCTGGAACAGATGGCGGGACAACTCGACCGTGGGATCGAGCAGTTCGCGGAAACCGGCCGTGTCGCCCGCGTCCAGGGCCCGTAGCGCCCGGGCCGCCGTCGGGCCGAGCGGATCGAAGACGCCGAGCAGGGCATGGCTGAAGCCCTGGTCGTCGCCCGCGATGAGTTCGGGGTAGTGGAAGTCGTCGCCGGTGTAGCAGCGCACCCCCGGGGGCAGGCGACGGCGCAGCCCGGTCTCGCGCCGGGCGTCCAGCAGGGAGATCTTGACGCCGTCGACCTTGCCGGGGTGGGCGGCGACGACGTCGAGGAACACCTCGGTGGCGGCGTCCAGGTCGGTGGTGCCCCAGTAGCCCTCCAGGGCGGGGTCGAACATCGGGCCGAGCCAGTGCAGGACGACCGGTTCGGCGCACTGGCGCAGCAGACGGCCGTAGACCTCCAGGTAGTCCTCGGGGCCGCGGGCGGTGGCGGCCAGCGCGCGGGAGGCCATCAGGATCGCCTGGGCGCCCGACTCCTCGGCCACGGCGAGCTGTTCCTCGTAGGCGGCGCGAATCCCGGCGAGGCCGCCGGCGATCCGGTCGGCGCCGGTGGCCCGGTCGGTGCCGGTGAGCTGGTCGGTGCCGACGCCGCAGGCGATGCGCCCGCCGACCGCCTTCGCCTCGGCGGCGCTGCGCCGGATCAGCTCGGCGGCGCCCGCCCAGTCCAGGCCCATGCCGCGCTGGGCGGTGTCCATCGCCTCGGCGACCCCCAGGCCGTGGGACCACAGATGGCGGCGGAAGGCGAGGGTGGCGTCCCAGTCGAGTGCGGCGGGCGAGTCCGGCGAGAGGTCCGCGTACGGGTCGGCGACGACATGCGCCGCCGCGAAGACCGTACGGGAGGTGACGGGGGCGCCGGGCGCGACAGAAAGGGGTTCGGCGCGCGGCTCGTACGTGCGCAGCGTGCCGTCGGCGGCGGGGAGGCGGACGGTCACAGGGCGATCTCCGGAACGGTCTGGCGGCGGCCTTCCACGGCGGACTTCAGCCCCAGTTCGGCGAGTTGGACGCCGCGGGCACCGGCCAGCAGGTCCCACCGGTAGGGGGCGCCGGTGTGGACGTGCTGGAGGAACAGCTCCCACTGGGCCTTGAAGCCGTTCTTGAACTCCCCGTTGTCCGGCACCTGCTGCCACTGGTCGCGGAAGCGCTCGGTGGCGGGGACGTCGGGGTTCCAGACCGGCTTGGGGGTGGCGGAGCGGTGCTGGACGCGGCAGTCGCGCAGGCCCGCGACGGCCGAGCCCTGTGTGCCGTCGACCTGGAACTCCACGAGTTCGTCGCGGTGGACGCGGACCGCCCAGGAGGAGTTGATCTGCGCGACCACACCGCCGTCCAGTTCGAAGAGGCCGTAGGCGGCGTCGTCGGCGGTCGCGGTGTAGGGCCTGCCGTGCTCGTCCCAGCGCCGCGGCACGTGGGTCGCGGTCAGGGCCTGGACGGAGGTGACGCGGCCGAACAGCTCGTGCAGCACGTACTCCCAGTGCGGGAACATGTCGACGACGATGCCGCCGCCGTCCTCGGCGCGGTAGTTCCAGGAGGGACGCTGGGCCCGCTGCCAGTCGCCCTCGAAGACCCAGTAGCCGAACTCGCCGCGCACGGACAGGACTCTCCCGAAGAAGCCGCCGTCGACCAGCCGCTTCAGCTTCAGCAGGCCCGGCAGGAAGAGCTTGTCCTGGACGACGCCGTGCCGTACGCCCTTCTCCCGGGCGAGCCGGGCGAGTTCGAGGGCGCCGGCGAGGCCGGTGGCGGTGGGCTTCTCGGTGTAGACGTGCTTCCCGGCGGCGATCGCCTTCCTGAGCGCCTCCTCGCGGGCGGCGGTGACCTGGGCGTCGAAGTAGATGTCGACGTCCGGGTCGGCGAGCACCGCGTCCAGGTCGGTGGAGACGTGCTCCAGGCCGTGCCGCGCGGCGATCTCCCTCAGGGCGTGCTCACGGCGGCCGAGCAGGACCGGCTCGGGCCACAGCACGGTGCCGTCGCCGAGGTCGAGGCCGCCCTGTTCGCGCAGGGCGAGGATCGACCGGACCAGGTGCTGGCGGTAACCCATGCGCCCGGTCACCCCGTTCATGGCGATGCGCACCGTCGTCCTGCGTGTCACGTCGGTCCCTCCCAGGGCCCTCTTTTGTGCCGCTGTGTGCCGTGTCGCCTGCGAGACAATCCCCATAGCAAGCGCTTTCTACCGGGGAGGAAGCTAGCCTCAGGTCGGCGGTGGGCACAAGACCGCGGCCGGGCCGCGACGCCGGCTCCCCTCGGAACGGGCACCGGGAACGGGCCCCTGACCTGGCCGTTCAAAGGCCGTACGACGAACTGCGCGACCGGAGGACGACGAGATGACGGTGACCCTGGCGGACGTGGCGGCGCACGCCCAGGTCTCCCCCGCGACGGTGTCGCGCGTGCTGAACGGCAACTACCCGGTGGCCGCGGCGACGCGGGAGCGGGTGCTGCGGGCGGTGGACGAGCTGGACTACGTCGTCAACGGCCCGGCCAGCGCGCTCGCCGCCGCCACGTCCGATCTGGCCGGCATCCTCGTCAACGACATCGCCGACCCCTTCTTCGGGATCATGGCGAGCGCCATCCAGGCGGAGATCGGCGGCACCGGGGGCCGGGCGGGCTGCGAACGGCTCGCGGTCGTCTGCAACACGGGCGGCTCGCCGGAGCAGGAACTGAAGTACCTGACGCTGCTCCAGCGGCAGCGCGCGGCGGCCGTGGTGCTGACCGGCGGGGCGGTGACCGACGCGCCGCACGCGGCGGCGGTCGCGGCGAAGCTGCGCAAGCTGACGGAAAGCGGGACGCGGGTGGTGCTGTGCGGGCGGCCGCCGGTGGCCGACACCGGGGCCGTCACGCTCACCTTCGACAACCTCGGCGGGGCGCGTGCCGTCACGGACCACCTGGTCGGGCTCGGCCACCGGCGCATCGGCTGCATCGCCGGGCCCATGGAGCGCACGACCACCCGGCACCGGCTCGAAGGGCACCGGCTCGCGCTGGCCGCGGCGGGGATCGAGGAGGACGCCCGCTGGACGGTGCACGGGCGGTTCGACCGGCGCTCGGGGTACGAGGGGGCGCTGGAGCTGCTGCGGCGCGATCCCTCGCTGACGGCGGTCGTCGCCGCGAACGACTCCGTCGCGCTGGGGGCGTGCGCCGCGTTGCGGGACTCCGGGCTGCGCATCCCCGACGACATCTCGGTCACCGGGTTCGACGACCTGCCGTGCAGCATCGACGCCGTACCCGCCCTGACGACGATGCGGCTGCCCCTGGCCGACGCGGGCGCCCGGGCGGGCCGCCTCGCCATGGGCCGCGAGGACGCACCTCCGGGCAAAACCGCCTCAGTCCAGGGGGAGTTGATGGTCCGGGGGTCGACGGGGGCGCCTCGGGAGTGAGGGGCCCGGGTCGATCCGGCGGACCGGCACACCCGAAGCGGCCGACGGAGCGCATCCGGGGCCCTCGGCCGATCGACGAAGCACCCTCCCCACGCGACCACCGCCGAACCCCGCTCGGCCCCGGGCGACCGACGGAACGCGCTGCGGCGCACCCGGTCGGCTCCCGACCGGTGCGTGGGCCCACGGCGTGCCGCCCGGCGCGCCCGCGCGAACGCGGAAGCGTGCCCGGCCGTCCCCCGACGGCCCCGCCAGGACTCGGGCGTCCGCCTGCGGCCGACCGCCCGTCCACGCCGGACGCTCCGCCGGCCATCCGTCCCACGACGCCGCACGCTCCCCGGCCGGCCCCCACGACACGCCGAAGGCTTCCGGCGTCGTCGGCAGGCGAATCCGCTTCCCCGCGTCCCGCCGTCCGGGCACTCCCCGGGCGGCGGGGCCGTACGGCTACACCTGCGGTCGCCGTCCCGGTTCCTGGTGGGGGAAGGTCTGGTCGCCGCCGGGCAGTCGGGGCTTCGGCAGGGTGGCCACCTCCTGCTCCGCCCGCCGGAGTTGTTCCGCCGTGCCGCCGGGGAGCCGGGGCGGGCTGGTGCGGGCCCGGGAGAAGCGGAAGGCGCTGGTGAAGTCGCCGAAGGTGGCGCGCCGCCAGGCGCTGATGTTGGGTTCCTCGACGCCGGTGAAGCGCTCCAGGAGGCGCAGGGCCGAGGTGTGGTCGAAGGCCTCCGTGGCGACCCAGCCGCCCACCGTCCACGGGGAGACGATGATCGCGGGCACCCGGAAACCGGCGCCGATGGGGAGCCCCCCGATGAACTCGCCCTTCGTCCCGGCGCGCGGGGTGGGCGGCGGGACGTGGTCGAAGAGGCCGTCGTTCTCGTCGTAGCTGAGGATGAAGGCCGTCTTGCGCCACACCTTCGGGTTCGCGGCGATGGCCTCGATCTTCGACGCCACGAAGTCCGCGCCGGCGGCGGGCAGGTAGTCCGGGTGCTCCGACTGGTGGCCGGGCGGCACGATCCAGCTCACCGCCGGCAGCCGGTCGGCGCGGGCGTCGTCCTCGAAGGTGCCCTCGGGCTGCGGGCGGACACCGCGCTCGTGGAGGTCGGAGCCGGGCTTGGCACGCTGGAACGCGGCGAACCGTTCCAGCATGTTGCAGCCGTAGTCGTCGTCCTGGTGGTAGACCTTCCAGCTGACCTTGGCCGCCTGGAGCCGCTCGGCGTACGTCGTCCAGCGGTACGGCGCCGGGGCCGCGTTGGTGGTGACCGGGCCGCCGTGGGTGCCGCCCGGGTCGACCGTACCGGTCATCCACATCAGGCGGTTGGGCCAGGTGGGGCCGAGGACCGAGCAGAAGTGGTGGTCGCAGATGGTGAAGGTGTCCGCGAGCGCGTACTGGAACGGGATGTCCTCGCGCGTGTAGTAGCCCATCACGTAGGCGCCCTTGGCGCCGTCGGCCTTGCGGTGGGCCGGCAGCCACTGGTCCATCCTGCCGCCGTTCCAGACCTGGTGCTGCACCGTCCAGGCGTGGCTGGTCGACGGGATGGCCTGGGCGCTGGAGGCGCGGGTGTCGAGGTGGAAGGGCAGCAGATAGCCCTTGGGATTGGCGGTGTCCGGCTGGTGGAAGACGCTGCGCCCGCTGCGCAGCTTGAGCGCCTTCGGGTCGGCGAAGCCGCGCACGCCGGAGAGCGTGCCGAAGTAGTGGTCGAAGGACCGGTTCTCCTGCATCAGCAGGACGACGTGCTCGATGTCGCGCAGGGAGCCCTTGCGGGGCGGTCCGGCGGCGACGGCCTTCTGGACGCTCGGCGGGAGCAGGCTGATGGCCGCCGCACCGGCGCCCGAGCCCAGAAGTCTGCGTCGAGTCAACTCTGCCATGTATCGCCCTTCTTGCGGGTGTTCGCGGACCGGACAGCAGACCCTTCCTACCCGGGCTGATCGGATGACAGTGGTCGATGGCGAAAAAGCGGCAATACCTGGTCTCTTCTTGGAGAAGTCGTGACATTGCGGCGCGGCGGCGGGGCGGGCGGCGGCCGGGTATGGTCGGTGGGCATGAAGCTTGCGTTCTCCACTCTCGGCGTCCCCGGTACGACCCTTCCCGAGGTGCTGGCGCTCGCGTCCGCGCACGGCTTCCAGGGCGTCGAGCTGCGCGCCCATCCCGAGGAGGCGGTGCACGTCGGGCTGACCCCCGCCGAACGGGCCGACGCCGCCGCGCTGTTGCGCGGCTCCGGTGTCGAACCGCTGGCGCTCGCGGGGTACGTGCGGGTCGCCGCCCCCGGCGACGACGCGCCCGTACTGGCCGAACTGCGGGACCTGCTCCGCCTCGCGCACGACCTCCAGGCGCCGTTCGTACGGGTGTTCCCCGGCGGGGAGTCCGCGGAGGCCGATGCCATCGCCGCCCGGCGGCTGGGCACCGCCGCCGAGGACGCCTCCGCGCTCGGCGTGCGCATCCTGCTGGAGACCCACGACTCGCACCGCACCGGGGCCGACGCGATCCGGGTGCTCGGGCCGGTGGGGCACCGCCGGGTGGGGGCGCTGTGGGATGTGATGCACACCTGGCTGGGCGGCGAGCAGCCGGCGCAGACGTACGCCGCGCTCGCCCCCTGCCTGGGCTATGTGCAGGTCAAGGACATCGCGTCGGCCGAGGACACCACCCCGCTGCCGCTGGGCGCGGGGGTGCTGCCGCTCGCCGAGTGCGTGGACGTGCTGCGCCGGGGCGGCTGGGACGGCTGGCTGTGCTGGGAGTACGAGAAGCGGTGGTACGAGCACGCCGCCCCGCTGCCCGGCCTGCTCGCCGCGGGCCACGACCACCTCGTACGGCTGCTCGACGGGACGGTGTGACCCGGCCCGGTCCTGCCGGGGGCCCTGCCCCCTCGGGTGTCAGGGCCGCGGGGGTTCCGCGGCCCTGACACCCGGCTGCCGCGGCGTT
>NZ_VOGW01000107.1:24828-42826 GCF_007896895.1 Streptomyces misionensis | reverse complement strand
TCGTCGCCGTATCCGCCGCCGTGGCCGCCGCCCGGCTCGCACGTCACGGTGTTGGTGACGGTCAGGTGCCGGTGCGGTCCGGTGAGGACGGTCGTGTGGGGCAGCGGAAGGTGCACGGTGGTGCCGTCGACGCCGGTGACCTCGGAGCCCGTGACGGTGCACTCGGAGCCCTCGGTACGGACGTCCTCGGCCACGGTCACCGCGTCGCCGACGGAGTAGCCGGGCCGGGCGACGCCCCAGGGCTGCGGGGTGGCGGGCGTCACCCCGGGGCCGGTGAGGGTCAGTTCGGCGCCGAGGCCGTCCGGCTGGGAGCCGTCCGGGTAGCGGTGACCGTCGACATCCCACACCTTGTCCACGGTGACGTCGGCGGGCTCCTCCTCTTCCGCCGCCCGGTTGTAGACGGTGCAGCTGACGGCGTCCTGCCGGGGGACGTCCACGGTGAAGCCCGGTCCGGAGGCCGTGGCGGTGTTCTCGACGGGGACGTCCGCGCCGGTGTCGAGGTCGGTGCAGACCGCGTTCCGGCCCCCCTGGGTGACCAGCTCGTAGCCGGGGTGCTGCGTCTCGCCGACGGTCACCGCGGCCTGCTCGTTGGTGCCGAAACCCGGGGTGAAGGTGACCGTGCCGGTGCCGTCCGCGCCGGTGGTCTCGGAGGCGGGCAGGCCGGTGACGCCGGGGGTGGTGGTGGAGGCGCCGAAGGTCCAGCCGGGCCCGGCCGGTTCGGCGCCGGTCACGTCCTCGCCGGTGGTGCCCGGCGGCACGATCTGCTTGACCACGTTGAGGGTGCCGGTGCAGTTGCCGAGGGCGAGGGCACGCAGCTCCTGGCCGGCCTGGCCGTAGTCCGCGGTCTGGAAGTAGTCGGCCGTGGCGGTGTTGCCGCCGTCGAACCCGGTGGGCCCGGAGATGGCCCGCAGGTTGAGGCCGGAGACGCCCTCGACCCCCTTGCCGACGCCGAGCGCGATCACCCGGGTGTCCTCCGCCTTCACCGAGTTGGCGGAGAAGATGCCGTTCTCGACGTCGATGAAGTGGGTGTTGGCGCCGTCGCCGTGCAGGCTGCCGAAGCGCGTCGGGTTGCCGTCGGTGAGCACCACCGCGGCGTCGTAGTGCTCCGGCGCCCGGGCCACCGCCCACAGCGCGCGGTCCCAGTTCGTGCCGCGGCCCAGCGTCCAGTGCGCGTACCTGCTCTTGAACGCGGCGGCCCCGGCCGGCGTCGAGACCGACTGGAGCTGCGGGTAGTTCACGCCGACGCTCGTGGACGGCGACTCCTGGTCGAAGGAGAACAGGGCCAGCCGTGAGGGCGTGCCGGTCAGCGCGTCGGTGAAGGCGTCGGCGGCGGCCTTGAGCGCGGGCAGCTGGCTGCCGACCGACGCGGACAGGTCGAGCACCAGGGCCACGTCCAGGCCGCAGGAGGACGGCAGCGGCGGGTTGTCGCGCGAGGTCTGCCACACGCCGCCCGAGCGGGTCGGCAGGCCGTTGTCGGTGCTGTACATGAACTCGCGGGTGGACCGGTAGGTGGCCCCGCCCTGGAGCGCCGGGGTCCGGAACCGGTAGGGCGAGGCCACGGAGTTCGATCCGCTGCCCGGTCCGGTGCGCAGCACGGGGTTCGTGTACCAGCCGGCCGGCGCGCCGGTCTGACCGACCGTCAGCACGCGGCCGTTGTTGTCCTCGCCCGCGCCGGTGTCCGGGACGACGAACGAGCAGTCGCCGTCGGCGTCCGAGGTGCAGCGGGCCCAGTCGGCGTCGATCGGCTGCGTCGCGTCCGGGTCCGCGAAGAGCGCGAGGCGCACCCCGGCGAGCGGCGCGGGCACGTCGGTCGCCGCCCGGTCGCCGCCGGTGCGCACGGTGACGACGGTGCTGTCGGGTCCGGGCACCGGCACGGCCCGGTGGGCGAGAGCGCCCGGGGCCGCCGCGCCGGCGGCGGCGGGGACTGCGGCCACCACGAGGGCGAACGCCCCCGCCGCGGCCAGGCGGATTCTGTGGTTCATCGGGACCTTTCCTCGGTGCCGGCGGCAACCCGTCCGAGCGGACCGCCATTCGGCACCATAAGTACATTTCGCCCCGAAACCCCCACGACCACGCCGCCCCTCGGCCGATGAGCCCACCGCCGCCGGGCCCCGCACCCGCACGGCGGCGGCTCACGGCACGCTCACGGCACACCGCCGGCCGGCCACCGGTGGCGGCCGGCCGGAGGACCACGGCGGCCCGGTGCGCGCTAGTACGTCAGACCGTGGCCGATCGGGTACAGCACCCGGCTCGGGTCGTCGGCCCGCTGCACCGGCACCGGGAGCTTGCCGCGCGGCTCGACCCGGCCGGCGATCACCCGGGCGGCGGCACGCAGTTCGACGTCGGTCCAGCAGTACGTCGCCACGCAGGCCCGCACGGACGGGAGTTGGGCCACGTCGTAGGGGTTGCGCACGGCGACGGCCACGACCGGCCTGCCCGTCGCCACCAGGCGGTCGACCAGCGCCCGCTGGGAGTTGCCCGCGGTCACGTTGTAGGTGGCGACGACCACCGCGTCCGCGTCCTGGGCGGCGGCCACCGCCTTGTCGACGGTCGCGGCGGAGGGGGCGGTGCCGGTGGACAGCGCCGTGGCGGTGAAGCCCAGCTCCGTGAAGGCGGCGGCCAGCACCCCCGTGGGCGGCCCCGTGGTGCCCGACGGGGAGGCCGGGTCGGCGCCCACCACCAGGAGGCGGTGCTCCGCGCGGCGGTCGAGGGGGAGGGTGCCGCCCTCGTTGACCAGGAGGGTCGTGGTGCGCTCCGCCATGCGGTCGGCCGCGGCCAGATGCGACTTCGTGCCCACCACCCGGTCCACCGCGAGGCGGTCGGCGTACGGCTGCGCGAAGAGCCCGAGCCGGGTCTTCAGCCGCAGGATGCGCAGGATCGATTCGTCGAGGCGGGCCTCGGTCAGCTCGCCGTCGTGGACCGCCTTCAGGACCGCGTTCCAGGCCGTGTCGATGGACGGCGGGTTGAGCAGCTGGTCCACGCCCGCCTTCAGGGCGAGCACCGGCACCCGGTCGTCGCCGTACTTGGTGCGCACGCCCTCCATGCCGAGCGAGTCGGTGATCACCACGCCGTCGTAGCCGAGTTCACCGCGCAGGATGCCGGTGAGGATCGGGTGGGAGAGGGTGGCCGGGTCGCCGGAGTCGTCCAGGGCCGGGAACTGGATGTGCGCGGTCATGATCGAGTCGATGCCCGCCGCGATGGCCGCCCGGAACGGCACCGCGTCCAGCTTCTCCCACAGTTCCCGGCTGTGGGTGATGACCGGGAAGCCGTAGTGGCTGTCGACGGCGGTGTCGCCGTGGCCCGGGAAGTGCTTGGCGGTGGCCGCGACCCGGGCCGCCTGATAGCCCTTCACCTCGGCCGCCACCAGCCCCGCGACGGCCGCCGGGTCGGCGCCGAAGGAGCGCACGCCGATCACCGGGTTGGCCGGGTTGACGTTCACGTCGGCGTCCGGCGAGTAGTCCTGGTTGATGCCGAGCGCGCGCAGTTCGGTGCCGGAGATCCGGCCGAGGCCGCGGGCGTCCGCCCGGGAGCCGCCCGCACCGATCGCCATGGCGCCGGGGAGGAGCGTCGCGGGCTTGCCCACCCGGCACACCGCGCCGTGCTCCTGGTCGGTGGCGATCAGCATCGGCAGCCCGCGCGGCTGCGCCAGGGACGCCTGCTGGATGCCGTTGGACAGCTCCAGGATCTGGTGCGGGTCACGGGTGTTGTGGGCCCAGGTGAAGTAGATGATCCCGCCGACCCGGTACTTGGCGATCAGCTCGGCGGCGGTGCGCACGCCCAGCTCGCCGAGGTTGGCGTCGATGTCGGCCTGGTCGGGGGCGGTGGCGGAGGTGCCGTAGACCCGCATCACGAAGAGCTGGCCGACCTTCTCCTCCAGCGTCATCCGCGAAAGGAGGGCGCGCAGTGAGCGATCGTCCGGCGTGTCGGCGTGGGCGGTGGCCGGCACGGTCAGCGCGGCGGTGAGGCCGGCGGTGGCGGCGAGGACGGTGCGCCGGGACGGCCGTGCGGCGTTCCGGGTGGTACCGGTGTCTCTCTTGCTGGTGTCGCTTCCCGTGCTGGTGTCGGGCACGTGCGCTCCTTCCCAGGAGGAGAACCGCTGAAGGAAACTTCCGAGGAGTCACCAATATCCGGGAAGTTTCTTTCCGTCAAGGGAACGGACAGCACCCAGCGTGTCGAGGGAGACGCCTGGTCAGCAGAGGATCCAGCCGGTGCTGACGGACTCCGCGCCGATCGAGCCGCGGATCCACACGCAGCGGTGCCCGGCGTGCACGGTCACCGGACCGGCGTGCCGGCTGTAGCGGCCGGAGTCCGTGGCCGGGCGGCTGCCGCGGGCCTGGACGCTGACCGACATGGTGCGGACGGTGCCGGGCCGGCGGGCGACGGTGACGGCGCAGATGTAGTCCCCGCGTTTGTAGACCCGGGTGACACCCGAGCCGAAGGGAACGCTTCTCACCTCGTGCCCCGCGCAGCTGCCGGGCGCGGCCTGTGCGGTGCCGGACGCCGCGAAGGCGAGCAGCCCGGACGCGGCCAGCAGGGCCGCGCCGAGCGAGAGGCGCCGGCGTATCGCGCCACTGTCCACTTGCTGTCCTCCCCGAAGCGCAGCCAAGCCCTCCCCCGGCGGCCGTACAGACGTACGGACGCCGGGGTCTGGCGGATGGTTGCACGACCGTCAACGGTACGAGCCACACGCACCACAGGGGCTCAGCGGACGGCCCCGACCGGCTCCTCGTCCTCGGGCCGGCCGGCGAAGGTCCGCCACAGTTCCGCGTACCGTCCGCCGCGGGCGAGCAGTTCCTCGTGGGTGCCGTCCTCGGCGACCCGGCCGTGGTCCATCACCACCACCCGGTCGGCGCGGGCGGCGGTGGTCAGCCGGTGGGCGACCACCAGCGTGGTGCGGCGGCCCGCGATGCGGTCGGTGGCCTGGTTGACCTGGGCCTCGGTGGCGAGGTCCAGGGCGGCCGTGGCCTCGTCCAGCAGCAGGATGTCGGGATCGACCAGTTCGGCGCGGGCGAGCGCGATCAGCTGGCGCTGGCCGGCCGAGAGGTTGCGGCCGCGCTCGGCGACCTCGTGCAGGTAGCCGCCGTCGAGGGTGGCGATCATCTCGTGCGCCCCGACCGCCCGCGCCGCCGCCTCCACCTCGGCGTCGGTGGCGTCGGGGCGGCCGTAGGCGATGGCGTCGCGGACGGTGCCCGGGAACAGGTACGCCTCCTGCGGGACGACGCCGAGCCGGTGCCGGTAGGAGGTGAGGTCGAGGGCGCGCAGATCGGTGCCGTCGACCGTGACCCGCCCGGCGGTGGGATCGTAGAACCGGGCCACCAGCTTGACCAGGGTGGACTTTCCGGCGCCGGTCTCGCCGACGAAGGCCACCGTCTGGCCCGCCGGGATCGTCAGGTCGACGTCGCGCAGCGCCGCTTCGTTGTCGCCGTACGCGAAGCTCACGCCCTCGAAGGCGATGTCGCCGCGCAACGACCGCACCTCCTCGGGCTGTTCGGCCGCCCCGGTGGAGGTCGGTTCGCGCAGCAGCTCCTGGATGCGGCCGAGCGAGACGGTGGCCTGCTGGTAGCCGTCGAAGACCTGGGACAGCTGCTGCACGGGCGCGAAGAACAGGTCGATGTAGAGGAGGTAGGCGACCAGGGCGCCGGTGGTGAGGGTGGCGTCCTCCACCCGGCGCGCGCCCGCGATCAGCACGGCCGCCGCGGCGACCGAGGACAGCAGCTGCACGAACGGGAAGTAGACCGATATCAGGCGCTGTCCGCGCAGCCGGGCGCTCCGGTAGCTGTCGCTGCGCCCGGCGAACCGCCGCCCGCCGTCGCGCTCGCGCCGGAACGCCTGGACGATCCGCAGCCCGGCCACGGACTCCTGGAGGTCGGCGTTGACCGCCGACACGCGCTCGCGGGCGAGTTCGTACGCCTTCACGCTGGCCCGGCGGAAGAAGAAGGTGGCCACGATCAGCGGGGGCAGCGTGGTGAACACGACAAGGGCGAGGCGGACGTCGATCACCAGCAGGGCGCCCATGATGCCGAAGAAGGTGACGACCGAGACGAACGCGGTGACCAGGCCGGTCTGCAGGAAGGTGCTCAGGGCGTCGACGTCGGTGGTCATCCGGGTCATGATCCGGCCGGTCAGCTCGCGCTCGTAGTAGTCGAGGCCGAGCCGCTGGAGGTGCGCGAAGATCTTCAGTCGCAGCGTGTAGAGGACGCGTTCGCCGGTACGGCCGGTCATCCGGTTCTCGCCGATCTGCGCGGCCCACTGCACCAGCACCACCAGCAGGGCGAGCAGCGAGGCGGACCAGACGGCGCCGATGGCCAGCTTGCTGACGCCCGCGTCGATGCCGTGCCGGATCAGCACCGGCAGCACCAGGCTCGCGCCCGCGTCCACGGCGACCAGTGCCAGGCTGGCCAGCAGCGGCAGCCCGAAGCCGCGCAGCAGGCGGCGCAGCCCGTAGGAGTCCTCCGGTTGCACCGCCCGCTCCTCGTCGATGCCGGGGGTGTCGGTGGCCGGGGGCAGCGCGGCCACCTGGGCGAGCAGCTCGGGGGTGGCCGGGGTGCCGGCCGGCGCCTGGTCCTCGGGCGTGCGGTCGCCGGTCCACAGGCGGGGGGTGACGCCCCGCTCGGCGTCGTACTCGGCGTCCAGCTCCTCGCGCAGGGTGTCGTCCTCGGTGGGCCCGGCCGGCAGGGCGTGGCCCGGGGAGACGCCGCCCAGCTCGTCCGGGTCGGTCAGCAGCCGGCGGTAGAGGGCGGAGCGCCGCTGGAGCTCCTCGTGGGTGCCGAGGTCGGCGAGCCGGCCGTGGTCGAGGACGGCGATGCGGTCGGCGAGGTTCAGGGTGGAGCGGCGGTGGGCGATCAGCAGGGTGGTCCGGCCCCGCATCACCTGCTTGAGGGCCTCGTGTATCTCGTGCTCGACGCGGGCGTCCACGGCGGAGGTGGCGTCGTCCAGGATCAGCAGCCGGGGGTCGGTGAGCAGGGCGCGGGCGAGGGCGACGCGCTGGCGCTGGCCGCCGGAGAGGGTCAGGCCCTGCTCGCCGACCTTGGTGTCGTAGCCCTCGGGCAGTTCCCGGATGAAACGGTCCGCCTGGGCGGCGCGGGCGGCGGCCTCGATCTCCTCGTCGGAGGCGTCGGGCCGGCCGTAGGCGATGTTGGCGCGGACCGTGTCGGAGAACAGGAACGAGTCCTCGGGGACCAGGCCGATCGCGGCCCGCAGCGAGGACAGGGTCAGCTCGCGGACGTCGTGGCCGCCGATCAGGACGGCGCCGTGGGTGACGTCGTAGAAGCGCGGCAGGAGCAGGGAGAGGGTGGACTTGCCGGAACCGGAGGACCCGACCACCGCCAGCGTCTCACCCTGGCGTATCTCGAAGCTCAGCCCGTCCAGGACCGTGGAATCGCCGCCGTACCCGAAGGACACGTCGTCGAACTCGACGGTGGCGGGCGCGTCGGCGGGCAGTTCCCTGGTGCCGTCCGCCATCGACGGCTCGGTGTCGATCAGCTCCAGGACGCGCTCGGTGCCGGCGCGGGCCTGCTGGCCCACGGTGAGCACCATCGCCAGCATGCGGACCGGGCCGACCAGCTGGGCGAGGTAGGTGGAGAAGGCGACGAAGGTGCCGAGGGTGATGTGTCCGCGCACCGCCAGCCAGCCGCCGAGGGCCAGCATGGCGACCTGGCCCAGCGCCGGCACGGCCTGGAGGGCGGGGGTGTACTTGCTGTTCAGGCGGATGGTGCGCAGCCGGCCGGCGAACAGCCTGCGGCCGACGGCCCGCAGCTTGCCGGTCTCCTGCTCCTCCTGCCCGAAGCCCTTGACCACGCGGACGCCGCTCACCGCGCCGTCGACCACGCCCGCGACGGCGGCGGCCTGGGCCTGGGCGTACCAGGTGGCGGGGTGCAGCCGGCTGCGGCTGCGCTTGGCGATCCAGCCGAGCGCGGGGGCGACGGCGAGCGCGACCAGGGTCAGCGGCAGCGACAGCGAGGCCATGATCACCAGGGAGACCAGGAAGAGCAGCACGTTCCCGATGGTCATCGGGAGCATGAAGAGCAGGCCCTGGATCAGCTGGAGGTCGCTTGTGGCGCGGCCCACGACCTGCCCGGTCGACAGCTCGTCCTGGCGGCGGCCGTCGAGGCGGGTGATCGTGTCGTACATCTCGGTCCGCAGGTCGTGCTGGACGTCGAGGGCGAGCCGGCCGCCGTAGAAGCGGCGCACATAGGTGGAGCCGTAGACGAGGACGGCGGCGACGACCAGGGCACCGGCCCAGGGGGCCATGGAGCGGGTGTGGGCGCCGATCACGTCGTCGATGATCACCTTGGTGATCAGGGGGACCACGGCGGTGACGGCCATGCCGGCGAGGGAGGCGCCGAGCGCCAGGACGACGTCCTTCGGATACCGCCAGGCATAGCCGGCGAGTCGTCTCGCCCATCCCCGATGTGGTCGCACGCGGTGCCTCCCGGTTGTCGTTCTCCACCGGAAGGCACCAACGCGGGCGGGAGCGGATTTCATCCCTCCGCAACAAACGGGGGCCGTGGGTCAGACGCGAATGCGCAGGTGGTAGAAGCGGGTCGTCTGGACGGCGTTCTGGTTGTCGTCACTGACCAGCAGGACCTTCAGGCGCCCGGTGCGGTCACGGCCGGTGACGGTCATGCCCTCGATGTTGTCGAGGAGGGGGTTGGGCTGGGGCTGCTTGGCGGTGGCGCCGAGGGAGGGGCAGTCGGCGAGGTCGGCGAGCAGCGTCTTGCGGATCGGCCGCACGTCCGGCTGCCCGGTCAGGTTCCCGATGCCGCTGGTGTCCGAGGCGTGGCGGGGGTCGGCGAGGTAGAGGCGGACGGTGTTGCCGACGCCCGCGGTGAAGCCGCGCTCCAGGACGAGCAGCCGGCCGTCGGGCGTGGCCTGCACCTCGGGGACGCCGAGGCCGGCGTCGATGCGGTAGGCGTACTGGGCGGCGAGCCGGAAGCGCCCGCCCGCGGTCCGGGTCCAGGTCTGGAACCGGACGAGGTCCGCGGCGTCGCCCGCGATCGGCTCCTCCATGGACGCGAGGAGGGTGTGGCCGCCGGGCAGCAGGGTCAGGCCCTCGAAGGTCTGGTTGGAGGTGGCGCGGCCGGCCGGGGCGACGAGGAGGGAGGACGGCACGGGGAGCCGGTCGAGGATTCTGCCGTCGCGCGTGTAGCGCCGGACGGACGGCTCGGTCTCGGAGCCGACCAGCCGCGTGCCGTCCCGGTCGATGACGAGGCCCTCGGAGTCGAGGTCGGCGCCCTGCTCGTCGGCGAGGTGGACGACGCCCTCGGGCGCGAGCGTCTCGCCGTCCAGGCGGAACAGGTCGGAGCGGTCCGACAGCGCGGCCAGGGAGCCGTCCCGGTCCACGGCGAGGGCGGAGAAGTTGCCGACGAAGGTGCCGTGGTACGTCGTCTTGTCGAGCGCGTCGGAGAAGCCGTCGATCGTGACGGCGGACGAACAGGCGTGCCGGGCGGCCGGGCCGGCGGGGCCGGCCGGGGCTGCTTGGACGGTCCCGGCGGCGGTCAGCGAGGTGGCCGCCGCCAGGCCGGCGGTGAGGGTGGCGAGTACGGTTCTCAGGCGCATGGTCGATCACCGTACGGCGCGCCGGTGACGCGCGGGAGGCCCCGCGGTGAACGCGACCCGGGATCAGCCCTGCGACGGCGTGGCGACGAAGGCCTCGCTCGGCTTGCTGGTCGGGACGTAGAGCGCGGTCTTGGCGGTGGTCGGCACGAGGTCCTTGTGGACGGCCTTGGCGACGTTCTGGATGGTGGTCACGCCGTAGCCCATGGTGCTGTTGTCCTGCGTGAGCACGGAGATCATGTAGTCGTGCCCGGCGCCGTTGAAGGTGCCGAGGCTGTGCACCCGCCAGCCGTGCGTGGAGCGCTGCAGCCAGCCGTTCTTGACGTGCACGGAGACGGTGGAGGGGGCGCCGGCGGGGGTGCCCCAGCGCTGGGAGGAGATGACCTTGCCCATCAACTTCTGGATGTAGGCACGGGAGTTGTCGCTGAGCACGCTGTTCTTCGCGGTGACCAGCTGGAGCAGCTTCTGCTCGTCGTTGACGTTCTCCTGCGTCAGACCCCAGTAACCGCCCGAGCCCGGCACGGTCTTGGTCATCTTGGCGGCGGCGAGGAAGCCCTTGATCTTCGTCACGCCCAGCTGCTTCCACAGCTTGCTGGTGGCGGTGTTGTCCGACTTGGTGATCATGGCGGTGGCGAGCGAGGACTCGGTGCCGGTCAGCAGCCGGTCGTGCTTCTTGGCGTCCCACAGCAGCGTGGCGAGCACGGTGACCTTGACGGTGCTCGCCGAGTCGTAGGCGCTGGTGGCGCGCAGGGTGCAGGTCGTCTTGGTGGAGCGGTCGTAGACCCCGACGGCGACGGTGCCCTTGCGGTTCGCGAGCGCGGCGGTGATGTCCTTCTTCAGCTTGGCGGCGAGCCCGCTCTTCGCGGACGTGCAGCTGACGGCGGGTGTGGCCGCGGCGGCCGGGGTGGCGGCCGCGACGGTGGGTATGAGCAGCGCGACACCGAGCGCCGCCACCGACGCCTTGGCGCGCCGGCTGATGCGGTGATCCATGGAGGAATCCCCCTGAGAACGACGTGAGAACACACCCCTTGCGGGCACTTACGGCCTTTTGACTCGCAGGGGCGGTCGGAAGTTGCACACATGTTCTCAGGGGCGGGTCGGCCAACGGGCGCGGGGGCGGGGATGCTTGGGGGATGCCGGAAGGTCTTCGAGTGCGGAACGCGGAGCTCATCGCTCCCCTTTACGGAGCGGAACTCCCTCCGCTGGACTCGGTCCGGCTGCGTTCCGTCCATCTCGACTGGCGTGGGCCGCAGGTCACCCTACGGCTCGATCTGCCCGCGGCGGCCGCTTCCCTGCCGGACGACTGGACGGCGTCCGGAGTCGACACCGTCCAGTGCCATCTCCGGTTCCTGGCGGTGGCCGACCTGGAGCTGTCCGCCTGGGAGCCGCCCGTCACGGCCCGGATTTCGACGGCGCCCCTGCCGGGCGGTGAGCACCGGATCCGGGTGACGGCCTCCGCGGACGGCGGTGCTTTCCTGGACTTCACCGCCAGTGCGGATGTGCTCGCCGGTCATCTGAGCGGCTTCCGGCTCGGGCCGGACGGCTCGGACGACGGTCCGCACCACTTCCTCGGCAAGGTGGACGCGAGACGGTACTCGACGGTCCCGGACCCCTGGGAGAAGACCTTCTATGCACGCTGAACTCGCCGCTCTGACGACGCCTTCCGCGCTGAGCGACCACGACCTGTTCTACGTGCACCTCGATGAGCGGCAGCGCTCCGCCACCCTCGGGTTCACCGGCCAGGAGGGTCATGAGGGCTTCGAGTTCTTCCTCGCCTTCACCGACGTGCGCAATGTGTCGGTGCGCGGTTGGGGACCGCCGGGGCGCAAGGACGTACGGCTCGAAAGGACGGAGAACGGCATCACGGTGTCCGTCGCGGCCCAGGGCTCGTCACTGAACTTCGAGGCGGCGGACATGACCACGCCGCGCACCCGTTCCTTCCGGACGGCTCCGGGGAGTTCATGAGCATGCCGCGCGAGAGGCTGTTCACGCCTCGAAGTCGTACTCCAGGACATAGGCGGCGGAGTCGAGCACCATCTCGTTGACCTCCACCACCCGGCCCTCGGCATCGAAGGCCGTGCGGGCGATCTGGACCACGGGGACGCCGGACGGCAGGGCCAGACGTTCGCCCTCGTCCGGGCCGGGCATCCGGGAGCGGACCTCCTCGCGGAAACGGGCGGGGGCGTGACCGAGGTCGGCCAGGCGGGCGTAAACGCCGCCCGGACCCGTGTCCGGCTGGGTGATCGGGGTGTCCGCGACGAGGTCGGCCGGCAGATATGACGTGGACAGCAGCACCGGCTTGCCGTCGAGTACGAAGCGACGGCGACGCACGCAGAGGTCCGCGTTCTCATCCAGGCCCATGACCCCCGCGACAGCGGCCGGCGCGGGCTCCTGCGCCACCTCTACGGAGTCGACGGCCAGTTCCCGGTTCCCGATGTCGGCCGACCAGACGGAACGCCCCTCACCCCACTGCGCCCGCGCCAGCCGCTCGATGCCACGGCGGCGGATGGGCCGGAAGTCCCGCACGAAGACCCCGGCACCCTTACGGGCTTCGGCGATGCCCTCCGTCTGGAGCAGGCCCAACGCCTGGCGGGCCGTCATGCGGGCGACACCGTGTTCGGCCATCAGGTCGTTCTCGCCCGGCAGCCGGTCCCCGGGACCGTAGCGACCGGCGTCGACGGCGGCTCGCAGCTCAGCCGCGATGCGCTGGTACTTGGGCTGCCGCCCTGTCTCCCGGCTCATCCAGACCCCTCCTCCTGATCATCTCTAGACATCCTAGGCACAGAGGGTTCCGTCCCCGGTCGGGCGGCCAGGACACCACCGTTCACACGGAGGGATTACTTGTCTAGAGAAGCCCTTGTCAGGCGTGCGGAGCGGCGCTTTACTCCAACATCTCTAGAGATGCATGACCGTATGAGTTCGTGCTGGTGACCAATACCCGGAGGTACCCGTGCCGGACCGCAGCTCCCCCCAACCTTCCTCTGTCACCGACATGGCGGAGGAGAACTGGCGGCTGCCTCACAGCCCCCGCAGCGCAAGACGGGCACGCGCGCTGCTGCGCAGGCAGCTCACCGAATGGAAGATCGACGCCCAAGTGGCGGACAGCGCCGAGCTGTTGCTCTCGGAGCTGATGAGCAACGCCGTCCAGCACGCCCGCAGGCCGTTCGGCCGGCAGATCGGGGTGCGTGTCGCGCGGTACGACGGCCGGTTGCGCGTGGAGGTCGCCGACGCCAACGACGCACGGCCCCGGCCGAAAGCGGCCGACGCCGACGACGAGCATGGTCGCGGTCTCGCCATCGTCGCCGCGCTCGCCGGCAGGTGGGGCTGTTGCCCCCGCCCGCGCGGCATCGGCAAAGCCGTCTGGGCCGAGTTACCGCTGCGCCCCTTCGCCTAACCCAGGTGCGTCGGCGCGAACATCCGCAGGACCGCCGGGAGGACGACCACCGAGGGGCCCGGGGTGGACAGGGCCTTCGCCAGGTCCCGTTCCAGCGTCTCCGGTGTCGTGCGCACGCCCGGGACGCCGAAGGACTCGGCGAGGGCCACGTAGTCAGGGCGGTGGAGTTCCGTCGCGGTCGGTTCGCCGAAGGCGTCCGTCATGTACTCGCGCAGGATGCCGTAGCCGCCGTCGTCGACGATCAGCCAGGTGACGGGGAGGTCGTACTGGCGGGCCGTGGCCAGTTCGGCGATCGAGTAGAGGGCGCCGCCGTCGCCGGAGACCGCGAGGACCGGGTGGGCCGGGTCGGCCGCCGCCGCGCCCAGTGCCGCCGGGAAGGCGTAGCCGAGGCCGCCCGCGCCCTGGGCCGAGTGCATCGTGTTCGCGCCCCGGGGGTCGAAGGCCGACCACGCCCAGTAGGCCAGGATCGTCATGTCCCAGAAGGAGGGGGCGCCGGCGGGCAGGGCGCGGCGGACGGCGGCCAGGACGTCCTGTTCCAGGGTGAGTTGCTGGGCGGCGATGCGGGCCGAGACGCGGGACAGCAGGGCACGCACCCGGGCCGGGGCCTCCGGGTCCGTGCGGGCGTCCACCGTCTCCAGCAGTGCCTGGAGCGCCAGGCGCGCGTCCGCGTGGATGCCGAGGGCCGGGTGGTTGGCCTCCAGTTTGCCGAGGTCCGCCTCGATCTGCACGACCCGGCCACGCGGCCTGAACGTGTGGTAGTTCGAGGAGAGTTCGCCCAGGCCCGAGCCGACGACCAGCAGGACGTCCGCGTCCTCCAGGAAGTCCGTCGTGTACCGGTCCTCCAGCCAGGACTGGAGGGACAGCGGGTGCTCCCAGGGGAACGCCCCCTTGCCGCCGAAGGTCGTCACCACCGGGGCCTGAAGCCTCTCCGCCAGCGCCAGCAGCTTGCCCGACGCGTCCGACCGTACGACCCCGCCGCCCGCGATGATCGCCGGGCGGGACGCGCGGGACAGCAGGTCCGCGGCGACCGCCGTCAGTTCGGGGCGCGGCGGCAGGTCCTCCGGGGTCGCGTCCGGCGCCGTCACCACCGGCACGGAGGCCGGCGCGAGCAGGACGTCCTGCGGGATCTCCACCCACACCGGGCCGTGCGGGGCCGACAGGGCCGATTTCCAGGCGGCGGCGATGGCGGAGGGGATCTGGGACTGGGCGCGGACCGTGTGGACGGACTTGACCACGCCCCGGAACGAGGCCGACTGGTCGGGGAGTTCATGGAGGTAGCCGTGGCGGCCGCCGCCCAGGCCCGCCGTCGGGACCTGGCTGCTGATCGCGAGGACCGGGGCGGAGGCCGAGGCCGCCTCCTGGAGGGCCGCGAGGGAGGTGAGCGCGCCCGGGCCCGTCGACAGGAACAGCGGAGCCGCCTCACCCGTCACGCGGCCGTACGCGTCCGCCGCGAAGCCCGCGTTGTTCTCCACCCTCAGGCCCACATAGCGCAGGGACGAGCGGCGCAGTGCGTCGAACATGCCGAGCGCGTGCTGGCCGGGCAGCCCGAAGACCGTCGTCGCGCCCAGCCCGGCCAGCGTCTCCACGACCAGGTCTCCGCCGTTGCGGCCGGGGGGCGGGTTCAGTGCGGCCTCCCGCTGGGCGGCGGTCGGCTGGAGTACCAGGTCGTGGTCGTGCGTCACGTCGCTTACGCGTCCTTCCGGGCCGCCGCGATCTGGCGGGACATGAGGGTGGTCAGTTCGTAGGCCGTGTGGGAGGCGGCCACGGACGTGATCTCCGCGTGGTCGTACGCCGGGGCGACCTCGACGACGTCCGCGGAGACCAGGTTGCAGCCGGCCAGCCCGCGCAGGATCTCCAGCAGCTCGCGGGAGGTCATGCCGCCCGCCTCGGGGGTGCCGGTGCCGGGCGCGTGCGCCGGGTCGAGGCAGTCGATGTCGATGGAGATGTACAGCGGGCGGTCGCCGATGCGCTGGCGCAGCTGGTCGGCGACCTCGTCGGCGCCCCGGCGGTAGACGTCCGCGGAGGTGACGATGCCGAAGCCCATCTTCTCGTCGTCGGTCAGGTCCTGCTTGCCGTACAGCGGGCCGCGGGTGCCCACGTGGGAGAGGGCGGAGGTGTCGAGGATGCCCTCCTCGACCGCGCGGCGGAACGGGGTGCCGTGGGTGTACTCGGCGCCGAAGTAGGTGTCCCAGGTGTCCAGGTGGGCGTCGAAGTGGAGCAGGGCGACCGGGCCGTGCTTCTTCGCCACCGAGCGCAGCAGCGGGAGGGCGATGGTGTGGTCGCCGCCCAGGGTCATCAGCCGGGCGCCGGTGCCGAGCAGGTCGTCGGCCGCCGCCTCGATCGTCTCGACCGCCTCGTTGATGTTGAACGGGTTCACCGCGATGTCGCCGCCGTCCGCCACCTGCGCCAGCGCGAACGGCGACGCGTCCTGCGCGGGGTTGTACGGGCGCAGCAGCCGGGACGCCTCGCGGATGGCGTTGCCGCCGAAGCGGGCGCCCGGCCGGTACGAGACGCCGGAGTCGAACGGCACGCCCACCACGGCGACGTCGGCGGCGCCGACCTCGTCCAGGCGGGGCAGCCGGGCGAAGGTGGCGGGCCCGGCGTACCGCGGGACGCGGGAGGAGTCGACGGGACCGCGGGGCGTCTCGTTGCCGCTCATGTGAAATGCCTTCTTTCCTGCGCTTCGCGGCGCATGTACTGCTTTCCTGACGACTCTACTGGTGAGCCGTGACCGGTTCGGAAGGGAGTTCGGGGGCCCGTCCGGCCAGGCGGTCGCGCCAGGCGGCGAGGACGGTTTCGTCGGTCGGCCTGGTGGCCAGGGAGACGACGACGTAGGCGGCCAGGGAGGCCAGCAGGCCGTAGTACACCGGCTCGTTGGCGAGGATGCCGTACCCGGCCATCAGGGCGATGACGGCCAGACCGCCGGTGATCACGGAGGCCAGCGCGCCCTGCACGGTGCCGCGCTTCCACAGCAGGCCGCCGAGGATCGACACCAGCAGACCGCCGACGAGGAGGTCGTACGCCACCGTCAGCGCCTCCACCACGTCGTTGAGCGCGATCGCCGTACCGATCACCGCGAGGCCCATGACCAGGATGAAGGCGCGGTTGCCCGAGACCTCGTCGTGCGCCCCGGGACCGGGGTCGGCGCCCCGGCGGACGGCTCCGCGAAGCCGCGACCAGATGTCGTTGTTGGCGACGGTGGCGCAGGCGATCAGCGCGCCGGAGGAGGTGGACATCACCGCGGCCAGGGCGGCGGCCAGCACCAGCCCGCGTACGCCGACGGGGAGTTCGGCCTTGACGATGGTGGCGAAGGCGTCGTCGGGGCTGGTCAGCTCGGGGTAGAGCACCTTGGCGGCCGTGCCGATCACCGCGCCGGCCACGGCGTAGGCCAGACAGTAGGTTCCGGCCACCGTGCCGCCCCAGCGGGCGGTGCGGTCGCTGCGGGCGGTGAACACGCGCTGCCAGATGTCCTGGCCGATCAGCATGCCGAAGGTGTAGATCAGCACGTAGGTGAAGATGGTCTCGCCGCCGATGCCCAGCGGATCGAGGTACGTGGTCGGCAGCTTGGCCTTCATCTCACCGAAGCCGCCCGCCCGGATCACCGCGATCGGCAGCAGCAGGAGCAGCACGCCGATCGTCTTCACGACGAACTGCACCATGTCGGTGAGCGTGATGGACCACATGCCGCCGAGGGTCGAGTACGCCACGACGATCGAGCCGCCGATGACGATCGCCAGCGTGCGGTTCATGTCGAAGAGGACGTCGAAGATCGTGGCGTAGGCGATGGTGGAGGTCACCGCGAGCATCAGGGTGTACGCCCACATGACCACGCCGGAGATCACGCCCGCCCGGCCGCCGTAGCGCAGGTCCAGCATCTCGGAGACCGTGTAGACCTTCAGGCGGGCGATACGCGCGGAGAAGAACACGGAGAGTGCCAGCAGGCCGAGGCCGATGGTGAAGACCATCCAGGCGCCGGAGAGGCCGTACTGGTAGCCGAGGCCGACGCCGCCGATGGTGGAGGCGCCGCCGAGGACGATCGCGGCCATGGTGCCCGAGTACATCGCGGGCCCGAGGCGCCGGCCCGCCACCAGGAAGTCGCTCTTGGACTTGGCGCGGCGCATGCCCCACCAGCCCATGGCCAGCATCCCGGCGAGATACAGGACGATCACCGTGTAGTCGACGGCCATGTGGGGCCCTCCTTCGCGCACTTTCCGGTGGCGTGTCGTGCAGATGCGGTGGGGACACGCCGACGGCGGATCGCGGGGACATCCGCCCGTACCCGCGGCCGTCGGCTCCGGACCGACATTAGGTGGCCGGAAAGCGACTGCGAAGTGTACGTTTCCTCCATTGCAGGGATGCGGCAGTGGAGGAAACGCACACCATGGTGAACAGCCCCGCGCCGGTCCCGCCCACCCCGCCGGTCCCGCTGTCCGCCCTGCTGGCCCGTGCCGACCTCGCCCTGCGCCAGATCGCGGGTCCCCGTGGCGCGGACGTCGTGATCCACTGGGCGCACACCTCGGAGATGGCCGACCCGTACCCCTATCTGCTCGGTGGCGAGCTGCTGCTGACGGCGGGCGTGCAGATCCCCGACGCGTCGGCGCCGGACGCCTTCTTCGACGCGTACGTCGCCCGGATCGTCGCGGCGGGCGGCGCGGCCCTCGGCTTCGGGCTGGCGCCGGTGCACGAGACGGTTCCGGACGCCCTGGTGGCCGCCTGCGACACGCATGGGCTGCCGCTGCTGGAGGTCCCGCCGCGGACCACCTTCTCGGGTGTGGCGCGCGCGGTGTGGCAGCTGATGGCGCAGGCCGGGCTGGCCGAGCTGCGCCGGGTCACCGAGGCCCAGCGGAGTCTCGCCGCCGCGGCCGCCCGGCCCGACCCGGTGCCGGCCGTACTGCGCCGGCTGGCCCAGCGGCTCGGCGGGTACGCGGTGCTCCACGGCCCGGACGGCACGCGGATCGCGGCGGCGGGCCGTGAACCGGAGCCGGGGGTCCGGGAGTCGCTGGCGGCACTGGCGCGGGTGGTCCGGCCGGCGGGCTCGGCGGGGCCCTC
>NZ_VOGW01000107.1:0-24548 GCF_007896895.1 Streptomyces misionensis | reverse complement strand
GAGGCCCGCGTCCGCCCGCAGTACAGCAGCCGCCACTCGGCGTGCGCCGGCAGCGCGCGCAGCATCGGCAGCACCGGGGTGATGCCGCTGCCGCCGGCGACGAAGACGTACGACTGCGCCCCGGCCCGCCTGAACCGCTTCCGCGCGCCGCGCACCTCCCCTCCCCTGCTCTCGGTCAGCTGCTCCTGCCCATCCCGCGCACCGCCCCCGCCGCCCTCGCCGCCTCCGCGCTCGGGGCCGCCCTGGGGTCCCCGCTGGTCGATGTCGCCGACGAGGTCGTACGTGTCCTCGTGCCCGCCGGCCGGGAGCCCGGTCCGGTGCCCGGCTGGACGCTCGGGGTCAGCGCGCCCGCGGCGCCGGACGCGTGGCCGGCCGCCGACGCCCAGGCGGCCCGCGCCCTGGCCCGCGCCCGCGCCACCCGCGCCCCGCTGGTCCGGCACGGCACCCGGAGCGGACTGGCCGAGCTGGTGCCCGAGGCGGAGGCGCGGGCCCACGCCCGCGCCCTGCTCGCGCCGCTCGCCCCGCGGCCCGCACTGCTCGACACCCTGCGCGCCTGGCTCTCGCTGCACGGCAGTTGGGACCGCACCGCGGTGGCCCTGGGTGTGCACCGCAACACCGTGCGGCAACGCATCGCCCGCTGCGCCCTGCTGCTGGACACCGACCTGGACGACGCGGACGTGCGGATGGAGTTGTGGTTCGCGCTGCGGCACCGCTGAGGGCTCGGGCGTGACCCCCGTCCCAGCGGACGGAACCCCCGGGCCGCCCGAGCCGGGCTGCCCCACAATGGGAGGCATGCCGATATCCGGGACACCCAGCCGCGCCCAGCTCGTCGACCACCTGGTGAGGACCCGTATCGCGGGGGACGTCGCCACGCCCCGCGAGAACAATCTCTCCCACTACCGCCTCCTGGCCAACGGCGACCGCAACTTCTGGCTCGGCCTGGAACTGGGCGACCGCTGGGCGGACGAGCAGGACGTGCTCGCGGTGATGGCCGAGCGGGTGGGGGTCAACGACGACCCCGAGTACCGGTACGGCCAGGACACCATCGACCCGGAGCTGACCGTGGACGCCCTGGACCGGCTGGCCGCGCGGCTGCGCAAGGCGGCCGAGGGGCACCAGCGGGTGCTGTTCGCCACCGGGCACCCGGGCGGGCTGCTGGACGTGCACCGGGCCACGGCCGCCGCGCTGCGCGCCGCCGGCTGCGAGATCGTCGTCATCCCGGACGGGCTGGGGACCGACGAGGGGTACGTCATGCAGTTCGCGGACGTGGCCGTCCTGGAGCACGGGGCCACCCTGTGGCACACCCATTCCGGGGAGCCGATGCGGGCCGTTCTCACGGGACTTGAGCGGGCCGGCCGGCCGCTGCCCGACCTGGTGGTCGCCGATCACGGCTGGGCCGGGTACGCCGGTCAGCACGGCCTGGACTCGGTCGGGTACGCGGACTGCAACGACCCGGCGCTCTTCCTCGCCGAGTCGGAGGGCACCCTCCAGGTCGCGGTGCCGCTGGACGACCATGTGACCAGCCCGCGCCACTACGACCCGATGACCGCGTATCTGCTCACCGCGGCCGGTCTGGACCAGTAGGGACGGAGCCCCAACCGGCCCTGTTCACAAGGGTGTCCGGGCAGGGGATGCCCGGACAGCAGGATGTGCGGCCCCGCGAGCGGGACCGCACACCGCATTCCGTCATGAGGGGGGCTCAGCGGCCGCCGCCACCACCGTGACCGCCGCCACCGTGACCGCCGCCGCCATGGCCGCCGCCGCCGTGGCCGCCGCCACCGTGACCGCCGCCACCGTGACCGCCGCCGCCGTGGTCACCACCGCGTCCGCCGTGGTCACCACCGCGTCCGCCGTGGTCGCCGCCGCGTCCACCGTTGTCGTAGCCGCCGCGTCCACCGCGGTCACCGCCGCGGTCGCCGCCGCGTCCACCGTGGTCACCGCCGCGGTCGCCGCCGCGTCCACCGTGGTCACCGCCGCGGTCGCCGCCGCGTCCGCCGTGGTCACCGCCGCGGTCGCCGCCGCGTCCGCCGTGGTCACCGCCGCGTCCGCCGTGATCGCCGCCACCGTTGTCGTCGACCCTGCTGATCGAACTGGTGGTGGGGTGGTCGAACGTCGACGCCGAGGCAGTGCTCGCTGCGCTGAGCGCGGCTCCACCGGCCAGCATGACACCGGCTGCGGACAGGGCGAAGAGACGCCTCGTGCGTTGTGCTCGCATAGGAGATACCTTCCGTTCCATCGTCTCTCACGGCTCCGTTTCGGGAACGCGCGAGGTGGATGGCCGCCGCCGCACACAAAGGAAAAGTGCGGCACGGTCTTCGGATGTCACCGCTGGATCATGTGCGGCACGTCGATACGGCCGACGCCTGCGGTCCGCCCGGACGCTGTCGCGCCGTCAGGTACCGCGGCTGAGATCGAGGTGTCCCCTGACCTCGCCGACCGCGCATGCCGAGCACGTGCGGCCTTTCACTCAAAGAGCCTAGTACCCCATCCGCCACTTGGCACCTCAGGAGACCGACGCCCGGCGAACGTCAGCGCGGGACCCGGACCACGCCCTCCTGGATCACCGTGATGGCGAGGCGGCCGTCCTGGGTGTGGATGCGGGCCTGGCCCAGGCCGCGGCCGCCGTGCGCGGACGGCGACTCCTGGTCGTAGAGCAGCCATTCGTCGGCGCGGAAGGGGCGGTGGAACCACATCGCGTGGTCCAGCGAGGCGCCGACCACGTCGCCGACGGCCCAGCCGCCGCGGCCGTGCGCGAGCAGCACGGAGTCGAGCAGCGTCATGTCGGAGACGTAGGTGGCGAGGACGACGTGCAGCAGGGGGTCGTCGCCCAGTTTGCCGTTGGTGCGGAACCACACCTGGCTGTGCGGCTCGCGCGGCTCGCCGAACTTCCCGAACGGCGGCTCGTCCACGTACCTGAGGTCGACCGCCTCGCGGGCCTCCAGGAAGCGCTCCACCACGTCGGGCGCGAGATGGCCGTAGCCGCGCAGCCGCTCCTGGGAGGTGGGCAGGGTCGCCGGGTCCGGCGCGGACGGCATCGGCGCCTGGTGGTCGAGGCCCTCCTCGTACGTCTGGAAGGACGCGGAGAGATGGAAGATCGGCTTGCCGTGCTGGACGGCGACCACCCGGCGGGT
Source organism: Streptomyces misionensis (assembly GCF_007896895.1). Classification (GTDB taxonomy): domain Bacteria; phylum Actinomycetota; class Actinomycetes; order Streptomycetales; family Streptomycetaceae; genus Streptomyces; species Streptomyces misionensis_A. The sequence goes on along the minus strand of NZ_VOGW01000107.1, from coordinate 21,417 downwards.
CGTGAACGACCGGCCGTCGCGGATGCGGTCGACGGTGTACACGATGGGCGCGCCGGGGTCGCCGGGGCGCAGGAAGTAGGCGTGCAGGGAGTGGGCGGGCCGGTCCGCGGGGACCGTCCGCCCGGCGGCGACCAGCGCCTGCGCCGCGACCTGCCCGCCGAAGACGCGGGGCACGACGGCGGAGCGCGACCGGCCGCGGAAGATGTCCTCCTCGATCCGCTCCAGGTCGAGCAGATCGAGGAGGTCTTCGAGTGCCTGGCTCATGGTTTCTGGTCCACCGGCCGGTGCGGGGCCGGGCTTACAGGCCCATGTCCTTGGCGATGATCGTCTTCATGATCTCGCTGGTGCCGCCGTAGATGCGGTTGACGCGGTTGTCCGCGTAGAGGCGGGCGATCGGGTACTCGTTCATGTAGCCGTAGCCGCCGTGCAGCTGGAGGCAGCGGTCGATGACCCGGTGCGCCACCTCGGTGCAGAACAGCTTGGCGGAGGCGGCCTCGGCGGGGGTCAGCTCGCCCGCGTCCAGGGCCTCGGTGGCGCGGTCGGCGACGGCCTCGGCGGCGTCCACCTCGGCCTGGCAGGCGGCCAGCTCGAACTTGGTGTTCTGGAAGTGCGCGACCGGCTTGCCGAAGACGGTGCGCTCCTGGACGTACTGCTTGGCGAACCGGACGGCGGCCTTGGCCTGCGCGTAGGCGCCGAAGGCGATGCCCCAGCGCTCGGAGGCCAGGTTGTGGCCGAGGTAGTAGAATCCCTTGTTCTCCTCGCCGAGCAGGTCCTCGACCGGGACCTTGACGTCCACGAAGGCCAGCTCGGCGGTGTCCGAGGTCTTCAGGCCGAGCTTGTCCAGCTTGCGGCCGACGGAGTAGCCCTCGGACTTGGTGTCCACGGCGAACAGCGAGATGCCGTGGCGGCGGTCCTCGGCGGTGGGCGCGGAGGTCCGGGCGCACACGATCACGCGGTCGGCGTGCACGCCGCCGGTGATGAAGGTCTTGGCGCCGTTGAGGACGTAGTGCGTGCCGTCCTCGCTCAGCCTGGCGGTGGACTTCATGCCCGCGAGGTCGGAACCGGTGCCCGGCTCCGTCATCGCGATGGCCCACATCTCCTCGCCGGTGACGAACTTCGGCAGGTAGCGCTTCTTCTGGTCCTCGGTGGCGAGCATCTTGATGTACGGCAGGGCGAGCAGCACGTGCACGCCGGAGCCGCCGAACTGGACGCCCGCGCGGGCGGTCTCCTCGTAGAGGACGGCCTCGAACTTGTGGCTGTCCAGGCCCGCGCCGCCGAACTCCTCGGGGACGTTGATGCCGAAGATGCCCAGCTCTCCGAGCTTGTAGTAGAAGTCGCGCGGCGCCTGGCCGGCCGCGAACCACTCGTCGTACACCGGTACGACCTCGGCCTCGATGAAGGCGCGCAGGGTCTCCCGGAACGCCTCGTGATCCTCGTTGAACACCGTACGGCGCACGCCGCCCACCTCCACGTACCTCGGCATGCCGGAAAAGTGCATGTCTAAGCGCTTGCTCATTGGAGCGTACCGGCGGGTAGGTGGCCCGTCCAGGGGTGGCCGGTCGTAACGCTCGTCACGCCGGGGAGGAATTCCGCTTCCCGGGGAGGAGTGCCGCTTCCCTTTGGAGGAACGCCGCCCCGCGAGGGGGGAAGGGACGCTACGCGGCGCCGGCGGCGGCGAACGCCCCGCGGGCCATCCGGTGCAGCAGCGCCGCCGTGGCGCCGCGGCCCGGGAGGGTGCCGGCGCGACCCAGGTGGGGGGTGGAGTTGAGCAGGCCGAAGACCGAGTGGACGGCCGAGCGGGCGGTGGGCTCGGTCAGCGCCGGATAGACCTCGCGGACCACCTCCACCCACAGCTCGACGTACTGCCGCTGGAGCTGGCGCACCAGCTTGCGGTCGCTGTCGCGCAGCCGGTCCAGCTCGCGGTCGTGCAGGGTGATCAGCGGCCGGTCGTCCAGCGCGAAGTCGATGTGGCCCTCGATCAGGGAGTCCAGGACCGCCGGGGCGCCCAGGTCGCCGTCGGCCTCCGCGAGCCGCCGCCGGGCGCCGGTCAGCAGCTGGCCGCTGATGCCCACCAGCAGCTCGGCGAGCATCGCGTCCTTGCCCGGGAAGTGGCGGTAGAGACCGGGGCCACTGATGCCGACCGCCGCTCCTATCTCGTCCACGCCGACGCCGTGGAAGCCCCGCTCGGCGAACAGCCGGGCGGCCTCCTTCAGGATCTGCTCGCGGCGGGTCGGGGCGTCGGTTCTGGGAGCCATGAAGACAATTCTAGACAGCGAGGTTAGCGGTCGTTAACCTGAAGGAAATGGTTAACGCTCATTAACCGGTTCGAGCACCGGGTGAGGGGACCGCAGGATGCAGGAGGCACCGGAGCTCCGGAGCGCGGCAGACCCCGCGTCGGAGGCCTGGCGGGCCAATGAAGAGGCCCATCTCGCACTCGTCGAGGAGTTGCGCGGCAAGCTGGCCGCGGCGGCGCTCGGCGGCGGTGGTCGGGCGCGGGCCCGGCACACCGCGCGCGGCAAGCTGCTGCCCAGGGACAGGGTCGACACACTGCTCGACCCGGGCTCGCCCTTCCTGGAGCTGGCCCCGCTGGCGGCCGAGGGGATGTACGACGGCCAGGCGCCGGCCGCCGGGGTGATCGCCGGGATCGGCCGGGTCAGCGGACGCGAGTGCGTGATCGTCGCCAACGACGCCACCGTCAAGGGCGGCACGTACTACCCGATGACGGTGAAGAAGCACCTGCGCGCCCAGGAGGTGGCCCTCGACAACCGGCTGCCCTGCGTCTACCTGGTCGACTCCGGCGGCGCCTTCCTGCCGATGCAGGACGAGGTGTTCCCGGACCGCGAGCACTTCGGGCGGATCTTCTACAACCAGGCCCGGATGTCCGGCGCGGGCATCCCGCAGATCGCGGCCGTGCTCGGCTCCTGCACCGCGGGCGGCGCGTACGTCCCGGCGATGAGCGACGAGGCGGTCATCGTCCGCAACCAGGGCACCATCTTCCTGGGCGGCCCCCCGCTGGTGAAGGCGGCCACCGGCGAGGTGGTCACGGCCGAGGAGCTGGGCGGCGGCGAGGTCCACTCCCGGGTCTCCGGCGTCACCGACCACCTCGCGGAGGACGACGCGCACGCCCTGCGGATCGTCCGCACCATCGTCTCCACCCTCCCGGCCCGGCGCTCGCTGCCCTGGGAGGTCGCGCCGGCCGTCGAGCCGAAGGTGGACCCGGCCGGGCTGTACGGCGCGGTCCCGGTCGACTCCCGCACCCCCTACGACGTCCGCGAGATCATCGCGCGCGTGGTCGACGGCTCCCGGTTCGCCGAGTTCAAGAGCGAGTACGGCCAGACGCTGGTCACCGGCTTCGCCCGCATCCACGGCCACCCGGTGGGCATCGTCGCCAACAACGGCATCCTCTTCTCCGAGTCCGCCCAGAAGGGCGCCCACTTCATCGAGCTGTGCGACCAGCGCGGCATCCCGCTGGTGTTCCTCCAGAACATCTCCGGCTTCATGGTCGGCAAGGACTACGAGGCGGGCGGCATCGCCAAGCACGGCGCCAAGATGGTGACGGCGGTGGCCTGCACCCGCGTGCCCAAGCTGACCGTCGTCGTCGGCGGCTCCTACGGCGCGGGCAACTACTCGATGTGCGGCCGGGCCTACTCCCCCCGCTTCCTGTGGATGTGGCCCAACGCCAAGATCTCCGTCATGGGCGGCGAGCAGGCCGCCAGCGTCCTCGCCACGGTCAAGCGCGACCAGCTGGAGGCCCGCGGCGAGTCCTGGTCCGCGGAGGACGAGGAGACCTTCAAGGCGCCGATCCGCGCCCAGTACGAGACGCAGGGCAGCGCGTACTACGCCACCGCCCGCCTGTGGGACGACGGCGTGATCGACCCGATGGAGACCCGCCAGGTGCTCGGGCTCGCCCTGACGGCCTGCGCCAACGCGCCGCTGGGAGATCCCCAGTTCGGCGTCTTCCGGATGTGAGGAGGGGAACCGTGTTCGACACAGTGCTGGTCGCCAACCGGGGCGAGATCGCGGTACGGGTCATCCGTACGCTCCGCTCGCTGGGCGTGCGCTCGGTGGCGGTCTTCTCCGACGCCGACGCCGACGCGCGGCACGTCCGGGAGGCCGACACGGCGGTACGGATCGGCCCGGCGCCCGCGGCCGAGAGCTATCTGTCGGTGGAGCGGCTGCTGGAGGCCGCCGCCCGCACCGGCGCGCAGGCCGTCCACCCCGGCTACGGCTTCCTCGCCGAGAACGCCGCCTTCGCGCGGGCCTGCGAGGAGGCGGGCCTGGTCTTCATCGGCCCGTCGGCAGACGCCATCGCGCTCATGGGCGACAAGATCCGCGCCAAGGAGACGGTGCAGGCGGCCGGGGTGCCGGTGGTCCCCGGCGGGCGCGACCCCGAACTGGCCGACGCCGCCCGCCAGTTGGGCGCCCCCGTGTTGCTGAAGCCGTCGGCGGGCGGCGGCGGCAAGGGCATGCGCCTGGTGCGGGACCTGTCGGTGCTGGACGAGGAGATCGCCGCCGCCCGGCGCGAGGCCCGCGCCTCCTTCGGCGACGACACCCTGCTGGTGGAGCGGTGGATCGACCGGCCCCGGCACATCGAGATCCAGGTGCTGGCCGACGGCCACGGCCAGGTGGTCCACCTCGGCGAGCGCGAGTGCTCGCTCCAGCGACGGCACCAGAAGATCATCGAGGAGGCGCCGAGCGTCCTCCTCGACGAGGCCACGCGGGCGGCGATGGGCGAGGCCGCCGTGCAGGCGGCGCGCTCGTGCGGGTACCGGGGCGCGGGCACGGTGGAGTTCATCGTGCCGGGCAACGACCCGTCGTCGTACTACTTCATGGAGATGAACACCCGGCTCCAGGTGGAGCACCCCGTCACCGAACTGGTGACCGGCCTCGACCTGGTCGAGTGGCAGCTGCGGGTGGCGGCCGGCGAGCCGCTGGGCTTCGCCCAGGAGGACGTCCGGCTGACCGGGCACGCGGTGGAGGCCCGCATCTGCGCCGAGGACCCCGCCCGCGGCTTCCTCCCCTCCGGCGGCACGGTCCTGCTGCTGAACGAGCCGCAGGGCGACGGCGTGCGCACCGACTCCGGCCTCAGCGAGGGCACGGAGGTGGGCAGCCTGTACGACCCGATGCTCTCCAAGGTGATCGCGTACGGCCCCGACCGCGAGACGGCGCTGCGCAGGCTCCGGGCGGCGCTCGCGGAGACGGTCACGCTGGGCGTGCCGACCAACGCGGGCTTCCTGCGCCGGCTGCTGGGCCTGCCGGCCGTGGTGGCGGGCGAGCTGGACACCGGCCTGGTGGAGCGGGTCGTGGACGAACTGGTCACCACCCGGGTGCCGGAGGAGGTCTACGAGGCGGCGGCGGCCGTACGCCTCGACGCGCTCAAGCCGCGCGGCGCGGGCTGGACCGACCCCTTCTCCGTGCCCGACGGCTGGCGCCTGGGCGGCACCCCGAAGCCCCCCGCCTTCCCCCTGCGGGTGCAGGAGCCGGTGACGTACACCCCGCGCGGCACCGCCGAGGTCACCGACACCGCGGTGACCGTCACCCTCGACGGCGTCCGGCACGGCTTCCACCGCGCCGGCGACTGGCTGGGCCGGGACGGCGACGCCTGGCAGGTGCGCGACCACGACCCGGTGGCCGACTCCCTGTCCCAGGCCGCGCACGCGGGCGCCGACTCGCTGACCGCCCCGATGCCCGGCACGGTGACGGTCGTCAAGGTCGCCGTGGGCGACGAGGTGACCGCCGGTCAGAGCCTGCTGGTGGTGGAGGCGATGAAGATGGAGCACGTCATCTCCGCCCCGCACGCGGGCACGGTCGCCGAGCTGGACGTGACGCCGGGCACCACGGTCGCCATGGACCAGGTGCTGGCCGTCATCGCACCGACGGAGGAGGCGGAGTGAGCACCGAGCAACTGCCCATGGTCGTACCGGCCCCGGACCTGCCCGCCCGGGTGCGGATCCACGAGGTCGGGGCGCGCGACGGGCTCCAGAACGAGAAGATCGCCGTACCGACCGAGGTGAAGGCGGAGTTCATCCGCCGGCTGGCCGACGCGGGTCTGACGACCGTGGAGGCGACGAGCTTCGTGCACCCAAAGTGGGTGCCCCAGCTCGCCGACGCGGAGGAGCTGTTCCCGCGGGTGCGGGACCTGTCCGGGGTCGCGCTGCCCGTCCTCGTCCCCAACCGGCGCGGCCTGGAGCGGGCGCTGGCCCTGGGCGCCGACCGGATCGCGGTCTTCGCCAGTGCCACCGAGTCCTTCGCCAAGGCCAACCTCAACCGCACGGTGGACGAGTCCCTCTCGGTGTTCGAGCCGGTGGTGCGCGAGGCCAAGGACGCGGGCGCGCACGTGCGCGGCTACGTCTCCATGTGCTTCGGCGACCCCTGGGAGGGCGCGGTGCCGCTGCACCAGGTGGCCCGCGTCTGCACCGCACTGCGGGACATGGGCTGCGACGAGCTGAGCCTCGGCGACACCATCGGCGTGGCCACCCCCGGCCATGTGCAGGAACTCCTCAATCTGCTCAACGAGGAGGGCGTACCGACCGACGAGATCGGCGTGCACTTCCACGACACCTACGGGCAGGCCCTCGCCAACACCTACGCGGCGCTGGAGCACGGCGTGACCACCGTCGACGCGTCGGCCGGCGGGCTCGGCGGCTGCCCGTACGCCAAGTCCGCGACCGGCAACCTCGCCACCGAGGACCTGGTCTGGATGCTGCACGGGCTCGGTATCGAGACCGGCGTCGACCTCGCCCGGCTGACCGCCACCAGCGTGTGGATGGCCGCCCACCTCGACCGGCCCAGCCCCTCCCGTACCGTCCGCGCTCTCTCCCACAAGGAACAGTGATCAGCATGGACCACCGCCTCAGCCCCGAGCTGGAGGAACTCCGCCGTACGGTCGAGGAGTTCGCGCACGACGTCGTGGCACCGAAGATCGGCGACTTCTACGAGCGGCACGAGTTCCCGTACGAGATCGTCCGCGAGATGGGCCGCATGGGCCTGTTCGGGCTGCCGTTCCCGGAGGAGTACGGCGGCATGGGCGGCGACTACCTGGCGCTCGGCATCGCCCTGGAGGAGCTGGCCCGGGTGGACTCCTCGGTGGCCATCACCCTGGAGGCCGGGGTCTCGCTCGGCGCCATGCCGATCCACCTCTTCGGCACCGAGGAGCAGAAGCGCGAGTGGCTGCCCCGGCTGTGCTCGGGCGAGATGCTCGGCGCCTTCGGCCTAACCGAGCCGGACGGCGGCAGCGACGCGGGCGGGACCCGTACCACGGCCCGGCTGGACCCGGACACCGACGAATGGGTCATCAACGGTTCCAAGTGCTTCATCACCAACTCGGGCACGGACATCACCGGGCTGGTGACGGTCACCGCGGTCACCGGCCGCAAGCCGGACGGCAAGCCGCTCATCTCCTCGATCATCGTCCCGTCCGGCACCCCGGGCTTCACAGTGGCCGCGCCCTACTCCAAGGTCGGCTGGAACGCCTCGGACACCCGCGAACTCTCCTTCGTGGACGTCCGGGTGCCCGCCGCCAACCTGGTCGGCCAGGAGGGCCGCGGCTACGCCCAGTTCCTGCGCATCCTGGACGAGGGCCGCATCGCCATCGCCGCCCTCGCCACGGGCCTCGCCCAGGGCTGTGTGGACGAGTCGGTGAAGTACGCCAAGGAGCGGCACGCGTTCGGCCGGCCCATCAGCGCCAACCAGGCCATCCAGTTCAAGATCGCCGACATGGAGATGAAGGCCCACACGGCCCGCCTCGCCTGGCGCGACGCCGCCTCCCGCCTGGTCTGCGGCGAGCCCTTCAAGAAGGAGGCGGCCCTGGCCAAGCTCTACTCCTCCACCATCGCCGTCGACAACGCCCGCGACGCCACCCAGATCCACGGCGGCTACGGCTTCATGAACGAGTACCCGGTCGCCCGGATGTGGCGCGACTCCAAGATCCTGGAGATCGGCGAGGGCACGAGCGAGGTCCAGCGGATGCTGATCGCACGGGAGTTGGGGCTGGTGAGCTGACGGGCGCCGGCGCCCGAGCGGAACGGGCCGCGCGGCCCGGGTGAGCGACCTGACCGCCACCCGGGCCGCGCGGCCTTTCCCGTGTCACCTCATGTCAGCGCGACGGCCACAGCAACGCCTGCGCGACGATGACGCGTTCGCCGTCGAAGGTGACGGCGGGCCCCTCGTGCGGTTCGTAGCCGAGGGCGAGGGCCTCGCTCACCCGGCGGCAGAAGGCGGCGTCGTCCGGACCGGTCAGGACGCGGTAGACGGGCAGGCCGTCGGGGGGTGCGCTCATGGACCACAGGATGCCAGGCGGGACCGCTCCCGCCTCCAGCGGCCACGGGAGGCCGTCCGGCACACCGCCCCCTGGACAGCAAGGAAGGTTAGGCTAACCTACCTTTGCACTTGTCCGGCGGGCGCTGCGCCCCGTTCGAAAGCGGTCATACCCATGTCCCATGCCCGTGCCATCCACCCCACTCGCCGCGGCCTGCTCGCCGCGGGCGGCGCCATAGGACTCGGCGCCGCCCTCGCGGCCTGCGGGGACGACAAGGGCAAAGGCAGCGGCGGGCCGGCGGCCACCGGGAAGTCCGGCCCCTGGTCCTTCAAGGACGACCGCGGCACGACCGTGAAGCTGGACCGGGTCCCGGCGAACATCGTCGCCTTCACCGGCGTCGGCGCCGCGCTCCACGACTACGGCGTCCGGGTCAAGGGCGTCTTCGGTCCCACGACGACCAAGGACGGCAAGCCGGATGTGCAGGCCGGCGACATGGACGTCAGCAAGGTGACCGTCCTCGGCAACGCCTGGGGGCAGTTCAACATCGAGAAGTACGCCGCCCTCGCCCCGGACGTGCTGATCACCACCATGTTCGACGACGCCGGCACCCTCTGGTACGTCCCGGAGGAGTCCGCGAAGAAGATCGGCGCGCTCGCCCCGAGCGTCGGCATCTCCGTCTACGACCATCAGCTCACCGGCCCCCTCCAGCGGATGTGGGACCTCGCGGCGTCGCTCGGCGCCGACATGAAGGCGCCGAAGGTCACCGACGCGAAGAAGCGGTTCGAGCAGGCCGCGGCCCGGTTGCGCGCCGCCGCCAAGGCCAGGCCCGAGATCAAGGTGATGGCCGCGAGCGCGAGCGACCAGCTCTTCTACGTCTCCGGCACCAACCTCTCCATCGACCTGGAGTACTTCAAGGCGCTCGGGGTGAACTTCGTGGAGCCGCCGGAGAGCGCGAAGAAGCAGGGCGGCGGCTGGTACGAGTCGCTGAGCTGGGAGAACGTCGACAAGTACCAGGCCGACATCATCATGATGGACGACCGGACCTCGGCCATCCAGCCCGCGGACATCACCAAGCCGACCTGGAAGAAGCTGCCCGCGGTGAAGGCGGGTCAGGTGATCCCCCGCTCCCCCGAGCCGATCCTGTCGTACGACAAGTGCGTGCCCCTGCTGACCAGCCTGGCCGAGGCGCTGGAGAAGGCGAAGAAGGCCGGCTGAACCGGCACCCCGCCCAACCCCGCCCTGACACCACCCCTTCAGGAGCCCGTTCATGACCACAGCCGTCGCCTCCCCCTTCCGGCTCTTCCCCCTCCAGGTCGCGCGGACGCGGCGGCTCGGGCCGACACTCGTCCGGGTCACCTTCACCGACGCCGCACTGCACGCCTTCCACTCCGACGGGCGCGACCAGTCGCTCTCCCTGTTCCTGCCCCGCCCGGGGCAGACCGAGCCCGTCGTACCGCTCGACCTGGACGACGACTGGGCCCGGCGGTGGCGGGAGTTGCCGCAGGACGTGCGGGCCGTGATGCGCTCGTACACCCTGCGGGCCCTGCGCCGGGACCCGGACGAGGTCGACATCGACTTCGCGCTGCACGGCACGGAGCCGGGGGCCCCGGCGCCCGCGGGTCCCGCTTCCCGGTGGGCCGCGGGTGCCGCGCCCGGCGACCGGGTGCTGCTGCTCGGCCCGGTGGTCGCCGACAACCGGTCGATCCGGTTCCGGCCGCCCGAGGACACCGACCTGGTGGTGATGTGGGGCGACGAGACCGCCGTGCCGGCCGCGACCGCGATCCTCGAATCCCTCCCCGCCGGCACCCCCGTCCGCGCCTGGCTCCAGGTGCCGCACGCCGGCGACGTCCAGGACGTGCGCACGGACGCCGACGCGCAGATCACCTGGCTGGTGCGCACGGCGGGCTCCCCCGACCCGCTCACCGCACTCCGGGAGGCCCCCCTGACCGAAGCCACCCGTCCCTACGTGTGGCTCGCCGGCGAGTCCGGACAGGTGAAGGCACTGCGCCGCCACTTCGTCGGGGAACGCGGCGTGGACCGGCGCCGGGTGACCTTCGTCGGCTACTGGCGCCGGGGCCTGACGGAGGAACAGCTGCGGGAGGCGGGCGAGTAGTCCGCACCTGTTCCCTGGGCGGTCCGGTACCGGCCCGCCGGGAAACCGTCGGGGGCCCAGTCAGCGCTGATCCTCGCCGAGGGCCGCGCGCAGCCAGTCGAGGGAGCCGGTCGCCAGCACGGCGTCCGCGAGCGCCTGTCCGGACGTGGTCGTGATCCGGCCGCGCGAGTTGTCGATCCAGCGCTGTGCGTTCGCGTAGCCCTGGTCTCGGTACTCGATCCCCTGGATCATGCATTCCAGTTTGTCGGCGTCCCGGGCGCAGACGGCTTCCGGGGTGTCCCGGGCCTCGTACGCGCCGATGATCTCCTTCACCGCGTCGGCGACGGCCGCAGGCATGCCGGCGACCTGGTCCCCGGCGATGGTCCGCGGGTCGGCTTCCCCGTCGGTGTACTTCTTGCCGAGATGGTTGACGTCACCGGTCCGAGTCTCGCCGGTGTCGTGCCAGACCGCGAGGAGCGCGGCGCGGGCCGGGTCGGCGCCTTCCATCCGCGCGATGATCGAGGCGATCAGCGAGGTCCGCCAGGAGTGTTCGGCCACGGTCTCGGGCCGGCGTACGCCTGCCATCCACCACCCGGTGCGCGCCGTGTGCTTGAGCGTCCCGGCTTCGAACAGGAACTTTGCCACCGGAGAAAGGTCGTCGGACACCTCTGGTCTCCTCTCACGCCTCGGCGAGGCGGATTGCGTAGCGAATGCTCTCCAGCTCCCGCCTGCCACGTGACGAGAGTTCCCGGCCATCCAACATCACCGGTAGACGTGCGCGCAGGGCGCGGGCCGCGGCGCCCGACCGCAGCAGGTCCGGGCGCACCTGGAGCAGCGACCACACGGAGTGGATGTTGAGATCCACGTAACCGTGCTCGGGGGCGATGCCCTCGACGAGGTGGGTGAGGAGTCGGCCCCCGTTCCACGGGCCGAGGGAGTCGCCCGCGATGAAGTCGTCCGACAACTGGGGAACGTTCGTCTCGCCGATCCAGTAGGCCCAATAGGCGAGGTTCGCCGCCTCGCCGGCCTCGTCGTCCTGGAGCGCGGTGTCGATGAAGTAGGCCATCCGGTCACGGTCTCCCCGGCGCGCCGCCACGGCGGCGACGCTGCGCTCGTTCAGCCACCCCGTCAACCAGTCGTCAGGGCGTTCGGTGCGCTGCTGGTGCGCGAGCCAGTCCGAGGCGTCGGGCTGCTGGTCGTACCCCGACAGGTAGAGGGCTTGGCGCCGTAAGAGGAACTGCCCGGGTCCGCGCGCCTGTTCGGCGGTGCGGCGCATCTGCGCAAAGAACGTGCGCCGCTCGCTCGCGGTCAGTTCGGGGCCGGGCGGTGCCGGGCCTCGCCGCGGCCGGACGGGTGCCGGCAGCGCGCGGACCGTACGCGGCGGTACGCCGTTGAGCGGCCAGACCAGCACCTCGGCCAGCTCACGGCGCATGACCATCACACCGAGCGAGTTCTCCTCGATGGGGGCCTCCTCATCGAGGGCGGAGGCGAGGAGGACGTCCGCCTCCACGGCACGTGCGAGGGCGTGCAGCAGCGCGGGCGAGGCGCCCATCCGCATCAGCCGGTGCCGAAGGCCGAGCAGCTGGCCCACGGGCACGGCCGTCAGGGGGCGCCGACCGGTCTCCCACCCGGCGATCGTGTCCGTGGCCACCTTCAGGTGATCGGCGGCCTCTTCCTGAGTACGGCCCTGCTGCTCGCGGATCACTCGAAGGACGTAGCCGCTGAGCAGCCCGCAACGAGGCCGCTGAGCCGTACTCGTACCAGCCGTCAGGGTTTGCCGAGCGGTAGGCCGCATGGGAGGTCCAATCCGGGCGGCCCTGGACACCCCACCCGTACTCGCGGTCACTTCAGGGACGCCCCCTGACTTCCTACGGTCGTGGGTGTCCCTGAACCGAGCCTATGGGGAGGCCGCGACCGCATGGGCTCTGTTCTTCACACTCACCACTTGTTGGTTGACCTGGTTGGGGAGAAGAGGACCGATGGACACCTTCGTGCGAGGCGATCGGATCACCCCTTGGGGAGTCGGCCGCATGCGGCCGTTTCCCGCCACGGCGGTTCTGCCGGCCGCGAGCATGGTTCTGAACGCCGAGACCCAGACGGCTGACTGGTCGGCACCGGACGATGTGCCGGTGCTGGCGATGGACCGGCACAGGCGGTCCGAGACGTCGAAGGAGACAAGTACGCAGACCAGTCTGGACGGGACTCCGGACCAGGGCAGCGACCAGGCCGGAGACAGCGACTGATGGCCGCGGGCGGGCCGCCGGTCCTCGTCGTCACCCGCTTGGACGACGCCACGGCCGACGAGGTGATCACCGAGCTGAATCGGCGCCGCGTGCCGGTGATGCGCCTGGACCCAGGGGACTTCCCCGACACGGTGACCTTCGGCGCGGCCTTCCACAGCTGCGGGGTCTGCGGGGTCGTGGCCACGCAGACCCGGACCGTCGACCTGGACGGCGTGCGCTCGGTGTATTGGCGGCGGCCCACCCCTTACACCGCGGATCTCGCGATGGACGAGCAGACCACCCGGTGGGCCGTGGAAGAGGCCCGCTACGGGCTCGGCGGAACTCTTGCGGCGCTCCCCGGCGCGCATTACGTGAACCATCCCTGGCGGAACCGGGACGCCGAGTACAAACCGGCACAGTTGGCCATGGCTGCCCGCTGCGGGCTCGCCGTGCCGCCGACCCTGATCACGAACGATGCCGACCAGGCTCGCGCCTTCGCGGACGACCACGGCCCCGTGCTGTACAAGCCGTTGCGCGAGACGGAGTTCACCGGCGCTGACGGCCGTGCGCTGACCGTGTGGATCGAGGACGTCCTGACCGACCAGCTCGACGACCGGGTACGACACACGGCGCACCTGTTCCAGCAGCGTGTGCCCAAGGTCGCCGACGTCCGTCTGACCGCCGTCGGCGAGCAGTTGACCGCCGTCAGGATCGACGGGTCCCCCGGTGTCGACTGGCGGCGCCACTACGACCGGCTCACCTACGACCTGATCGACGTCCCGCCCGAGGTGGCGCGCGGGGTACATGCCTATCTGAGCGCGTTCGGCCTGGTCTTCGGCGCGTTCGACTTCGGCCTGGACCGGGAAGGCCGATGGCATTGGTTCGAGTGCAACCCCAACGGGCAATGGGCCTGGTTCCCGGACCGCATCACCTCCCTGCTCACCTCCGCCATCGCCGATCAGCTCCAGGATGGAGGCAAGGCATGACCGCCGATCCGGCCCGGCTTCGCCGCGCACTCGCCTCGTCGTTGTCCGTCGAGGACCCCGCCTGGCGGGACGCAGTGGCGGCCGTCCCCCGGGAACAGTTCCTGGACGACGTCGTGTTCCGCCCGTCCCAGACCGGGTGGCAGCCGGTCTCCCGTCGGACAGTGGGTGACGACGCATGGCTCCGCCTTGTGTACGAGGACACCACCTGGGTCACGCAGGTGGACGGCATCGGCGCGGCGCAGGCCCAGGGCCCGCTGCCCGGCAAGCCGACCTCGTCCGGCACACTGCCGTCGCTGGTCGTCCGCCTGCCCGATCTGGCAGGCCTCCGCGAGGGCGACACGGTCCTGGAGATCGGCACCGGAACCGGTTACTCCACGGCCGTTCTCTGCCACCGGCTCGGCGAGAAGAACGTGTACTCGGTCGAGTACGACCCCCGGATCGCCGCCACTGCGGCCGAACACCTTCGTGCCGTCGGCTGCGCTCCGACGCTCGTCACCGGCGACGGGCTCGCCGGCCACCGGGACGCCGCCGACTATGACGCGATCGTGGCCACCTGCGCGGTCCGGCACATTCCACCGTCCTGGCTGTATCAGGTCCGGCCGGGAGGAAGCATCACCACCACGATCAGCGGATGGATGCTGGGTTCCGGGCTGGTCCGGCTCACCGTCGCCGAGGACGGCACGGCATCGGGCCGCTTCGCAGGCGACGAGATCGGTTTCATGCTCGCCCGCCCGCACGAGCGACCGCCCCGGCCCACCTTCCACCAGCAGCCGGGGCAGACTCGACCGGCACGCCTGGACCCCTGTCTCCTGAACGAGTGGTCCGGGCGCTTCGTCGCCCAACTCGCCGCGCCCTCCGCCGAACTCATGACCATCGGCGACGGCGTGTCCCTCGTGGACGTCGCCACCGGCTCGCAGGCATGGACGGAGCCCGACGGGCACGGGTGGCTCGTGCACCAGCACGGCCCCCTCCGTCTGTGGGACGCCGTCGAGGAAGCCCTCACGACCTGGCAGGAAGCCGGGGCGCCCGCGATGCCCGCCTTCGGCATGACCGTGGAAGGCGACGGCTCGCAACGCGTCTGGCTCGGCGACACCACCGGACCCTGCTGGAACCTGCCCGTGTGAGCCCTCAGGACCGGCCGCCCGACTTCCGGGCACGGGCGGGCACCGCTGAACTCCGGTCGGTGCTCGCCCACTCCGGTGTCCGGTGAGCAAGGCATCCGCCGTCCTCGTTCATGGCCGTCGCCCGCGCAGACGTATGCCCTGATCCAGGAAAGTTAGGTTAGGCTAACCTCAGTCGAATCCACCGCACCGGAGGACACCCCCATGCGCTCCCACCTGCTCAACGGCCTCACCGCGGAGCACTACCGCCGCTCCGTGTCCGAAGGAGTCGAGCGGGTGGCGGAGAAACTCGTCGCCGTCGAGCGGCCGTTCACCGGCGTCGCCGTGGACGAACTCGCCCCCCGGATCGACGCCGTCGACCTCGACCGGCCGCTCGGCGACACCGCCGCCGTCCTGGACGAGCTGGAGGAGGTCTACCTGAAGGACGCGGTCTACTTCCACCACCCCCGCTACCTCGCCCACCTCAACTGCCCGGTCGTCATCCCGGCGGTGCTCGGCGAGGCGGTGCTCTCCGCGGTCAACTCCTCGCTGGACACCTGGGACCAGTCGGCCGGCGGCACCCTCATCGAGCGCAAGCTGATCGACTGGACGGCCGGGCGGATCGGGCTCGGGCCGGCCGCGGACGGCGTCTTCACGTCCGGCGGCTCCCAGTCCAACCTCCAGGCGCTGCTGCTGGCGCGGGAGGAGGCCAAGAGCCACGACCCGGCGAGACTGCGCGTCCTCGCCTCGGAGATCGGCCACTTCAGCGTGCAGAAGTCGGCGAAACTGCTGGGGCTCGGCGAGGACGCGGTCGTCACCGTGCCCGTCGACCGCGACAAGCGGATGCGGACCGTCGCCCTCGCCCGCGAGCTGGAGCGCTGCCGCGGTGAGGGCCTGGTGCCCATGGCGGTCGTCGCCACCGCCGGCACCACCGACTTCGGCTCCATCGACCCGCTGCCCGAGATCGCCGGGCTGTGCGAGCGGTACGGGGTGTGGCTGCACGTGGACGCGGCCTACGGCTGCGGGCTGCTCGCCTCCCGGAAGTACCGGCACCGCATCGACGGCATCGAGCGCGCCGACTCGGTCACCGTCGACTACCACAAGTCCTTCTTCCAGCCGGTGAGTTCGTCCGCCGTGCTGGTACGCGACGGCGCCACGCT
Organism: Streptomyces misionensis; assembly: GCF_007896895.1. Lineage (GTDB taxonomy): Bacteria > Actinomycetota > Actinomycetes > Streptomycetales > Streptomycetaceae > Streptomyces > Streptomyces misionensis_A. The sequence continues at coordinate 5,600 of NZ_VOGW01000107.1, read as the reverse complement.
GCGGCACGCCACCTACCACGCCGACTACCTCAACCCGCGCCGCATGGTGCGCGAGCGCATCCCCAACCAGGTCGACAAGTCCCTCCAGACGACCCGCCGGTTCGACGCCCTCAAGCTGTGGCTGACCCTGCGCACCATGGGTGCCGACGGTATCGGCGAACTCTTCGACGAGGTCTGCGACCTGGCCGTTTCGGGGTGGCGGCTGCTGGCCGCCGATCCCCGGTTCCACGTGGTGGTCGAGCCGTCCCTGTCCACCCTGGTCTTCCGCTTCGTCCCGGCCGCCGTCACCGACCCGGCCGAGATCGACCGCGCCAACCTCCACGCCCGCAAAGCCCTGTTCGACTCCGGCGAGGCCGTGGTCGCGGGCACCAAGGTCGGCGGCCGCCACTACCTGAAGTTCACCCTCCTCAACCCCGAGACGACCCCGGCCGACATCGCCGCCGTCCTCGAACTGATCGCCGGCCACGCCGAGCAGTACCTGGGAGAATCCCTTGACCGCGCTTCCTGAAGCCAGCCGCATCCACGACCTCGTGGGGATCGGTCTCGGCCCCTTCAACCTCGGTCTCGCCTGCCTCACCGAGCCGATCGACGCGCTGGACGCCGTCTTCCTGGAGTCCAAGCCCGGCTTCGAGTGGCACGCCGGGATGTTCCTGGACGGCGCCCACCTCCAGACCCCGTTCATGTCGGACCTGGTCACCCTGGCCGACCCGACCTCGCCGTACTCCTTCCTCAACTACCTGAAGGAGAAGGGCAGGCTCTACTCCTTCTACATCCGCGAGAACTTCTATCCGCTGCGGGTGGAGTACGACGACTACTGCCGCTGGGCCGCGGGCAAGCTGGGCAGCGTCCGGTTCGGCACGACGGTCACCGAGGTGTCGTACGACGAGGAGGGCGAGCTGTACCTCGTCCGCACCGAGGCCGGGGAGACGTTCCGCGCCCGCCACCTGGTCCTCGGCACGGGCACCGTGCCGTACCTCCCGGAGGCCTGCCGGGACCTCGGCGGGGACCTGCTGCACACCTCCGCGTACATGCACCGCAAGGCGGAGCTGCGCGAGAAGAGGTCCATCACGGTCGTCGGCAGCGGACAGAGCGCGGCGGAGATCTACCACGAGCTGCTGTCCGAGATCGACGTCCACGGCTACCAGCTCAACTGGGTCACCCGCTCCCCGCGGTTCTTCCCGCTGGAGTACACCAAGCTGACGCTGGAGATGACCTCCCCGGACTACATCGACTACTTCCGCGCGCTGCCCGAGGAGACCCGCTACCGGCTGGAGAAGCAGCAGAAGGGCCTGTTCAAGGGCATCAACTCGGAGCTGATCGACGCGATCTTCGACCTGCTGTACCAGAAGGACGTGACGAGCGGGGACCGGCCGCTGCCGACCCGGCTGCTCACCAACTCCTCGCTGGTGAGCGCCCGTTACGACGACGGGAGCTACACCCTCGGCTTCCGCCAGGACGAGCAGGGCAAGGACTTCGAGATCCGCAGCGAGGGCCTGGTGCTGGCCACCGGCTACCACTACGAGCCGCCGGCCTTCCTCGCCCCGCTCCGCGACCGTCTGCGCTTCGACGGCCACGGCCGCTTCGACGTCGCCCGCAACTACAGCATCGACGTCACCGGACGCGGCGTCTTCCTCCAGAACGCCGGCGTCCACACCCACAGCATCACCAGCCCCGACCTGGGCATGGGCCCGTACCGCAACGCGACCATCATCCGCGAACTGCTCGGCGGCGAGCACTACCCGGTCGAGAAGTCCATCGCCTTCCAGGAGTTCGCCGTATGACCGACATCCCCTTCGGCTTCCGTCCCGTCGATCCGCGGGCGGACGCCGGGTTGCTGCATTCCTGGATCACCCACCCCAAGGCCGCCTTCTGGATGATGCAAGACGCACGGCCGGCGGACATCGAGCGCGTGTACACGGAGATAGCCGCCGACGAGCACCAGGAGGCCCTCCTCGGGCTGCGCGGCGGGCGGCCCGCCTTCCTCATGGAGAAGTACGACCCGGCGCACCGGGAACTGGCCGGCCTCTACGAGGCGCGGCCCGGTGACGTCGGGATGCACTTCCTGACCCCGCCGACCGACACGCCCGAGCACGGCTTCACCCGCGCCGTCATCACCGCCGTCATGACCCGGCTGTTCGAGGACCCGGCGGTGCGGCGCGTCGTCGTCGAGCCGGATGTGCGCAACACGGCGGTGCACGCGCTCAACGCGGCCGTCGGGTTCGTGGCCGAGCGGGAGATCCGCAAGCCGGAGAAGCGGGCCCTGCTGAGCTTCTGCACCCGCGAGCGGTTCGCCCGGGCGGTGGCCCGATGACCCGCCCGATGCCCCCCGCCGACGCCGTGGCCCACCTGTCCCCCGAGCGCTGGGCCACCGCCAACCGGCTGCTGATCCGCAAGGCGCTCGCCGAGTTCGCGCACGAGCGCCTGATCACGCCCGAGGAGGACGGCGGCGGGTACGTCGTCCGCACCGACGACGGGCTCACCGCGTACCGGTTCACCGCCGTGCGCCGTGCCCTGGACCACTGGCAGGTCGACGCCGGCTCGATCACCCGCCACCGCGACGGCCGCGAACTCCCGCTGGCCGCACTGGACTTCTTCATCGAGCTGAAGGGGTCCCTGGGGCTGAGCGACGAGATACTGCCGGTCTACCTGGAGGAGATCTCCTCCACCCTGGCCGGCACCTGCTACAAGCTCACCAAGCCCCGCGTCACCTCGGCCGAGCTGGCCGCGAGCGGCTTCCAGGCGATCGAGACGGGGATGACCGAGGGCCACCCCTGCTTCGTCGCCAACAACGGGCGGCTCGGGTTCGGCGCCGACGAGTACCTGTCGTACGCCCCGGAGACCGCGCACCCCGTCCGCCTGGTGTGGCTGGCCGCGCACCGCTCGCGGGCCGCGTTCACGGCGGGGGCCGGGATCGAGTACGAGGGCTTCGTCCGGGGCGAGCTGGGCGCGGCGACCGTCGAGCGGTTCCACCGGACGCTGACCGGACAGGGCCTGGACCCCGCCGACTACCTCTTCCTGCCGGTCCACCCCTGGCAGTGGTGGAACAAGCTGTCGGTCACCTTCGCGGCGGAGGTCGCCCGGCGCCACCTCGTCTGCCTCGGCGAGGGCGACGACGAGTACCTGGCCCAGCAGTCCATCCGGACCTTCTTCAACACCACCGACCCGCACAAGCACTATGTGAAGACGGCCCTGTCCGTGCTCAACATGGGCTTCATGCGCGGGCTCTCGGCCGCCTACATGGAGGCCACCCCGGCCATCAACGACTGGCTCGCCCGGCTGATCGAGGACGACCCGGTGCTGAAGGGCACCGGCCTGACGATCATCCGGGAGCGGGCCGCCGTCGGCTACCGGCACCTGGAGTACGAGCGGGCCACCGGCCGCCACTCCCCCTACCGCAAGATGCTGGCCGCGCTGTGGCGGGAGAGCCCGGTGCCCTCCCTCCAGGAGGGCGAGTCGCTCGCCACCATGGCCTCCCTGCTGCACGTGGACCACGAGGGCGCGTCCTTCGCGGGCGCCCTGATCGAGCGGTCCGGGCTGGCCCCGGCCGAGTGGCTGCGGGCGTACCTGCGGGCGTACTACGTCCCGCTGCTGCACAGCTTCTACGCCTACGGCCTGGCGTTCATGCCGCACGGCGAGAACACCGTCCTGGTGCTGAGGGACGGGGTCGTGCGGCGGGCCGTGTACAAGGACATCGCCGAGGAGATCGTGGTGATGGACCCGGACACGCCGCTGCCGCCGGAGGTGGCACGGGTGCGGGCGGACGTCCCGGAGGACCAGAAGCTGCTGTCGGTCTTCACCGACGTCTTCGACTGCTTCTTCCGCTTCCTCGCGGCGAGCCTCGCCGCCGAGGGCGTCCTCACCGAGGACGGGTTCTGGCGGACGGTCGCGGAGGTCTCCCGCGAGTACCAGGAGGCGAACCCCCGGCTCGCCGACCGGTTCCGGCGGTACGACCTCTTCGCCCCCGAGTTCGCGCTGTCCTGCCTCAACCGGCTCCAGCTGCGCGACAACCGGCAGATGGTGGACCTCGCCGACCCGTCGGGAGCGCTCCAGCTGGTGGGCACCCTGAGGAACCCCCTCGCCGGGTTCTGAAGGCCCCTGGGACGGGCGGGCGCCCCGGAGTACGGTCCTGCGGGGCGCCCGTTCGGGTCTCCGGCTCAGCTCGTGGGCCAGGGCACCTGCGGCGACCTGTAGTAGCGGATGCCGAGGGCGTCCCAGCGCGGGGCCTGCGCGGCCAGGCGCACCTTGTAGGTGCCCCAGTCGTGGGTGGCCGCCGGCGACCAGCCCAGTTCGGCCGCGCCCGGCAGCCGCGGGAAGGCCATGTACTCGATGTCGGCGGACGTCTTCAGGGTCTCCGACCACAGGGGCGCCTCCACGCCCCTGACCGCGGACGCCGGCGCGCCCGGCAGATAGGCGCCCGGGTCCCAGTCGTACGACCTGCGCACCTCGACCAGGCCCGCCCAGGTGAGGCCGAGCTTGGTGTCCTTGGTGTACTTCATGTCGAGGTAGACCCGGTCGGCCGGGGACAGGATCAGCCCCGTGCCGTTGCGGGCGGCCTGCGCCACCTGGTCCTTCTCGGCCGCGCCGGTGCGGTCCAGGCCCCAGTACTGGGCGAGGGCGCCCTTGGCGGGGTGGGCGCCGGTGAGCTGGTGCCAGCCGATGACCGTCTTGCCGTACTTGGCGACGATCGGCTGCACCCGGTCCATGAACGTCACGTAGTCGGCGTGGCTGGTGGAGTGCGCCTCGTCGCCGCCGATGTGCAGATAGCGGCCCGGGGTGAGCGCGGCCAGCTCCCGCACCACGTCGTCGGCGAAGGCGTAGGTGACGTCCTTGGAGGCGCACAGCGAGCTGAAGCCGACGCTGGTGCCGGTGTAGCGCGGGGGTGCCACGCCGTCGCAGTTGAGCTTGGCGTAGGAGGCGAGGGCCGCGTTGGTGTGGCCGGGCATGTCGATCTCCGGGACGACCTCCACATAGCGGGAGGCGGCGTAGGAGACGATCTGCCGGTACTGCGCCTTGGTGTAGTAGCCGCCCTTGCCGCCGCCGACCTCGGTGGCGCCGCCGTAGCTCGACAGGCGCGGCCAGGAGTCGACGGCGATGCGCCAGCCCTGGTCGTCGCTGAGGTGCAGATGCAGCTCGTCGACCTTGTACAGGGCGAGTTCGTCGATGTACCGCTTCACCTGGTCGACGCCGAAGAAGTGCCGGGCGACGTCCAGCATGGCGCCGCGGTAGGCGTAGCGGGGCCGGTCCTCGATGGTTCCGCCGGCGATCCGCCAGTCCTGCCGGCTCACCGTCTTCTTCTCCACGGCGGCCGGCAGGAGCTGACGCAGCGTCTGCACACCGTGGAAGAGACCGGCCGGGGTGTCCGCGGTGAGCGTGACGCCGTCGGGGCCGCTGTGCAGCCGGTACCCCTCGGCGCCCAGGCCGCTCTTCGCCAGGTGGAGGCGGATGCCGCCGCCGTGGTCGGTGAGCGGCAGCGGATAGCCGGTGGAGGGCCGCAGGACCCCGGTGAGATAGGCGCCGACGCGCCGGACCTCGGCCGAGTCGTCGACCTGGACGGCGGTGACCCGGGTGATGCGGTACGGCGCTCCGCCCGGGGTGACGGA
>NZ_VOGW01000106.1:6162-10686 GCF_007896895.1 Streptomyces misionensis | reverse complement strand
GCCGCAGGGCGTCGCCGTCGAAGACCCAGGTGCCGTCCTTCTGGATGATTTCCGCCATAGCGGGATTGTTTCATCGGATCTGCGGGAGAGTGGTCTCGACCAGATCTGAAGGGAGCGCATGTGAGACGGAACCACAGCTCGACTCCCCGAACCGGCCGCCGCGACGAGCAGCAACGAACCGAGAACGCGGCCGGTTCGGGGAGTCGAGCTGTGGTTCCGTCTCACATGCGCTCCCTTCAGATCTGGTCGAGACCACTCTCCCGCAGATCCGATGAAACAATCCCGCTATGGCGGAAATCATCCAGAAGGACGGCACCTGGGTCTTCGACGGCGACGCCCTGCGGCTCACTCCGGGCCGGGACAAGGGAGTCGGGCTGCTGCGCCGGGAACTCGGCGAACTCGTGGTCCCACTGGGGGCGTTGGCCTCCGTCTCGGTCGAGCAGGGCAAGAAGTCCGGGTGGCTGCGGCTGCGGCTGCGCGAGGGCGCCGACCCGCTGCTCCGGGCGACCGGCGGCCGGCTCGGCGAGGCCGACGACCCCTACCGGCTGTCCGTGCAGCCCGACCGGTACGGCGTCGCGGAGTACTTCGCGGACGAGGTGCGCAACGCGCTGCTGCTGGAGGGGATTTCCCCGGAGCCGGTCACCGGCTATCTGCTGCCGGGGCCGCCGCTGCCGGTGTCCGCGTCCGCCGGGGACGGCAGCGCGCACTTCGACGGGGAGCGGGTGCGGCTGGAGTGGAACTGGAAGACCGAGGACGTCAAGGCCGAGACCGGCACCCGGACCATCCCGCTGGCCGACATCCTCGGTGTGGAGTGGCGGCCCGCGTCCGGGCTGGAGAACGGGCACCTGCGGTTCCTGGTGCGGGGCACCCCGGTCAGCGCGCGGGCCAAGTACGACCCGAACGCCGTCGAGCTGTGGGGCTTCCGCAAGGATCCGCTGATGGCGCTGGTGGCCGCCGCCGTACAGGCGCGGCTGCCGCACCCCTCGGTGCCGGAGTCCGCCGGGCGCCGGGCCGAGCTGCCCGCACCGGAGCAGGGGTCCGTGCCGCGACAGGGGTCCGTGCCGGAGCAGGGGGCCGCCGAGGACACGCATGACACGCTGCTGCGCCGGCTGCGGGAGCTGGGCGAGCTGCGCCGTGACGGGGTGCTGACCGAGGAGGAGTTCACGCTGGCCAAGCGGGCGGTGCTGGACAAGTTGTGAGCTGAGCCACAGGGGTCGGGCGGGAGTTCACGGTCCCGCCCGACCTGCGGCTGCCCGATATCGGGCAGGATTCTTGCGAATCCGGCTCCGGTACCCGAGGATCTACCGGGTGCACGACGAACTCGTAGATCATCTGATGCGGTCCACGCCCTTGGCCAGGGGCGAGGCGCTGCGGGTGATCCAGGACGTGCTCGCCTACTTCGACGAGTCGACGGAGGACTTCGTCCGTCGCCGCCACCGCGAGCTCCAGGCCCAGGGCCTGGTGAACGCGGAGATCTTCGAACGGATCGGGGCGGACCTCAGATACCGAGCGGTGGCACCGCCCGAGCTGACGCTCAGGCAGCTGCGCCGCATCGTCTACGGCTAGGAATACCTGTATATGTGCGGAATTGTCGGTTACATCGGGAAGCGTGACGTCGCCCCTCTCCTCCTGGAGGGCCTCCAGCGGCTGGAGTACCGCGGCTACGACTCCGCGGGCGTCGTCGTCACCTCCCCGAAGGCGCCCGGCCTGAAGATGGTCAAGGCCAAGGGCCGGGTGCGCGACCTGGAGGCGAAGATCCCGGCGCGCTTCAAGGGCACCACCGGCATCGCCCACACCCGCTGGGCCACCCACGGCGCCCCCTCCGACGTGAACGCCCACCCGCACATGTCGGCCGACAACAAGGTCGCCGTCGTCCACAACGGCATCATCGACAACGCCGCCGAACTGCGCCGCAAGCTGGAGGCGGAGGGCGTCGAGTTCCTCTCCGAGACCGACACCGAGGTCCTCACCCACCTCATCGCCCGCTCGACCGCCGAGAAGCTGGAGGACAAGGTCCGCCAGGCGGTCCGGATGATCGAGGGCACGTACGGCATCGCCGTGCTGCACGCCGACTTCCCCGACCGGATCGTGGTGGCCCGCAACGGCTCCCCGGTCGTCCTCGGCATCGGCGAGAAGGAGATGTTCGTCGCCTCCGACATCGCCGCCCTGGTCATGCACACCCGCCAGATAGTGACCCTGGACGACGGCGAGATGGCCACCCTCAAGGCCGACGACTTCCGCACCTACACCACCGAGGGCACCCGCACCACGAGCGAGCCCACCACGGTGGAGTGGGAGGCCGAGTCGTACGACATGGGCGGCCACGACACCTACATGCACAAGGAGATCTTCGAGCAGGCCGACGCGGTCGACCGCGTGCTGCGCGGCCGGATCGACGACCGGTTCTCCACCGTGCACCTCGGCGGCCTCAACCTGGGCGCCCGCGAGGCCCGGCAGATCCGCCGGGTGAAGATCCTCGGCTGCGGCACCTCGTACCACGCGGGGCTCATCGGCGCCCAGATGATCGAGGAACTGGCCCGCATCCCCGCCGACGCCGAGCCGGCCTCCGAGTTCCGCTACCGCAACGCGGTCGTGGACCCCGACACCCTGTACGTCGCCGTCTCCCAGTCCGGTGAGACGTACGACGTCCTCGCCGCGGTGCAGGAGCTCAAGCGCAAGGGCGCGCGGGTCTTCGGCGTCGTCAACGTGGTCGGTTCGGCGATCGCGCGCGAGGCGGACGCCGGCATCTACGTGCACGCGGGCCCCGAGGTCTGCGTCGTGTCCACCAAGTGCTTCACCAACACCACGGTCGCCTTCGCCCTGCTCGCCCTGCACCTGGGCCGCACCCGCGACCTCTCGGTGCGCGACGGCAAGCGGATCATCGAGGGCCTGCGCAGGCTGCCCGGGCAGATCACCGAGATCCTCAAGCAGGAGGAGCAGATCAAGGAGCTGGCCGAGCTGTACGCCGACGCCCGCTCGATGCTCTTCATCGGCCGGGTCCGCGGCTACCCGGTCGCCCGTGAGGCCTCCCTCAAGCTGAAGGAGGTCTCGTACATCCACGCCGAGGCCTACCCGGCCTCCGAGCTGAAGCACGGCCCGCTGGCGCTGATCGAGCCGGCCCTGCCGACGGTCGCGATCGTCCCCGACGACGACCTGCTGGAGAAGAACCGCGCCGCGCTGGAGGAGATCAAGGCCCGCGAGGGCAAGATCCTCGCAGTCGCCCACCAGCACCAGGAGAAGGCCGACCAGACCATCGTCGTCCCCAAGAACGAGGACGAGCTCGACCCGATCCTGATGGGCATCCCGCTCCAGCTCCTCGCCTACCACACGGCGAAGGCGCTCGGCCGGGACATCGACAAGCCGAGGAACCTGGCGAAGTCGGTGACGGTCGAGTAGCAGACCGGAAGGGACCCCCGTGCGAGCCGCACGGGGGTCCTTCGCGTGTCAGGGGATGACGATCACCGGCCGCCGCGCCCGGCGGGCGAGCCGCCCCGCGACGGAGCCGAAGATCCGGCCCACGATGCCGTGCGTGGAGCCGACGACGATCGCGTCCGCCTCGTACTCCCGCCCCACCTCTTCGAGTTCGTGGCAGATGTCCCCGCCGCGCTCGACCAGGATCCACGGCACCTCGGAGAGGTACTCCGCGCAGGCCAGTTCGAGGCCGAGGACCTCCGTGCGGTGGTCCGGCACGTCCACGAAGACCGGGGGCTCGCAGCCGGCCCACACGGTGGTCGGCAGCCGGTTGGCCACATGCACGATGATCAGGCCGGAGTGGGAGCGATGGGCCATGCCTATCGCGTAGGCGAGGGCGCGCTCACTGGAGGTCGAGCCGTCGAAGCCGACGACGACCCCGTGCCGGAAGGCTGGATCGCAGGATTGGCGTGACTCGTCCGCCGCCAGGGGATCGGCCGCCGTGGGATCGGCGACCGGCCGCTTGCGGTCCGCGGGTTCGAAGAATTCGTGACCGGCCATGGCTGTCTCGGCGTTGTGATCCTTTATGGGATGGGACGACGGTGTGCAGCGGAGCTGTGTCCGGGAAACATCTTCCCCACCCCATACCCCCAAGGGTACGGCGGCACGCCTCCCGAGCCCAGATCCCTTGCACGCTCCGTAAGCGGTCCCCCGACGTCCGTAGGGGTTCACCGGAGCATGCACGAGCCGCGCCCGTAACGCAATGCTCGCTGCCCCGTACAGGCGGTTTGCACAGGATTCACAGCCGCACGTCCGGTGACCGACCGGTCGGCCGGGCGTTGAAGGGGGTGAGCCACCGCCACAGGGCGCCACGAGGCGCCACAGGGAGTACGAGATGCCCGGTCCCCGGACCGACGAGGAGCCCGCCGCGCCGGACAGCGCGAGCGAGCTGATCCGCTGGGCCGCCTTCAGCTGCGTCCTGGTCCCCGTGGTCCTGGTCTGGTACGGCACCTCGCTGGCCGGGGCCACGGGCACCGCGCTGGGCCTGGCCGCCGTCACCGCCGTCTGCCGGCTGCTGCTGCGCCGCTCGGAGCGAGGCGCGCGGGGCAGGCG
>NZ_VOGW01000106.1:0-5904 GCF_007896895.1 Streptomyces misionensis | reverse complement strand
CCGGGCGGGGCGCGGGGGCCGCGGGCGCGGCGCCCGGCACGGGGGCGCACGCGGGGCGGACCGTTCCGGCGTGCAAAGAGGCGGACGTCACACCCGGGAGCGGACACCGGCTGACTGACCGGTTTCCACGCTTCGAAGCGCTTCTTTTCAGCCAACTTCCGGTTCTCGTCCGAAGGTGGTCCTGACCACCCCTCAACCCCCGTTCCACCTGCACGGAAAGGGTCTGTGGGGCGCTGCGCACCCTACGCGCTTTGGCCACTGCCACGAGGCGTACTTCCCTGCACGGCTCGCGAGTGCAACCCTTCGTGATCGAATGCTTCACGCCAAGTTGTCATGTCGACAATGTGCCGCATTTGGAACTGGTCACCGTGCGTTCGCGGGACCCAGTAGATTCGATCTTGACTGTCTTACGGCGGGGGACTCGTGCAGGACCGAGGGGAAACGTGCAGGAGCGACACAACCGAGGAGCCGCGACCACCGAGGGGGGCTTAGCAGTATGAGCCACGACTCCACTGCCGCGCCGGAAGCCGCTGTCCGGAAGCTGTCCGGGCGTCGCCGCAAGGAGATCGTCGCGGTGCTGCTGTTCAGCGGCGGCCCCATCTTCGAGAGTTCCATACCGCTGTCGGTGTTCGGGATCGACCGCCAGGACGCCGGGGTACCGCGCTACCGGCTGCTGGTGTGCGGCGGCGAGGAAGGCCCCCTGCGGACCACGGGGGGCCTCGAACTCACCGCGCCGCACGGGCTGGAGGCGATCTCCCGCGCCGGCACCGTCGTCGTGCCGGCCTGGCGCTCGATCACCGCGCCGCCACCGGAGGAGGCGCTCGACGCGCTGCGCCGGGCGCACGAGGAAGGCGCCCGCATCGTGGGGCTGTGCACCGGCGCGTTCGTGCTGGCCGCCGCCGGTCTGCTGGACGGCCGCCCGGCGACCACCCACTGGATGTACGCGCCGACGCTGGCCAAGCGCTATCCGTCGGTGCACGTCGATCCGCGGGAGCTGTTCGTCGACGACGGCGACGTGCTCACCAGCGCGGGTACGGCGGCCGGAATCGATCTCTGTCTTCATATCGTGCGGACGGACCACGGCAACGAGGCGGCCGGCGCGCTCGCACGGCGCCTGGTGGTCCCGCCGCGCCGGTCCGGCGGCCAGGAGCGCTACCTCGACCGGTCTTTACCGGAGGAGATCGGCGCCGACCCGCTCGCCGAGGTCGTCGCCTGGGCGCTGGAGCACCTCCACGAGCAGTTCGACGTGGAGACGCTGGCGGCCCGCGCGTACATGAGCCGCCGTACGTTCGACCGCCGGTTCCGCTCGCTCACCGGCAGCGCGCCGTTGCAGTGGCTGATCACCCAGCGGGTGCTCCAGGCGCAGCGGCTGCTGGAGACGTCGGACTACTCGGTGGACGAGGTGGCCGGCCGCTGCGGGTTCCGCTCGCCGGTCGCGCTGCGCGGGCACTTCCGCCGCCAGCTCGGCTCCTCCCCCGCCGCCTACCGGGCCGCCTACCGGGCCCGCCGGCCCCAGGGCGACAAGCCGGGTGAGCCGGAGCCGGTCGCCATGCAGCCGCCGTCCGGCCAGCCGGTGCCGGCCTCGGGTCTGCAGGGTCCCGGTCCGATGGGCTCGGTGCCCTCGATGCTGCACCCGGAGCGGGACAGCGGGGTGCCGATCCAGAGCCGGCGCACGGCGGCGGCCGGGGCGGTGTCGCTGCTCCCCGGACCGCGCGCCGGAAGCTGACGGGTCCCCGACGGTCGGGGAGCGGGGGCGGAGTCTTCGGGCACCGCCCCCGCTCCCTTTCCTCTGTGGTCCCCCTGTCGTCCCCCTGCGGTTCCGCGTGCTTCCCCCGCGGTCGTGCCCTGTGGCGGTTTTCTCATCCGCGGCCGGTACCGACGCGGGGCATCCCAAACGCGGAGGTCCGCCTTAGGGTGGTCGCATGAACGATCGCATGGTGTGGATCGACTGCGAGATGACCGGCCTCTCGCTGTCCGACGACGCTCTCATCGAGGTGGCCGCCCTCGTCACCGACTCCGAGCTGAACGTACTCGGCGAGGGGGTGGACATCGTCATCCGCCCGCCGGAGCGGGCGCTGGAGACGATGCCGGAGGTGGTGCGTCAGATGCACACCGCGTCCGGGCTGCTCGCCGAGCTCCCGGACGGCACGACGCTCGAGGACGCCGAGGAGCAGGTCCTGGCGTACATCAAGGAGCACGTGAAGGAGCCGGGCAAGGCTCCGCTGTGCGGCAACTCGGTCGGCACCGACCGCGGCTTCCTGCTGCGGGACATGCCGACGCTGGAGGACTGGCTGCACTACCGGATCGTGGACGTCTCCTCGGTCAAGGAGCTGGCCCGCCGCTGGTACCCGCGGGCGTACTTCAACAGCCCGGAGAAGAACGGCAACCACCGGGCCCTCGCCGACATCCGCGAGTCGATCGCCGAGCTGCGCTACTACCGCGAGGCCATCTTCGTCCCGCAGCCCGGACCCGACTCGGACACGGCGCGGACGATCGCGGCCAAGCACGTGGTGCCGGCGAAGTAGGGCGTCCGGGGTCCGCCGTCGGGGTGCGGCGCGAAAACCTGTGCGCGAGCACCCCTTCGGACCCTGTAGACTTCTTCTCGGCCGGTCGGGGAAACGACAAGTTCCCACGCCGGTCGTGGTGGGTGTAGCTCAGATGGTAGAGCACCTGGTTGTGGTCCAGGATGTCGCGGGTTCGAGTCCCGTCACTCACCCTGAACGATCAGCCGGTGATTCCGTCGCACGACGGGATCACCGGCTGTTTCACGTTCAGGCGCCGGTGTGCCCCCTGCCGCGCCCGAACGGCCCCGTACCCGTCCATGTGATCCCGGACTGGTCCCGGACCCGCACGAGCACTCCGTCCGGACCCGCGGGACCAGCAGCCCGGGAACGGCGACGGCCTCCCCGCCGGGAGGCGGCGCGACGGCCACGACCTGCTCCGCGATGATCACCTCGGGGCCGGCGCTCTCGTGCACCGCGACCTCCCTGATCTCCGTCACCCGCCCCGGACCGGTGACGGAGAGGGCGCGACAACCGGCGCGCACGCCTTCCGGGTCCTGCCCGCCCTGCGCGACGCGGACCCCGCCCGCATCGCGGGCCTGCCGCGGCCCGCGTTCAGGGCGCTGACGGACCCGGCGCCGCGCGCCTGACGCGCGCCCTCACGAGGACGCCCGCACCACCAGTTCCGTCGGCAGCACCGTGTGCCGCCGCTGCGGGCCGCGCCCCGTGGCGATCTCGGACTGGAGCAGGCTGATCATGCTCCGGCCCATCTGCTCGATGGGCTGGCGGACGCTGGTGAGGGGCGGGTCCATGTGGCGGGCGATGGCGGAGTCGTCGTAGCCGACCAGGGCGACGTCGTCGGGGATGCGGCGGCCCTCCTCGCGCAGCACCTGCCGGGCACCGGCCGCCGTCACGTCCGAACCGGCGAAGACCGCGTCCAGATCGGGGCGGCGCGACAGCAGGGCGGACATGGCCCGGCGACCGCCCTCCTCGGTGAAGTCGCCCGGCTCCACCAGGAGTTCGTCCGGCTCCTGGCCGGCCGCGCGCAGGGCGTCGCGGTAGCCGTCGACGCGGCGCTGGGCGCCGTACACGTCCGGGCGGCCGGTGATGTGGGCGATCCGGGTGCGCCCCCGGGACAGCAGGTGCTCCACGGCCGCGCGGGCGCCGCCGTAGTTGTCCGAGTCCACCGAGGTGAGCGTCTCCGCGGCCGAGCGCGGGCCGCTGATCACCGCGGGGATCTCCAGCTGGGCCAGCAGATCGGGCAGCGGGTCGTCGGCGTGCACCGAGACCAGCAGGACACCGTCCACCCGGTGGGCCGCCAAGTACTGGGCCAGCCGCCGCCGTTCCCGGTCGTTGCCCGCGAAGATCAGCAGCAACTGCGTCTCGGTCTCGGCCAGTTCGGCGCCCACTCCGTGCAGCATGTCGGAGAAGTACGGCTCGGCGAAGAACCGGGTCTCCGGCTCGGGCACCACCAGCGCGACGGCGTCGGTGCGGTTGGCGGCCAGGGCGCGGGCGGCGGTGTTGGGGACGTAGCCGAGTTCGGCGACCGCCGCCTCCACCGCGGCGCGGGTCGTGTCGCTGACCCGGGGCGAGCCGTTGATCACGCGCGAGACCGTGCCGCGGCCGACCCCGGCCCGCGCGGCGACCTCCTCCAGGGTCGGCCGCCGGCCGCCCCGGCCCCGTCCACCGTTGACCGCCATGGTCGCGCCTCCCGTTCGCAGCCCTCAGGCCAGGAATGTAACAGCAGGGGCCGGACCGCCCCCGCTCCCATCGTCCCTCGCCGGGCAGGCTCCGAGGTCCCCGGCTCCCCCGGGGACGCGAAGGGGCGCGGCCGGGCTCACGGCCGCGCCCCTCGGGCCCGTGGTCAGGCCCCCGCCTCGCTCACCGGCCGGCCGGCAGCGCGTTGTCGCGGATCACCCCGGCGTACCAGTGGGCGCTCGCCTTGGGGATGCGGCGCTGGGTGGGGTAGTCGACGTAGACGGCGCCGAAGCGCTTCGAGTAGCCGTAGGACCACTCGAAGTTGTCCAGCAGGGACCACAGGAAGTAGCCGCGGACGTCCGCTCCGTCGGCGATGGCCCGGTGCACCGCCTCCAGGTGGCCGTGCAGGTAGGCGATCCGCTGCGGGTCCTCGACCCGGCCCTCGGGAGAGGCGTAGTCGTCGAAGGCGGCCCCGTTCTCGGTGACCATCAGCGGCAGCCGCGGGTGCGAGGCCGCCAGCCCGGTCAGCAGGGTGTGCAGCCCGTTGGCGTCGATGGCCCAGTTCATCGCGGTCAGCTGGTCGTTGGCGAGGTGGAAGGCGACGTCGTCGCAGCCGGTCCACGGGGAGTGCTCGCTGGCGCCGTGGCCGTCGTTCTTGGTGGTGCCGCTGCCCTCGGTGGCCAGCGACACCACGGTCGGCGAGTAGTAGTTGACGCCGAGCACGTCGATGGGCCGGGAGATCTCCGCCAGGTCGCCGTCGTGCACCAGCTCGGCCCAGTCGACCAGGTGCGCGGTGTCGGCGAGCAGGTCCTCGGGGTAGGCGCCGTCCAGGACCGGGCCGGTGAAGATCCGGTTGCCGACCGCGTCGATGCGGCGCGCGGCCTCCGCGTCCTGCGCGCTGTCGGTCAACGGGCGCACCTGGTGCAGGTTGAGGGTGAGGGAGAGCTGCGCGGACGACGGCAGGACCGAGCGCAGCGCCCCGACGGCCTGGCCGTGGGCGAGGTTGAGGTGGTGCGCGGCGCGCAGGGTGGCGGCCGGGTCGGTGCGGCCGGGCGCGTGCACACCGGAGCCGTAGCCGAGGAAGGCGCTGCACCACGGTTCGTTGAGGGTGGTCCACACGCCGACCCGGTCGCCGAGGGCGCGGGCCATGATCTCGGCGTACTCGGCGAACCGGTGCGCGGTGTCGCGGTGCGGCCAGCCGCCGACGTCCTCCAGCTCCTGCGGCAGGTCCCAGTGGTACAGGGTGGCGACCGGGGTGATGCCCGCTTCGAGCAGCTCGTCGGTGAGCCGGCGGTAGAAGTCCAGGCCGCGCTCGACGGCCGGGCCGCGGCCGGTGGGCTGGACCCGGGACCAGGAGACGGAGAACCGGTACGCCTTGAGGCCGAGGTCCTTCATCAGGGCGACGTCGTCGCGGTACCGGTGGTAGTGGTCGGCGGCGATGTCACCGGTGTCACCGTTGCGCACCTTGCCGGGGGTGTGGCTGAAGGTGTCCCAGATGGACGGGGTGCGGCCGTCCTCTGCGGCGGCCCCCTCCACCTGGTAGGCGGCGGTGGCGGCACCCCAGACGAAGCCCGGTGGGAAAGAGGTGCTCGACGCCTGCTGGGCACTGGCCTCGGGTCGTACGGCGGTCATGGTGAGAGCGCTCCCAAAAGTGGCGTGAGAAAGGGTACGGACGGTGGTCCGGCGGTGCGGGACCGGTGGTGGG
>NZ_VOGW01000105.1:93386-101343 GCF_007896895.1 Streptomyces misionensis | reverse complement strand
CCGCACACTGTCCGGCCCGCGCGCGGGGCGGGCCGGACAGTGTGCGGGTCGTACCGGACGGGCCGCGCGGGGTGTACCCGGCGGGACGCGGGGGACGGGCCCGGCCGCGGAGCGCGGGCCCGGGGCCTCAGCCCTTGACGGCGCCCGCCATGATGCCGCCGACGATCTGCTTGCCGAAGACGACGAAGACCACCAGCAGCGGCAGCGTGCTGATCAGGGCCCCGGCCATGACGATGCTCTGGTCGGGGGTGTAGGAGGCGCTGAGCTGGCCGAGCGCCACCTGGATGGTGGGGTTCTCCTGGTTCAGCGCGAGGAAGGGCCAGAAGAAGTCGTTCCACGCCTGCACGAAGGTGAGCATGCCGAGCACCATCATCGCGGGCCGGGCCGCGGGCAGGACCACGTTCCAGACGATGCGGATGTTGCTCGCCCCGTCCACCTTGGCCGCCTCGATCAGCTCGTAGGGCAGCGCCTCCAGCAGGTACTGGCGCATGAAGAAGACGCCGAAGGCGCCGACCAGGGTCGGGAAGATCACCGACTCCAGCTTGCCGCCCCAGCCGATGTCGGACATCAGCATGAACAGCGGGACCACGCTGAGCTGCGGCGGAATGGTCAGGGTGGCGATGACCGCCGTCATCAGCACGCCACGGCCGCGGAAGCGCATCTTGGCGAAGGCGTAACCGGCGAGGGTGCAGAAGAACAGCGTGGCCACGGTGATGCAGCCGGCCACGATCACGCTGTTGACGATGGCCTTGCCCAGGTTGGCCTGCTCCCAGGCCGCCTGGAGGTTGCTCCACAGCCTGCCGCCGGGTATCAGCGGCGGCGGGGTGTCCAGGACCCGCTGCTGGTCGTGCGAGGCGGCCACCAGCGTCCAGTACAGCGGGAGGATCGAGCCCAGGCCGACGACGACGAGCGCGATATAGGTGAACGGGCCGCCCTTGAGCTGCTGGCCGGCGCCGATCTTGAAGCGCCGGCGGCCTTTGCCCTCGTTGGCGAGGAGCTCCGGCGCGGCGGTGTTGGTGGGACTGATCGTGGTCATCGATATCGCTCCCGTCAGGCCGCGTTCTTGCGCACGAACCGGCCGACGATCCAGTTGATCAAGGCGATGAGCAGCAGCAGGACGAGCATCGCCCAGGCCACGGCCGCGGCCGGGCCCAAGTGGCCGAGCTTCCAGCCGTAGTTGTAGAGGTAGATGCTGAGCGTCTCGTACTGGTGCTCGCTGCCGCCGACGGCACCGAGCGTGCCGCCCTGCAGCAGCAGCGGCTCACCGAACAGCTGCATGGAGCCGATCGTCGAGATGACGATGGTGAACAGGATCGTGGGCCGCAGCGCGGGGATCGTCACCTTGCGGAACTGCTGCCAGCGCGTCGCTCCGTCGATCGAGGCGGCCTCGTACAGATCGCTGGGCACCGCCTGCATGGCGGCGAGGTAGATCAGCGCGTTGTAGCCGGTCCAGCGCCAGATCACGATGACCGAGATGGCGATCTTCGAGGTCCACTCCCCGTTGCCCCAGTCGGTGTTGCCCGCGCCGAAGAAGTGCAGCACCCAGTTGAGGACGCCGCCGTCGGCCCGGAAGACCAGGGCGAAGACCAGGGCGGCGGTGGCCACCGAGGTCGCGTACGGGGTGAGGATGACCGTCCGCCAGAACGTGCTGGCGCGCAGCTTGTAGTTGAGCAGATGCGCCAGCCCGAGGGCCACGAGCAGCTGCGGGACGGTGGAGAGGACGCCGATGACGAAGGTGTTGGCGACCGCCGTCCAGAACTCCGAGTCCTGGAGGATCTTGGCGAAGTTGTCGAAGCCGACCCACTGGGACTGGCTCAGGCTCGTCATCTCCACCCGGTGCAGGGCGATCCAGCCGGTGTAGAGGAGGGGGTAGAGCCCGAAGGCGCCGAAGACGAGGAAGAAGGGGGCGATGTAGGCGTACGGCGACGCGAGGTCGTCGAAGCGCCACAGCCTGCTGCGCCACCGGCCGCGGCCGTTCGGCACGGTGCCGGAGCCGCCGGGGGGCGGGGTGCTGGTGCCCCGTACGGGGG
Source organism: Streptomyces misionensis (assembly GCF_007896895.1). Taxonomy (GTDB): domain Bacteria; phylum Actinomycetota; class Actinomycetes; order Streptomycetales; family Streptomycetaceae; genus Streptomyces; species Streptomyces misionensis_A. The sequence goes on along the minus strand of NZ_VOGW01000105.1, from coordinate 99,313 downwards.
TTGTCGTTGCCACGAGGGAGTCCTTCCCTGAAGGTTTGGGCCGGGTACGGGGCGAGTGACGCGTTCAGGAACCGGGCGCCCGTCCCGCCGCTCCTTGTGCGGATGGACTGCAGTGCCGAGCGGCCCGCGCCGCGGCCTGACGTGCGTGCGGGGCCGGCCCCGGCGGGACCGGACGCCGGGTCCGGTCCCGCCGGGCACCGGCCTGGGGCCTGGTGCCTGCCCGGCCGGCGGCCCCCGCCGACGTGGCGGTCTGGCGGAAAGCGCCGGTCAGGGTGTGGTCCTGCCGAGCGTGGTGGTGCCGGTCCAGGGCCCGCTGTCCATGACCCGGTGCCCGGCCCGCCCCGCTCGACGGCCCCGCGCCCGCGACGGAAGCCGGCACACGGCTCCGCGCGGGCGCGGTGCGGGCGGCCGCCGGGGCCGCCCGCACCCGTCGGTCGTCAGCCGATCGCCTTGTCGATCGTGTCGGTGGCGTCCTTCCAGGCCTTGTCGGGCTTGGTGCCGCGCTGCTCCATGTTGTTGATCTGGGTGGAGATCGTGTCCTTGATCACGCCGTCCTTCTGACCGAGCACCGCCTCCGGGATCGAGTTGGCCTCGTCGGCGTAGATCTGCCCGATCGGGGCGTCGCTGAAGTACGGGAGCTTGGCGTTCTTCACGCTGGCCAGCTGGTACGCGCCCTTGTTGGACGGGAAGACACCGACGGCCTTGAAGACGGCGGCCTGCTGCTCGGGGGCGGTCAGCCACTTGACGAGGTCGATGGCCTCCTTGACGTGCTTGCCGCCCTTGGGCACGGCCAGGAAGGAGCCGCCCCAGTTGGCCGCGGTGGTGCCGGGAGCGCGAGAGATGTCCCACTTGCCCTTGTAGGCGTCACCGGAGTAGGTCGAGATCTGCGCGGCCATCCAGGCGGGGCACACCACGGTGGCCACGGTGCCCTTGCGCAGCGCCGCCTGCCACGGGTCCTGGAACTGGGCCAGGCCCGCGCTGAGCTTCTTCGAGGCGGCCTCGGCGGCCAGGTTCCAGCCCTGCTTGACGGAGGCGCTGTCCTTGTAGACCGGCTTGCCGGAGGCGTCGTAGTACTGCTGCGAGGAGGAGCTGACGACCGCGTTGTACATGGCGCTCGCGGAGTCCATGAAGTGGGTGCCCGCGGGCGCCTTCTTCTGGTACTGCTCACCCAGCTTGAGGTAGTCCTCCCAGCCGCCGGAGACCGCCTTCGCCACGGCCTCGCGGTCGGTGGGAAGACCCGCCTTCTGGAACAGGTCCTTGCGGTAGCACAGGGACATCGGGCCGATGTCGGTGCCGGCCCCGATCACCGAGCCGTCCTGCGCGGTCGCCTGCTTCTCCTTCCAGGAGACCCAGTCGCCCACGTTGATCGACTTGCTCAGGTCCGCGAACTTGCCCGCCTGGGTGTCCACGACCTCCTTGATGCGGCCGACCTCGATGCCGGTGACGTCGCCGAAACCGCCGCCCGAGTTCAACTGCTGAAGCAGCTTCGGGTAGTAGTCCTGCTCGTTGGCGGTGGTCTCTTCCTTGACCGTGATGTTCGGGTGGAGCTTGTGGTACTGCTCCAGCAGGCCGGCTTCCTTGTAGCCGAACTGGCCGAAGTCGGCCAGTTTGAGGGTGATGTTCCCGTTGGAGTCCGAGGCGTTCGAGTCGCCGTCGCTGCTGCAGCCGGTCAGCAGCACGGCGGAGGCCGCCAGGACCGCCGTGGCCACGGCCGCCGCTCTGCGGCCGTGGCCGCCGGTACGGGTGATGCGCATTCCACTACTCCTTGTTCCAGTGGGGAACGGACCTCAGGAATCCGACCGCCGGCGTCCGACGGTCCGGACCTGCCCTCTCGGTTCGAGCAGCGGCCAGCCCACAGCGCTCGGCGTGCGATGAAGGTGCTGGTCAACGGCGTGTCAATGGGTGCAGAGGGAAGGACCTTTAGTGAGCTTTCAGCCACGGGGGAGCAAGCCCCGGTCACCCCGTGGGACCGCTCCCACGCGGCATGCCGGAAGACTCGTTGCTGCCGGGCCACGTGTCAAGACTTGAAAACGGCGTTGTTGCGCAAGCGTGTTCAGCACGTCACGTTCATGTGTCACCTGAAAGAACGTCAGATCAGCCGCCCGCTCACCTGACCCGTCTCATCCGCGCAGGTCAACGTGGTCGCGACGGCGGGAACGGCCGCACCGCGCGACCCGCGGGACCGGTGGCCGGACATTTCTGGGCCAGAATGAGGCCACCCCCCACCAAGCACCGGAAGGTGAACGATGAGCACTGCCGAACTGCCGCAGCCGCACAGGACCGCGGACGTCCGGCGCCCGACTCTGAACGCCGTCGCCGCCCGGGCCGGGGTCGGCCGCGGCACCGTCTCGCGGGTGATCAACGGCTCCCCCAAGGTCAGCGACCGGTCCCGCGCCGCGGTCGAGCAGGCGATCGCCGAACTGGGCTACGTCCCCAACCGCGCCGCCCGCTCCCTGGTCACCCGGCGCACCGACTCGGTGGCCCTGGTCGTTCCCGACGCCGAGAACCGGCTCTTCTCCGAGCCGTACTTCTCGGAGATCATCCGGGGCGTCTCCGCCGGACTCGCCGGTGCCGGGATGCAGTTGCTGCTGGTGCTGGCGCGGGACGAGTCCGAGTACGCGCGCCTCGCGGCCTATCTGTCCGCGCAGCGGGTGGACGGGGTGCTGATGATGGCCGTGCACAGCGACGACACCTTGCCCGACCGGCTGGACGAACTCGCCGTGCCGACCGTGCTGGCCGGGCGGCGCAGCGACACCGAGCGGCTCGGTCACGTCCGCGCCGACAACCGGGGCGGCTCCCGGGTGGCGGTCGAGCACCTGCTGGCGGGCGGGCGCCGGACCATCGCCACGATCACCGGCCCGATGGACATGGACGTGGCCCGGGAGCGGCTCGACGGCTACCGCGAGGCACTGGAGCGCGCGGGTCTCGCCGTCGACGCGGACCTGATCGCGTCCGGCGACTTCACCGAGGAGGGCGGGCGGGCCGCCATGCGCGCGCTCCTGCGCCGGCGCCCCGGCCTCGACGCCGTCTTCGCCGCCTCCGACGTGATGGCCTCCGGCGCGGTGCTGGAGCTGCGCGCGGCCGGCCGGCGGGTGCCGGGGGACGTGGCCCTCGTCGGCTTCGACGACTCGATCGTGGCCCGGCACATCGACCCCCCGCTGACCAGCGTCCGCCAGCCCCTGGCGGAGATGGGCCGCACCATGGCGAGCCTGCTGCTGGACGAGATCGCCCACCGCGGCACCGGCCACCGGGCGGTGGTGCTGCCGACCGAACTGGTGGTGCGGCAGTCGGCCTAGAAGCGCCCCGGAACCTGGCGTCTCGAAGACCGCCAGTGGTCCGCCCGTTCTCTATGGGAGCGCTCCCATGCATAATGGTCCCACTCGACTCGTGGGAGCGATTCCATGCCCGAACCGATGACCGTGTCCTTCCCTCCCGCCTTCCTCTGGGGCGCGGCGACGTCCGCCTACCAGATCGAGGGCGCCGTGCGGGAGGGCGGCCGTACCCCCTCGATCTGGGACACCTTCAGCCATACGCCCGGCAGGACGGCCGGCGGCGACACCGGCGACATCGCGGTCGACCACTACCACCGCTACCGCGACGACGTGGCCCTCATGGCGGAACTCGGCCTGAACGCCTACCGCTTCTCGGTGTCCTGGCCGCGGGTGCGGCCCACCGGCCGGGGCCCCGCCGCGCAGGCGGGCCTGGACTTCTACCGCCGGCTGGTCGACGAGCTGCTGTCCCACGGCATCAAGCCCGCCGTCACCCTCTACCACTGGGACCTGCCGCAGGAGCTGGAGGACGCGGGCGGCTGGCCGGAGCGGGACACCGCGCTGCGCTTCGCGGAGTACGCGCAGCTCGTGGGCGAGGCGCTCGGCGACCGCGTGGAGCAGTGGATCACGCTCAACGAGCCCTGGTGCAGCGCCTTCCTGGGCTACGGCTCCGGGGTGCACGCGCCGGGCCGGACCGAACCGGCGGCCACCCTGCGCGCCGCCCACCACCTGAACCTGGCGCACGGGCTGGCCACGCAGGCGCTGCGCTCGGTGCTGCCCGCGCACGGCTCCATCGCGGTCAGCCTCAACTCCCAGGTGATCCGGCCGCTGACGCAGAGCCCGGCGGACCTGGCCGCCGCGCGGCGGATCGACGACCTGGCCAACGGGGTCTTCCACGGCCCGATCCTGCACGGCGCCTACCCGGCCACGCTGCTGGAGGCCACGTCGTCGGTCACCGACTGGTCGTACGTCCTCGACGGGGACCTGGCGGCGATCAACCAGCCGCTGGACGCGCTGGGTCTCAACTACTACACCCCGGCGCTGGTCTCCTCGCCCGAGTCCGCGCCGAAGGGCCCGCGCGCGGACGGGCACGGGTCGAGCACGCACTCGCCGTGGCCGGGCTCGGAGGACGTGGCGTTCCACCAGACGCCGGGCGAGCGCACCGCGATGGGCTGGACGGTCGAGCCGGGGGGCCTGTACGACCTGATCACCCGCTACTCCCGGGAGGCCCCGGGGCTCCGGCTGTACGTGACGGAGAACGGCGCGGCCTACGACGACAAGCCCGATGCCGACGGCCGGGTGCACGACCCCGAGCGCGTCGCCTACCTGCGCGCCCACCTCGCCGAGGTGCACCGCGCCATCGCCGACGGGGCCGACGTGCGCGGCTACTACCTGTGGTCCCTCATGGACAACTTCGAGTGGGCGTACGGCTACGAGAAGCGGTTCGGCGCGGTGTACGTGGACTACGCGACCCAGGAGCGCACCCCCAAGTCGAGCGCCCTCTGGTACGCGAGCGCGGCACGGACCGGGGGACTGCCGCCGGTGGAGCGTGTCTGACGGGCGCGGGGAGCGCGCGGCCGGTCGCCGCGGCGGCCCGCTCGGGCGGCCTTCCGCCGGAGCGGCTCGCCCGGGCGGGACGCCGGCCGGCGCGCCGATGACCACCGGGCCGGGCCCCGGTCCCGCCGCCGGACGTACGGCGGGAGGGCGGCGGCCCGCCCGGTGAAGGGTCGGCCCCGGCCGAGGCGGGGGGCCCGGCCGGGGCCGACTGTGGGGGGTGGCGGCGGTCAGCCGAAGGTGGCGAACGCCTTGGCGAAGGCGTACTTGTCCTGGCTGATGGAGCTGCACGTGGGGTCGGCGGAGGGCTTGGGGCCGCCGGGGCACTGCTGGTCGCGGGCGGCCGACCACATGGACAGGCCGCCGAGGCCCTTGGACTTGGCGAAGTCCGCCAACCGGGTGGCGTCGTCGACCGTGAAGACCTCGGAGGAGACGTCGTTGACGCCGATCATCGGGGTGACCGCGACGGCCTTCCAGGCGGCCGCGTCGGAGAGCCCGAGCACGCTCTTGACCTGGGCCTGGGTGGCGGTGGCGGCCTGCTCGGCGTAGCCGCCCATGTCGCCGCCGTAGGAGGAGCCGTAGTCCATCGCCATGATGTTGACGGTGCCGATCCGGACGCCGTTGGCCTTGGCATCGGTCAGCAGGTTCACGCCGTCCTGGGTGAGGCCCTCGGGCATCACCGGGAGGGTGAAGGAGACGTCCAGGCCGGGGTGCTGGGCCTGGAGCTTGGCGATGGCCTGGGCGCGGCGGGTGTTGGCGGCCGTGTCGGGCAGCGCGCCGCCCTCGACGTCGAAGTCGACCTTGGTGAGCTTGAACGCGTCGATCGCCTTGCCGTACGCCGTCGCGAGCGCGTCCGCGGAGGAACAGGTGGTGGCCAGTTCGGAACCGGACGCGCCGCCGAAGGAGACCCGGACGTCACCGCCCTTGGCCCGCAGGGCGCCGATCTGCGCGGCCACCGCGTCGCTGGTCAGCTCGGTGACGCCGCCCCACTTGGGGACGCAGCCGCCGCCGTCGGTGAGGAACGCCAGGTTGTAGTTCTTCACCCCGGTCGCGTCGGCGGCGCCGAGCAGGTCGTAGGCCGGGTAGAGGGAGGTGTCCACGTAG
>NZ_VOGW01000105.1:79633-93117 GCF_007896895.1 Streptomyces misionensis | reverse complement strand
CAGGGCGGGTACGAGTCCCGCGGTACGGCGCAGCAGCGACCAGAGCGCGGCCTCGCCCCGCCGCAGCCACCAGGAGGCGGCGAGCGCGGCGAGCAGATGGGCGGCGGTGGCGTGGGCCAGGGGGTGCGCGGGCGCCGCCATGCCGGGCATGGCGGGCATCGCGGGGCCGGCCCGGGCCGCGTCGAAGCCCGCGTGCAGCCCCGCCTGGGTGAGCAGCATGACCGCGCCGATGCCGGGCCCCGAGCGCTCCCGTCCGCCCAGTGCCCAGCCGAGCGCGAACACCGCGAGAAACGCGGCCCCTTCGCGGCCGGGCGGCGGCATCTCCCCCATGGCCAGCCCGTGCCCCGCGGCGGCGAGCAGCACGCACACCGCGGCGAACACCGCGGCCCGCAGGCCTCTCACCGCCGGTGATGCGCTCACACCGAGGGATCCTGCCACGCCACCGACGGGCCCGCGCCGCTTCCGTGGCGTTCAGGGGTCACTCGAACGCCCACCGGGCGGAGGGCCCTTCGGCAAGGATCAGGAGAATCGTCACAGCGACAACAATCCGAACTCTTACGCGATTACTATCGCGCTCGTGCCCGAGAACCCACCTCGCCATCGCCGCCGCTCCCGCGGGGAGCAGCGACGGCGCCGGAAGGCCCGGAGACGCCGCAGGACATGGGCGGTGACCACGGCCGTCGTCCTGTCCGGTGCCATCACCGGCTACGCCGTCGCCCGTCCCCACTCCGGCCCGTCGCATACCCGGGCGGAGCCCAGGGCACTCCGGGCCACCTCCGCTTACGCCTCCGTCTCCCCTTCCCCTTCCGCCTCGCCGGTTCCCGAGCCGATGAGCCTGGAGTCCGCGCTCGCGCCGGTGACGGACCTCTTCGGCGACAACGAGATGTCCGTGGCCGTGCAGGACACCGCGAGCGGCAAGCGGGCCGCGTTCGGGGACGACACCTTCGACACGGCCAGCATCGTCAAGGTGGACATCCTGGCCACGCTGCTTCTCCAGGCGCAGGACGCCGGCCGGAGGCTGACGGCGCGGGAGCGTGGCTACGCGGCCGAGATGATCGAGAACAGCGACAACGACTCGACGAGCGCGCTGTGGACCGAGATCGGGAGCGCGCAGGGACTCGACGCGGCCAACAGACGCCTCGGCCTGACGCAGACGCGGGGCGGTGACGGGACCGTGTGGGGCGTCACCCAGACCACCGCGCAGGACCAGGTCCGCCTGCTCCAGAACGTCTTCGGCGACCCATCGCCGCTCAGCTCCGCCTCGCGCGCGTACATCCAGGACCTGATGGGTCATGTGGCCGTCGACCAGGCATGGGGTGTGTCGGCGGCGGCTGACGACGACAGCCCGACCGCCCTCAAGAACGGCTGGCTCCAGCGGAGTCGGACCCGCACCTGGGACGTCAACAGCATAGGCCGGATAGAGCGGGACGGCCGGGTCTACCTGCTGGCGGTGCTGCTGAACGGATGCAGCACCGAGGAGGTCGGCATCGAGCTGGTGGAGCAGGCGTCGGTCGCGGCGGTGACGGCTTTCGCCGACGCCGTGACCGGCTCCGGCTGACTCACGGCCCCGGGGACGGGGAGCGGGGCCCTCGGGCGCCCGCTCCCCGTGACACCGACGCCGGGCTCAGGCGGCGTCGCTGCGCAGTCGCCCGTGGGCGCGGACGATCTCCGCGTAGCGGTGGCCGCTGTTCTTGATGGTGCGGCGCTGGGTGGCGTAATCCACGTGGACCAGGCCGAAGCGCTTGTCGTAGCCGTACGCCCACTCGAAGTTGTCCAGCAGGGACCAGGCGAAGTAGCCGGCCAGCGGGGCGCCGCGCCGGGCGGCGGAGGCGCAGGCGGCGAGGTGGGCTTCGAGGTAGTCCCCTCGTTCGGGGTCGTCGACGGTGCCGTCGGGGCGCAGTACGTCGGGGAAGGCGGAGCCGTTCTCGGTGACGTAGAGCGTGCGGGCGCCGTACTCCTCGGTGAGGCGCAGCAGCAGGGTCTCGATGCCGCTCGGGTCGATCTCCCAGTCCATGCCGGTGCGCGGCACGCCCGCGCGGCGCACGGAACGGGCGTACGGCGCCGGGCCGTCGGGGTCGTCGGTGATGTGGGCCGGGAAGTAGTAGTTCAGGCCCAGCCAGTCCAGGGGCGCCGCGATGGTCTCCAGGTCGCCGGGTTTCAGCGGGAGTTCCACACCGTAGGTCTCGGTCATGTCGGCGGGGAAGCCGCGGCCGTGCACGGGGTCGAGCCACCAGCGGTTGACGTGACCGTCGTGGCGGTGGGCCGCGGCGACGTCCTCGGGGCGGTCGGTGGCCGGGTGCACGGTGGAGAGGTTGTTGACGATGCCGATCCGGGCGCCGGGGGCGGCGGCGCGGACGGCCTCGGTGGCGAGGCCGTGGCCGAGGAGCAGATGGCAGGAGGCGCGGACGGCGGCGGTCAGATCGGTCCAGCCGGGCGCCATGGTGCCCTCGTAGTGGCCGATCCAGGCCGAGCAGGACGGCTCGTTGAGCGTCGTCCAGAGCGTGACGCGGTCGCCGAGGCGGGCGGCGACCGCGGACGCGTAGTCGGCGAAGGCCAGGGCGGTGTCCCGCTCCGGCCAGCCGCCGCGGTCCTGGAGCGCCTGCGGCAGGTCCCAGTGGTAGAGGGTGACGGACGGGGTGATGCCCGCCGCGAGCAGGTCGTCCACCAGCTCGTCGTAGAAGGCGAGCCCCTTGGGGTTCACCGGGCCGGTGCCGCCGGGGACGACGCGCGGCCAGGCGACGGAGAGCCGGTAGGCGTTGAGGCCGAGGCGGCGCATCAGCGCGATGTCCTCGCGCCGGCGGCGGTAGTGGTCGCAGGCGACGTCGCCGTTGTCGTCGCCCGCGATCTTCCCCGGGGTGTGCGAGAAGGTGTCCCAGATCGAGGGCGCCCGGCCGTCCTCGGCGACGGCCCCCTCGATCTGGTAGGCCGAGGTGGCCGTGCCCCACAGGAAGTCGTGCGGGAGGGCGGCGAGGTCGATGCGTTCGGACACGGAAGTCCCTTCGGAATACGGGGTGTTGCCGGTCATTTGACGGCGCCCGCCGTCAGTCCGGCGACGAGGTAGCGCTGGAGCAGCAGGAAGCCGGCCACCACGGGCACGCTGACGACCAGGGAGGCGGCCATGATCTGGTTCCAGTAGACGTTGTTGAGGGTGGAGTAGCCCTGGAGGCCGACGGCGAGGGTGCGGGTGGTGTCGTCGGTCATCACCGACGCGAACAGCACCTCGCCCCACGCGGTCATGAACGCGTAGACGGCGACCGCGACGATGCCGGGGACCGCGGCCGGTACGACGATCCGGAAGAGCGCGCCGAGCGGCCCGCAGCCGTCCACCAGCGCGGCCTCGTCCAGGTCGCGCGGCACCGAGTCGAGGTACCCGATGAGCATCCAGATCGAGAAGGGCAGCGAGAAGGTGAGATAGGTGAGGATCAGCCCGCCGCGCGAGCCGAACAGGGCGATGCCGGTGGCGTTGCCGATGTTGACGTAGAGGAGGAACAGCGGGAGGAGGAACAGGATGCCGGGGAACATCTGCGTGGACAGCACGGTGACCGTGAAGACGCGCTTGCCCCGGAAGTCGTACCGGCTGACGGCGTAGGCGGCGAACACCGCGACGACGACCGAGCAGAGGGTCGCCGCGCCGGCCACGATCAGCGAGTTCACGAAGTAGCGGGCGAGCGGCACGGTCGACCAGATGTCGATGTACGGCCGCAGCGTCAGCCCGCTGGGCAGCCAGCGGAACTTCCCGGTGACGTCCGCGAGGGGCTTCAGCGAGCTGGAGACCATCACGTACACCGGGATCAGCACGAAGCCGGTGAGCAGGGTGAGGAAGACCCGGCGGACCCACAGGAACGAACGCGGCGGTGCCATGGGCGAGTCATGCATCGGCGCCCCTCCGTCCTCGGGACGTGATCAGCAGGTAGGCGCCCGTCACCACGAGCAGGAAGAGCAGCAGCAGGACGGACATGGCGGACCCGGTGCCGAAGTTCCAGGTGACGAAGGATGCCTGGTAGATGTGGACGGAGACGAGGTCGGCGGCGTCCGGCGCGGCCCTGCCGAACAGCACGTAGGGGGTGTTGAAGTCGTTGAACGTCCACAGGAACAGGACGAGGACCAGCACCTGGTTGACCGGGCGCAGGGACGGCAGGGTGATCCGGGCGATCCGCTGCCACATCCCCGCGCCGTCCAGCGCGGCGGCCTCGTACAGCTCTCCCGGGATGTTCTGGAGTCCGGCCGTCACCACGAGGAAGGCGAACGGCCAGCCCTTCCACACGGACACGGTCAGCAGGGCGTAGAAGCTGTTGTCGCCGATGAGCCAGAAGGCGGGCTTGTCGGTGAGGTGCAGCTGGTCGTGGAGGACGTGGTTCACCAGGCCGTTGTCGTGCTGGAACATGAACACCCAGGTGATGACGGCCGCGTAGACGGGCAGCGCGTACGGCACCAGGAACAGGGCGCGCAGCAGGCCACGGCCGCGGAAGGTGTCCTGGAGGAAGAGCGCGGCGGCGGTGCCGATCAGCCAGCACAGGGCGACGGACAGCAGCGTGAAGCCGACGGTGACGAGGAAGGAGTGCAGCAGCGCGGCCCCGACCGGGGCGTGGAAGTCCACCGTCATCCGGTAGTTGCCGAGCCCGGACCAGGGGGCGCTGCTCCAGTCGCGGATGTAGATCTGGACGAGTTCCTTGAAGCTCATCATGACGCCGATGACCATCGGCACCAGATGGACGAGGAGTTCGAGCAGCAGGGCGGGCAGGAGCAGCAGGTAGGGCAGCAGGGCCCGGTGGGCCCGGCCGGTGCGCCGGCGGGGCCTGCGCGCCGCCGGCGCACCGGAGGGGGTCCCTCGCACCGGTTCCTGAAGTGCGGTCGTGGTCATGGTCGTTACGCCGCCGGCATCTGCTGCTGGGCCTTCTGCAGCGCGGCCCTGACCGAGTCGGTGGTCACGGCGCGGCCGGCGGCGGCGTCGGCGAACAGGTCCTTCACGGCGGTACCGACCGTCGTCTCGAACTGGGACTCGTTGGGCACCTGCGGCAAAGCGGCGGCGCTGGTGGCGAGGGTGTTCTTCAGCACCGTGTTGGCGGGGGTGCCGAACGCGGGGTCGCTCTGGGCGGAGGTGACCGGCGGGATGGAGCTGTAGGCCTTGTTGAGGATCTTCTGCTCGTCGTCGGAGGTCATGAACTTGACGAACCGCGTCGCCCCGTCGAGGTTGTGGGTGTCGCGGAAGACGGCGATGTTGATGCCCGCGACCATCGAGTCGATCTGGGTGCCGGGGCCGGGGGTGCCGGAGCGTACGGGCACCGGCGCGATGCCGTAGTCGCTGTCGGGCATCCCCTGGGACTTGAGGTTGGCGGAGGCCGACTGCCACAGCAGCATGGCCTGGCGGCCCTTGGCGAAGTCGCTGACGGACTGGTTCTGCGCGTACTCGGCGTCCCCGGTCGGGATGACCTGGTCCCGGGCCATCAGATCGACGTAGCTCTTGACCGCCTCGACCACCTTGGGGTCGGTGAAGGCGGGCTTGCCGTCCGAGGTGAAGAAGTCGGCGCCGTGCTGCTTGGCGAAGACGAAGACGTGGTGGATGTTCTCCGACAGGTTGGAGCCCTCGGCGCCGAGCACCGACTTGCCCTGCGCCTTGATCTTCTTGCCGTCCGCCGTCAACTCGTCCCAGGTGGCCGGTGGTCGGGAGATCCCGGCCTCGGCGAAGATCTTCTTGTTGTAGTAGAGCGCGTACGCCATGGAGTACAGCGGCACGGCGGCCGGGTCCTTGCCCTGGGCGCCGGTCGAGGCGAGCGCGGATTCGACGAACCGCCCCTTGCCGCCGATCTTGTCGAAGTTCTTCGCGTCCCACGGCAGCAGCGCGCCGGTCGCCTGCAGGGACGAACTCCAGGTGTTGCCGATGTTGAGCACGTCCGGCCCCTGGCCCGACGTGGCCGCGGTCAGGATCCGGTTGAGCAGATCCGACCAGGGCACGACCTCCAGCTTCACCTTGATGCCGGTCTGCTTCTCGAACTTGTCGAGTTCCGGCTGGAGCACCTGCTTGTCGACGGCGATGCTGGCACCCTGGTTGGAGGCCCAGTACGTCAGCGTCTTCGGTGCGTCGTTGGACCCGCCCCCCGCCGACGAACCGCCTCCGCAGGCCGTCGCCGCGAGAACGAGAGACAGGGTGACGGCACAGGTGGCCGCGGCTCGGATGCTGCGCATGACTAAGCCCCTCACGTCTTAATTTAGGACGTGAGTTAAACGGCGCGAGGACGACGAGTCAAGAGGTGCGGCTGGATCTCCGCCGACGGAACGGCGGCGAGGTCAGCGGCTGTTCGGTGGGCCCGGCGCCACCGGCGGACGCCGATCCGGCCACCGGCCGCACGGCGGACGGCACCCGACGGACGGGCGACCGGACCGGGTACGGCGGCGCCCGCCTCCGACGGGCCGCCCGACGGCCCGTACGCGCTCCGGGCGGGCGGGCGGAAGCTCAGGACGACCAACTGCCTTGTAATCCACATGAGTTCGTCGGCCGCCCTCGGGTAGGCTCCGCCCATGACCGCTGACGATCTCCCCACGCTGGCCCTCGCCTTCCCCGGTCCGGAGCGTGACCGCGGGGTCGAGGCCGTCATCAGCGGCCGCAAGACCGCGATGACGGCGCTGGCCGAGATCCTGGAGCGGGCGGGCGAGCCCGTTCCGCAAGCCGGCCGGCGGTACGCGGTGCTGGACTCCGACGACCGGCCCGCCGTCGTGATCGAACTGACCGAGGTCCGGGTGATCCCCTTCCGCGAGGTGGACGACCGGTTCGCCCGGGACGAGGGCCGCGGTTACGCGGACGCCGAGGAGTGGGCCGCCGCCCACCGGGACTTCTTCAGCAGTGAGCCGATGACCGAACTGCTCGGCTACACACCGGCGGTGGACGACGACGCACTCGTCGTCGCCGAACGCTTCCGCGTCGTCGATCCGGGCACCGACACCCCCGCCTCCGGGCGGCACTGACCGGGCCCCGGCGAGCGACACCCGGCCGCTCCTCGTCGCCACGGGCGGGCGCCGAGCCTGCCGCGGCGCGACCGGCGGCTCCCCGGCGCCCGGGCGACCCGGTACGGCCGGACGCGCTGTCCGCACCGCGACGGCCGGACGGCGACGCCACGGTCGGCGGACCGCCGGAGCCCGCCGGGCCCGAGCACACGGACGCGGCCGAACGGCGATCCCTCGCGCTCCCCCGGCCGCCCGCTCGACGCTCCGGTCCGCACCGGCATGGAGACCAGGCCGGGCATGGACTTCTCCGATGTCCGCGCTCCCGCCCCCTGCGACTCCCCCTGGCGTGTTCCGGCGGGGCCGCTACGACACCACGTCCGACGCGACGCGCTCACCCACGAGCCGACCCATGCCGTACGGCAGCGGAGCGGGCCGGACACCGGCGCCCGGCGGCCCGGCGGACGATTCGCGCGCGAGGCGGGGCGGAGCGCCCGGCGCCCCGGCGGCCGTTGCCCGTGGGCGCCCCGGCGCCGGGGCGCCCGCCGCACGGACGTCGCACGGGCGTCGCACGGGCGTCCGTACGGCTGCGGGCCGACCGGGCGGGCGCCGCGAACCCGACCGGCAGCCCCCGGCCGCCCTCCGCCCGGGGCACCGGAGCGCTCTCGTCGCGTCCGTTGCGCGCGGCCCGGGGGCCGCTCCGATCTCTTCGGAAACGGACCGCTCTCCCCGAATCGTCGACGCGCGGCGCTCCCGCCCGGTGATTGACCAAAAAGCATTGGCGATGCGCACGTCATGCTGGGGTTTTGTGAACGGAGTGTGTCGCCATGGCCGGAAAGTTGGCCGGATCGACGTGCCGGGAGGTGGCCCCGCACGGCCGGCCGCGGGGCGCCCATCGGCCGCACGACGCGTCAAGCGTCCCTTGTGGAGACGGGCCGATGCCAGGTCAGGACCCCTCGCCACGCGCGATTGTCACTGTGCGTGAGCCTGTTGACATCCTCCGAGCACGCTTGCGATTGTCTTGCTCGCCGCGTCGGCCGAATCAGCGGGCCGCGCGGGAGGGGGAGGAAAAGTGGACGCAGTGAACGCGGACGGGCCGGACGGAGACTGTCCGGGGAACACGGACGACGTCTCCACTCTGGTGATCGTCGGCGCCAACCCGACCGTGGCGAGGGCGGCCGCGTCCCTGCCCGGCGAACTGGTCCACGTACAGCTGCCCGGCGCCCCCGCCCTCGACCCGGGCACCCGGGTGCTGACGGCGGACTTCCGGGACCTGCCCGCCTTCCTGGCCTTCACCGACGAGGTGCTGCGCCCCCTGCGGCCCACCGCCGTCGTCTCGCTCACCGAGTTCGGCCTGGAGCCGGCCGCGCTCGCCGCCCGCCTGCTCGGCGTCACCGGCGTGGACCCGGCCGTCGTGCACGCCACCCGCGACAAGCTGGCCATGCGGCGCATCCTGGAACGCGAGGCCCCGCATCTGAACCCGGCCTTCGCGGCCGGCGACGACACGGCGGCGGTGGACCGGCTGTTCGCCACCTACGGGCGGGCCGTGGCCAAGCCGGTCGACGGGGTCGGCAGCGCCTCCATCGCCCTGGTGGAGAGTGCCGACGCGCTCCCGGCGGACCGCCGTACGGCCGCCACCTTGTTCGAACAGTTCGCGGAGGGGCGGGAGTTCAGCGTCGAGGCCCTCTCCACGGGCGGGCGGCACACCGTCATCGGCATCGCCGAGAAGGGCACCACGGACGGCTTCGTCGAGGTCAGCCACATGATGCCGCCGCCCTCCCTGGACCCGCGCCGCCAGGAGCTGGTCGCCCGGGCGGTCGGCGAACTGCTCGACGCCCTCGGGCTCACCGACGGCCCCAGCCACACGGAAGTCATGGTCGACGGCGACAAGATCGTCGTGATCGAGACCCACACCCGGCTCGGCGGCGACGGCATCGCGGACCTGGTCCAGCTCACCACCGGGGTCGAGTGGCGGCGCGCCGCCCTCGGCTGGGCGATCGGCGCGGGCGTCCGGCAGCGCCCCGCCACGGCCGCCGCGGCCGCCACCGTCTTCCTCACCGCCCCGCCCGGACGGGTGACGGCCGTCGCGCCGCCGCCCTCCCTCGCCCGGGGGCGGGTGCACGCCTGGGACCTCTCCGTCCGGCCCGGGGACGAGGTGCGCCCGCTGCGCTCCTCCGCCGACCGGCTGGGCATGGCCGTCCTGACCGCGGCCGGCACCGACGCCTGCGCTGCGGCGGTCGCCGAACTCACCGCCCGTCCGGTGGTCACCACCGCGCCGGAGCCACATCTCTGACGCCGGACCGCGGTCGCGGCTCCGCGTCCCGCTCGGCGACTCACGTTCCGCCCGTCCTTCCTGTCTCCATGTCTCCTTCCTGACGACACCACCGCACCGGGGGCCACATGTCCGTCCAGAACGCGCCGATTTCCTACGATTTCCACGGCGATGTCCCGTTCTCCACGCCGTTCAAGGACATCGAGCCCGGCGACATCCACATCTACCTCGACCTCGACACCAAGGTCGGCAAGAACACCTGCGGGCAGAAGTGCGCGCACTGCTGGTTCGTCAACTACGAGAAGGTCTACGACAAGTCCTTCGCCATGGAGGAGGGCCCCCGCATCCTGGAGGGCCTGCGGTCGCACGGGTACCACGTCTACCCGCGCTACGTGGACAGCTTCGCCTACGACGGCGCGTTCATGAACCTCTACGGCCCGGCCAACAACCGTGAGTTCCGGCAGGAGCTGGACCACACGCCGACCGCGACCATGGAGAAGGGCGACGCCTGGACCAGCGGCCGCCCGCTGCTCGCCGACAACTGGCAAGAACTCCTCGACCGGGCGGTGGAGAACGGCTACGGCACCATCTCCATCACCTACCACGGCGTGATCGACGAGGATCTCCGGGTCACCGACCACAAGACGTACCCCATCAAGGGCGTCTTCTCGGGCGCGGACACCGAGGAGGTGCTGCGCCGGATCGCCGAGTACAACGAGGGCGTCGCACCCGAGGACGCGTTCCGCGTCAACATCGGTGTCACCCTCGGCCGTCACAACCACGGCCGCACCTCCCTGGAGCGCTACGCCCGCTACTTCGACAAGCTGGGCGTGGCCACCGTCCGGTTCAACAACTTCACCGACCACGGCAACCGCCACCCCGAACTGCGCCTGAGCCGCGAGGAGGTCGAGCAGGCCTACCGCGACTTCAAGTGGCTGCACGAGACGATCCCGTTCGGCTTCCAGCTCGGCGTCAGCGAGGACTTCGGCACCTTCGGCATCAAGGCCATGGGCTTCCCCGGCCACGTCGGCTGGTGCCGGGCCGGCCGCCAGCTATTCGCCGCCATCCCCGCGCAGGAGGAGGTGCTCTCCGAGGGACCCGAGGGCCGCCGCGAGAAGATCGGCGACATCGTCGGCTGTGTCAACACCTTCGAGCCGCACCTCGGCATCCTGACCCGCACCGTCACCACCGGCGCCACCACGTACGACGTGGAGTTCGACCACGACGGGATCGAGGCGTTCACCGCCAAGCGACTCGCCGGCACGTACAAGGACGGCTGCTTCGCCACCGAGCTGTCCGAGGAGCTGGGCCTGATCTCCCGGGTCCCGGAGCGGCGCCGGCTGCCGCTCCTCACCGACTCCGCGTCCTGAACCGAGAGAAAGACCCCGCCATGCGCCACATCCTCGTCTTCGCCAAGACGCCCTACGCCAAGACCCCGTACGACCAGTGGCTGGCCGACTCGGGCATCGTCCCGGTCATCGTGACCGCGCGGGAGTACGCGCAGGGCTACTCCCACCTCCCGCACGTGCACGCCTTCGACGCGTACGACACCAACCAGCTGGTCGAGAAGACCGCGCTGCGGCTGGCCCGCGAGTTCGCGGTCGAGGCGGTCTTCGCCCGCGCCGAGGCCGATGTCGTACGCGCGGCCCAGCTGCGGGAGCTGCTCGGGCTGCCGGGCCAGCACACCGCGAGCGCGCTGGCCTTCCGGGACAAGGTGGTGATGAAGGACCACCTCGCGGGCGGGCCCGTCGACGTGCCGGCGTACCGCCGTCTCGACTCGGCCTACACGGCCCTCGACTTCGTCGCCGAGCACGGCTACCCGGTCGTGATCAAGCCGGTGTCCGAGTCGGGCTCGCTGGGCGCGGCGGTCGTCCGCGACGAGGCGGAGCTGGACGCCTACCTGGCCAGCCCGTGGCGGGGGACCAGCGAGATCGAGGTGTTCGTACCCGGGCAGATGTACCACGTGGACGGGCTGGTGGCGGGCGGGGAGGTCGTCTTCGTCCACCCCTTCCGCTACCTCAACGACTGTCTGTCCTTCCGGAGCAACGACTGGGTGGCCAACCTGCCGCTCACTCGCGAGGACCCGCTGTACGACCGGCTGGTCAAGGCGGCACGGGCGGTGCTGGCCGAACTGCCGACGCCGCCGCAGACCGCCTTCCACGCCGAGTTCTGGATCACGCCGGACGACCGGCTGGTCTTCTGCGAGATCGCCAGCCGCACCGGCGGGGGCATGATCAGCGCGATGGTCCGGCACGCGTTCGGCATCGACCTGGACAAGGAGTGGCTGTACGCCGAGTGCGGGCTGCCCTCGACGCCGGTCGCCCCGGGGTACCGGCCCGCCGGGGCCCTGTGCATCCCGCCGCAGAACGGCGTGCTGGAGCGCCTGCCCACCGAGACGGCCGAGCAACCCGGGTGCGTCCGCGAGGTGATGCTCACCGGGACCGTCGGCCAGGAGTTCCACGGCGGGGTGAAGTCCGGTCTGTTCCTGGCCGGTTATGTGGTCGACGGGGACAGCGAGGAGGATGTGGCCGCCAATCTCGAACATGTGGCGGGCTGGTTCTCCGACAACTCCCGGTGGCGGCCCGCCGAGTCCTGCGGAGGTACCGCGTGAGCACCACTACGCCCCCTGAGCACACCACCGTCGAGCCGGCCGGACCGCTCGTGGACGCCGACTGGGTGGCCGGGCGGCTCGGGGAGGGCCTGGTCCTCTTCGACGCCTCCGTCGGCGCCCGCCGGGGCGCCGACGCGCGCATCCCCGGAGCCCGCCCCTTCGACCTCGACGGGGACCTGTCCGACCACACCAGCGCGGTGCCGCACACCATGCCCGGCGCCGAGCAGTTCACCGAGGCGCTGCGCAGGCTGGGCCTGAACGACACCGACACGGTCGTCGTCTACGACGCCCAGGGCATCTACTCCAGCGCCCGTGCCTGGTGGATGCTGCGCGCCATGGGGTTCGACCGGGTCGCCGTACTGGACGGCGGACTGCCTGCCTGGACCGCGGCCGGCCACCCGGTCGAGGCCGAGCCCGCCGCCTACGACGGCCCGCGGGGCGCGTTCACCGCCCGGCCGCGGCCCGGCCTGATCGTGGACGCCGACGCGGTCGCCGCCGCCCTCGCCGACCCGCGTGCCGCCGTACTCGACGCACGCACCCGGGAGCGCTACGCGGGCACCGCCCCCGAGCCCCGCCCGGGCCTGCGCGGCGGCCACATGCCCGGCTCGGTCAGCCTGCCCTTCGGCGAACTCCAGCGCGACGGCGGCGTGATGCGTCCGGCGGAGGAACTGCGCACGGCGTTCAAGGCGGCGGCCGGGGACCGGGAGCAGCTGTACTTCAGCTGCGGCTCCGGGGTCACCGCCTGCGTCCTCGCGCTCGGCGCCACCCTGGCCGGCTACCGCGAACTCGCGGTGTACGACGGCTCGTGGAGCGAGTGGGGCCTGCCCTCGGAGCGCCCGGTGGCCACCGGCGGGAGCGATTCACCGTGAGCGGCGGGCGCGTCAGCGGCGGACTCGCCGCGAGGTACCGGACGTTCACCGGGCTGCCGGCCGCGCTCAAGGCCCTGATCACGCTATCGTTCGTCGTCGCGCTGGGCAGCTACATGGTCACCCCGTTCATCGGGGTGCTCATGGTCGAGGCCGTCCACCTCGACGTCCGGGTGGCCGGGGTGCTGGTGGCGGTGGCCACCTTCATCCAGTTCGGCGGCAGCATCCTCGGCGGCGCGGTCGTGGACCGGCTCGGGCTGAAGCGGACCATGGTGTCCGCGCTCACCCTGCGCACGGCCGGACTGGTGCTGCTCGGGGTGGCCGTCAAGGTGCCGTGGGTGGCGTACCCGGCCGTCGTCCTCGTGGCGGGCGGCCCGGCGCTGTACCTCCCGGCGAACAAGGCGTACATCGTCACCAGCGTCTCCGACGAACTGCGCCCGCTGTTCCTCGGAGTGAGCAGCGCCGCGCTCAACGCCGGTATGGGACTCGGTCCGTTGCTGGCCGCGCTGCTGGTCGACGCCGACCCGATGGCGCTGCTCATCGGGCTCGCGGGGCTGTTCGCGCTGATCACCGTCGCCCACCAGGTCACCCTGAAGCCGGTCGAGCGCCGGCCGGCCGCCATCACCGCGAACGAACCGGCCATCAGCAACCGGTAGTCGGCCCGCGCGATACGGTCGGCGAGCACCGGCTGGAGCACCACCACCATGGCGCAGTTGAGCAGCATCACCCAGCCCAGGGCCTGGATGTTCGACACCCCGGCCGCGTACAGGCCGATGAAGCTCTGGAAGAAGAAGTACAG
>NZ_VOGW01000105.1:64899-79277 GCF_007896895.1 Streptomyces misionensis | reverse complement strand
CGCCTACTACCTGTACTTCTTCTTCCAGAGCTTCATCGGCCTGTACGCGGCCGGGGTGTCGAACATCCAGGCCCTGGGCTGGGTGATGCTGCTCAACTGCGCCATGGTGGTGGTGCTCCAGCCGGTGCTCGCCGACCGTATCGCGCGGGCCGACTACCGGTTGCTGATGGCCGGTTCGTTCGCGGTGATGGCGGCCGGCATGGCCGTCATGGCCCTCGCCGGCACCCCGGCCCTGCTCGCCGGCACCGCGCTGTTCACGATGGGCGAGATCTTCCTCTTCCTGCGCTGCGACCTGGAACTGGTCGAACTCCTGCCGCGCAACGCGGCGTTCGCCTTCGGTGTGCAGCGGCTCACGGGCGGCGTCGGCGGGCTCCTCGCCGGTGTCGTCGGCGGATTCGTCTTCGCCCACTACAGGTCCGGCGGCCACCTGGGCACGTTCTGGCTGGTGGTGGGGGCGCAGTGCGCGGTCGCGGCGCTGCTCGCCCTGGCGCTGGGCCGCCACCGTCGGCCCGCCGTCGCCGAACCGCCGCTGCCCGAACCGGCGGTGGGCCGGTGAACGAGCCCGTCGACGCGCCGGAGACACGGTACGTGCACGCCGGTTCGGACCCGCGCCGGCAGGGCGGCTACGTCAACCCGCCCGTGCACCACGCCTCCACGGTCCTCTACCGGGACGTGGCCGAGATGGACGCCTCCCAGGCCG
Organism: Streptomyces misionensis; assembly: GCF_007896895.1. Classification (GTDB taxonomy): domain Bacteria; phylum Actinomycetota; class Actinomycetes; order Streptomycetales; family Streptomycetaceae; genus Streptomyces; species Streptomyces misionensis_A. The sequence goes on along the minus strand of NZ_VOGW01000105.1, from coordinate 78,577 downwards.
ACCCGCTCAAACGGGGCGGCCCGGTCTACGGCCGTTTCGGCACGCCCACCAGCCGCGCCTTCGAGGAGGCGCTGACCGAACTGGAGGGCGGCCACGCCGCGGTGGTGACCTGCTCCGGTCTCTCCGCGATCACCACGACGATCCTCGCGTACGTCCAGGCCGGCGACCACATCCTGGTCAGCGACTCGGTGTACCTGCCGACCCGGAGGTTCTGCGACTCGCTCGCCGCGCTGGGCGTGGAGACCGAGTACTACGGCCCGACCGCGGACGGCGCCGCCGTCGCCCGGCTGATCCGCCCGCGGACGCGGTTGCTGTACATCGAGTCCCCGGGCTCCACCACCTTCGAGGTGCAGGACATCCCGGCGATCACCGCGGTCTGCCGGGCCCACGGGGTGGCCACGATCGCCGACAACACCTGGGCGACACCGGCGTTCCACCGGCCGCTGGCCCTGGGCGCGGGCGTGGACGCGGTGGTGCACTCGGCGACCAAGTACCTGACGGGGCACGCGGACAGCATCCTCGGCGCGGTCGTCTGCACGGAGGAGAGCTACCCGCTCGTCAGGGGCGCGGCGATACGGCTCGGCCAGTGCGCGGGCGCCGACGACGTCTATCTGGGCCTGCGCGGGCTGCGCACCCTCGACGTGCGCCTGGCCCGCCACCAGGAACAAGGCCTGGAACTGGCCCGCTGGCTCGCCGGGCAGGAGGGCGTGGCGGCGGTCCTGCACCCGGGGCTGCCCGGGGACCCGGGCCACGATCTGTGGCGCCGGGACTTCGCCGGCGCGGCCGGCCTGTTCGGGGTGGAGCTCGATCCGGGCCTCGGCAAGCCGGACATCGACGCGATGCTGGACCGGTTGCGCCTGTTCGGCCTCGGCCACAGCTACGGCGGCTACGAGAGCCTGATCGTGCCCGCCGACCCCGTCTCCCACCGGCTGCCCGGCACCTGGGCGGGCCGCGGCCCGCTGCTCCGGGTGCACGTCGGCTTCGAGGCCCTGGCCGACCTGAAGCAGGATCTGCGGGCGGGTTTCGAGGTGCTGCTCCGGGGGCGTGCCGGGTACCGCGTCACCGACCTGTCCGGACAGCACACCTGAGGCCTCCCGTTCGGGTCGGGCCCGGCTCGCGGGTCCCGGCCCCGCCGGCCGTGCGGCCACCGGTCCGGGCGGCCGCACGGCTCGTCGTCAGGAAACGGGGGTCTGCGCCCTGGTCCCCGGTCCGTCGGCGAGGATCATGCGGTCCGGGACGTGGGCGGTGTCCCGGCGGGCCGCGAGCCAGTAGAGGAGGGCCGGGACCGCCAGGCCGACGATCCAGGAGATGTCCGTGCCACCGAGGTGCTTGACCAGCGGGCCGGTGTAGAAGCTGGTGGCCAGGAAGGGGAGCTGGACCAGGAGGCCGATGCCGTAGACGGCGAGGGCCCGGACGCGCCAGGCGCCGTAGCGGCCGTGCGGGTCGCTCAGCGCGGGCAGGTCGTAGCGTTCCTTGGCGATCAGGTAGTAGTCCACCAGGTTGATCGCCGACCACGGGGTGAAGGCCGTGAGCAGGAAGAGCAGGAAGTCCTTGAAGGAGTTCAGGAAGCTGTCCTTGCCCAGGAGGGCGATCACGGTGCCCGCGATCATGATCCCGGCGATGTAGGCCGCGCGCACCCGCGGGGAGATCGTGCGCTGGGTGCGGAAGCCGCCGATCCCGGTCACCACCGACATGAAGCCGCCGTAGGTGTTGAGCACATTGATCGTGAGCTTGCCGAGGGCGATGACGAAGTACAGGAACGAGGCCATCAGGCCGGCGCCGCCCAGTCCGACGACGTAGCCGACCTGGTTGTCCACGAAGGCGCTGCCCGCGGTGGCCGCCGCGAGCGCGCCGAAGGTCATGGACCACTGGGAGCCGAGCGCCGTACCGCCGAGGGTCCACCAGAAGGTGGCGCGGGCGGAGGTGGTGCGGGGCAGGTAGCGCGAGTAGTCGGCGACGTACGGGCCGAAGGCCAGCTGCCAGGAGGCGGAGAGCGAGACGGCGAGGAGGAACAGCGGCAGGTGGAAGGAGCGGTCGGCCAGCAGGGTGGTCAGGTCGGCGCGCCCGAGCAGGCGGATGCCGAGGTAGACGAAGGCGAGCGCGCACACGATGCTGGCCACCCGGCCCAGGGTGTGGATGAGCCGGTAGCCGACGACCGTGGTGACCGCGGTGACCAGGGCGAAGATCACGATGCCGGTGCTGTCGCCGAGGTGGGTGAGCCGGCCGACGGCCTCGCCGGCCAGCACGGTGCCGCTGGCGAAGAAGCCGATGTACATGACGATGACCAGCACCAGCGGGACGACGGCGCCCCGGACGCCGAACTGGGCCCGGCTGGAGATCATCTGCGGCAGGCCGAGGCGGGGCCCCTGCGCGGAGTGCAGGGCCATCACCGCGCCGCCGAGCAGGTTGCCGAGCAGCAGGCCGATGACCGACCAGAAGGCGCCGCCGCCGAAGACGACGGCGAGCGCTCCGGTCACGACCGCGGTGATCTGGAGATTGGCCCCCAGCCAGAGGGTGAACTGGCTGAACGCGCTGCCGTGCCGTTCGGCGTCGGGAACCACCTCGATCGAGCGTTGTTCGACCACGCTTGTCATACGTATGCCCTCTTCCGCGGTTCCATCAGCGACCTGCATATGTGTATGCAGGATGAGAGTGAATGAATGAGAGGTCAATACTCTGGCGGAAATTGTGTGGTGCGGGCTCAGCCGGGCGGCACCCTTCGGCGGGCGGACTCCGCGAGGCGGGTGGCGAAGGCGGCGACCAGATCGCGCAGTTCGTCCGGCCGCTCGATGACGAACGGGCGGTCGAGCGAGGCGAGGACGGCGGGCAGCCAGTCGAGCCGTTCCACCCGCATGTCGACACGGGACCAGGGCTCGGCCCCCGGGTCCCCGCCGGCCCCGGGCGGCAGGTCCGCCACGATCGCGACACCGGCGGGCAGCCGGGCCTGGATGTGCTCCGCCGTCCCCCGCACCCGGACCGTCACCTCGTGCCGGTACGGAGCCGTGGCGAGCCCCGACAGGACGCGCCGCGCCGGATCGAAACCGGCGGGCGGTTCGAACGAGCCGGGCAGCGTGCGCACCCCGAGCATCCGGTCCAGCCGGAACATGCGCTCCTCCCCCGCCGCGCGGTCCTCCCCGGTCACGTACCACCTGCCCGCGTGGGCGACGAGCCCGTAGGGGTGCAGCGTGCGCTCGCTGCGCCGGCCGTCGGCGGCGACGTACCGGATCGAGACCGGCCGGCGGTGGTGCACGGCGTCGGCGAGCGGGAGCAGGACCGCGCTCCGCGGGGCCGCCGCGGTGCCGGGTGCGGCGGTGAAGGCGAGGGAGCCGAGTACGGCGTCGAGCCGGTGGCGCAGCCGTTCGGGCAGCACCCGTCTGATCTTGGCCGCCGCGGTCTCGCTCGCGGTGTCCGTGGCGGGCATCAGCCCGGAGCGCCGGCCGGCGACCAGGCCGAGCAGCACGGCGAGCGCCTCGTCGTCGCTCAGCATCAGCGGAGGCATGCGGTAACCGGGGGCCAGCCGGTAGCCGCCGTACCGGCCGCGCACCGACTCGACGGGGATGTCCAGGTCGACGAGGTGGTCGACGTACCGGCGCACCGTGCGCTCGTCGACGTCGAGCCGGCCGGCGAGTTCGGCGACGGTCCGCAGACCGCCGGACTGCAGCAGCTCCAGCAGGGCGAGGACGCGCGCGACGGGTCTGGTCATACCGAGAAGTCTGCCGCGGATACCGGGCGGGTTCTGCCCGGTATCCGCCCTAGCGTGGGAGCACAGGCACCACTTCCCAGGAGATTTCATGAATTTCACCTCGATCCGTGTCATCACCGGCGACGTCGCCCGCCTCGTCGGGTTCTACGAGCGCGCCACCGGGGTGCGGGCGGACTGGTCCACGGACGATTTCGCCGAGATCAGGACCGCGTCGGCCACCCTCGCCGTCGCCGGCGACCGGACCGTGCCCCTGTTCGCACCCGGCTCCGCCCGCCCCGCCGACAACCACAGCGTGATCATCGAGTTCCTGGTCGACGACGTGGACCGCGTGTACCGGGACCTGTCCGACGCGGTGACGGACTTCGTCCAGACGCCCACCACCATGCCCTGGGGCAACCGCTCCCTGCTGCTGCGCGACCCCGACGGCAACCTGGTCAACTTCTTCACCCCCGTCACGCCGGCCGCCGTCGCCAGGTTCGCCCGCTGACGGTACGGCTGCCTCGGCCGGCACGGGACGGCTGCCTCGGCCGGCGTGGCGGACGTGTTCCGGCGCCCCGGCCGGCGGTGGCGGCGCGGTGCTGAAGGCGGACCGGGTGTGGTGCGGCGGGCCGCCCGCGATCGCCTCGCTGGTGCGCACCGAACCGCGGCGGGCCCGTGCACCGCTGCTGGACCACGCCGACTGCACGCGCCACTCGTTCCACTGGCACGGTGAATTCACCACTGAACCGGGTCAGATGTGCTCCGGCCTGCCCTCTTTTCGGAGCCAGGTGGTGAAGAGGGCGGTCAGGTCCTTCCCGGAGGTCCGCTCGCACAGGGCGATGAACTGAGCGGTGTCCGCGTTCGCATGGCGGTGCCGCTCGGTCCAGGTCCGCAGGATGGAGAAGAAGGCCTCGTCGCCCACCGCCTCGCGCACCTTGTGCAGCGTCATGGCGCCCCGGCCGTACACGGGCGGTGCGGACACCTCGCCCGCGCCGGGGGGTTCCGCCGGCGGGAAGTCCCAGATGCCCTCGCTTTCGGGATGGGTGCCGTCGTAGAAGGAGGCGAAGGTCTGCGCGGCCGTCCTGCCGCCCCGGTCCTCCTGCCAGAGCCACTCCGCGTAGGTGGCGAACCCCTCGTTGAGCCACATGTCCTTCCACGCGCGCGGGGTGACGGAGTTGCCGAACCACTGGTGGGCCAGCTCGTGCACCACCAGCGTCTCGTCGGGCGCGGAGTCGAAGTACGGCTTGGTCTGGGTCTCCAGGGCGTAGCCGAGACCGGGGAGGTGGTCGACGACCGCGCCCGTGGAGGAGAAGGGGTACGGCCCAAAGCGCTCGCTCGCCCAGTCGACGACCTCCGGCACCAACTCCTCGATCCCGTCGGCGCCTTCGGCTTCTTCGGGGTCCACGGCGAGGTAGACGGGCAGTCCGTCGGACGTCCGGGTCCGGGTGATGTCGAAGGTGCCGACGGCGACGGTCGCGAGGTAGCTCGCCATGGGCTCCTCGGTGCGCCAGTGGCGCACGACCCGGTCCCCCCGGTCCTCCTCGGCCACCAGCTCCCCGTTGCTCACCACGTCGTACGGGTCGCCGTCGGCGTCCTTGGGGACGGCGACGGTGATGTCGTAGGTGGCCTTGTCGGACGGATGGTGGTTGCCCGGGAACCAGGTCATGGACCCGGTCGGCTCGCCGAGGGCCGTCGCGCCGTCGTCGGTCTCCACCCAGCCCTCCACCGCCCCCTCGTCGTCCTCGATCGTGCGGGGCACGCCGTCGTACGCGACCTCGGCCCGGAAGGTCCGCCCCTTCGCGATCGGCTTGTCCGGCGTCAACGTCAACTCGGCGCCGTCGCGCGCGACTTCGGCCGGCGCGCCGTCGACCGTGGCGCCGCGCACCGTCATCCCGGCGAAGTCGAGATCGAAGCGGGACAGGCCCTGGGTGGCGCGCGCGGTGACCACGGCCGAGCCCGCCAGGCGGTTGGTCTCGGGGACGTAGTCGAGGTCCAGGTCGTAGTGGGTGACGTCGTAACCGCCGTTGCCCAGGGCCGGGAAGAGCCTGTCGCCCACGCCGGCGGACCCCGCCGTACCCGCGGACGCGTGCCCGCCGCAAGCGGTGCCCGCAAGGATCAGGAGCGCGGCCAGGGCCGCGTGGCGCGGGGCCCGCGACCGAGCGGCCACCCGGCTGCCGAGGGGCGCGCGGACCCTGCCCTTCGCCGCGTCAACGGACAGCCGTGTCATGCCGGTCGGCGACACCCGCCGTGCGAACCGTCGCCGACGCGACGCCGCGGCCTCGACCACATGCCCTCCCCTTCGGCGTCACCCTACCTTCGCTGTGCGATCAGGCGACGGCCGGTACGGCGCCGCGCGCCGGGCGGCGGTGCCGTCGAGGACCCGGGGGTCGGGAGTGCCCACGGCGGATCGGCCGCCGGGCGCCGGCACCGCCGGCAGGCCGGCGTCGGTACGCCGGGTGCGGCGGGAAAAGACCCACCGCCCCTCGCCCGCAGGCACCCACCAGTGGGCCGGCAGCCGGTCGACGACGGCCACCAGCGGGGCGACGGCCGGGGCCGCGGACTCCGCCGGCCGGGCGGGACGGGGCATCTTGTAAGGTTGCTCCCGAATCATCCAGAGGGGTGGAGGGACCGGCCCTACGAAGCCCCGGCAACTCCCCGGCCAGTCGGCGCGCGACGCGCGCGTCACACCGCCCGGGATCAGTGCCAACTCCGGCCTGTCGCCAACGCGGCGCGGGAAAGATGAGGAGACACGGTGCTCTCTGTGCTGTCCAACGCCCGGGCGCTTCCCGCCCCGGCGCCTCTGCGTGCCCGTCTCGTGTCCGGCGCAGGCGATCGGCCGGCTCTCCCGGCCTGTCCCCGCTGACCTCACCGCTCCTCGCCCGGAGCCTGAGCCCCCGTGAGCGCGACCCGACGGCCGCTCGCGGGACTTGAGACTGGAGTACCCATTCATGGAGAAGACGAGCGGCGTGGGCGTGCTCGACCGAGTCGCCCTGATCCTCGGTGCCCTGGAGGCCGGACCCGCCACCCTGGCCGGGCTGGTCGTCGCCACCGGTCTGACCCGGCCCACCGTCCACCGGCTCGCCGTCGCGCTCGAACGCCTCCGCCTGGTCACCCGGGACGTGGGAGGCCGGTTCGCCCTCGGTCCCCGGCTCGCCGAGTTGTCGGCCGCCGCGGGCGAGGACCATCTGCTGACCGCCGCGGGCCCGGTCCTCACCCGGCTGCGCGACGCCACCGGCGAGAGTGCCCAGCTCTACCGCCGGCAGGGCGAGGAGCGCATCTGCGTGGCCGCCGTCGAGCGTCTCTCCGGTCTGCGCGACACCGTTCCCGTCGGGGTCGCCCTGCCCATGCAGGTCGGTTCGGCCGCCCAGGTGCTGCTCGCGTGGGAGGATCCCGAGCGCCTCTACCGCGGGCTGCGCGGGGCCCGTTTCACCGCCACCACCCTCAGCGGGGTACGGCGCCGCGGCTGGGCCCAGTCCGTCGGCGACCGCGAGCCCGACGTGGCCTCCGTCTCGGCGCCCGTGCGCGGGCCGTCCGGCCAGGTGGTGGCCGCCGTCTCCGTCTCCGGTCCGATCCGGCGTCTCACCCGCCACCCCGGCGCCCGTCTCTCCCGGGTCGTCGTCGAGGCGGCCGCCCACCTCACCGAGGCTCTTCGCCGCCCGGAGAGCCCTGAGCGGCGACCGGCGAGAGGGACGACCGGGGGCGGGACGGGCGGCATCCTGGAGGAGCGGGAGCCGGCGGGCGAGGAGGCGTGACGCGGGCGGACGGCGAGGCGGTCGGGCCACGGGTGCGGGCCGCACCCGCCGACGTCCTCGACGTGCCCCCGACGGCCCGCACGGCGGTGGCCTGGATTCCGCCCGCGCAGTTGTGGGCACCGGTGCGTGCGGACCCCTTCCGCGGCGGGGACGGCTTCTGCGTGCACCACGAGAGCACGGCCCGGAACGTTCACTCCGGTGACCCGAGCAGGGCCGGCGCGTTCCGCAGGCCGGACGGGCAGGTCCAGGTCACGGTCGGCGGCCGGCCCGCCCACCGTTTCTCCGGCGACAGCCGACCGGGGGCCGCAACGGCCAGGGCCTCGGCGGGCAGTGGTTCGCGGTGGGCCCGGTGGGAGAGAAAGCCACGAAGTGACCGCCCGGGGCCGGCTACGGCGCGGCGCGGCTCACCGCGCCGGCCGGCGGCGCTCCTCCCGGGCACGCGCCATCGGCCGGCGGGGCGTGCCCGCGGGGACGGTTCTGAGCAGTTCGCCGTCGAGGAGCACGGCCACGCATCCGCAGGCCGACACGCAGTACTCGATGTCGCCCTCGGAGGTGCGGTGCCGGGACAGCAGGATCCACTGCGCGCCGTCCGCGGCCGGTGACCAGCAGACGGGGCAACTGTCGAAGCCGGTGTCGTCCATGCCGACACAGTGATGCAATGCCCTAAGTACGTTCAACCATTACATCGGCGGGTGTGGCGGTCACCGCGGACACGAGGGTCTGTTCAGGCCGTCACCCGCCGTCGCAGGGACAGCCGGCTGAGCCGGTCCGACACATCGCACGACGGGCGGCGGCGCCGGCTGCCGCTCGCCTTCGGCGTGCCGATGTACAGCCAGCCCAGGCATTGTTCCCCGTCCCGCAGCTCCAGCAGCCGCCGCACGCGGGACGACCCCACGCCGGCGCCGGTCCGCCAGATGCTGCCGAAGCCCCGGGCGTGCAGCAGCAGCATCAGCGAGTGCGTCATGGCGCTGGCGGCCGCGAGCTGTTCCCACTCGGGCACCTTGTGGCCACAGGCCGGGGCGAACACCAACGAGGCCAGCAGCGGCGCGCGTTGGGGCTTCGTCGCCGCCTGGGAACGGCGGCTCTCGGGGGCTTCCTCGGCGAAGCAGGCACCGAGCTCCTTGCGGTCGTCGCCGCGCAGCAGGATCCAGCGCCAGGGCCGCAGAAGCCCGTGGTCGGGAGCGGTGGCGGCCACTCTCCGCAGATAGGCGAACTCCTCGTCACCAGGAGCCGGGTCGACGAGATGGTGCTCACTGCGCCGCGTCAGCAGCGCGGTGGTGACATCCATGGGACTCAGTCCTTCTCTGGTCGATGGATACCGGCCTTCTCCGCTCGGTGGACACCGGCCCGGCCCGGTCCTTCCGGAGGAGCGTCGCGGGGCGAGCGCTCCGGGTCCGGCGCGGCGGCCGGTTCCGGCGGACGACGGCCGGTGCGGCCCGGTGCGGAGCCGACCGACCAGGCACCGGCGGCGACGACCAGCGCGATCGCCGCGCACTGGCGCACGGTGACGTGCTCGCCGAGCACCGCGAAACCCACACAGGCGCCGACCGCGGGGCTCATGGCCAGCAGCACGCCGAAGGCCCGTACGTCGATGCGCCGCAGCGCGGTCATGTCCAGGCTGTACGGGATCAGCGAGGAGAGGAGGGCCACCAGGAGGCCGGTGAGCAGAAGGCGCGGATGGTGGGCGACGGCGGCTCCGTGCGTCACGGCCGCCACCGGGGTCAGCAGACAGGCACCGACGGCCAGCGCGACGGCCAGGCCGCTCCAGTCGTCGAAGAGCTGCCCCACTCGGCGGTTGAGGACGACATAGCCGGCCCGACAGGCGGCGGCCAGCACGCCCATCACCAGTCCGGCCACGGGAAGTTCGGCGCCGGGCGAGGCCAGCAGCACCACACCGGTCAGCGCCATCAGGGCGCCGGCCATGTCGCGCCAGTGCCAATACATGGCGACGGACACGACCACGGGGCCCAGCAGTTCTATGGTCGAGGCGACGCCGATCGGCAGGTACTCGATCGCCTGGAAGTAGGCGACGTTCATGGTGGCGAAGACCGCCCCCAGTGCGATGGCCGCCCGCCACTGGCGGGGCGCCATCGCACGGAGGCGGGGGCGGACGAGCACGCACACGACGACCGCGGAGAAAATAGAACTCGTTGTTCAGGGCCTCACTCGAGTGAACCGAGGCAGCCAGTTTCTCCACCGACTACTCGATGAACGTGCGGGTGTTTTCCTGCGTGAGAACGGACATGTGCTGCGTTGACACCTACTTCGGTCGGCTGTCTTCTGCACGTGCCGAACCGACGGCCATAGTCGTGAAGAAATGGTCGCCGGCACGTGCCAAGCATGTTCTAATGCCGCTATGCAATTCAACCCTTACGGCGGCGAGGCCGCCCGACTCGCAGCGGACCTGGTCAACTGCACCGCTCCATTCGAGCCACATGAACTGGCACCGATCCTGGCGGCGCACGGCATCACGCATCGGTCGCTCACGCCGCCGCAGACGGTGGAAATATGGGAGTGGAGCCGGCGGCTCGCCCACTGCTTCGGCGACCAGCCGCTGGAACAGCGGTGCGCGAGAATCAACGAGCTGCTGGCGGACGCGGCCAGCACGCCGCACATCTCGCTGCACGACGGCACACCGCACATGCACTACAGCGCCCCGGGCTCGGACCCGGCCTCGCACATCAAGGCGGTGACGGCCACCGGGCTGTCCTACGTCGTCTGCTCCGCCGCCCCGTCCCGGCTGGGGCGCTGCGCGCGCGGGGTCTGCGGGCTGGCGTTCGTGGACACCTCGCGCAACGGCCGCCGCTCCTACTGCTCGGTGCGCTGCGCGAACAACGACGCGGTGGCACGCCACCGGGCCAACGGCGGTGCCGAGACAAGCGCGAGCGGAACACGGAAACGAGGATTGTGCGCTCCTCGATGAGTTACCGGGACGTGGAATCCCGGTATTCGAGGGTGCGCCGAAAAGAGGCCGGCAGGTAGCCGTCGGGGACGCACGGAGGCGGTAAACATGAAATTGCATCGAGAGAAAAGGAACTGGCCGAAATCTTTCCCGTATCAGCGGGACACGAATAGTCGACGCGGAACGGAATGAGGCGGACGGTGGACTCCGGAACTGCGAAAACGGGCGATTGCGGTATCTGCGCAGCGCCGGATGGAGGCGGCTTCGGGCACGGCCCCAGCGGGAGAACCGGACGCGGGACCGGACGCGGCCCCGGCAGGAGGAACGGATTACAAGGCGGCCGCCGCCGGGACCGCCGGACCGCCGTCCACCGCCGAGCCGTCCACCCATAAGACGCCCTTTGACGATCTCCAAGCGACTCGGCTACTGTCGCCGCCCAAGTGGACACCGTTGGTGGACAACGACAGATGTGAGGACGGTGGCCCATGGCCTCGGATACCGCCGGCGCGCTCAGCCGACGCAGACTGTTCGGCATGGCCGGCGCCGGGGTCCTCGCGGCTTCCGGCCTTCTGGCGGCCTGTGCTCCGCAGCCCGCGTCCGACGGCGGCGCCACCGGCCACCGCGGGGCCCAGGGCGCGGACGTGCCCGTCGGCGAACTCACCTTCGCCCTCCCCTCGTCCGTCTCCAGCCTGGACGTCGGCCGCGAGTCGGGGGTGCTGAACTACCTCGTCGCCACCCTGGCCCAGGAGTCGCTGGTCTCCGTCAGCCCGGCCGGCAAGCTGGAGCCGGGGCTCGCCACCGCGTGGCGGCAGCCGGACGCCACCACCTACGTGTTCACCCTGCGCCGCGGCGTGGTGTTCACCGACGGCTCCCCCTTCACCGCCGCCGACGTGGTCGCCTCCATCGACGAGATCCGCGACCCGAAGAACGGTTCCGCCCTGGCGTACGCCTTCGCCGGGGTCTCCTCGGTGAAGGCCACCGGCAGCCACGAGGTCACCATCAGGCTGTCCGCGCCGGACGCGGCCTTCATCTGGAACACCAGCCCGGGCGGTCTCCTGATCAGCAGCGAGAAGTTCCTCGCCGCCAACCGCGGGAAGGTCGGCACGGAGAAGACCCTGCTGCTCGGCACCGGCGCCTACCGCATCACGGAGTTCGCCGCCGACAGCCATGTGCGGCTGGAGAGCAACCCGCACTGGTGGGGGGCGCGGCCGGCGCTGAGGAAGCTCAAGCTGTCGTTCGTACCGGACGCGGGCACCCGTCTCGTTGCCATGAAGTCCGGGGCGGTGGACGGGGCCCTGGGCCTGGCCGCCGACGAGACCTCCGGCTGGGCATCGGCCGCGGACGTCACCTACACGGGAGACCGTTCCGTGGTGGCCCTCGCCTTCGACACCGCCAAGGCGCCCTGGAACGACCCGCACGTCCGCCGCGCCGTCGCCCATGCCGCGGACCGCGAGGGCATGGTCAAGGGCATCCTCCACGGCAGGGCCGAGGTGGCCGACGCGCTGGTCGCCCCCGAGATGTGGGGCGACCTGCTGCCCGCGGGCCAGGTGCGCGCCGGCTACGCGAAGATCACCTCGTACGGCTTCGACCTGGCCGCGGCGCGCGCCGAACTGGCCAAGTCGGCGCACGCCGACGGCTTCACGGCCGAACTGCACTACCCGTCCAGCGGCCCCCAGCTCGGCAAGGCGGCCCTCGCCCTCGCCGACTCCCTGAAGAAGATCGGCATCACGCTCCGGGTCAAGGAGATCACCCTGGAGGCGTGGGTCGCCGAACTCGGCACGGGCAAGCAGCCGTTGCAGTTCCTGTGGTACTTCCCCGTCACCGGCGACCCGGCCGAGCTGGCCGACCCCTATCTGAACGCGTCCGCCACCGCCACCGACATCGCCCACTACGACGTGACCGCCGTGAACAAGGCCCTCGACTCCGCGAAGGCCGACACCGACAAGGCCCGCCGCGCCGGCAAACTGATGACGGCGGTGCGCACGGCCGGCGACGACCTGCCCTATCTGCCGCTGTGGTGGGGGCAGACGGCGACCGCCCTGTCCAAGGACATCGTCCTCCAGCAGCCGGGGCCGTTCGCCTTCGTCGGCCCCTGGGCGACCCGCATCCGCAAGGCCGCCTGAGCCATGGCGAGTTCGACGGCACAGGCCGTGCGGCGGGTGGGCGAGGAGATGCTCCGGCTCGTCCACCCGGCCGAGGCACGCATCAGTCCGGACGGCGCCCTCGTCGCCGTCACCGCGGCGGGACCGGAGGGCACCGGCATCGTTGTCGCCCCCGCCGGTGGTCTCCCGCCGCGGACCCGGGACGGGGCGCCGCTCCCGTCGCGGCCCTCACTCCCGGCCGACGGCACCTGGCGGCACACTCCCCGCTGGCTGCCCGACTCCCGCACCCTGCTGCACATCGCGCTGCCCGCCGACGGGCGGTACCCGCACCTGGCGGTGTACGACACCGGCACCGGCGAGTCCCGCACGGTGGTGCGCGCGCCCGGGGACGTCGAGGACCTGCTGGTGTCCGCCGACGGCAGCGAGGCGCTGCTGCTCACGGCGGAGGACAGCGCCGAACGCGACGGCATGAACCTCGGGCTGCCGGTCCGGCTCGGCGCCGCCCCCGACCCCGAGCGGTTCGCGCCCGGCCTCGGACGGCGGCGGCTGCACCGGGTGGATCTGGCCACCGGCGACCTCCGCGAGGCGGGGCCGGAGGGGCTGACGGTGTGGAACGTCGCCTGGCGCGGCGGCGCCACCGCCGTGGCCACCGTGTCCGCCGGGACCCTGCCCAGCGACTACTACACGGCGCACTTCTGCGCGCTCGACCTCGACGTGCGCACCGCGCGCACCCTCTACCGGCCGCGGGGCCAGCTCACCGCGCCCGCGCTCAGCGCCGACGGGAGCCGCGCGGCGGTGGCCGAGGGCATCTCGATCGTCGCGGGGCGCCCCGTGATCGTCGACCTCGCGACCGGGGAGATCACCCGTCGGCGCACCCCGGAGGACGTCACCTGGCTGGAGTTCGGCCTCGACGGCACCTCCCTGTGGCACGCGGGGTGGCACGGCACCGGGGTCCGCGCCGGGCACGCCGGCGACGCCGCCGCACGGCCCGGGTGGACCGCCGAGGCCACCCTGACCGGGCCCGGCTTCCGGCCCGCGCTCTCGCTCAGCGCGGACCACCGTGTCGCCGCCACCGTCCTCGATTCCCCCGGCCGCCCCGCCGAGGCCGTCGTCGCCCCGACCCAGGGACCGGACGCATGGCGGTGGCGGCCGGTGACCGCGCTCAACCCGCCTGGTGCGGGGGCCCTTTCGGGCGTCCGCACCACCACCGCCGAATGGACCGCACCGGACGGCACCACGG
>NZ_VOGW01000105.1:57011-64536 GCF_007896895.1 Streptomyces misionensis | reverse complement strand
TGGACGGCGGGCCACGCCCCCGGTGACGTCCTGGGCCTCGCGCCCGCGCTGGCCGCCGCCGGTTACCTGGTCCTGCTGCCCAACCCGCGCGGCAGCAGCGGACGCGGACTCGACTACGCCCGCGCCGTCGTCGGCGATGTGGGCGGCGCCGACCTAGACGACGTGCTGAGCGGGGTGCGGCGGCTGATCGCCGACGGGCTGGCCGACCCGGACCGCACCGCCGTCCTCGGCCACAGCTACGGCGGCTACCTCGCCGCGCTGGCCGCCGCCCGCACCGGCCTGTTCCGCGCCGCGGTCGTGGTCTCCGCCCCGACCGACTGGCAGAGCTTCCGCGACAGCAGCAACATCGGCGGCGGCTACGACGACACGTACGGCATCGCCGCGCCGCCGCCCGGCGTGCCGGGCCCCGGCGGTCTGCGGCTGCGGTCCGCCGTCGCCGCCCACGGCGGCCCCGGCACCCCCACGCTCGTCATCCACGGCGCCGAGGACCGGGTCACCCCGGTCGGCCAGGCCCATCAGCTGTACCGCACGCTGCGCCGGGCGGGCCGCGCCCCCGTCGAGCTGTACGTGTATCCGGGCGAGGGCCACGAGTTCACCGACCCCGGCCGTCTGCTGGACGCGACGGCCCGGGTGGCGGCGTGGCTCGACGCCCATCTCGCGGACCCGGCCGAGCCCGCGCCGGACCCGGCCGCCGTCCTGCCCGCCGCACCCGCCGCACCCGCCGCACCCGCCGCCGAGGGAGCCTTCCGGTGAACCGCGGACCCCTTCCGCTGCGCTACGTCCTCACCCGCGTCGGCGGCACCCTGGTGCTGCTGTTCGTGCTGTCCGTCGCCGTGTTCGCGCTGCTCCGGATCGCGCCCGGCGACCCCGCGCGCACCCTGCTCGGGCAGCGCGGCGCCACCCCGCAGGCCCTCGCCGCCGTCCGGGCCAGGTACCACCTGGACAGCCCCTTCGCCGCGCAGTACCTGCACTGGCTCGGCGGTGTCCTCCATCTCGACCTCGGCACCTCGATCCGTACCGGCGCCCCGGTCTCCGCCACCATCGGCGGCCGGCTGGCCCTCACCGGGCAGCTGGTCGGACTGGGTCTCGCCGTCGCGCTGCTGCTCGGCATCCCCGGCGGAATCCTCACCGCGCTGCGGCGCTACCGGGCGACCGACCGCGCGGTGCAGACGGCCGGCCTGGTCGCCCTGTCCACACCGGCCTTCGCGGGCGGCCTCGTGCTCATCTACCTCTTCTCCCTGATGCTGCGCTGGTTCCCCGCCTACGGCCCCGGCCAGGGCGGCGGCGACCGGCTGCACCACCTGGTGCTGCCGGCGGTGACCCTCGCGCTGAGTGTCACGGCGGTCCTGCTCAAGCTCACCCGGGCGGCCGTGATCCGCGAACTCGCCAAGGAACACGTGGTGTTCGCCCGCGCCCGGGGTGTGCCGGAGCGCCGCATCCTGGTGGACTACGTGCTGCGCGGCGCCCTGGTGCCGGTCCTCACCGGTGTCGGTCTCGTCGTCGCCTACCTGCTGGCCGGAACCGTGCTGGTGGAGCAGGTCTTCGCCCTGCCCGGCCTGGGCTCCCTGCTGGTGGAGTCCGTGACCTACCGGGACGTGCCGCTCGTCCAGGCCGAGGCGCTGTTCATCGCGACGCTGGTCGTCCTCGCGGGGCTCGTCACGGACCTCGCGCAGCCGCTGATCGACCCGCGGCTGCGGCCCGCCCGCACGGGGAAGGGGAACGCGCGATGACGGACCACCCGACGGCGGCCGGACCCGCGGACAGGACCGGCACCACCGCACGGCGGCCCCGGCCGCGCATCCGGCCGCTGACCGCCGCCGGTGCCGCCGTCGCCGTACTGCTGCTGGCCGCCGCCGCCTTCGGGCAGTCGCTGCTGCCCGGCTGGGACGCCCAGGACATCGCCGCCGGGGCCCGGATGCCGGGGGGCGGGCACCTCCTCGGCACCGACGCGCTCGGCCGCGACATCGCCGAGATGACGATCGCGGGCGCGCGGTCCACCCTGACCGGCGCCGCACTGGTGGCGCTCGGCTCCATGCTGATCGGCAACGTCCTCGGCCTGCTCGCCGGATACCTGGGCGGCTGGACCGACATGCTGGTACGGCGCTGGGCCGATCTGCTGCTCGCCGTGCCCGCGCTGCTCGTCACCCTGGTGGTGGCCGGCATCGGGGGCGGCGGCTACGCGCTCGCCGTGTGCGCGCTGATGGTGCTGACCTCGCCGTCGGACATCCGGCTGGTGCGCACGGCCGTCCGCGAGCAGCGGCACCTGCCGTACGTGGAGGCCGCGGAGACGCTCGGGCTGCCCCGCCGCACCGTGATGCTGCGGCACATCTGGCCCAACACGCTGCCGGTGGCCGTCGCGAACACCCTGCTGAACTTCGCGGGTTCCGTCGTCGCGCTCAGCTCGCTGTCCTTCCTCGGCCTCGGGGTCCCGCCGGGCGCGCCGGACTGGGGGCGCATGCTCGCCGAGAACCGGGACCTGCTCTACACCAACCCCAGCGCGGCCCTCGCGCCGGCGGTCCTCATCGTCCTCTCCGCGGTCGTCCTCAACCATCTGGGGGACCGGGTGCTCGAGGTGTTCTCCAAGCGAGGCAATGCGTGATGACCACATCCACCCCCACCGCCGAACCCGGACCCGGCGCCGGAACGCCGACCGCGTCACTGCTCGACGTCGACGGGCTGCGCATCGCCGCCACGGCGGGCGCACGGCACTCCATCGTCGACGGGGTCTCCTTCGCCGTCGCCCCCGGCGAATGCGTCGGTGTGGTCGGTGAGTCGGGCAGCGGCAAGTCCCTCGCCGTGCGCGCCGTCACCGGGCTGCTGCCGGACGGTGTGACGGTCACCGGCGGCACCGTCTCCCTCGGCGGCCAGGACGTCCTGGGGCTCGGCCCGCGCGCCCGCGGCGCCCTGCGCGGGCGGCGCGTGGCGCTGCTGATGCAGGACCCGTTCACCATGCTGCACCCCCAGCTCACCTGCGGGCGCCAGATCGCGGACGGGCTGCGGGAGGAGGAGCACCCGCGCCGGGGCCGCGCCGCCCGGGCCGCCCGCCGGGCCGAGGTGGTCCGGCGTCTCGCCGAGGTCGGGCTGCCCGCGGAGATCGCCGACCGCTACCCGCACGAACTGTCCGGCGGCATGCTCCAGCGTGCCGCGACGGCCGCCGCCCTGGCCGCGGACCCCGATCTCCTGATCGCGGACGAGCCGACCACCGCGCTCGACTCGGCCAACCAGGCCGCCGTGCTCGCTCTGCTCGGCCGGCTGCGGCACGAGCGGGCCATGGGGCTGGTCCTGATCACCCACGACCTGCGGGTGGCGTTCTCCTCCTGCGACCGGATCTACGTGCTGTACGCGGGCAGTGTGCTGGAGCACGGCCCGGCGGGCGACGTCCAGGCCGCGCCGCAGCACCCCTACACGGCGGCGCTGCTCGCCTCGGAGCCCTCCGTGTTCCGGCGCAAGGACCCCCTGCCGTCGATCCCCGGGTCCGTCCCGCCGCCCGGCAGCCGGGGCGCGGGCTGTCCGTTCGCCGTTCGCTGCGCCCATGTGGCGGCCGAGTGCCGCACCGCGCCGCTCACCCTGGCCGCCCCGCCCGCTGGCGCGCCGGGCGCGGACCGCCGGCGTACGGCGTGCGCGAGGATCGGCGCGCTCACCGCGTTGCCGGGTGCGGCCGGGGAGGACACCGGGGACGCCGGCCCGCGGCAGGCCCGGGAGGAGCGGACGGCGGGCGCCCCGCACGCAGGCCCTCGGCGGTCCGACGCCGCCCTGGTGGTCGAGGGTGTCGGCCGCCGGTTCGGCACCGGAGCGGACGCCGGGCACCAGGCGCTGTCGGATGTGTCGTTGACGGTTCCGGCGGGTGAGATCACCGCCCTCGTCGGGCGCTCGGGGTCCGGCAAGACGACGCTCGCGCGCATCGCCATCGGGCTGGAGACGTTCGACTCCGGAACCGTGCGCAGCGGGCCGGTGGAACTGCGCGCGGGCGGCAGGCCGGGCCCGGCGGACCGGCGCAGGCTCGCGGCCCACACCCAGATCGTCTTCCAGGACCCGTACGCGTCCCTGAGCCCGCTGCGCACCGTGGGCGCCACCCTGCGCGAGGCGCTCGCCGCCGCGCGGCGCAACGGCCTTGCCGTGGACGGCGATCGGGACCAGGCGGTACTTGCCCTCCTGGACCAGGTGGGCCTGCCCGCGCACTACGCGGACCGGCGTCCCGCCGCCCTGTCCGGGGGTGAGCGCCAGCGGGTCGCGGTGGCGCGCGCGCTCGCCGCCCGGCCGAGGCTCCTGATCTGCGACGAGGCCGTGGCCGCCCTGGACGTCTCGGTGCAGGCCCAAATCCTCGGGCTGCTGGCCGAGTTGCGGCGGAGCCAGAACTTCGCCGTCCTCTTCATCACCCACGACCTGGCCGTGGTGCGGCAGATCGCCGACCGGGTCGCCGTGCTGTCCCGTGGACGCGTCGTGGAGGAGGGGACCACGGCGGAGGTGCTGGACCACCCGCGCCACGAGGAGACCCGGCGGCTCCTCGCCGCGGTGCCCGAGCGGGAAGTCGCCGACTAGAGTGGGCCGCTGACCTGCCGTCGGCCCGCCGCACGGACACCCAACGGATGAACAGCGAGGGACCGGTGACCGAGACGACGCCCCCTGCCGCCGTCCCGCCCCCGGCCGCGTCCCCGGCGTCACCGGCCGACACGGTCCGCGCCTCGCTCGCCGGGAACCTCCACCGGCTGCGGCTCGCGCGGGGTCTGAGCCTGCGCGAGCTGTCGGCCGGCACCGGCGTCAGCAAGGCGCTGCTCTCGCAGATCGAGCGCTCCGAGGCCAACCCCACGGTGGACGTGCTGGTCCGGATAGCGACGGCGCTGGAGACCACCTGCGACGAGCTGCTGCGCCGGCCGCTGCTGCGCCCCGAGATCGTCCGGGCCGCCCAGCTGCCGGAGCCGCCCGACGAGACCTCCGTCAACCTGCTGTTCGCCGACCCCGAACCACGGCGCACGGAGATGTACCGCACCCGTCTGCACCCGCACGCGCAGAGCCAGCTCAGCTCGCACGGTGCCGGTTCGGTGGAGTACGTCGTCGTGCTGTCCGGCGCGGTCGCCCTGGTCGTCGAGGGCGAGGAGCACCACCTGGCCACCGGGGACGGCGCCCGCTTCTCGGGGATGAGCAGCCACTACTACGCGACGTACGAC
Organism: Streptomyces misionensis; assembly: GCF_007896895.1. Classification (GTDB taxonomy): domain Bacteria; phylum Actinomycetota; class Actinomycetes; order Streptomycetales; family Streptomycetaceae; genus Streptomyces; species Streptomyces misionensis_A. The sequence continues at coordinate 59,371 of NZ_VOGW01000105.1, read as the reverse complement.
GCGCCCGCCGTCACCCTCACGACGGTGGGATACCGTTCCTGACCGCATCCGCCCGCCGCGCGCGCCTTCACCGCGTCGTGAACTCCCTTCAGCGAAGGGCCGGTCGGCTGGTCCCGCCGGACGCCGCCGGGCGCCCGGCTGCGGCGTCCAGTGCCCGCCGGGCCTCGGCCACCACCTCCGGATCGGTGACGAAGTGGGTGTCGTCGGCGGCGCAGGCGCCCGCGACGCCGAGGGGTGTCCAGGTGCCGCCGCGCCGGGGTTCGGCCCGGGTCTTGGCGGACAGGTGAACGGCGGCCACCCCCGCGGCCACCAGGGCGGGGATGTCGGCGGTGCGCACGCCGCCGCCCGCCATCACCTGCACACCGGGGGCGGCGGCGGTCATGGCGGCGAGGGTGGCCAGCCCCGCGGCCGCGGTGGCCGCGCCGCCGGAGCTGAGGACCCGGGTGATCCCCAGTGCGGGGAGCGAGGCCGCGACGGCGACCGGGTCCGCGGACTGGTCGATCGCCCGGTGCAGGGTGATCTCCACCGGGCGCCCCCGGTCGCGTGCGGCGTCACGGGCGGCATCGGCCAGGCGGGTGACGGCACCGGTGTCCAGGGCGCCCTCGGCGGTCAGCGCGCCGACGACCACGCCGGCGGCGCCGGACGCGACGACCGAGCGGACCTCGGCGGCCATCAGGGCGATCTCCTCGGCGTCGTACACGAAGTCGCCGGGCCGGCACCGCACCAGGGCGTGCGCCGGCAGCCCGGTGGCGGCGACCGCCTCCACCGAGGCCGCCGACGGGGTCAGGCCGCCCAGCTCCAGCCCGGTGCAGAGTTCGACCCGGTCCGCACCGTGGTCGCGGGCGGCGCGGGCGCCGGCCGGGGAGGTGACGGCGATCTCCAGGGCGGCTCGCGGCGTACCGGTGCCGTCCGGGGCGGCGGGCCGGTCCTGGTGGGGGGCGGCAGCGGTGCGGTCCGTCACTCGTCGTCCCCGGTGAGCGGCCGGTCGGCGGCCGGGATGATCCGGGCCGTCAGGTCCGGGTCGGCCATGTCGCGGTCGAAGGGGAACATGGGCCGGCGGATGCGGTGGTGGCCGAGCCGTACCAGGTCCTGGTCGACGCCACCGGGGGTGAGGGCCATCTTCCAGGCCGCGGCCATGTCGAACAGTTCCGGCTCCAGGTAGCCGATCTTCACGATGACGATGTCGGCGGAGCGCGGGTCGAGGTCCAGGTCGGTGAAGTCGTGCTCGTGGTGGTAGGGCTTGCGCAGCCGGGTGAGGATCGCGTACACGCTGCCGACGCGGATCACGACCTCGGTCTCGGCGTCGCGGTCGCCGTGCCGGATGGCGTGCACCACGCCCGTGAGGGTGACGGGACCGGCGTGCCGGTCGTCCACCTCGGCCCCGGCGGTGACGGTGACGGTCGCGCCCACGCCGGCGGCGACCGCGGTGTCGACGGCGGCGGGGCCGGGCACCGAGGCGTACAGGACGGTCGGTCCGTCGTCCTTCTGGAACTCCGGGCGCTCCAGCAGCCGGGTCAGGCCCCAGGTGACGTCGCCGGCGCCGCCCGCGGTGGGGTTGTCGCCGGTGTCGCTGATGAAGTAGGGCCGGTGGGCCGAGCGCAGGGCCTCGTCGAGGAGGCCGTCGAAGGTCCCGGTCGGGGCGACGAAGCCGAAGTCGTGGCGGGCCTCCCAGAAGCCCCGGGCGAGGCGTTCGGCACCGGCCGCCACCGCCTCGCGGTCGGGGCCGGTCACCACGACGGCCGCGCGGTTGCGGGGCGCGTCGGCCCAGGCGTAGCCGACCCATATCGCCGCGTCGGTGACCCCGGCCATGGCCTCGACCTCGTCGACCGCCGCGTACACGCTCTTCGCGGGCTCGATGCGGGTGGAGGTCTGTTCTCCGGCCAGCAGCACCGGGACCGGCACCCACGCCTTCACCGGGCGGGGGGCGCCGGTGGCGAGCAGGTCGACCAGGTTGCGCACCGCGCGCTCCTTGGTCTCCATGTGGTCCTCGTGCGGGGCCATCCGGTAGCAGGTGATGAGGTCGCTGCGGTGGGCGAGTTCACGGGAGACGTTGCCGTGCAGGTCCATCGAGGTGGAGACGATCACGTCGGGGCCGACGGTGGCGCGGATGCGTGCCAACAGGACGGCCTCGGGGTCCTCGACGCCCTCCACGCTCATCGCGCCGTGGATGTCGTACCAGAGGCCGTCGAGCGGGGGCAGCGCGGCGAGCCGGTCGACGAGTTCGTCGGTGAGCGCGGACCAGGCGGCGGCGGTGACCATGCCGCCCGGCAGCGACTTGCCCACCAGCGCGCCGTGCCAGTCGGCGGCCTCGCGCAGCTCCTCGCCGGGGGCGAGGAAGGGGTAACGGCCGAGCACGTCGG
>NZ_VOGW01000105.1:0-56731 GCF_007896895.1 Streptomyces misionensis | reverse complement strand
TGTGCCGCTAGGGGGAGGGCGGAGTTTCTGCGCGTGTGGGCGGGCGGCGGCGGTGCGGGATTCCGACATGGCTCCTCGTAGGGGTGTGGTGCGTCAGCGGGTGCGGGGGGCGGCGCGGCCGGGGCGCGCGGCGCCCGGCCCGGTGCCGCCGAAGTCGCGCACGGCGTGGGCCATGCCCTGTTGCAGGGCGAACTGTCCGGCGCCGACGACTCCGGCGTCCGCGCCCAGGCGGGCCCGTTCGATGGTGAGGTGCTCGGTGACCAGCGGGTGGCAGCTCTCGTACAGCTGGCTGCGGACCGCGGCGACGAAGGGTTCGAGGGTGGAGAGGATGCCGCCGAGGTAGACGGCGTCCGGGTTGAAGAAGTTGACGTTGGCGGCGAGGACCTGCCCGAGGTGCTCCCCGGCCCGGCGGACCGCGCCGGTGGCCTCGGGGTTGGCGTCGACGGCGAGGCGTACGACGTCCTCGATGCAGCCGACGTCGGCGCCGCGTTCGCGCAGGATGCGCACCAGGGCGGCGCCGGAGGCCACGGTCTCCAGGCAGCCGGTCTTGCCGCAGGAGCAGGGGATGTCGGCGGCGCCGTCGATCCGGATGTGGGTGATGTCGCCGGCGGCGCCGGTCGCGCCCCGGTAGAGGCGGCCGTCGACGATGACGCCGGCCCCGATCGCCGAGCCCATCTTCACCATGATCGACTGCCGGTGCTCGGCGGGCCGTACCGTGTGCTCGCCCATCGCCATGCAGTTGGCGTCGTTGTCGACCGCGCTCGGCACGCCGAAACGGTCCTCCAGCCAGGCCGCGACCGGGAAGCGGTTCCACCCGGGCATCCGCGACGGGAGCACGACGGCTCCCGCTTCGATGTCCACGGGGCCCGGCAGGGAGAGCCCGACGGCCCGCATCCGGTCGCGTCCGCGCTCCTCGGCCAGCGCCTCCAGGGCTTCGGCGAGCCGGGGCAGCGCCTGCTCGGGGCCGTCGGCGATGACGAACGGCACGGTGGAGACCTCGCCCAGCCGGCCGCCGGGCAGCACCACGCCGATCCGGGCGTGCCGGCCGCCGAGGTCGGCGGCGACGGCGAACTCGTCGGTGCCGCCGAGCCGCAGCACCTTGCGGGGGCGCCCGCCGGTGGACGACTGGGTGCCCTCCTCGGCGATCAGCCCGCGCTCGACCAGCTGACCCACGGCGACGGAGACGGTCGAGGCGGCGGCGCCGAGCAGTGCGGCGAGTTCGGCGCGCGACGACGCCTGGCCCGAGGCCACGAGTTCCAGGACCCGGACGGCGAGGGGGGAAGTCCCTTTCGCGGGCTGGCGGTTCGGGGCACTTATTTCAGTCATGTACGAAGTAACTTCCGCAACAGTTGGTGTGACGCAGACAGTACGCCCGCACAACGCGGACGGGAACCACTTCTTGGACGTCATTGCCGTGACAGGCAGCCCGGCAAATCACATCAAAGGCTGTGCTTTCGGGAACCGGACAAGCCCTCAAGGGCTTATGTCAGAACCGCAGAAACTTACTTGTTATTAATTCGTGTTTGTTTGTTCGGCGCGTGGGTCGTTGACTGTCCACCACGCGGCGCCGATCCCTCCGGCGCCCGCCCCGGCCTGCACCGGGACGCATCGCGGGTTTTTTCGATCCGAGGAGAATCATGTTTCTTGCTCGTACGGCGACCGGCCGCCGCTGGGCCCTCGTCGCAGGCGCCGCCGTCACGTCCGGCGCCCTGCTCACCGGTTGTTCCGGGGGCGGCACCTCGTCGTCCGGCAGAAACTCCAGCGACACCATCAACTACGCGCTTCCGGCGAACTTCACGCCGAACTGGATCCTCCCGGTCGGCACGGCCGCACACCTCAACACCAACAACTCCTCCATATCCCAGGTCCTCTGGGAGCCGCTGATCGCCTACGACGGCTCCACCGGCCAGGTCGGCTGGAACAAGGACAACTCCCTCGCCACCGCCGCGGACTTCGGCAAGGACGGCAAGAGCGTCACGATCACCCTCGGCAACCGGCACTGGAGCGACGGAAAGCCGATCACCTCGCGCGACGTCGAGTTCTGGTTCAACCTGGTGAAGGCCGACAAGGCCGACTGGGCAAGCTACAGCCCGGGCAAGGCGCCGGACAACTGGACCTCTCTGAAGATCGTCGACGACACGCACCTCACGATCACGTTCGACAAGGCGTACAACCAACAGTGGATGCTCGCCAACGAGTTGAGCATGATCCGCGTGATGCCGCAGCACGTCTGGGACAAGACCAGCGACTCCGGCGCCGTCTCCGACCTGGACCGCACCCCCGCCGGCGCCAAGCGGGTCTGGACGTACCTCAACAACGCCGCCAAGAACATCTCCGGTTACGCCACCGACCCGCTCTGGAAGACGGTCAGCGGTCCCTACACCCTCAAGTCCTTCTCCACCGCGGGCAAGGTCGAGCTGACCGCCAACGCCAAGTACGACGGCGGCGGCAAGGCCAACATCAAGAACGTCAACCTGCTGCCGTTCACCACGACCGACGCCGAGGAGAACGCGCTGCGGGCCGGCACGGTCGACTACGGCTACATCAACGCCACCGACCTCGGCCAGGAGGCCTCCTTCAAGTCGCGGGGCTACACGGTCAAGCCGTGGGCGGGCTGGGCGATCACCTATATGCCCTACAACTTCAACAACCCGGCCATGGGCGCCGTCTTCAAGCAGCTGTACGCCCGCCAGGCGATCCAGATGTCGGTCGACCAGACCAGCCTGTCCAAGGTGGTCTTCAACGGCACCGCGGTCCCCACCTACGGCCCGATCCCCCAGGGCCAGGCCTCCGACTTCGTCTCCCCGAAGCAGAAGGACAACCCGTACCCGTTCGACACCGCCAAGGCCAGGCAGCTGCTGACCTCGCACGGCTGGACCGAGCGGAACGGCACCATGGTGTGCGACCACGCGGGCAGCGGCAGCGACCAGTGCGGCGCGGGCGTCGCCAAGGGCACCACGTTCGAGATGCAGGTGCTGTCCCAGTCCGGTTCGACCGTGACCGACAACATGATGAGCGCGCTCCAGTCCTCCTTCGCGAAGACCGGCATCAAGTTCACCATCAAGACCGCCCCGGTCAACTCCGTCCTCTCGCAGGCCGGCCAGTGCACCTCCGGCCAGTCGGGCTGCAAGTGGCAGCTGTCCTTCTTCGGCACCGCGGGCAGCTGGTACTTCCCGGCGTACCCGAGCGGTGACGCGCTCTTCCAGACCGGCGGCGGCTCCAACTTCGGCAGCTACTCCAACCCGTCGGTGGACAAGCTGATCACCGAGACCACCACCTCCGGCTCCACCGCCGCCGTCCAAAAGTACAGCGCCGCGCTGGCCGAGGACCTGCCGGTGATCTGGCTGCCGGAGCCCGACTACCAGGTCTCCGTGGTCAGGGACGGGCTGGGCGGCTTCGCCCAGGACTCGCTCGCCAACTTCCACCCCGCCATGTGGAAGTGGACGAACAAGTGAGCCCGTCCGGCGACCCCGCGCACACCTGAGCCGAAGCGACCGGAAAACACATGAGTACTCCCTCGTACCTGATCAGACGCGTCCTCCAGGCCGTCGCGGTGATCCTCATCGTGACGATCGTGGTCTTCGGTCTGCTGCACGCCCTGCCCGGGGGCCCCGCCCGCGGCATCCTCGGCCCGCAGGCCACGGCACAGCAGATCGCCCGGTTCAACCATGAACAGGGCCTCGACAAGCCCTTGCCCGTGCAGTACCTCTACTACCTGAACCAGCTGCTGCACGGCGACCTCGGCACCTCGTACACCCTGAACGCGCCGGTCGCCCGGCTCATCGGGGAGCGGCTGCCCAAGACCCTGGTCCTCACCGTCCTGTCGGCCGTCATCGGCCTCCTCCTGGCGATCCCGCTGGGCATGTGGCAGGCCGTGCGGCGCAACAAGCCGGTGGACTACGTCATCACCACGCTGAGCTTCATCGCCTACTCCACGCCCGTGTACTTCCTCGGGCTGATCCTGGTGCTGCTGTTCAGCCAGGTGCTGCCGTGGTTCCCGTCCCAGGCGCCGCAGGGGGACACGCTCGCCCAGGTGTTCTCCGACCCGCAGGCCCTGGTGCTGCCGGTGGTCGCCGGCGCCGCCTCCATGGTCGCGGTGTTCAGCCGCTACATGCGCGCCGCCACCCTGGAGAACCTCTCCGAGGACTACGTCAGGACGGCGCGGGCCGGCGGTTCCCGCCCCCGCGCCATCCTGCGGCGGCACGTCTTCCGCAACTCCCTGACCCCGGTGGTCGCCATGCTCGGCTACTACGTGCCGGTGCTCTTCGGCGGTGCGCTGGTGGTGGAGCAGCTCTTCAACTACCCCGGCATGGGGCTGCTGTTCTGGACCGCCGCGCAGGCCTCCGACTACCCGGTCCTGCTGGGCTGCGTGCTGGTCATCGCCGTCGCCACCGTGGTCGGCACGCTGCTCGCCGACATCGTCCAGCGGATCATCGATCCCCGAGTGAAGGCAGGCCGGTCATGAGCACCGTCATCCAGCCGGCCGAGACGCCCGGCACGGCCGGCGCCCCCCGTGAGACCTCGGGCGCCCGGCTCGCCGTCCGGCGCTTCCTGCGCAACCGGCTCGCCGTCGCCGGCCTGTGCGTCGTGGCCTTCTTCGTCCTGTTCTGCTTCGTGGGCCCGCTGGTGTACTCCACGGACCAGACCCACACCGCGCTCCAGCAGGTCAACCTCTCCCCCAGCGGCGCCCACTGGCTCGGCACCGACGCCGTCGGCCACGACGAGCTGGGCCGGCTGATGTACGGCGGCAAGGTGTCGCTGATCGTCGGTCTGGCCGCGGGCGTCCTGGCCACCGTGATCGGCACCCTGTGGGGCGCGGCCGCGGGCTACGCCGGCGGCTGGATCGACGCGGTGATGATGCGGATCGTGGACGCGGGCATCGCCATCCCCGCCCTGTTCATCCTGCTGGTGGTCTCCGCCATCACCACACCCGGCCTCGGCGGTCTGATCCTCATCCTCGGCCTGGTGTCGTGGCTGGTGCCGTCCCGGCTGATCCGGGCCGAGACCCTGACCCTGAAGAACCGCGACTACGTGCTGACCCTGCGGGCCATCGGGGGCACGCACGCCCGCGCGATCCTGCGGCACATCCTGCCCAACTCCGTGTCGACCGTCATCGTCGCCACCACCTTCCAGATCGCCGACGCCATCCTCCTCGTCGCCTACGTCTCCTACCTGGGCCTGGGCGTGCAGCCGCCGGCCACCGACTGGGGCGGCATGCTCTCGGCGGGGCTCACCGCCGCCTACTCCGGCTACTGGTGGCTCATCGTGCCGCCCGGCCTGGCCATCATCCTGGTGGTGTGGGCGTTCAACGCGATCGGGGACGGGCTCCGTGACGCATTCGACGTGAGGGGACGCGGATGACCGCCACCCAGGCCAGTGCCGCTGCGACGGCCGAGCCGATTCTCGAACTCGACGACCTCGCCGTCGTCTTCACCACCGAGTCCGCCCGGGTGCCCGCCGTACGGGGCGTGTCCCTGCACGTCCGCCCCGGCGAGACCCTCGCCCTGGTCGGCGAGTCGGGCTCCGGCAAGTCCACCGTCGCGCTGGCCGCGATGGGGCTGCTGGCCGGCAACGCCCGGGTCACCGGCCGGGCCGTGATCGACGGCACCGACATCGTCGCCGCCGACGAGGCCCGTCTCGCCGCGCTGCGCGGCAGGACCGTCTCCATGGTGTTCCAGGAGCCGGCCACCGCGCTCGACCCGCTCACCCGGATCGGCAAGCAGATCGCCGAGGTGATCCGCAACCACCGCGACGTCTCCGCCCGGGACGCCGCCGACCAGGCCGTCGACCTGCTGCGCAGGGTCGGCATCCCGGAGCCGGAGAAGCGCGCGGCCGCCTACCCCTTCCAGCTCTCCGGGGGCCAGCGGCAGCGGGTGGTCATCGCCATGGCGATCGCCAACGACCCCGCGCTGCTGATCGCGGACGAGCCGACCACCGCGCTCGACGTCACCGTGCAGGCCGAGATCCTCGACCTGCTGCGCAGGCTCGCCGCCGAGACCGGCACCGGCGTGCTGCTCGTCACCCACAACATGGGCGTGGTCGCCGACTTCGCGGACCGGGTCGCGGTGATGTACCACGGCCGGATCGTGGAGACCGGCCCCGTCGAGGACGTCCTGCTGCGCCCCTCGCACGACTACACCCGGCGGCTGCTGGCCGCCGTGCCCCGGCTGTCGGTCGCCGAGGCCGACCGGCCCGCCCCGGACCGCGAGCCCGCCCCGGAGGGCGCATCCGGCAGCGCGACCGACGTCGCACCGGTCGTCGAACTGCGCGGCGTCTCCGTGGTGTTCGGCCGCGGCAGGCGCGCGGTGCGCGCCCTGGACGACGTCTCGCTCGCCGTCCGCCCCGGCGAGACGCTGGGCCTGGTGGGCGAGTCGGGCTCCGGCAAGTCCACCGCGGCGCGGGTCGCGCTCGGCCTGATCACGCCGACGTCCGGCACCGTGTCCCTGTTCGGCGCCGACCTCGCCCGCACCCGCTCCCGCGCCCGCCGGGCGCTGCGGTCCGGCATCGGCGTGGTGCTCCAGGACCCGGTCGCCTCGCTCGACGCCAGGATGACGGTCGGCGAGTGCGTCGCCGAGCCGCTGCGGGTGCACCGCCGTGAGCTGTCCGCGCAGGACCGGCGCGGCCGTGTGGAAGCCGTGCTCGACCGGGTCCGGCTGCCCCGCGACATCGTCCGCCGCGCCCCCGGCGAGCTCTCCGGCGGGCAGCGCCAGCGGGTCAGCCTGGCCCGCGCCCTGGTGCTCGAACCCCGGCTGCTGGTCGCCGACGAGCCCACCAGCGCCCTCGACGTGAGCGTGCAGGAGTCCGTGCTGGAGGTCATCACCGAGCTCCAGGACGAACTGGGCTTCGCCTGCCTGTTCGTCTCCCACGACCTCGCCGTCGTCCAGCACTTCGCCCGCCGGGTCGCCGTCATGCGGGCCGGGCGGATCGAGGAACAGGGACCCACCGGCACGACGCTGCTGCACCCGGAGACCGGCTACACCCGGCGGCTGCTGGCCGCCGTTCCGGTGCCCGACCCGGTGGTCCAGCGCGGGCGCAGAGCCGAGCGCCTGGCCACCCTGGCGGCCGGACGCACGGAGGGCGAGGCGTGAGCGAGCACGACCGGACGCTGTACGCCGGCGTGGACATCGGCGGGACCACCACCCAGGTGGTGCTCTGCGACGACGACCTCACCGTGCTGGCCCGGGCCGAGACGGGCACTCCGGCGGCCCGTGGCGGACAGGCCATGATCGACGCCGCGCTCGGCGCGCTGACACCGCTGCTGCGCCGCGTCCCCGGCCGGCTGGCCGGCGCCGGCGTGGGCGCGGCCGGGGTGGTGGACTCCGCCGCGGGCCGCATCCTGGTGGCCAGCGACTCCTTCCACGGCTGGGCGGGCTTCCCGGTCACCGCGGCCGTGGCGGACGCCCTGGGTGTACCGGCGTACCTCGACAACGACGTCAACGCCTTCCTGCGCGGGGAGGTGGCCTCGGGCGCGGTCCGGGGCGAACGCGACGTGCTGGGCATCGCGTTGGGTACGGGCGTGGGCGGCGCCGTGTGGACGGACGGCCGGCTGTTCGCCGGACCGCACGGCGCGGCCGGCGAGATCGGGCACATCCCCGGGTTCGGCGACCTGGGCTGCACCTGCGGCGGCCGCGGCCACCTGGAGACGCTGGCCTCCGGCCGCTCCATCGGCGCGCGCTACGCCGAGCGCACCGGCCTTCGCCGCACCGCGCGGGAGGTCGCCGACGCGGCCGCGCACGGCGACGAGGACGCCCTCGCGGTGTTCCGCGCGGCGGGCGCCGGGCTCGCCCGGGCGGTCGTCATGACGGCCGGCCTCGTCGACATCACCACGGTGGTGATCGGCGGCGGCGTCAGCCGCGCCTGGCACCTGCTCGAACCGGCCGTCCTCGCCCGGCTCGCCGAGGAGCCCCCGGTCAGCGGTCACCCCGTCCGCCTGGTCCGGGCGGGACTCGGCACCGACGCCGTACCGGTGGGCGCCGCCGCCCTCGCCCGCCTGGGCACGACCTCTGACGGGGGCGCGCGCCCCGCCCTGTCGGCATCGGCGCGCGAGCGCTGACGCGCGGCGCTCGACAACCGGCGCAGGCCGATGGGACAGCCCCGCCGAGCGGGGCTGTCCCATCGGTCTGCGCCACGGGGTCGCGTGCGGTGCGCGGTCAGCCCTCGCGCAGCCGGGCCGCCAGCGAGGTCAGCGGCTTGGTCTCCTCGGTGTGCCCCAGGGCCGTGAGACGGGAGAGGGCTTCATCGAGGCGGGCGCGGGCGGGGTCGGGGCGCTCCAGGTAGATGCCCTCCACGGCGGCCGCGAGACGGACGCACTCGGCCCACTCGCCGGCGTGGTTCTCGTCGGCGCCCGGTTCGCCGAGCAGGGTGACGGCCTCCTCCAGGGCGGCCAGGGCGGTCTTGTACTCCCCGGCGTAGGCGTTGACCCGTCCGTGCTCGTAGGCGAGGGCGCTGTCCAGGCCGCGGCCGCGCGCCCGGTGGTTCGCGGCGCGGGCCTCGTCGGCGATCCTTCCCGCGTCGGCGAGGAAGGCAAGGGCTCCGGCCAGGCCCTCGGCCCCCTGCCGCTCGGCCTGGAGGCGGGCGAGTTCGCGCAGGCAGTTGCTGAGCTGCTCGTAGCGCGGGGCCCGGACGTGGGCGGCGAGGGCCTGGTCCGCGGCCTCGCGTGCGCGGCCGAACTCGCCGGACTCCGCGAGGAGCACGGCGGTCTCCGCGGCGATCATCGCGTGGCTCCCCGGGTCGTCGTCCCAGCCGGCCGACTCGGCCGCGAGGGCGGCGAACTCCACCTTGGCGGCCTTGAGGTCCTCCCCGGCGTGCAGGGCGCGGGCGCGGGTCAGGCGCAACTGGGCGACGAGCCGGTCGTCCAGCGCGCCGGCGGTGACGTCCGGTTCGGCCAGGAGGGAGTCGAGCAGAGCGATGCAGTCCTCGATGCGGCCGAGGTCGAGGCCGAGCTGCGCCGCGTTGGCGTAGGCGCAGAACGCGTCCGTCCGGCTGCCGTGGCGCAGTTCCGTCTCCGCCGAGCGCGTCAGGTGCCGCAGTGCCTCGTCGGGCCGGCCCAGGCGCATGCACGCCTCGGCCAGATCACCGTGGAGGCGGGCGGTGCCGAGCGTGCCGGAGGGCCAGTCGGAGGCCAGTCGCAGGCCCTCGGTCAGGTCCGCGTGCGCGGCCTGCGCGTCCTTGAGGCCGAGCCGTATCCGGCCGCGCAGCCCCAGCGTGCGGGGCAGGTGCCAGGCGGGGCCGTGCGCCCTCAGCCGGTCGAGGAGGGCGTCGATCTCCGTGGCCGCGACGGGCAGCTCGCCGGAGAGGGCGTACGTACTGGCCCGCAGCATCAGGGCGCCGGAGATCTGCCCGTCGATCTCGTGCCGGGTGGCGAAGGCCAGCAGCAGGTCCGCCTCGGCGAGGACGGGCGCGATGTGCTCCTCGTTCCTCGACGTCTGCAACCGCAGGCCGAGCGCGGTCGCCCGCAGCCGCAGCAGACGGGCCTCCTGGTACGGGGCGAGGCCGGACGTCTTCTCGTGCAGCTCCACGAGAGCGGCGTGGGCCGCGGTCAGCGCGGCGGCCTGCGCCTCGGCACCGTCGCCCCGCTCCTCGGGGACCCGTGCCGCGAGGAGCAGGGCGCAGGCGCGGGCGAGGACCGCGTGCCCCGGCGCTCCGGCCTCGTCGTACAGGCTCGCGGCCTCCTCGTACCGGGCGGCGGCCGCGTCGAACTCGTCCTTGTCGCCCGCCAGGCTCGCCTCGTCGGCCAGCAGGTCCGCGCGCAGCAGTACCAGCGGTCCGAGGGCCGGGTCGTCGGGGTGGGCGTAGTCGGGGGCGGCGACGAGCGTGCGCAGCCGCGCCCAGCAGGCCGTCGCGTCCGGATGGCCCCGCTCGTCCGACTCCCGGGCCCGGAGGATCAGTTCGGGCAGCGTCTCGGGGAGGGCGGCCGCCGCGCGGGCGGCGGGCGCGGCGACCGGGGCCATGTCGTCGAGGCCGCGGGTGCGCAGGGTCAGTTCCAGTGCGTCCAGGAGGGGGGCGCGGTCGAGGCGGGCCCTGCGCCGGTCGGTGTGGGCCGTGGTCCCGTTGCGGGCGTCGAAGCGGGCGGCGAGGTCGTCGGCGCGGTCGCGCACCTCGGCGCGCAGGCCGGTCACCGTCCAGGTGCGGCCCGCGTACCCGGCGACGCGCAGTTCGCCGTGGCCGAGGAGATCGACGCGCTGCAGGAGGACCTCCACTCCGGTGAGGAAGTCGAGCAGGTCCAGCGGCGAGTCGACGTCGTCGAACAGGTTCCGGTTCTCGGCGAGCAGTTCCAGGCCGCGTGCCTCGTTGCCGGTCAGCGCGCAGAACTCCAGGTGCCGGCCGACCTCCCCGGACATCGAGGAACTGCGGCGGCAGGCCCGGTAGCCGGTGAGGTGCAGTGCGCGGGCCCGGTCGGCGTGGCCGGTACGCAGCAGCGGAAGCAGCGCGTACGAGATGGAGCGGGCGGGCTCCTCCTGGCAGGACTCCGCCCCGGCCAGGACGGGCTCCCAGGTGCGCAGCGCCCGCTCGTCGTCGCCCGCCGCGAGGTGGTACAGGGCGCGTTCGCAGATCTCGCAGGCCTCGCAGTCGCTGAGCCCGGTGCGGGGCCGGGCCGCCCACAGCTCGTAGGCGAGGTCGGTGCCCTCGCCGACGTGGGCGGCGAGCTGGTAGGCCTGCCCGTAGTAGGGCTGGAGGCCGAGGCCGGCCTTCTCGTACCGGTCGCGCATCTCCGTCAGCCACTGGCGAAGGCCGGTCAGCGGTACCTCGGGCAGCGCGCGCAGGGCGTGCGCCACCCACTTGAACCGCCAGAACAGCGTGTGGCGCAGCCGCTCGTCGAAGACGTCGGGCTGCTCGTCGAAGAGGGTCAGCAGGCGGGCGAAGACGACGGGCGACTTCCGCGGTTCGGCGCCGTAGTTGTACGCCTCCTGGAGTTCGAGGAGCGCGTGCACGAGCGGGACGGGGTCGGCGAACCGCTCGGCGGCGTCGACCAGTTCCTCGGCGGTGACGGTGCGGGTACGGCCGTAGGGGCGCCGGTCGTTCTCCTCGAGCGCCCGGTACAGCTCGTCGGTGGTCTGGGGTGCGGTCGGCATCGTCAGCTGTCCTTGCGGAGGGCGTGGGCGAGGAGGTCGAGGAAGGAGCGGTTGATGAGGCTCGACTCGGCGGGCCTGAGCGGGCGCCTGGACAGCATCGCGGCCTGGCCGTAGAGGGCCTCGGCGCTGGTGCGGGCGAGTTCGGGCTCGTCGATGGCGACGGCCGTCCGGACCAGGGGATTGAGCTGGTTGAGGATCAGCTGGGCGCGCGGGGCCTCCTGCCGCAGGTGGCCCAGGATGTCGCCCCACACGCCGCCCTGCTGCTCGCGGGCGAGTTGGGAGCGGGTGCGCTCGTGCCGGGCCTCGCGGCTGTCGAGGAGGAGGGCGGGCGCGGAAGCGGGCTGGAAGGTGCGCAGCGCGACGTCGCAGTCGAAGACCGCGAGGGCGTCACGGGCCAGGGCCAGGTAGGACGCGGCGGCCAGTTCCGTCTCCCGGTCGACGGAGTCGAGGTGAGCGGTGAGCGTCGCCGGGTCGAGGTCGGCGACGCTGACCTCCGGCCGTATCTCCGGCAGCCGGTGGACCAGTTCACGGTCGTAGGTGTAGCCGCCGTTGACGACCCCGAGCCCGGCGGCCGAGGCGATCGCCGCGACCTGCCGGAACTCCTCCACGCTGGACGTCACGAGGACGGTGCGGTGGGTGCGCGCGAACTCGTCCAGCGTGGCGTGTCCGTCGGTGGTCTCGAACGGCAGCCAGGGCAGCAGCATCCGCATGATCTCGTCGTCGTGCACCGCCAGCGACTTCACGGCCAGGTGGTGGACGCGGAGGAAGCTGCCGAGGAGTTCGGGGTCGCTGGCGGCGATCCGGGCGATCCACGCCCGCAGCCGTTCGGCGAGGGCGTCACGGACCGCGGCGAGGGTGTCGTCCTCGTACAGGGACTCGCGGGACGCCGTCGGGCGCAGGCTCTCGGCGTCGACGACGCAGCGGACGAAGAACGCCCACTCGGGCAGGATCTCCTCGGCCTGCTCGGCCAGCAGCATGCCCTTGACGTGCACGCGGTGGCCGTGGCGGCGCCCGGCCGGCACCGCCTCGGGGAGCACGCACGCGACGCCCCTCAGGCCCACGGCGGGCAGATCGAGTTCGATGGTGTCCAGCGGCGTGAAGCCGAAGACCTCCTCGCCGTACGCGGCCAGCGCGCGGGTGCGTGCTCCCGGCGTGGGGTACGCGCGCGCCCAGGGTGCGGGCTCGGGATTGACGGCCGCGCCCGGACCGCCCGTGCCGTCGTCGAAGGTGACCGGGTGGCGCAGCAGGGAGCCGAAGTGCCGGGCCAGCGCGTGCACCCGCACCGGCCGGGTCCACTCCTGCGCGTCGGCGCGGGGCGTCAGCGTGATGGTGGTGCCGGGCCGCGGGCGGGCGGAGGCGGGCAGGGTGCGCACGGAGTAGCTGCCGTCGCCGCGGCCCCGCCACTCGACGACGGGGGCGTCCGGGGTGCGGGCGGAGCGGCTGCGGACATGGATCTCGTCCGCCACCAGGAAGCAGGAGAGCAGACCGATGCCGAACTGGCCGATGAAGTCGGCGCGCTGCTCGGCTATCGCCTCGGCGCGCTTGCTGCTGCGGCCGATCGTGGAGAGGAAGGCGTGCACGTCGGCCTCCGTGAGACCGACTCCGTCGTCCTCCACGCGCACGTGCGAACCGTCGGCGTACAGGCGGATGCCGAACGCGCCGTCGGTGGCGGCCGGTTCGAGGCCGTACCGCGCGGTCGTTGCGTCCACCGCGTTCTGCAGGAGTTCGCGCAGGTAGACGCGGGGGCTGGAGTAGAGGTGGTGGGAGAGGAGGTCGACGAGGCCGCGCAGATCCACCTGGAAGGTGCGATCGGTGCCGGCCGGGCTCGAAGGGGTGTCGGGCAGAGTCATCGGGCAGTCCGGGGTGAGATGAGCGGCGGGTGGGCAGCGGGTTCAGGCATTGCTCCGGGCGCGGGCGTACGCCTTTTCCGGCTGTCCCATGTACTGCCAGGGCCACGCGGTGTAGGCGCCCTTCAGCTCGCGGAAGACGAGCGGCAGCGCGATGCGCTCGCAGGCCAGGGACAAGGCCATGGCGAACATGTTGAAGTCGTGCTGCCAGCCGGGCCGCCGCACATAGGCGGGGTGCAGGATGCTGCGCTCGGCCGCTTCCAGCAACTCGTCCTGGATCTCGGGGGTCATGAGGCAGTTATCGCGTCCGGTCTCGACCCAGTCCTCGATGTGCGCCATGGCGATCACGCATCCGAGTCGATGGCCGTCGGGCGCGGCGGCGAACGCCTGGCGGGCGAACGCCAGGGCCTCGCCGGGCTCGCCGCCCCAGCGGGGCTGCAACTGCGACACCCACTGGACGTGGGTCTCCAGGTCCAGCGGAGCGCGGCGCAGGGCGGCGTCGAGCCGGGTCTCGTTGACGGCGGGGCCCAGCGACATGCCGCGGCCGGAGGTGAGGAGGCGGCGCCATGGCGTGACCCAGTCCGGCCGCAACTCGGCGGCCTCGAAGAGCTGTTCCTCGGCGAGCTGGAGGCGCTCGTGGAAGACCCTCCACTGCTCCTGTGTGACGTCCGCGGCACGCGCGCGGGTCCGCGCCTCCCAGCCCCAGACGATGTGGCGCGCGCCGGAGATCAGCAGGGCCGTCGCCCGGTGTTCCTTGTCCTCCTCGACGGCCCGGCCGATCCAGTCCTGCACACCACTGACGTCGGCCAGCTCACCGAGGACCTGATCGTCGCGGCCCAGGTCGAAGGGGGCCAGCGCCGCCCTGACCCCCGCCCAGTCACCCGCGGCCGCCGCGTCCACCAGCGTCAGCACGCGCGCGTCGCCGAGCGCGCGCAGGGTGTACATCCCGTTCCTCTGCCACCGCGGGACGGGCAGGGCGTGCGGATCCGCCGCCGGTCTCTCCCCGAACAGCTTGTCGAACATGCCGCGCCCTCCCCAGGTTCCGCGTGATCGTCCGGTGCAGCATAAGCGGACCCACCGACACCACCTCCACGGGATCTCCGCCGGTACTTCACCACGCCGGTACCGCCCTCGCGCCCCGCCCGTTCCGGGGCCGGCTCCGCGCATCCGCCCGACGAGCGACGTGCCGGGCGCCGCGGCCGGGGAACAGGGGAGGCGACGCGTCGTCACCGATCGGAGACCCATGCCCGCCGACAGCCCCGCCTCGCTCCTGCCCCTGCTGCGCACCCGCGTCGACCGGTTGCTGGCGACCGCCGCCGTGCTGTCGGACGAGGAGGTACGGGCCCCGTCGCTGCTGCCCGGGTGGACGAACGCCCACGTCCTCACCCATCTGGCCCGCAGCGCCGACTCCCGCCACCGGCTGCTCGCCGCCGCCCGCTCGGGGCTCGACCTGCCGCAATACGCCGACGAAGCCCAGCGGGCGCGGGAGATCGAGGAGGGTGCCGGCCGGCCCGCCGCCGTCCTCGTCGACGACATGGAGACCGCGCTGCGCGGCTTCCTCGCCGCGGCCGGCGACCACCCGGCGGACGCCTGGGAGGTGCCGGTGCGCTGGCTCGGCGGCGGCCTGCGGCCGGTGCGCGGGGCCGTCGGGAGCATGCTGCGCGAGGTGGAGGTCCACCACACCGACCTGGCCACCGGTCATGGCCCGGACCGCTGGCCCGCCCTCCTCGTCGCCCGTGAGCTTAGGACGACCGTGCAACGTCTGCGCGACGACCCCGCCGCCCCGCCGATGACGCTGGTCGCCGTCGAGGACCGGGTCCCACGGGTGGTCGGAGCCGGAGCGGGGCCACGGGTGACCGGTCCTGCGGCGGAGTTGCTGGGCTGGCTCACCGGGCGGACCGACGGCGGGTCACTGGCCGTCGAACCGCCCGGCCCCCTGCCGACTCCGCCGGTCTGGCGCAGCTGACCGGGCCTCGGCCCGGAGCGAGGCCCCGCGCCCCGGCCCGGCGGCGCTGTCATGGGCGGGACGAATCCCCGATGCATTCCCCTACGGCTCGTTCGGCGGCTCGACGGCTCATTCGGCGGCGCCGGAACGTGTCACGGCGTGCGGGCTCGCGTCGGCCGGCCGGCCTGGAACGCGGCGAACCCGGCGTGGGCCAGGGCGAGCAGTGCGACGGCCGCGAGCAGCACCGGCGTCGTCGTGAGGCGGCCGAGGAGCGTGAGGACGTACGGGGTGAACATACCGAGGTAGGCCACCGCCCAGAACCGGGCCGTCCAGCGGGCGAGCCGGTGGGGCGGGGCGAGGGCGGCTGTGCGGGTGAGCCCGTGGGTGAGGGCCAGTCCGTAGCCCGCGCCGAGCACGATCGCGGCGAGGAGGGCGAGGGGCTCGTTCCCCCGCGCGGCGGCGACGGCGGCGGTGGCCGTGCCGGCCGCCACGAACAGGAGGCCCGCGGTGGGCGTGGACCGGGCGTGCCGGGCGGTGAGCAGACCGGTACCGGGGACGACGGCCGTCGCGAGGCCCGTGAGGACCAGACCGGTGTGGAGGGAGCTCGGCAGCGTGACGAAGCCGATGGTGGGGGCCGCGAAGACCCAGGGCGCCAGCGGCAGCACGGTCCGCCGGAAGCGGTGCCCGGTGTGTTCGTGGGCGGCCGCGACGCCGTGGGCGGGGGCCGGCCTGTGCGTCTCCGGTGCGGCCAGCGCGAACCACCCCGCCGCCACCCCGAGGACGACGTGCGGGACGTACGCCGTCACCATCGGCCAGGGGGCCCAACGGGCTATGAGCGCCGCCGCGAGGCCGCCGGTGGCGAAGCCCGCGGAGACGAACAGGCCGGGGCGGCGCGGCGAGCCGGAGAGCTCCTTGACCCAGGCGCTGCCCGCGGCCAGCAGCGCGCCCGCGCCGACACCGGTCAGGAAGCGGCCGGGCAGCAGCGGCCAGGTGTGGCCCCACGCGCCGCCGGCCATCAGGAACAGGGTGGACAGGACGTTGAGCGCGAGGGCCGTGAGCGCCACCCCGCGCCGTCCCCCGCGGTCCGCGAGCGGGCCCGCGATCAGCAGCCCCGGGATCAGACCGACGACGTACACCGCGAACAGGCCGGTCACCGAGGACTCGGTGAGGCCGAAGTGGCCGCGGTAGGCGCCGAGCAGGGCCGAGAACTGGTTGGCGCTCCAGCCGGAGGCCAGCATGATCCAGGCGGCGCGGGCGCCCCGGGCGACGGCGGTCGCGGGAACGGCGGCGGCGGGAGCGGTGGCAGGGGGTGCGGTCATGCTCCCCTTCGTACGTGCCCGACCGTTCGGCGCGCGCCGCACCTTCACGATTCGTGAACGGCCCGCGCCCCCTGCCCGGCTCCCCGTCTACCCTGCTCGCATGGTGCTTGACCTGCGGCTGTTGTCGTCGTTCCTGGCGGTCGTCGAAGAGGGGCACTTCGGGCGGGCCGCGGCGCGGCTCTTCCTGTCGCCGCCCGCCGTCACCCAGCACGTGCGCCGTCTGGAGAGCCAGGTCGGCGCCCGGCTCCTCGACCGCTCCGGCTCGCCCGTCGTGCCGACGGCCGCCGGTGTGCGGCTCGCCGGACACGCGCGCACGCTCCTCGACGCCGCGAACGCCGCCCTCGACGACCTGGCGGAGGTCACACGGGAGGCGGACGGCGGGCGGCCGCTGCGGGTGGGCATCATGGGGCACGGTTCGGCGGAGCTGACGCCCGCGGCCATCAACGCGTACCGGCGGGCGCGGCCCGAGGTGCGGGTGGAGATCCGGCAACTGGACTTCACGGAGCATGTGACCGCACTGGTGGAGGACCGGGTGGACGTGGCCTTCGTGCGGCCCAGCCCGCAGGACGAGCGGCTCCTGACGGACGTGCTCACCACCGAGCAGCGGATCATCGTCGTGCACGAGCGGTCGCCGCTGGCCGACGCCCGGACCTCCGGGGTCGGGGTCGCGGACCTCGCCGAGCTGCCGCTGTTCCGCGTCCCCGGGCACACCCCGCACACGTTCACCGAGTACCTGTACTTCGACGACCGCGTCCAGCGCCGCAGCTCCGAGTTCGCCGTCACCCCGCAGGAGGTGCTGACCGGGGTGGTCACCGGGCGGGCCGCGGGCTCCGGCCTGCGCTCCTTCGCGCGGTACTACGCGTGGCCGGGCGCCGTCTTCGTCCCCGTCCTGGACGCGCCGTGGGCGAGCAGCTACCTCGCGGTGCGGGCCGGTG
Organism: Streptomyces misionensis; assembly: GCF_007896895.1. Lineage (GTDB taxonomy): Bacteria > Actinomycetota > Actinomycetes > Streptomycetales > Streptomycetaceae > Streptomyces > Streptomyces misionensis_A. Next base: position 39,613 of record NZ_VOGW01000105.1, on the reverse strand, counting down.
ACGACAACCCGGAGGTACGGATCTTCCGGGCCCTCGCGGTGGCCCTCGCGCAGGACATGGGCCCCATCGTCAACTCGCCTTGGCCCAACGCCGTCTGACCCGCGTGCCGGATTCCGGTTGCAGGGATATCCCGCCAACTGCCCTTCCGGTGAGGGCCGCTTGGGTTGATCATGGTTCAACCACCGTGTGGCGTAAGCCAGTCACCGATCCCGAGGGAGCTCCATGCCCACCGTGCAGGTGCCCGACATCCTCTCGCCCGAATTCGCCGCGGACCCCTATGCCGCGTACCGCCTGATGCGCGACGCCGCGCCCCTGATCTGGCACGAGGCGACGGGGAGTTACATCATCTCGCGCTACGACGACGTCGAGCGCGTCTTCAAGGACAAGAACGGCGAGTTCACCACCGACAACTACGACTGGCAGATCGAGCCCGTGCACGGCAAGACGATCCTCCAGCTCAGCGGCCGTGAGCACGCCGTGCGCCGGGCCCTCGTCGCCCCCGCCTTCCGCGGCGCCGACCTCCAGGAGAAGTTCCTCCCCGTCATCGAGCGCAACTCGCGCGAACTGATCGACGCCTTCCGGGACGCCGGCTCCGCCGACCTGGTCGACGACTACGCCACCCGCTTCCCGGTCAATGTGATCGCCGACATGCTGGGGCTCGACAAGGCGGACCACGCGCGCTTCCACCGCTGGTACACGTCCGTCATCGCCTTCCTCGGCAACCTCTCGGGCGACGCCGAGGTGGCCGCGGCGGGCGAGCGGACCCGCGCCGAGTTCGCCGCCTACATGCTGCCGATCATCCGGGAACGCCGCGAGAACCCGGGCGACGACCTGCTGTCCACGCTGTGCAGCGCCGAGGTCGACGGCGTGCGGATGAGCGACGAGGACATCAAGGCGTTCTGCAGCCTGTTGCTCGCCGCGGGCGGCGAGACCACCGACAAGGCGATCGCCGGCATCTTCGCGAACCTGCTGCGCCACCCCGACCAGCTCGCCGCCGTCCGCGCGGACCGCGACCTGATCCCGCGGGCCTTCGCCGAGACCCTGCGGTATACCCCGCCCGTCCACATGATCATGCGGCAGTCCGCGACCGAGGTGAAGCTCAGCGGCGGCACCATACCCGCCGGCGTCACCGTCACCTGCCTGATAGGCGCCGCCAACCGGGACGAGAGCCGCTACCGCGATCCCGACCGCTTCGACATCTTCCGCGACGACCTGACCACCACGACCGCCTTCTCCGCCGCCGCCGACCACCTCGCCTTCGCCCTCGGCCGGCACTTCTGCGTCGGCGCGCTGCTCGCCAAGGCGGAGGTCGAGACCGGCGTCGGCCAACTGCTGGACGCCATGCCCGACATGCGCCTCGCGGACGGCTTCGAGCCGGTCGAGGAAGGCGTCTTCACCCGCGGACCGCAGCGACTGCCGGTGCGGTTCACCCCGGTTTCGGCCGTCTGAACGGCGCCGCGGCGACGGGCCCCGCCCAGGGACCCAGGGGCCCGCGCTGCCGCACCACCGGGTGGGGCGGCGCGCCCGCCCTCCGGATCACCGGGCGCCCGCCCTACTGCACCACGGGAGTGAACCGCACCGGCAGCGCCGTCAGCCCCCGCATCCAGATCGACGGGCGCCAGGTCAGCGTCTCCGGCTCGACCGACAGCACCAGGTCGGGCAGCCGCTCCAGCAGCGTTTCCACGGCCGTGCGCGCCATCACGTCCGCCAGCAGCGGTGCCGGATAGGGGCAGCGGTGCTCGCCGTTGCTGAACGACAGGTGCGCGGCGTTCTCCGCGCCCACGTGGGCGTCGGGCCAGATCTGCGGATCGGTGTTGGCCGCGGCGAGGCCCAGCACCAGGCAGTCGCCCGCCCGGATCTGCCGCCCGCCCAGCTGGGTGTCCCGGACGGCCCAGCGGCCGATGAAGTTCTGCGTCGGCGTGTCCAGCCACAGCGCCTCGTTGAGCGCCTCGCCCACGCTGAGCCTGCCGCCCGACACGTTCACCGCGAACCGCTCGTCCGTCAGCAGCAGCCTGAGCGTGTTGCAGATCCAGTTCGCGGTCGGCTGCTGCGCCGCGGCGATCACCGAGATCAGGTCCTGGACGATCTCCTCGTCCGTCAGGCCCGCCGGATGCAGCAGCATGCGCGAGGTGACGTCCGGGCCGGGGTTCTCCCGCTTGTCCTTCACCAGCTGCCGCAGCCGCTCGCCCACCCGCCCGTACGCCGCCACCGGGTCGTCGCCCTCCGCGGCGTCGAGCGAGATCCGCAGATCCTCGACGAGCCGCTGGGTGTCCTCGCCGGAGGTCGGCATCCCGCACATCTGCACCACGGCCCGCATCGGCAGGGCGTGCGCGTACCCGGTCATCAGCTCGGCCTGACCGCTGCCCGCGAAGGCGGCGATGAGCCGGTCGGCGATCAGCTGGCAGTTGCGCGCCAGCTCGAACTGGTCGACGCCTTCCAGCGCCTCCGTGATCACCCCGGCCCGCCGCCGGTGCTCGTCTCCCTCGGTGAACAGCACCGACGGCTGGTAGCCGACGTACGGCAGCAGCGGCCAGTCCGCCGGGATGTTCTCCCACTGGTTCCAGCGCCGGGAGTCCCGCGCGAACAGCTCGTCGTGGCTGGTCACGTAGGTGACCTCGGAGTAGCCGAGCACCAGCCAGGCCGGGATGTCCCCGTCGAGCAGCACCGGCGCCACCGCGCCGTGCTCGCGGCGCAGCGCGCGGTACATCTGCGCCGGCGTCTGCTGGTACTCGAGCCCCGCCAGGCGCACCGCTGCGGTGTGGGCGGGGCAGCCCGGCGGGGCCTGGTGCGCGGAAGAGGGATCGGTCACGGTGTCGCCTCCTGGGCCATCGCCAGTTCGTACAGGTGGTCCACGAGGGTGATCAGCACGTCCTTGCCGGACTGCCGGACCCGCGCGTCGCAGTCGACCATCGGCACCTCGTCGGAGAGGGCGAGCGCCTGGCGGATCTCCTCCAGGGAGTACCGGTGGGTGTCGTCGTCGAAGCGGTTGACGGCCACCACGAAAGGCGTCTTGTGGTGCTCCAGCCGGTCTATCGCGTACCAGGAGTCGTTCATCCGGCGCGTGTCCACGAGCACCACGGCACCCAGCGTGCCGGAGAACAGCCGGTCCCACAGGAACCAGAAGCGCTCCTGCCCCGGCGCCCCGAACAGGTAGAGCACCATGCGTTCGTTGAGGCTGATCCGCCCGAAGTCGAACGCCACCGTCGTGGTGGTCTTCGACGCGACCGCGCTGGTCTCGTCGAGGCCGACGCCGGCCTGCGTCATCACCTCCTCGGTGTTCAGCGGCCGGATCTCGCTGACCGAGCGGACCAGGGTCGTCTTGCCGACACCGAAACCGCCCACGATGACGATCTTCAGTCCGGTCTCCGCCGCATCGTCCAGTGGCGTGCGGCGGGCGGGCAGCTCAGAGGTTGCGGAGCCCATGGAGCACCTCCTTGAGAAGGGCGGAGTCGGGGAGCGAGGCGACGGACTGCGCCGCGCGCGGACGGCGGGCGGTGATGCGGCCGGTGTCGAGCAGGTCCCCGAGCAGGATGCGCACCACCGTGATGGGCAGTTTCAGCTCCGCGGCGATCTCGACGACGGCCGTGGGGTGTTCGCACAGCTCCAGGATCCGGGCGTGCTCCGACTGCATGCCCGCCGTGGGCCGGCACTCGCTGACGATCAGGGTGACCAGGTCGAAGGAGTCGTCGGCGCGGCTCCGGCCGGCCGTGACCGTGTAGAGCCGGTCGGGGTCACCGGTGTCCACGGGCTTGCGCATCACGACGCGGCACTCCCGGGAAGGGGCTCTCGGGGCTCGGCGCGCAGGTGCTCGCCGATCTGCTCCACCAGCTCCGTCATCTGGTGGCCCACCACGCCCGGGTCGGCGTCCTCCTCGGCGAGGACGGCGAGGTGCGCGCCCTCGCCGGCCTCCACGATGAACAGCAGACCGCCGTGGAACTCGGTCATGGACTGCCGGACGCCGCCGGTGCCGTCGCCGAACTCCACGGACGCGCCGTGGGACAGGGCCTGGATGCCGGAGCAGATCGCCGCCAGCTGGTCGGCCTGGTCGAGCGTCAGGTGTTCGGTCCAGCAGAGCTTCAGGCCGTCCCGGGACAGGGCCAGGGCGTGCCGGGTGCCAGGGGTGCGCTCCAGGAGGTTCTGGAGGAGCCAGGTGAGGCTGTTGTCGGTGGTCTGCATGATGGGTGAGGGGACGGTGGTACCCGGCTGACCGGTCACCGGCCCGTTCCTCCAATCTCATGAACTCGGGCGGAAGCGGGCGCCGGCGCCCTGGGCGCCGTACGGGAAAGGGGTCGGCGGCTACGGGGCGGGCGGCGGCTCGGCCTCGGACCGGGCATCGGACTCGGCGGCGCCCCGCGCGGACCGGCGCCCGCGGTGGAAGGCGCCGAACCGTGCGCCGGCGTCCCGCGCCGGACGCTGCTCCGGGCGGGCCGCGTCCACCGCCTCGGATGCCGCGTCGGACGCCGCGTAGGACCCCGTCCCGGGCACCGCTTCGGACCTCGTGTCGGAGGCCGACCGGCGCTGCTCGCGCCCCCGTTCGGCCTCGGCCATGGTGCGGCCGGGCGCGCGTACGGGCAGGCCGTTCGGCGTGGAGCCGGCGGCGCGCGCGTGCTGCTCCTGCACGGGCGGCTCCGGCCGGACGGCGGGCCGCTCCGGGACGCCGGGGCGCGCGGCGGGCCCGGGCACCGGGGCCGGGGCGGGTGCCGGTGCGGGGCCCGGTGTGGGCACGGTTCCCGCGGTGGCACGGCCGACGGCCCCGGGCGCCACCGCCTCGCGCTGCTGGGCGATCAGCTGCGGGGGCAGCAGGACGACGACACCGGTGCCGCCGCGCGACGAGGGGCGGTAGTTGACGCTGATGCCGTACTTCACCGCGAGCCGTCCGACCACGGCGAGGCCGAGCCGGGTGCCCTGGAGCGAGGCGAGGTCGGTCATGCGGCCGGACACCGCCTCCTCGGCGCGGCGCATGGCCGCGTCGGCCATCTTCAGGCCGCTGTCCTCGATGGTGACGACCAGGCCGGCGCTGCGGTCCTCGACGTAGACGTGCACCTCGTCGATGGGCGGGGAGAAGTTCGCGGCGTTGTCCATCAGTTCGGCGAGGAGATGCATGACGCCCTCGGCGGCGAAGCCGGAGATCGCGGCGGTGGTGGAGCAGTGCAGACGCACCCGCTGGTAGGCGGCGATGCGGCCGACGGCGCCGCGCAGGATGCTCTCCATCACGATCGGCTTGTTCCAGGCGCGGCTGGACCGGCCGCCCATGAGCAACGCCAGCCGGTCGGTCATCAGGCCGAGCTGAGAGGTGCTGTGGTCCAGCTTCAGCAGGTCGCCGAAGACCTCCTCGCCGTGTCGTTCCTGCATCTCCCGCAGGTCGGCGAGCATGCTGACGGACTTGGCCTGGACGCGGCTGAGCGCCTTGGCGGAGGCGGCCTGCGCGGCGGCGGCGCGCCGCTCGCTGCGGGCGAGTTCGCGCACATACGACTCGGTCGGGATGCGGACCGCGGGCAGCCGGGGCAGGTCGAGTTCGGCGAGCACCGTGTCGGCGGACGCGCCCTCGCGCAGTCCCGCGAGGGCGGCGGGCAGGGTCTCCCGCGCCACCCGTTCCAGCGCGGCGACCATCTCGTCCAGCTCGTCCCGGGCCCGCCGGCGCTCGCCGTCCGACGCGGCCGCGCGCCGCACGTGTTCCTCGACGGCGGCGGCGAAGACGTACCCGATCCGCCCCAGCTGCGGGTCCGACGGCTGGGTGACACCGCCCAGCGCGTCGGCCGCGCTCATGCCCTCGCGCAGGCGGTCGGCCACGGCGGGCAGCGTCACGTTGGCCAGGTGCGCGGTCTCGGCCGACAGCTGCGCCGCCTGCGCCTTGAGACGGCCGGCCTCGGCGGTCTGCGCGGCGGCCGTGCGCCGGGCCCGCGCCACGAGCCGGTGGCCGACGAGGACGGCCGCGGCCAGGCACACCCAGGCGACCGCGACCACGGTCAGCGCCCAGGTGCCGGCACCGGACGGCGCCAGGACGACGGCCACGCCGCCGGCCGCCGCGCCGAGCACCAGCACGGCCAGGGGCACGGCCGGCGAGGTGCGCGGCGCCTTCGTCGGCCGTTGCTGACTGAGCGGTGCAGGCAGTGACATTCCGCGGTCCCTCGGTCCAAGAGATCAGGAGAAACGGGCCGCCGACGCACGGCGGCCGCGGGCCGGAAAGGGGGGCGCCAAGAGGACGACGATCTTCCGACCGGGTACCTGCTCATGCTAGCCACACTGACGCGCCAGAAAATCTGACTGGCAGCACAGTTCGCCGCCAACCGGAGTTCGTCGCGAACCGATCGACGGAACGTCCGTGTGTGGTAAAGAAGTTGTCTACCCCCTCAACCTGTCGCCACAGGACGGCGGCACCGCGCCGCGCACTGACCTTTCGTCAAACTGTTATCAAGCGGACGTCGTTCGGACACTCGATCCCATCGGTCAACGTCACTTTCCAGCCAACTGTGCACTCCGCAGCCGGATCAGGGCATCCGAGCAGCAGCCCAGATCCTTTTCACGCCGGCCCCGCCGCCGACGTATCAGCAGGCGGCGCCGTCCAGTTCCCGGGCCCGGCGGACGAACACCTCATGCAGGTCCTGCGCGGCCTGTGGCACGGAGTCGGCCTTGCGGCGCTGGAGCGTGAGCAGAACACGGGGGACGTCACCGGCGAGCGGCCGATGGGTGATCGTGCCGATGCGCTGCAGGGGGTCGCCGACCACGCTGAAGTCCGGCAGGACGGTCACCCCGAGCCCTTCGGCCACCATCAGCTTGCCCATCTCCGCGCCGTCCGTCGAGTACGAGAAGGCGGGGACGGCGCCGCCCAGGAGCCGGTGCACCAGCCGGTGCATGACGTATCCGGAGCGCATCGCGATCAGCGGCTGCGTCAGCAGTTCCGGGAGGGTCACGACGCGACGCGAGGCGAGCGGGCTGTCGGGACGCATGCACACCACGGGCCGGCCCCGCAGCAGGCGAGTGCAGTCCACGCCGGCCGGTATGTCGTCACCCTCGAGGTGGTTGACGAGTCCGAGGTCGAAGGCGCCTTCGGCCAGGGCCCGCTGAATCTCCGTCTGCTGCGCCCCCACCACCTCGACCTGGGTCAACGGGTGTGCCGTCCGGAACGTCCGCACCACCGGCACCAGCAGCGGCACCGTCGCCGCGTTCACCGTGCCGACCCGCACCATGCGGCTGATCCGGTGCTGCTCCCCGGCCGCGGCGCGCAGCCGGTCCACCGCCTCCAGCACCCGCACGATGTGCGGCAGCAGCTCCCTGCCCTCCGCGCTCATCGTCGCCCCGGACCGCTTGCGGTCCAGGAGGTCGACCCCCAGCTCCCGCTCCAGGTTCCGGACGGTCTCGCTCAGCGCGGGCTGTGAAATATGCAATTCCTCCGCCGCCCGGCGCAGTGAGCCGAGCCGGGTCACCGTGGCTATGTATTCGAGCTGTTCGGTCCGCATTCCGGCATCGTGTGTCCGAATCGGCGGGCCGTTCAAGGGTTTCCCTGTCACAGGTTCGTGAAATCCCATGGTCAACGGCCTGGAATGAGTTGGTTTTCCCTTGACGGCCCGCGCGGCGTCCTGCCAGGATCAATGGCATGAAGAAGCGACTGGAACTCACGCGGCGACGCCATGTCGACCTCGCACGCGTTTCCAGCGCCTCCTGTCGTGCTGCGGCCTGATCTGCGATCCGCCGCCTTTCTTCCCCACGTTCGTACCGTCTGACCGGCTCACGCACCCGCTGAGCGACCGGCTTGGACCCGGTACGGCGTGCCGTCACAGGCCGGCCCGGCTCCCCTGCGGCCCATCCGCGCCATCAGCCCTGCCTCGCGCCCACGCATATCACCGTGCATTCTCATGTTCCGCCACAGGAGTTCCGCATGCCCGCGCCCATTAAATTCGCCTACTGGGTTCCCAATGTCAGCGGCGGTCTGGTCACCAGCACCATTGAACAGCGCACCGACTGGGGATACGAATACAATCGCGAACTCGCCGTGCTCGCCGAGAACAACGGATTCGAGTACGCCCTCAGTCAGGTCCGGTACATGGCCAGTTACGGCGCCGAGTACCAGCACGAGTCGACCAGCTTCAGCCTGGCCCTGCTGCTCGCCACCGAGCGGCTGAAGGTCATCGCCGCCGTGCACCCCGGTCTGTGGCACCCCGGCGTCCTCGCCAAGCTCGGTGCCACCGCCGACCACCTCTCCCACGGCCGCTTCGCCGTGAACGTCGTCAGCGGCTGGTTCAAGGATGAGTTCACCGCGCTCGGTGAGCCATGGCTGGAGCACGACGAACGCTACCGGCGCGCCGAGGAGTTCATCCGGGCCCTGCGCCAGATCTGGACCGAGGACCACACCGAGCTGGCCGGCGACTTCTACCGGCTGCGCGACTTCTCCCTCAAGCCCAAACCGCTCAACACCCCCGAGCGTCCCCACCCCGAGATCTTCCAGGGCGGCAACTCCACCGCGGCCCGGGCCATGGCCGGACGGGTCTCCGACTGGTACTTCTCCAACGGCAGGGACTTCGACGGTGTCGTCGAGCAGCTCACCGACGTCCGCGCCGCCGCCCGCCAGGCCGGGCGCACCGCACCGAAGTTCGGCCTCAACGGCTTTCTCATCGCCCGGGACACCGAGGCCGAGGCCCGCGACACGCTGCGCGAGATCGTCGCCAAGGCGGACCGGGAGGCCGTCGACGGCTTCGGTGCGGCGGTCAAGCAGGCCGGGCGGTCCACCCCCGACGGCAAGGGCATGTGGGAGAACTCCACTTTCGAGGACCTCGTCCAGTACAACGACGGTTTCCGTACCGGTTTGATCGGTACCCCCGAGCAGGTCGCCGAGCGGATCGTCGCCTACCGCAAGCTCGGCGTGGACCTGCTGCTGCTCGGCTTCCTCCACTACCACGAGGAGGTCGCCTACTTCGGCAAGCGGGTGCTGCCGCTGGTGCGCGAGCTCGAGGCGCGGCTCGGCGACAACGAGCCGGAGCCCGCGGCCCGGCCCGCCTGAGCCGACCGCGCCCGAGCAACCCCGCCCAGCCACCTGCGCCGCGTACTTCCGCCGGCCACAGCACCAGATCCACCCACCGCAGCACGCACATCACGAAAGAGGTCACCCGCATGAGCACCTCCGCCCTGCCCGACTGGCAGACCCGTCCGGTCCCGCGGACCGCCGAGGAGTGGATCGCCCGCGCCGCCGAGGTCGCCTCGGTCCTCGCCACCGACGCCGCCGCACGCGACCAGGCCGGTGCCACCCCGTACGCCGAGGTCGAGTTGCTGAAGGACTCCGGCCTGGTGACGCTGCTGGGCCCGGTCGAGCACGGAGGCGCGGGTGAGAACTGGGTCACCGCCTACCGGGTGGTCCGCGAGGTCTCCAAGGCCGACGGCTCCATCGGCCAGCTCCTGGGCTATCACTACCTGTGGAACTGGGCAGCCCGGCTCGTCGGCACGCGTGAGCAGTGGGAGCACGTCGAGGCCGAGGCCGCCCGCAACCGCTGGTTCTTCGGCGGGGCCGTAAATCCTCGGGACGCGGACGTCGTGGTGACCGAGGACGGCGACGAGCTGGTGTTCACCGGCCGCAAGACGTTCTCCACCGGCAGCAAGGTCTCCGACGTCACCGTCCTGGAAGGCGTCTTCGAAGGCACCGACCGGCATGTCTTCGCGATCGTGTCCTCCGACAGCCCGGGCCTGACCTTCCACGACGACTGGGACAACATCGGCCAGCGGCTCACCGAGAGCGGCGGGGTCACCCTCGACGGGGTCCGTACTCCCTGGTCGTCGGCGGCCGGCTACGTCGACGGCGAGTTCACACCTCGCGTCTACAACACCCTCAACGTCCCCACCATCCAGCTGGTCTTCGTCAGCCTCTACCTCGGCATCGCGGGCGGTGCCCTGCAGACCGCGGCCACCTACACCCGGGAGAAGTCCCGGTCCTGGCTGCACGGCGGCTACGACCGCGCCGTCGATGAGCCGTACGTCATCGACACCTACGGCGACCTCACCTCGAAGCTGTGGGCGGTGGAAGCCCTCGCCGACGCCGTCGCCGCCGAGGGCCAGCGGTTGCACGACGACCCCGACGCGGTCACCGAGCAGGCGCGCGGCGAGTTCGAGGTCCGGGTGGCCGCGGCCAAGGCCCGCGCCACCGATGTCGCCCTGGAGATCTCCAGCCGGATCTTCGAGGTCACCGGTGCCCGCGCCACGGCCACCGCCGAGGGTCTCGACCGCTTCTGGCGCAACGTCCGCACCCACACCCTGCACGACCCCGTCGCCTACAAGCGGCGCGAGGTCGGCCGCTGGGTCCTCGAAGGCACGCTGCCCGAACCCACCTGGTACTCCTGACCGCTGCGGGGCGCCGCACCCGGGTGCGGCGCCCCGCCTTCCCGAATCGAGAACCCCATGGCCACCGTCCTGTCCGTCTCCGGCAGCCCCTCCAAGACCTCCCGTACCGACCGCCTGCTGCGCCACCTCGATCGGCGGCTGACCGCCCAGGGCCACGAGGTGATCCCGCTCGACGTCCGTACGATCCCCGGCGAGGCCCTGCTCGGCGCGGACTTCCGGCATCCCGCGATCGTCGAGACCACCGAGTTGTTCGCGGCAGCGGACGGGGTCGTGATCGCCACCCCCGTCTACAAAGCCGCCTACTCCGGGGTGCTCAAGGCGCTCCTGGACCTGCTCCCGCAGTACGCGCTGGCCGACAAGACCGTGCTGCCGCTGGCCACCGGCGGGTCCACCGCACACGTCCTCGCCGTCGACTACGCGCTGCGGCCGGTGCTCAGCTCGATGGGCGCCGCGCACATCGTGCAGGGGTGGTTCACCCTCGACACGGACATCACCGTGGACCAGAACGGCTCCGTCACCGTCGCTCCGGCCGGCGCGGCGGCACTGGGCCGGGTCGTCGACCAGTTCTCCGCGGCCCTGCGCCGTACGCCCCTGCTGGCTTCGGCGGGCTGAGCCATGACCGCACACGTCATCGCCGACGACGTCGAGGCCCTCGGGGTCGCCGCCGAGCTGGCCGAGGAGTTCCGGGCGGGTGCCGCCGAGCGCGACGCCGAGCGGCGGCTGCCGCACGCCGAACTCGACCGGCTCTCCCGGTCGGGTCTGCTCGCCGTCACCGTCCCCGCGGAGCACGGCGGCGCCGATGTCTCGGCCGCCACCCTCGCCGAGATCTTCCGGCTGCTGGCCACCGCCGACGCCAGCATCGCGCAGATTCCGCAGAGCCACTTCGCCTACGTCAACGTCATCCGCCGTCAGGGCACGGCCGAGCAGCAGGCGTTCTTCTCCGCCGAACTGCTCGCCGGGCGGCGGCTCGGCAACGCCCAGTCCGAGGCGGGCACCCGACACGTCCAGGACTTCCGTACCCGCCTGACGCCCCGGCCCGACGGCTCCTTCCTGCTGACCGGCGTCAAGAACTACTGCACCGGCGCCCTGTTCGCCCACTGGATCCCCGTCCTGGCCCTCGCCGAGGACGACCGGCTGCACGTGGCCTACGTGCCGAGCGACGCGCCGGGCGTCACGGTCGTGGACGACTGGGACGGCCTCGGCCAGCGCACGACAGCCAGCGGCACCGTGCGGCTGGCGGACGTGGTCGTTCCCGCCGACCGGGTCCTGCCCCACCACCTCACCTTCGAGGGACCGCAACTGCACGGCTCCACCGCCCAGTTGCTGCACGCCGCGATCGACGCCGGCATCGCCCGGGGAGCACTCGCCGAGGCGGCCGCCTTCGTCCGCACGAAGAGCCGCCCCTGGTTCGAGAGCGGTCTGGAGACGGCCGCCGAGGATCCCCTGCTGATCCAGCGCTTCGGCGAACTCGCCATCCAGGTACGGGCGGCGGAGGCGCTGCTGCGGGAGGCCGCGCGCACCGTGGACATCGCCCGTGCCGACCTGACCGACGACACGGCGGCGGCCGCGTCGATCGCCGTAGCCGCCGCCAAGGTCCAGGCCGCGCAGAGCGCGGTGGAGGTCGCGAACGCTCTCTTCGAGGTCTCCGGCACCCGGTCGGCGCTCGCCTCCCTCAACCTGCACCGCCACTGGCGCGACGCCCGCACCCACACCCTGCACGACCCCGTGCGCTGGAAGATCCAGCACATCGGACGCCACGCCCTCACCGGCACCAGACCGCCCCGCCACGGCCTGCTGTGACCTCCTCCCCCGACGCGCGTCCGGACGGCGCGCCCCGCTGCTTCCTCACACGGAGACTCACGTGTCCCTCACCTTTCACTGGTTCCTGCCCACCAACGGCGACAGCCGCGATGTCGTCGGCGGCGGTCACGGCACACCGGCCCGATCCCTGGGCCGGAGCCGGCCGCCGACGGTCGCCTATCTGAGCCAGATCGCCCGCGCCGCGGAGAACCTGGGCTTCGAGGCCGCGCTCACGCCGACCGGCGCCTGGTGCGAGGACGCCTGGCTGACCACCGCGATGGTCGCCCAGCACAGCGAGCGGCTGAAGTTCCTGGTCGCCTTCCGCCCCGGCCTCACTTCCCCCACGCTCGCCGCGCAGATGGCCGCCACCTTCCAGCAGCAGACGGGCGGGCGGCTCCTGCTCAACGTCGTCACCGGCGGCGAGAGCCACGAACAGCGCGCCTACGGCGACTTCCTCGACAAGGACGACCGCTACCGCCGTACCGGGGAGTTCCTGGAGATCGTCCGGGCGCTGTGGGAGGGCAAGACCGTCGACGCGCACGGCGAGCACCTGCGGGTCCAGGGGGCGAAGCTGGACAGGCTGCCCGACCCGGTGCCCGAGGTGTACTTCGGCGGTTCCTCGCCGATCGCGGGCGACATCGCGGCCCGGCACAGCGACGTGTACCTCACCTGGGGCGAGCCACCTGCCCAGGTCGCCGAGAAGATCGCCTGGATACGCGGGCTCGCGGCGGCCCAGGGCCGCACCGTGCGTTTCGGTGTCCGGCTGCACGTCATCACCCGGGACACCTCCGAAGCCGCGTGGGCCGAGGCCCGCCGCCTGCTGGCCGGGTTCGACGAGGCCACCGTACGGTCGGTGCAGGAGGGACTGGCCCGCAGCGAGTCCGAGGGCCAGAGGCGCATGCTGGCCCTGCACGGGGGCAGCACCGACCGGCTGGAGATCCACCCCAACCTGTGGGCCGGCATCGGCCTGGTGCGGGGCGGAGCGGGCACCTCCCTGGTAGGCAGCCACGAGGAGGTCACCGAGCGGATCAAGGAGTACGCCGCTCTGGGCATCGAGGAGTTCGTGCTCTCCGGCTATCCGCACCTGGAGGAGGCGTACTGGTTCGGCGAGGGCGTCCTGCCCCGGCTGGCAGCGGCGGGCCTGTGGACGCCCCCGCCCGGCACGCCGCTCACCGACGCAGCCCGCGTGCCGTTCGCCGGCTGACCACGCCGGAGGGACCTGAGTGCCCATACGGCGGTGGCAGAGTGTGGTGGTGTGACGGCGGCCAGTGCCGCATCAAGCAACGTTCGCCCTGTAATGCCGCGCTATTTGAAGGACGTGGCCGCAAGAGGGGAGAAAGCCACGCCAACTCTCGAGGGCGGGCAGAGGTCGTTTCCCGCGCTCGCGTAGATCGTTTCCCGCTGCCCTGGCCGTCCCGGCATCTGCTCAGGGCGCGGTCGACGTCGTACTTCGAGAACGGAACGAATCGTCGCGCCCTTCACAGACTGCATCTTCCGGCGGCGAGTGCCGTGATCGCGCACTCGGCGGCGTGCCGTGCCGCGAGCGCGGAGGGGACCGGCCCGCAGCCGTGGGAGGCGCGCCCGGTCGGTCCGTTCGTGATCCGCCACTGCCAAGCGGTACGTGCGGCTGGGGGTGACGGGTGGTGCCAGACGGGCTGTGAGGGCGCGTGCTCCGCCTTCTGGACCACCCCGTCGTGGACCACTCCGCCGATCACGGCCGAGGCCCGCCATCCGTCGTCGTCGGCGGTCCAGTCCAGGGGCGTCGGGGTGGACTCCGACACTTCGAGGAGGACGTCGGCGAGGTCGGCCAGAGTCCGGTACAGCGCGGCACGAACGGCGTCGGTGTGATGACGGCCCCACCGACAGGGGGTCCGTTCGGCGAGTTCGTCCACGATGGCCTGCGCGGCGAGTTCGTCGAGGGGGTCGGGTTGTGCGAGGCGTTCCCGCGCCAGGGCCGCGCCGGCGCCCCATGCGAGGTCGTCGCGGGTCATGGCGGTGTCGCGGGCCAGCGTCCAGAGGTCGGCGGGGCCCAGGTCGTCGACCGTGTGCTGGATGCAGCGGGCGGCGGCGTCCGACGCGGGCGGTACGTCGGCGTTCAGGAGGCCGGCGCGTACCTCGGTGGCCGCGCTCACGTCGCCCGGTTGCACCGCGCCCGGCGGCAGCGAAGCCGCTGCGTGGAGCACCTGACCATGGACCCGGCGTACCGGATGAGGCCCTGAAGGCGGTGAAGGGCGCCCGGACAGGGAGCACAGGGCGTCCAGCAGGTCCGCGGGAACAACTCTCAGGTTGATGCACGCCTTCGGCAGACGGCCATCCACCCTGTCCTCCCCCTTTCCGCTGTCTGGAATGGCTGGCCGGTCCGGCGCGGTCCCCCTTTGAACCGCGCCGGACCGGCCTTGTCCTGTGGCTGTGTCAGTCGTCCAGCACGGCCAGGGCGTCGATCTCCACGAGGAGTCCCGGCGGGAGCTGCATGTAGACGGTGGTGCGGGCGGGGAAGGGCTCGCCGACGGCTGCGGCGTACGCCTCGTTCAGCTCGGGCAGGTGGGTGGGGTCGGTGAGGTAGACGCGGAGCATCACGACGTCTTCCAGCCCCGCGCCGGCCGCCTTGAGGACGGCGGTGACGTTGCGCAGGACCTGTGCGGTCTGCTCGGCGACCGTCGTGCCGACGACCTCGCCGGTGGTCGGGTCGAACGGGAGCTGTCCGGATACCTGCAGGACGGGTCCCTTGCGGATGCCCTGGGACAGCGGGGCCGGGAGAGAGGGGGCGTGCTCGGTGGTGATGACGGTTCTGGTCACGGTGTTCCTTGAAGCGGTGGTGGTCCTTGGAGGGGATGAGCAGGCGAGAGCGGTACGGGCGTCAGCTCCAGGCCTGTCGTTCCTGGCTGCGGGGGTCGTCGACCTGGGTCCACTCGGCGTCGATGTGCATCGTGGCCCTGCGGTCGGTGTCGTAGGGGTCCCAGCCCGGGTCGCCGGTGGCGGCGAACCGGATCCAGGTCTCGTGCATGCGGTCCGCGAGATCCGCCGGGGGCTTGTCGGGGCCGAGCAGGGCGGCGGGGCCGTTCAGCTCGGGCCGGTCCGCGAGGTCGAAGACGAAGGGCAGCTCGACGGCGTGGGTGGCGCCGAGTTCTCCGTCCAGGGCCTGGGAGCGCCAGGCGAACTCGTACGCGTAGGTGACGGACTTCGGATGGGCGGCATGGGCGTCGGCCAGAGCGCGGGTACCCGCGCCGAACAGGGCGTCGGCCATGATGGCCGAGCGCAGTTCCGCGAAGGAGGCCTCGGGGCGTGACGTGCGGTAGGTCTCGACGAGCCGCGCCGGATCCGGGTGCGAGCGCGCCGCCGCGTCGTCGACGTCGGCTGCGGTCGAGGTGGCGTACCTGCCCACCGGGACCAGATAGAGGTTGCCCTCTTCCGTGTTGGTGCCGATGAGCAGGTCGACGTCGGCGGCGAGGCCTGCGGCGACGGCTTCGGCGGGCTGGGTGTCCAGGACCAGACTGAAGGGGCTCAGACCGATCAGCGGGTCGCCGTGGGTGGCGGTCTGCAGGTCGATGCCCGCGAGCTTGGAGGCGGCCTCCACCAGACGCTCGTCGGAGATCTCCGCGAAGGCGTCCACGTGCGGCTCGACGCCCAGGACCTCGGCAGCCGCGGCGGTGACTCGGGCGGCCTGCTCGGTGCTGAACGCGCCCAGTCCGCTGCCGCTCTGCACGATCGCCCGGCGGAACAGGCCCGCGGCCTCCGCGGTGGCGAGGACGCCGCCGACGACGGTGGCCCCGGCCGACTGGCCGAAGAGCGTCACGTTCTTTGGGTCACCGCCGAACCCGGCGATGTTCTCCCTCACCCAGCGCAGCGCGGCGACGACGTCGAGCAGACCGCGGTTGGCCGGGGCGCCGGGCAGGTCCAGGAACCCGGCGATGCCGAGCCGGTAGTTGAGCGTGACGAGGACGACGCCGTCGCGGGCGAAGGCGGAACCGTCGTACATCGCGGACCGCGTGGATCCGGCGACGAAGCCGCCGCCGTGCACGAACACCATGACCGGCAGGTCGCTCTGCGCGACGGCGGGCGTCCAGACGTTGACGGTGAGGTAGTCCTCGCCGCGGCTCCAGCCGGGGCCGAAGTAGGGGGCCATGTCGATGCTGCCGAGCTTGCGCTCGGACTGCGGCGCGTTGGGTCCGGGGACGGTGGCGTCCCGCACGCCGTCCCACGGCTCGTGCGGCTCGGGCGGCGCGAACCGGCCGGCGCCCAGGGGCGGGGCGGCATAGGGGATGTTCAGGAAGGCGGCGGTGCCGTCCTCCTGGCGCAGACCGCGGACGGCTCCCTGCGCGGTGGTCACGACGGGTTCGGGGTGGTGGTTCATCTCTGGTGCCTTTCCGCGGGCTTCAGCCCTGCTCGGTGTACGGGGCGAAGGGCGCCCAGCCCTTCACGGCGAAGGTGCTTCCCTCGCGTACGACTTCGGTGGCGCCGTGCCCGCCCAGATGCGCCGGGATCACGAGCGCGTTGTTGTCGGCCGCCCAGCCCAGCACCTTGCGGCGGGTGGCACGGGCTTCGGCGGGGTTCTCGCAGAAGCAGCTGTTGGCGTCCGGCTCCAGGATCTGCACCGGGCTGTGCAGCATGTCGCCGACGAACACCGCGCGGTCCGTGCCGGAGGTGAGGGTCAGCACGGAGGAGCCGGGGGTGTGCCCGGGAGCGGCGTCCAGGCGCAGGTTCGCGTCGATCTGGTGGCTGTTCTCCCACAGCTGCGTCAGGCCGGCCTGGTGCACCGGGGCCACGCTGTCCTCGAAGACGTTCTGGTTGCCGCGGCCGAGCAGCGGCTGGTGGCCGTTCTCGGGGTTCCAGAAGTCGAAGTCGTCCTTCGGCATCAGGTAGGTGGCGTTGGGGAACGTCGGCACCCACTGCCGCCCGTCCAGGTAGGTGTTCCAGCCGACGTGGTCGATGTGGAGATGCGTGTTGATCACGATGTCCACGTCCTCCGGCTGGACACCGGCCCGGGCGAGGTTGGCCAGGAAGTCCGTTTCGAGGCGGTTCCAGACCGGGGCGTAGGGACGGTCCTTGTGGTTGCCCACGCCGGTGTCGACCAGGATCGTCTTGCCCTCGCTGCGCAGCAGCCAGGTCTGGATCGCCGAATTCACAATGTTGGTCTCGGAATCCAGGAAATGCGGGACAAGCCAGTCGGAACCGTTCTCCCAGACTTCCTTCGAGCTTTCCGGGAAGAAGGTGTCGGGCGCCATTTCGACGGAACCGTAGTATTCCCACACCCGAGTGATGGAGACATTGCCGAGGGTGATCTGTTCCATGGTATTTCCTTGCAATCCGGGGGATTTACTCAACCGTACGAGCGGCCCCGGTGGGTGCGGTATCCGTCACGTGACTGCACCTGTGCGTACACCTCTGACCAGGGGTCTTTCCCCTGGGAGGCCGGCGAAAGGCGGCTCCTGTCCCGTGTTCCATTGGTGGATGCCTCTTCAATGGGCACATGGCGACCTCGCTGCGGTCACGAGGCTGGAGACGGGTCCGTATCGGGCCGCTTGAGCCAGCCAACCGCCGGCCGCTCGAATACCCCGGAGCGTCACCAACGTCCCGGGACAGCACATCTAGCTATAGCTAGCCGGCTTGGGCGCGTTCGCACCGGTCGGCGAGGACGGCGCAACTCACTGCGGCAGCCTGTACCGGGCGGTGCGGCGACGGGATGTCCACGCTCTCGGAGGGCACCACGGTGGTGCGGTCGGGGTCCGAGGCAAGTGGGTCCAAGGCTCGTACGAGCGCGGTCAGGGCCACGTCGAGGCGATCGATGTGCAGCAGCAGGCGGTGTTCCGGCGACCGCCGGTTGCGGCTCACGCGTTGCTCCTCCGAGAGCAGGGCCAGTGCCCTGACGACCGTGGGGCGTGCCGTCGGTGAGGCGCTTTCCGGTCGATGGCCGGTGACGCGGATCAGGTGGGTCACGGTCTCGTGCGCGCGGTCGGCCGCGGCGGTGAGGCGGGCGGTGCACTCCGGGACGCCCGCCGGGAGACGTTCGGCCGTGGCGGCCAGGCTCCGTGCGTGGTAAGCGCCGGTCTCGAGGAGTTCCAGCAGGTGCCGGGCGCGGTGACGGCGGCGGCGCTGCGGAGCAAACGGATGAGTGAGAGGCAGACTGGCCTTGCGGAAGGATTCCAGTGCCTGGTCGAGGTCATGTGCCGCGCGGACCCAGCTCGTCGGGGTTTCGGTGTCCGTGCTTCCCGATGCGACGGCCCGCAGGACGCGGTCGAGGACGCGCAGGAAGCCGACCAGTTCCTCGTCACTGGCGTGGCGGACCGTGGTGGGAAGTACGAGGACGGCGGCAAGGGTCCCGCAGGACACTCCCAGTGCGGTCTCCTGGACGCGCAGGAGCAGCACTTGCGTCGAGAAGGTGTCCATCACCGCGAGCAGCATGCTGAGCGTGCCGGTGATGAAGAACGTCACGGCCCAGTAGGCGTGCGACGGGGTGTAGAACATCCCGAACATACACAGCAGGAGCAGGAGCAGGACCAGGAGGACGGGGCCGTCTCCGCCGACCAGGGCGGCGAGGCCGTAGCCGAACACCACGCCGAGGACAGTGCCCGCCAGCCGCCGGAGACTCTGCAGCAGTACCTCGCCGGTGCTCTCGTTCTTGATGAAGACGACCCATGCGGCCGCGACGGCCCAGTACCACAGGTGCGGCGACAGGAGATGACCGCCCGCGATGGCGAGCGCCGAGGCAGCCGTCACCTGAAACGCCTGACGGGTGGCTCCCCGCTTCAGGCTTTCGGTGGCTCTGTCCCTGCGCAGCAGCACCCCGAAGGTGGGTGAGGCGGGCCTGCGCGGAGGCGTCCCGAGTCCTGCCGGGCGACCCCGTGGGCCGAGAACCCGCAGGGCTTCGGCGAGTTCGTCGACCGCGGGAAAGCAGTCCAGCACGAGTGCGGAGCCGGTCGGCCGGTTCGCCGGGCTACCTTCGTACCCCTCTGCGCACCGCTCGGTCGCGCAAGTAGTTCCCACGGTGAGCTGGTGCCGGAGAGCCCGGATCCGCCGAGCGAGCCGCTGTCGCGCCGTCCGTCCCGCCAGATCACTGCGGGCCGCCGGGCTGCGGACCGCGCGGACCGCCAGTACGGCCAGGCGCTGCGCGGCCACCTCCACCCGGCTGAGGTGCGGCAGCAGAGCCTCGGTGTCCTCGTCGACGGCGTGCTCATCGAGAAAGTCCTCGATCAGCAGCACTGACGCGTGCAGTCTGTCGAGACGGTCCTGCAACGACCGGCTCCGGGTGTCGACGTCCTGCCCGGCGGCGACCATCGCGGCCGTGTCCCGGAGGACGTCGTACAGACGCACGTCGAATGCGTGCCGCAGCCGCCTCAGGGCTCGGGACGCCGTAACGGGGCCGACGCAGTACCACACGGCGGTGACGGCCCCGAACGCAACCAGTACCGATACCCCGAACTCCGGAAGGCGGTCTGCCCGGGCCTGGGTGAGCTGGGACAGCAGGAAGGCCATGAAACCGAAGATCCCCAGGCCAAGCCCTCGCGGGCCGAACCGGCGGGCCTGAACGGCGAGGTAGATCACCACCAGGAAGACCAGCTTGGCTGCTGTCGGGTACGGCGTCAGCGCGGCTCCGGCGGCCAGGGACGCGAGGAAGAGCGGAACGCCGAGTCCGAGCGTGATGAGCTGGTTGCGCGGGTGCAGGTCGCTGACGGCCAGTGACGTCGTCATCGCGGTGAAGCCACCGACTACGAGCGCCGTCTCGGGCGCTCGCAGCGCTGTCAGCACGGCGAGGGTCGCGGCGGTACCGAGCACGGCACGCATCGCGGAGGCCAGACGCACGAGCCCAGGGTCGAAGGCCGCGAACCGGTCCCACAACGATGTCGCTGTCCTTGCCACCATGGGGATCTCCGTAGGTCCTTTTCGCGTGTGCACGGCCGTACGGGAGCCTTCAGGTGCTGAACGGCCACCGCCCGCGTCACCAGTCTCGGCATGCGGGGTTGCGTCCGGTATGCGTCAGGTGACTGCTTTCGGGGGTTCTGCAGCACGTGGGCGTCCCTTGCCGGCGTCGGCGACCGCGCAGCGCTGACAGGCCTGCACCCGTCGGCGATGGCTTCCGGGTTCAAGGGGCTACGCAGTGCACGGACTTGGGACGGACAGCCGCCAGGCGCCCAGAAGGTCACGCGACATTCGACGCGTCTCGACACAGCCGTCATCGCGCCGCAGGTTTCCATGCGCCGCGCGTTCGCCCGGGTCGTTCGCCCGCTCAAGAGCAGCCTCGCGGGCCTGCTCGGGACCGGCCATGCCGTCGACGACGTAGAAGTGGCGTACAAGCCGACCGCATGGAGTGCGGAACCCGAATCCGACCAGCCACGAGCGTCCAGTAACCATGTCAGCGCCTTCCGGTCGAGATGCCCGGCTTCCGTGATCCCCGTCTGTGACGGCACGACGCCACCGGCGACGCACGATCGTGCTTGCCCGCCGCCCCGGAAAGGCGCGACCGTACTCGCTTCACGATTCTGTGGCCGGACGAACAGCCGAGGGTATGCGTCACGTGACTGCATCGGTGCTGGTCGGCCACCGGATGGGGCGTTTGCGCCTGCCGACCGGCTGTCCCGCCGCGGCGATCCCGAGGCTGACGGTGCGGAGACGTACGGCTCGACTAGTATCTGGGGTATCTCAATTCCCTGGAGCATCCGTGGAAAACGATGGAAGGGCTCGTGGGGGCCGGCACTACTCGATACGGAATTCCGGTCTGGCGCTGGTGGGCCGGGAAAGCGAGACCGCAGAAATAGTCCGGCGGGTCGGCGCCGATCGGTCCCACAGTGACGTGTTGATCCTCACGGGTGACCCCGGTGCCGGAAAGAGCACACTCCTCGACATCGCGGCCGATCGCGCACGGAGTGCGGGTGACCGAGTGCTGCGAGCGGTGGGAAGCGAATCCGAGGCCCACCTTGGCTTCGCGGGTCTTCACCAGATGCTGCGCCCGGTACTCGGCGAGGCGGAAGGTCTGCCATCGCGGCAGCGCTCCGCGCTTCGTGCCGTCCTGGGGCTCGACGAGTGTGCCGAGGCCCCCGACGGGATGATGGTGGGTCTGGCGGTTCTGACCTTGTTGTCGGACCTGGCGGAGACCGCCCCGCTGCTGGTCGTGGTCGACGACGCCCAGTGGATCGACCGCGCGTCTCTGGACGTGCTCTCCTTCGTGGCGCGGCGCATGGACAGCGAGCCCGTCACGCTGCTGCTCGGAGTCCGCACCGCGGCCGTACTGCCCGGCTTCGACAAGGGGTACGAGCGCCTCGAACTCGGCCCGCTGGACGGTGCTGCCGCCAACCGGCTGCTCGACCGGCAGCCCACACCGCCCACCGGCCGAACCCGTGTGCGAATCCTCAAGGAAGCGGCCGGCAACCCGCTGGCCCTGGTGGAACTCGCCCATGCCACCGCGATCCGCAACGCCGAGGGCAGCAGCGTGCAGGGCCCGCTGCCAGTCACCGACCGACTGGAGCGGATCTTCGCAGGGCACGCGGCGGACCTGCCGGAACCGACCCGCCGCATCCTGCTACTGCTCGCGGCCGCCGACGCGGCGGACGCGCAGGCAGCCGCCGTGGGACTGCCCGATGCGGACGACAAGGCATGGGAGCCCGCGGACCGGGCCGGTCTCGTACGCCAGGACGGGACCGGGATCGTTTTCCGTCACCCGCTAGTCCGCTCCGCCGTCTACCATGCCGCGTCCTTCGAGGAACGCCGCAGGGCACACCTGGCTCTCGCGGAACTGCTGCGCCAGGAGCCCGACCGCCGCGCCTGGCATCTGGCCGCCGCGACCGTACGCCCCGACCAGGACGTATCGGCCGCCTTGCAGCAGACGGCCGACCGGGCCCGGCGCCGAGGTGGCTTCGCGGCCGCCGCCGCAGCCCAGGAGCGCGCCGCGGAACTCAGCCCGCACCGCGAGGACCGGGCGCGCCTGCTCACCGAAGCCGCTGCCAGCGCCGTCTTCACCGGTCAGCTCGGCTGGGTGGAGCACCTGGCCGCAGCAGTCCGCGAGTGCACCGACAACCCGGCACTGCGGGGCAAAGCCGCGCTGGCCACCGGCCGGCTCATGTCTCTTGGCCCCCATCACACGGCAGCCTTCGCCCTGCTCATGCGCGTCGCCGACGAGGCAACGAACACCCGGTCGCCCCTCGTACTCGACGCGCTGGCCGCAGCAGCGGTGGTCCGCTACTACTCGGGCGAGGAGTCCCAGCGGCAGCAGCTCCAGAGCCTGCTCTCCGGCATGCCCGACGATGCCGCCGGAGCGGCGCTGCGCGCCTGGGTCATGGCCGTCTCCGACCCCGGCGGCGCAGGAGCGTTGCTCGCACCGGTGCTGCCCGAGCTCATCGCCGAGGCCAAGGGCGACGCCCAGCGTCTGACCGCGCTCGCCATCGTCGCCTGGCTGCTCGACCAGACCACCCTCGCCGCCCAAACCTTCGACGAGGCCTTCGACCAGTGGCAGGCGCATGGCCCGCTCCCGGACGGACTGGTATGCGCGGCCGGCTGGACCCGCCTGGAGCAGGGCCGATGGGCCGCGGCCCGCTCGGTGGCGGCCGACATCGCGGCCATGGCGTCATCGGCCGGGCTCGACCATGCCGAGGCGTGTGCCCAGGCACTCGACGCCACGGTGGTCGCACTGCTCGGCGACGCGCCCGCCGCGCGCCGGCTCGCCGAGCGAGCCCTGTCTCTCGTCGACCCGCTGGAGAGCCGCTCCGTCGCGGTCTTCGCACGGCGGGCCCTGGGAATGGCGGCAGTGGCCGAGGGCGACTACGACACCGCGTACACACAGTTCCGCTCCGCGTTCACCGACGACGGCGATCCGGTCCACTACCACGTCTCCTACACCGTCCTGGCCGAACTCGCGGCGGCAGCCGTCCGCAGAGGACAGCAGGAGCACGCCGCACAGCTGCTGGAACGGTCGGCGAAGCGCCTCGGTACGGGCATGTCGGCACGGGTGGCCGCACTGACCGACCGGGGCCGCGCCCTGCTGGCGGATCCCGAGCATGCGGAGCCGTTCTTCCAGGCGGCGCTCGCGCAGCCCGCGGGTGAGCAGTGGCCGTTCGAACGGGCGCAGACCCGGCTCGACTACGGGGAATGGCTCCGACGTCGGCGCCGTATCGCCGAGGCCCGTCCGCTGCTGAGCGCCGCGCTGGAAACCTTCCAGCGCCTCGGCGCGCGGCCGTGGGCCGAGCGGGCACAGGCAGAACTGCGCGCCGCCGGCATTGAGGTGACCGACGTCGTGCCCAGTGCCTTCACCGAACTCAGCCCTCAGCAGCAGCAGATCGTCCAGCTGGCGGCCCGGGGTCTGACGAACCGCGAGATCGGGGAGAAACTGTTCCTCTCACCGCGCACGGTCGGCTCCCACCTCTACCGGGTCTTCCCCAAGCTGGGCATCACCGCCCGCTCGCAACTCCGCGACGTACTCGAAGGCACCCTGTCAGATAACGACGCCCGGAGCTGACAGCCGAATACGCCTCAGGTACGCGCTGCCGCGCGTGCCGCCTGCCGGGCGTCTCCCGACAGGGCGACGGCCGTCGCTGTGCAGTCGGCTGACAGATACCACGACCGGATTCCGCGTGACAGATTCATGGAGCGCGACGACGAGAGACCGCACAAACTCGTCGAATCGCACAAGGGAATCACCCGGGCGCCCTACCCCTGCGCCCTTGCCCTTGGGGGGCGTGAGAGCCGTCCAGCCCTGGCCTGCCTTTCACGCCCCCGGATCTGCAACCGCGACCGTGTCGAGAACTGCGCCCACCGGCGCCGACGAGACGGCAGAGCATGTGGGTCCTGGTCCGTACCGCTACACCAACTCCCTGGCCATGGTCCTCGGAGATCACGCGCCGTCGACCACGGTCATCGAGACCCTGACGGGTTCGCCATTCGGCATGCAGCTCATTGCTGGCTCCTTGCCGCTGTTCGACCCCTACGGCTGTGACCCCGAGATCGGACTCGATGCCGCGATCGGTCTCCTGGGCTGGCGCTGCGAGCGCAGCTGCGGCGGCACTCCGGAAGAGGCAGCCACCTACCCGGAGTTGGTCAGTCGCCTGTTCACACTCGACACATGACGGGGAGAGAAAGCGGTCAGCGTCGTGACGCCACCGACGACGGACCGTCGAACGGCTGATTCCGCTCGACTGTCCTCGTCTCACCGTCACGCCGCTGCTCACGGCGGGCAGGCGCGATGATGGTGGGCGTCTGTCCCGGAGGCAGGGAGCTGTCCGCTCCGAGTACTTGGCAGCGCGCCAGTCGAGGCCTGGAGGCCCGGAAACGACGAAATACCGGCGAGTAACATGACTCGACCGGTATTTCGTGAACGCTCCGGGATGATCCCACGAACGCCCCAGCAAGTGTCCGAGGGGGGACTTGAACTCTCCACTCGGGCACCAGCCTATTAATTAGCTGACCTGCGGATACGGCCTCTCTGGGCCCACTTCGGGGTGTGGGGGTTGGTCATGCTCACCTGCTGTTTCTGCCCGTTCCTGGCCGCTGTTGGTCATGCGTTGGTCACGTGACCAACCCGCTCTGAGCAGGGAGAAGCCCCCGCCATGCACCACGGGGGAGGCACACGACGGGG
Source organism: Streptomyces misionensis (assembly GCF_007896895.1). Classification (GTDB taxonomy): domain Bacteria; phylum Actinomycetota; class Actinomycetes; order Streptomycetales; family Streptomycetaceae; genus Streptomyces; species Streptomyces misionensis_A. The sequence continues at coordinate 14,934 of NZ_VOGW01000105.1, read as the reverse complement.
GCGGAGTGTGGGGCGGATCAGCGGCGTAGATCCCGGTCCTCGTCCAGCCTGCGAAGCGCAGTGATCAGAGTGGGCCGGTGGCCGGGACAGGTCCGGTCACGGGGCAGTGTCCAGACGAGCCAGCACGACAGGCACCACAGCACCCCGGAGTGCTCCGGGTCGGGCTCTGCACTGCCTCCGCACTGTGGGCACTGCCCCATGAGGACTCCCTACACCGTGACGTCGAACTCGCCCACCTTGGCACTGGTCAGGAAGTCAGTCCACTCGACGGTCGTGAACTCGACCGTCTCACCGGTCACGGAGTTGCGGACCGCGACCTTGCCGGGGACGTTGGTCGCCACCTCGACACAGCGGGGGTCGCTGTTGTTGTAGGTGCACGCCGTAGACGTACGGAACTCGAACGCGGGGACTGCGGTCATGTTGCCTATCCCTTCGTCGTGCTGCTTCGGGGATACGGTCCCCGCGCCGTCTTACAACCCGCTCCCGGCGTGGCAGCGGACCGGGAATGGGAGTTCAGGGGTTGTCACTCACGAGACCTGAACACGTGGGACAGGCCCCATTCCTTGATTAGTTGGTCAGCCATCGCTTGAGCGGCCACCTGTGCCGGATCGATGTACTGCCACTCGCAGCGGCCGGGGTGGTCTTTGAAGATGGTGCAGCCGGTTCCCAGGGGATTCGGCCTGTTCATGCAGCACTCAATGTCTTCGAGCCACTGCTTGGACGCGCCGTCGCGCCAGCACACGTAGACGTCCGTGTCCGGGTCGGTCCTCGCTCCGGTACGGAGAAACGCGGCATGGTGCGCATGCGGCACGTCCTCGACCATGCATTGAAGCGTGTCGAACGATGTCCATTCGATGTCCGTATGCGGGGTAGGGATCTGTGCTGCGAGAGCTCGAACGTCACCGTCCAACTCGATCTCGGCAGTGCATCGGTAGGTCATCGAAGCCCCCCGCTCATCGGGCTCAACTGGGAGGGCGGTGCAAGCCACTCACGCCCTCCAGCGGACGGACGGACGAATGCAACCGTCTGCTTGAGGCGTTCACCAGGGGCAGCCGCAGGGTCTTCCCAGTCCTTGATGATCTCCTGGAGGACGCCGGTACTGGTGCCGTTCGTGACCAGCCGACCAATGTGGTCTCGGGTGACTGCCATCACTCGTCACCTGCCTCGGCACACCGCATGTGCGCGTACGGCCGGCCGTTGGGTTCCTCGCCGGACGGTTGCACCCGCCGGACGGCTTCAAGGCTGCCGAACGGTTTGTGGCACCTACGGCACTTCTCGCCCTTGGGTGCGTATGTCGTGTACTCGCCGCCCCGTACGTCGGTCTCCGCCCACTGGTGCTGCATGGGCGGTCTGGCTGTAGCTTTGGGCACTGTCGTCAACCCCTTGGCTGGTTGGTGACCACGCCCCCGGACGTTCGCGCGTCGCGGGGGTCCTTGCGCCTGTCGACCCTTCTGCCTCAGACAGTGAGGGCATAGCGGCCACCTGTAGGCCACCTGTCGGCCAGAATGGGGACATGACCAGCGTCATCGGGGCCAACATCCGTCGATTCCGCGAAGATCGGGACTGGAGTCAGGCACGGCTAGCGCGTGAGGTCTGCCGTGCAGCTGGGGTGATCGGCGAACCAGTCGGGCGTCAGGAGATCAGCCGTTGGGAGACAGGCAAGCGGACGCCCCGCGAATGGCTGCCGTTCCTCGCTGCCGCCCTGAGTGTGCCCGTCGACGCCCTTAGGGCGCCCCAGAAGCCCGCTGAATCACCTTTGCCGACACTTGCTGACTTCCTACCCGAAGACGACCCGCTAAGCCCACTGGGAGCCCGCACAGGACGCCGCATCGGAATGAGCACGGCGGAAGTTCTGCAACAGCGCGTGCACGGGCTCAGGCTTGCTGATGATGTGCTTGCCGGAGGAGACCTAATCCGCCCGGCTCTCCGAGACCTTCGGCGCGCTGTGAAGCTGTACCGAGAGAACACCTACAGCAGCGAAGTAGGACGCCAACTTCTCAGACAGATTGGCGAATTAGCTCAAATCGCCGGATGGATTGCGAGCGATGCCGGGCAACACGAAGAGGCAGAGCGCATCTATCGGATCGGGATCAGCGCAGCGAGACAGGCGGAAGACCACACTCTTGCTGGGAATATCGCCGGATCACTCGCCTACCAACTCAGCAACACCGGAAGGGAAGTTGAAGCCGTAACGTTGGCGGAAGCCGCACTAAATGACGCTGGCCTCGGTGCCCCGCCGAAGGCCCGCGCGCTGTATTTGGATCGTGTGGCGTGGGCTCACACGAAAGCTGGGGGCATCGAACATGGCCAACAGGCCATGCGTGCGTTGGGGGAAGCCGCAGAGGCGCTTAGCGAAGACACGCCCGGCACGGAGTCACCCGCTTACCTGTATTGGGTGGATGCTGGCGAACTCCGGGTCATGGAATCCAGGGTCTACACAGAACTTCACCGCCCGTTGCGCGCTGTACCGCTGCTCCGGGACGTGCTCAGCGATTACGACGCAACGCACACGCGCGAAATGGCGCTCTATCTGTCGTGGCTTGCTGTCGCATTTGCGGACGCCAACGAGCCTGAAGAGGCAGTCTCAGTAGCGGAACGGGTGATTGCAATATCATCTGATGTTGCGTCCGAAAGGACAGCGGAACGAGTGAGGGTGGTGCTTCGGAAGTTGAAGGATTTCTCGGATGTGCCGGAGGTTGCCGCCCTGCTTACTGAGCATCAGACAGCTTAGAAAGTAAAGAATCCCCGTACTCGCTACCAGACAAAGGTAGCGAGTACGGGGCTGACATTTGATTCGCTAGAGCAGCGCGCGGAATGGATTGCCTTCGAGCGCTACAGGCCGCTTCGGTTTTGACGCAGGTCCGGGGGCCCGTGTCGGTTCCGAGCGGTAAGCATCCAGACGGACAACCCGTGCACGGTTCTGCTCACGCTCCGGCTCGGCCGGCACCGGTTCCGCAACCGTTTCTGTTGACTCTCCGTTTCCTCCGAGGGTGAAGACGGTGGCTGGCCGTCCCGTCCTCCCCGACCGTTCCACGGTCACGACGATTCCGGGCAGTGCGCGAACCTCAGCCGCGCTGGCACCCACGTACGGGAGCACCTGAGAGGAAGTGGCCCGGCCGCCGTGCATCTCGATCCGGGCCCGCACCTTGTCCTCAAGGCTGAGCGGCTGACGCTTCACCTTCGGAGAGGTCGCCCCCTTGGTGATGCGGACGGCGTCTTGCACAGACCGGCGTACCAAGCTGAAGGCGGCGGACAGCATCTCTTCCGTGACCGTCTCCGAGCACTCGGACGCTGCCAGACAGGCCGCAACCCTGAGCGTCTGTTCGGCCGTTCGCTCGATGAACACGGCCTGCCCCTCGGGCAGGGCCTCACCCAGGATGCGGGCGTAGCGGCGCACGATCCGCCACAGTGGCCGGGCATCCTCCGTAAGCGTGATCACACGCGGCCTGGCCGTGGCCCATCCGTAAGCGTCGGCCAGTTCCCGCCCGTCCACTTCCGGCAGGCTTACCCGGTCGTCGTCCAGTAGGGGCACCGACCCCAGCAGGAAGGGGAGGATGCGGTTGTACGAGCCTCCGGCCGCTTCGGACTCACCGACGTACTTGGACCAGTCAGAGGGCGTCACGTGACAGTGCAGGACCATTGCCGGGTCGCGTACTTCCTGTGCCTCATCCTTCGTGGTGTTGCGGAGCGTTGCCCCATCCCAAGCGGTCCGTAGCTTGGTCGTGAACGATGCGTCCCGCTTCACTCTGCGGAGCACTTCCGACCACTCCTCTTCGACCACCAGGGCGCGCACGTCCCGCCCGTGCTCGGTCTCGGCCGTTGCTTCCTGCTGCTCCCAGAGGTGGTTCACCAGACTCGCCCCGGACGTGATCCCACTCGTTGTGTGAGTCGCCAGAAAACGGCCCAGAGCCTTGTCCAGGACGTGATGAGCGGCCCGGAGCGCGGTTCCCTTACCGCGCCCGGTACCGGCCACCAGAGCGGACCACAACAGCACGGGTCGGGGGCCACGGGAAGACACCTTGACCGAGCCACCGATAGCAGCCGACCACATCGAGAGGGCGGACACGTACACCCCCAGCGCATCCGTTTCCAGGAACGGCGTGATCTTACGAACCGCGCGACCGATGGGACCGTAGAGAACGGGGGTGCTCATGCTGCCTCTATCTCGAACAGGGTTGGTTGGGCGGCCCGTGGCCGGGGAGGCCGGGCGCACTCGACGCCCGGCACGGCAAGGGCGGCGGTCAGGCCGCTGCCGCTTTTCCCTCCGACTCGTCCCGGTGCTCCCATGCATGGCGCACGTGCATCGGGATTCGACCCTTGGTCGGCACGGCGTAGCCGTTCTCTCGTGCCCACGCTCGTACGGCACGGTTCCGCTCACGCTCGCTCATCCCCGAGCGGTCGACCTTGGCAGGCTCCGGAAGCGGGTCACCACCGACCAATTCACCTGAGCGAATAGCAGACTTGAAGCGTCCCGGCTTGCGCACATCCATGACAGGAATGCCACGCTCGGAAGCATCCCGCAGCTTGGTGGCGTTCCGGTCGCCACCCTCACCCAGGATCAGAAGGACCGTGCTGTCATCGGCACGGCCGACCACCTCATAGCCCAGGTTGCGTACCGCTTCCCGCGCGTCGTCCCACTCGTAGCCGGGTACCTCACCAGCGATCATGACGGACTGAACAGCGGCAGGCTCCGGCTCCGGCTCCGGCTCCGGCTCCGGCTCCGAGACAGGCTCAACCTCTACGGCCTCACTCTCGGGCGGAGCGCCCAGAGCGTCACAGAGGTACCGCCCGAATGAGACATTGTGTTCCAGGCAGAGATGCCACGTGTCCCTACCAAGCTTCAGTGACGCTGTGGCCTCTACCTCAGATCCATCACGCGCAATGTGGGCATCGCAGTACAGCTTTTCAACGAGCACCAAAACCGTCTTACGCATGGCGCTGCATTCCTTTGATAGTGCGGAAGTCTGAGCGAGGTTCCGGAGCGTTGCTCTACGGCCTCCCCGCTTGACTTCTATTCTTCCGCACCCCTATCACGGGACGGTAACTAATGAATAACTGACACATTACTCAATATGGGGGTAATGGTAATTGAATAAAGAATAGGACCCACCGGGGGTGTGTTCCTGTCATCGCGTTCGCCAATCAAAATATGGAAGTGGTGGAGGCGGCGGATACCCTGCCTCGCGAGCAGCGCGCTCCTTTTCCCTCAGGATTTCTCCCCTCCATTGATCAATAAATGCCTTACTCTCTGGAACGCCGAGCCAGGTGTTGTTAATAAACCACTTAATGCGCTTCTCGTTAGCTATCTCGGCATACACGGCCTCTATTCGCTCGATGGCCCCGTTTTGCTCTTTATGGATTACTTCGCAGGCATCTCGAATCGTCAATTGCTCCCATCCCCTAGGATTGGCTTCAATTTCCATGAGCCAGCGAGGGAATAGCCTGTCTCCCTTGCTTTCGTTACAAGCTATGCACGCCGGAACAAGGTTCTTCCAGTGATGTGGGCCCCCTTTGGCTAGAGGGATGACGTGATCCATTACCTCTGACTCTGCGTCTTCGCAGTAGACGCAGAGCCCCTCGTTGGACATGAGCACCATCAGGTGCACCCACAACTGAAACCGTTCCCGCCCCACTGGCCCTCCCGACTCGCCTTTGGCGAGACGGTAGCCGACTGCACTGACAGTCAGTCTTGCTGATCTGCCTATCGGCAGACGAAGCAGTGTTCCGGCTCGTGCCTCAGGGAGCCGTCCCAGGGGCGTTCGAGGCCCGTCAACTCCCAGCCGGTGTGCATGGCGAACTCTTGCACACAACCGGGGCACTGTGACTCTGACCAGGGGCATTCGACGCCCGGTCGATGCGTCCCGTCGTGGATATCAGCGGCTCCGGCCTTCGCCGCTCGTCGTGCGCTCACTGGTCGCCACCCCCGCTCTGGAACGTCCAGCCCAGACGCTTCATACCGTCTGCCGTGAGCCCCAAAGACGTGGCCAGGTGGCGGAACTCCATTTGATGATTGGCGTTCGCCGAGCCGTCCAGAATCTTCCCGAAGTACGTCAGCATCACGGCCACAGCGGGAATGAACGACTCGTCCCACATTGCGGCCTGTGGGGACTCCCACCACTGCCGCCACTGGCCGCGCTCTGCCTCCGTCCACTCCCGGCCAGATGGCATGTCGGGCACCGGTAGACCGTGATCCCAGGGCAGTTCGAGCAGTCCCTTGTATCGGCTGTGCGGAGAGTTCGGGTTACGCATCTTCGGCATGGGACCTCCAGTTTCCGTTACGCACGGTCGATGGCCGGCGCAGGCTTCTGATCGACGGACGGTGAAAAAGAACCGGCCCCCGTTCATCACATGAACAGGGGCCCGAACTAATCAAGGGTTAGGCCGTAGGCCAGGTGACAGCAGTCTTCACGATTCCCTTGGTCGGCTTGGTCTCGTCAAAGGTGTTGTCGGCCTTCTTGGTGTCCAGCTCCGGGTACCGCACAATCTTGCCGCCGTACAGGTGCAGGGTGTCGATGTAGTCAGCGCGGTACTTCTCCGACTGCCCCTCGCGGAAGCCCGTGAACTGGCTGGCGTAGGTGGCGAATTCAGAGTGACCCGCCACGATGTCCACACCGGCAGGCATGGCCGTGGTGGTCAGGATGGTGAAGCCAGCAAGGCGAGCAACAACACCGTTCGCAGTCACGCCACCCTCGCCGTACGCGGCAGCGTCAGCCACGGCGGGGTGTTCGATGAGATACCGCTTCACACGCGGCGAGACGACCACGTAACGGCCTGCCGGGATGTCGTTATCATCCAGGGCCAGCATCATGTCCAGGATCGCGCTGTAGAGGCTCTGGGGGATGTTGGCAGCGGTCGGGGTGATGGCCGGTAGTGCCGTCGCCCCGGCGGCGATGATGTTTCCCATGAAGATGTCAGCCTCGCGGGCCAGGGCCCGGATCATCTGCTGGTTGATCGGCGAGTCAAGGCCCCCGGCAAGCTGAACCCGTTCCGCGTCCTCCACGAGAACCTGAAGGAACTTCGCCTCAGTAATGGTCAGCTTCTGGTCCACGGTTTCCGGCCGCTGGGCCGTCATCCCATCAGCGATCGTGTAATCGCCCACGGTGGGCCGAAGAAGGCTGTTGATGTGGACCACATCGCCCTTCTGCCGGATCTCCCCTTCATACTTGTTGTTGCTACAAATGGGAGAGGCCCAGACAAGAAGCGGATCGAACTGCGTAATGAGGTCGGCGTCGAAAATTTCCGGAATAAAGGTCGTGGTGCCAGGCTGCTGGTAGGCAAGAGTCATATGGAGTGCTCCTAATTATCGCTTACGAACATCGAGAGAAACGCGGGGGCGCTCGGGAAGAGGGCCGCCGCTGCGGTTAGGGCCCGCGCCGACCAGATGAGGGAAAGTCGGTTCCTTGGGCCTGAAGGGTGCCAGGGCCTTGTCCATGGCGTCAGCCGAAGGCTTACCGTCTTCACCTAGCAGCTTGGAACCATCCAGATAGTCGGTGAATCCGTCGGGGAGAGTGATCCCGGCCTGGGCTGCGTAGCCCTTGAGTTCAGCCCGAGCCAGCTTCTCGGAATACTCCCGTTCCACCTGGGCTAGAACGGGGTTGGAAGGTTCGGCCGGCATGGCCTCGGGAATCTGTTGTGCGTCGCTCATTGGCGACACCTCCTAGAGAACTAAATGAGAGAAGAAGATGTGGTAGAGAGAAGGGCCGCTCTTAGGCGGCCCTATAACTCACAACAGGACAACGTAAGAGAAGACAGGTCCCTTACCCCGTACATTTACTTCACAGGGTGTGGGACTGACTCTGTGTTGTCGCTGCTGTGTCTCACAGGCAGGTATCCGCAGAGCTGCATTTGAGCACCTTCACAACATGCTCTGGACTTCAAACAGGCCCGGACTCTCGTCCGCGTCGGGGTACCGGCGCCCACTGGTCCCCAACTCAAGAGAAAGCTCTCTCACTCCTATAAATAATCGGACATGGGTCGGCGTCACGCGCCCATGACGAGCGGTTCCATGCGTTCCAACGGTCCCCTCGTGCACAGCAGGTCCCCAGGCCGGTTGGCCTCGCTCCAAGGACGAGCAGAGCCGATGACGGCTAGCTTCTTTCCCCGGCTGACCGTCTGGCCTAGGTAGTCGCCTGTCTTAGCGGCCCGGCTGTCCTGGAACCACCTTTCTACTGTCTTCCGGTCTTCCTCGTTCGAGTACATGACGGTGCTGTCCACGTCGGTCTTGTCATCGCTCCGCCACTCGTCCCAAAGGTGGCGGTGATTCCCCTCGTTCAGTTCCGTTACCGAGCAACTGCGCCACCAAGGCCGTTCGACGACATCCCGTCGGGCGGATTCTTCCTGCACCGTCAAGTCGTCCGCCCTGGCCGGAGGGCGGAGGTTCCACGCTTCGTAGACGATTCCCTGACGCTCTCGCTGGCGACTGATAGCGCGATTCTGGTTCTGCCGCTTCACTCCGCACTGTGGGTGGTCCGGATTGGTCGCCGGATTCGGCCCCCGCCTGCCTTTGGGGCGGAGGAACGTCCATTCCTCCTTGCACCACGCACAAACCAATTGAACGTGTTTCGTGTCTACTGTTGCCATTCCGTCCTCACCCTGGAAACACAAAAGCCCCCGGTTGCGCCAGGGGCGTTCACCTACCGCAGTTCTTCAGTTCTGGCTGTCCAGCCACTTTTCCAAGTCCGCAGGGCGGCAACGGAGGGACTGACCCACCTTGCGGAACGGGATCTGCTCCGCCTTCCAGTTCCCGTACACCCAAGAACGGGGCTTGTTCAGGTAGTCGGCCACGTCCTCAACTGTCATGAGCTTCGCCAATGCGTCTCCTCCGATTCGCGGCCCACGGGCGGAGTGTCCTGCCCGGTGCTGTCCGGCCTACCTCCAGAAGTACGCTCACCCACCACGAGTGTCAAACCTGCTTGCCAAACAGGTTGGGCCTGGTAGGTTGGGCCTCGTGAGCAACGAACAAGAAGGGGGCCCGGTCGTCGTACAGGACCTGGGCCCGTGGGTGATCGAGATGCAGTGGCCGAAGGGGGCCACGCAAGGCGGGCCCGCCGTTCTGGTGGTCCGGCCGAAGGGCGGGACTGGCTATCCGCCAGGTGGCATCAGTTCCACCGTGCTGCGACAGATCGACTTCAAGGAGGCAGGGGAAGCGCTGCGGCGTCAGACGGCCGTGTCCGAGCTTCGCAGCGAGGTTCGCGAGCGGTACGAGGCAGATCGCACACAGCGCCTCAAGCGCGCTGCCGCGCAAGGGGTCACGGACGAGTACCTGGCGCTACTTGCCAGCGCGTACGTGACCTACGTCAACCAGGGCGGCATCGGCCCGTTGGCGCACCTTGCCGAACGAGTCGGCAAGAGCCAGTCGACCGTCAAGGGGCACCTGTGGCAGGCCCGGAAACGGGGCCTGCTGACGGGGTCGGCCGGCCGGGCGGGAGGGGCGCTCACGGAGAAGGCATCCGCCATCTTGGCGCGCATCGTTCCTGGCGCTCAGCAAACCAATCCAGATACGCGAGATGAGGAGTAACCACGCCAGTGGCAAAGCGCGGCAACGGTCTCGGGGGGACTCCGGTGGAGATCCCGCGCAAGGGGAGACCGAACACCTGGGGTGTGCGCACGCCCCTTCACTTCAACAAGGCGACAGGAAAGAAGGAGCGCTACTGGATCGGTCGGGAGTACCCGACCAAGACCGCAGCAGAGAAGGCGCTGCGGGAGTGGCACAGCAACTACGACGCGGGCAAGATCGCGGCCCGCTCGGACATGAAGCTGGGTGACTGGCTCGACAAGTGGCTGTCGAATCTGAGGAAGGAGGGAACGACCGTGGCTGGGTACGAGACGAAGATCCGTCTACACATCAAGCCGCACATCGGCAGCGTGAAGCTGTGCGAGGTCACCGACGAGACACTTGATGATCTGTACCGGCTCTTGGAGACCGCTCCGTGTCCGACCAACAAGGGCAAGCCGCTCGGGGCCAAGAGCGTCCGGCACGTCCACAACATCCTGTCCGGCGCTCTCGGGGCCGCAGTGCCCAAGCTGATCCCCGCCAACCCGGCGGCAACGGCTCACCCACCCACGGCGCGGGAGATACGGGCACAGGAACAGAAGTACCCCACCGTGGACGACAGGCAGACGGCCCGCTTCCTGGCAACCGTCTGGGAGCCCTGCGGGAACCGGGCCTGTGACGGTGGCCTGACCCATCACTGTCTCCGGGACGCTCCGCTGTGGACCGTCTACGCCGCTACCGGCGTCCGGCGCAGTGAGGCCCTGGGGATGAAGTGGTCTCTGATCCACTGGGAAGAGGGAGCCATCGAGCTGGGCTGGGTCGTGGTCGAAGAGGGCAACACCTACCGCCTTCGGAAGCTGACCAAGGACGGTGACGACAACGCGCTGATCTACGTGGACCAGAGCGTCATGAACGTTCTGAAGTGGCAGAAGGAGCGGCAGGACGCCGAGCGGGCACGTCTCGGCTCCGCCTGGGTCGATCATGACCTTGTGTTCGCCCGTGACGGCTTCAAGTTGTACCGGGGCGAGGCTGGCGGCCCGCAGGACCCTGAGAAGGTCTCGGCACGGTGGCGCACCCTGCGCACCCGCCTGCACCTGCCGGAGGACTTCCGGATTCACGACTGGAGGCACAGCAAGGTCACGAACGATCTGGAGGCCGGGGAGAACCCCGTAGAGGTCTCCGCCAACGTCCGGCACCACTCGCCGGGCTACACGATGGCCCGGTACGGCCACTCTCGTAAGGACGGAGCGCGCCGACTGGCCGCCTCCGGTGCTGGCCGACTCGGCCTGTCATCCCTGGTCTGACCTGGGAAGTCTCCAGGCTGTTGGTCACGTGGTTGGTCACGCCGCAGTCTGAGAAACAGAAAAACCCCAGGTGACCTGGGGCCTCTGCTGGTGTCCGAGGGGGGACTTGAACCCCCACGCCCGATAAAGGGCACTAGCACCTCAAGCTAGCGCGTCTGCCATTCCGCCACCCGGACCAGGTGTCTGCCGCCTTGCGAGGGGCTTCCCTCGCGGCGACACGGACAACAATACCAAGGTTTCGGAGTGGGTTTCACCTGCGTATTCGGGCCGCAGGGGGTGGGACGGCAGCCGCATACGGAACGCGAGACGCCGCACACGGTGGGTCAGGGCACCGCGCGGTACGGGCGCTGCGGACTCCCCCGTTCCGGTGCCGTGCCTACGGGCTCCCCCGTTCCGTGCCATGCCTACGGGCTCCCCCGTTCCGGTGCCGTGCTTACGGGCAGTGGACGACCTGACCGGCGTACGACAGGTTGCCGCCGAAGCCGAAGAGCAGCACCGGGTCACCGCTGACCAGCGCGCCCTGCTCGACGAGCTTGGAGAAGGCGAGGGGGATGCTGGCGGCGGAGGTGTTGCCGGACACGGTGACGTCGCGGGCGATCACCGCGTTGACGGCGCCCAGCTTCTCGGCGAGCGGTTCGATGATGCGCAGGTTGGCCTGGTGGAGGACGACCCCGGCGAGGTCCTCGGGGGCGAGGCCGGCCCGCTCGCAGGTCCGGCGGGCGATGGCGGGCAGTTGGGTGGTGGCCCAGCGGTAGACGCTCGGCCCCTCCTGCGCGAACCTCGGCGGCGTCCCCTCGATCCGCACCATGTGCCCCATCTCGGGCACCGATCCCCACAGCACGGGACCGATCCCGGGCTCCTCCCCCGGTGCGCACGCCTCGACCACCGCGGCTCCGGCCCCGTCGCCGACGAGGACGCAGGTGCTGCGGTCGGTCCAGTCGGTGACGTCGGACATCTTCTCGGCGCCGATGACCAGGGCGCGGATGGCCGCGCCGGCGCGGACGGCGTGGTCGGCGGTGGCCAGGGCGTGGGTGAACCCCGCACAGACCACGTTGACGTCCATGGCGGCGGGGCTCGGGATGCCGAGCCGGGCGGCGACCCGGGCGGCGGTGTTCGGGGACCGTTCGATCGCGGTGGAGGTGGCGACCACGACCAGGTCGATGTCGGCGGGGGTGTGCCCGGCGGCGGCGAGGGCCTTGGCGGCGGCGTGCGCGGCGAGCTCGTCCACCGGCTCGTCGGGGCCGGCGATGTGGCGGGTGTGGATGCCCACCCGGGTGCGGATCCACTCGTCGTCGGTGTCGACCATGCGGGCCAGGTCGTCGTTGGTGAGCACCTTGGCGGGCTGGTAGTGGCCGATGGCGGCGATGCGCGAGCCGTGCATGACGGGGGTCCCCCTCGTTGCCGTGGGTAGCGGGAGCCACAGTCTGTCCAGTGACTCGCGGGTACAACGGCACGTGAAGCCACAGGAATCGGGCAGGTGATTTGTCGGCTCTCGGCAGCACCGCCGGGTCGGGGCGGGGTCGCGCTGCACGGATGGCGCAGTGGGCCGCGGCCTCCTCGTCCGTGTGCAGGACAATGAGATCGTGAGGCCGCCCCGCCCCGCCGGTGGGGTGGTCGGCTGTCACCGCAGGAAGGGCCGTTTCGGCCGCCGGCACGGAGAGAACCGGGACTGATCAGGACATGGGACGAGTCACGGAACGACGCAAGGTGCTCCGCATCCGGGACGGGGCGGTCTCCGCGCGGCCCGACACGCTCGTCGCCGAGGAACCCCTGGAGATCCGGCTGAACGGCAAGCCGCTCGCGATCACCATGCGCACCCCTGGCGACGACTTCGCGCTGGCGGCGGGGTTCCTGGTGAGCGAGGGCGTCCTGGCGTCCGCGTCCGACCTGCAGAACATCGTCTACTGCGCGGGCGCGACGGCGGACGGCTCGAACACCTACAACGTGGTCGACGTGAAGACCGCGCCGGGCGTGACGTTGCCCGATTTCGCTCTGGAGCGCAACGTCTACACCTCCTCCTCGTGCGGCCTGTGCGGCAAGGCCAGTCTGGACGCGGTCCGTACGACCACCCGCTGGCCAATCGCCGACAGCCCCCGCCTCCGTGTCACCACCGAACTGCTGGCGGAGCTGCCCGACCGGCTGCGGACGGCTCAGCGGGTGTTCGACCGGACCGGGGGTCTGCATGCCGCCGCCCTGTTCACCGAGGACGGGGAGCTCCTGGACGTCAAGGAGGACGTGGGCCGGCACAACGCGGTCGACAAGCTGGTGGGGCGGGCGCTGCAGAGCGGCGGGCTGCCCCTGTCCCGGACGGTGCTCATGGTCTCCGGGCGGGCCTCGTTCGAGCTGGCGCAGAAGGCGGTGATGGCCGGGATACCGGTGCTGGCCGCCGTGTCCGCGCCGTCGTCGCTGGCGGTGGACCTGGCCGCGGAGACCGGTCTGACGCTCGTCGGATTCCTGCGCGGCAGCTCGATGAACGTGTACGCGGGAGAGGACCGGATCGCTCTGCCGCAGGGTGCCGTGCGCGGCTGACCGCCCGGCCCGCACCGATCAGCCCCCTCGGCCGCGCCCGTGCGCCTCGGCCGCGTTCTCGGCGAACGCGGCGAGCGGCGGCGAGCGGCGGCGAGCGGCGGTCCTGCGCGCACGCCGGCAGGACCTCGTCGGACGTGGGTGTGGCGGGGACCGAACCGGCGCGGGCGCGGCGCTTCCCGAACACGAGGGTGTGGGGTGCCTGCTCGGCGGTGAAGCACGGCGCCGGGTCGGTCCGAGCGGGCGGGCCGGTGGTGGTGACCACGGGGCGGCGGAGTGCCGGCCGCCGCTCGGGGCGAGCGTGGTGGGGGCGCTGTGCGGGGCGTTGGAGTCCCTGACGCGGGCGCCGGCGCTGGAGGAGGCGCCGCTGCGGGTCACCGCGGTCGCGTCCGGCGTGGTGCGCACGGAGCTGCGGCGGGACCTGCCGGAGGCGGAGCGCGGGGCCCGGTTCCGTGCCGCGGCCGCGTCGCTTGAGCCCGCGGATGCGGCGGCGGAGGCGTCTCTGTATCTGATGCTCGGGGGGACAGCACCGGTTCCGTAATGGCCGTGGACGGGGGCGGAACGCTGGTCTGAGGGCGGGGTCGGCAGCGCCCGCCGACCCCGCCCCGGTCACTGGTCCGTGCCGGAGATCCGGGTCAGCAGGTCCATGAAGCGGTCGCGTTCGGCGGCGGTCAGCGGGGCGAGCAGGGTGTCGTTGGCGGCGCGGGCGGCGTCTTCGCAGCGCGCCAGGAGCCGGTCGCCCCGGTCGGTGAGGGAGACGGCGTTCTTGCGGCGGTCGCCGGGGTCGGGAGCGCGGACGACGAGACCGGCGTCCTGGAGGTCGTTGAGGATGCCGACGAGGTCCTTGGGGTCGAGGGCGATGCCCCGGGCGAGGTCGGCCTGGGCGACGGGCGCGAGGTCGCGGACGGCGGAGAGCACCACGTAGTGCCACATCTTCAGGCCCTCCACGGCGAGGGCGTCGGCGACCAGGGCGCGGCCCCGGGCGGCGGCCCGGCCGAGGAGCCAGCTGGGCAGGGAACGGATCGCGGTCAGGGGTGCTTCGGCCATGGCCGGCAGCCTATCCGAGAAACCGTTGGACTTCCCCATGAATCCCCGCCTATCGTTGGGGCTCCCAACGACTTCGTGGGTGTCTCCCACGACCGATCCCGCCGGGCTCCCCGGCTGTGGAGGTGGCGATGCGTCGCGTCCGGTACGAGTCCCGCGGTGGTCCGCTGTTCCTGGAGGAGACCGGTGTCCCGGAGCCCGGCCCCGGGGAGCTGCTGGTGCGCTGCGCGGCGATCGGGGTCACCTTGCCGGTCGTCCGCAAGGTCCGCGAGGCCGCCGAGCCGATTCCGCTGGGCGGCGAGCTGGCGGGTGAGGTGGTGGCGACCGGCGCGGGGGTGACCCGCTTCCGGGCCGGGGACCGGGTGACCGGGCTGTGCTTCGGTCACGGGTACGCCGACTACGCGGTACTTCAGGAGGCCATGACCTCGCCGGTGCCGGAGGGCGTCGGCGCGGTGGAGGCGGTGGCCCTGGTGCGCAGCGGCCTGGTGGCGCTCGGCGCGCTGGCGGCGGCCCGAACGGAGCCGGGCGAGTCGGTGCTGGTGACGGCGGCGGCGAGCGGGGTGGGAC
>NZ_VOGW01000104.1 GCF_007896895.1 Streptomyces misionensis | reverse complement strand
CCCCGGGAAGGCGCAGTTCGTGCGCTCCCTGGGCGCGGACGACTGCGTGCGGTATTCCGACGGCAGCTGGGGCGACCCTGTCGACTGCGTGGTGGACGCGGTCGGCGGCGACCTGCTCACCCCCGCCGTCGCCGCCCTCGCCCCGCACGGCCGGCTGGTCGCCTACAGCTCGGGCGGCGGTACGGTCCGCGCCTACGACCTGCTGGTGGGCGCCAAGTCGGTGATCGGCTTCCAGATGGCGCTGATCGCGCGCGGCCGGCCCGAGCTGTACCAGCAGTGGCGCCGGGAGCTGTGGCGGCTGTTCCACGAGGGCACCGTACGGCCCGTCGTCCACGCGCGGTTCGCCCTGGAGGAGGCGGCGCGGGCGCACGCGATGATCGAGTCGAGGGCGAACCTCGGCAAGGTCGTCCTGTGCCCCTGAGCGCGCCCCCGGCTCACGTCGGGGCGGCGGTCACCGAAGGACGCGGTCGCCTGGCCGGCCCTCGGCCGCGGGAGCGGCCGACCCGTCGGCGCCGGTGTCCGTGTCGGCGTCCGGCAGGTCGTGGGCGCGGCGCTTGGCGATGACCGCGCACACCATCAGCTGCATCTGGTGGAAGAGCATCAGCGGGAGCACGGCCAGGGAGGCGTGGGCGCCGAAGAGAACGCTCGCCATGGGCAGGCCGGAGGCGAGGGACTTCTTGGAGCCGGCGAACTGGATGGCGATCCGGTCGCCCCGGCCGAAGCCCAGCGCCCTGGCGCCGTACCAGGTCAGCAGCAGCATCACGGCGAGCAGCGCGGCCTCGACGAGGAGGAGCGCGCCCAGTCGCGCGGGGCTGACCTGGTGCCAGATGCCCTGGACCATGCCCTCGCTGAACGCGGTGTAGACGACCAGCAAGATCGAGCCGCGGTCCACCAGTCCGAGGACCTTCTTGTGCCGGGCGACGAAGGGGCCGATCCGGCGCCGCAGCAGCTGCCCGGCGAGAAACGGCACCAGCAGTTGCAGCACGATGTCGACCAGGGAGTGCGCGGAGAACCCGCCGCCGCTGTTGCCCAGCAGTCCGGCCGCCAGCAGCGGGGTGAGGACGATGCCGACCAGGGAGGAGAAGGACCCGGCGCAGATGGCGGCGGGCACGTTGCCGCGCGCGATGGAGGTGAAGGCGATGGACGACTGGATGGTGGACGGCACCAGGGTAAGGAACAGCAGTCCCTGGTAGAGGGGCTGGGTGAGCAGCGCCGGCACGGCCGCGCGCGCGGCGAGGCCGAGCAGCGGGAAGACGACGAAGGTGCAGGCCAGCACGGTGACATGGAGCCGCCAGTGGCGCAGTCCGTCGAGCGCCTCGCGGGTGGACAGGCGGGCGCCGTAGAGGAAGAAGAGGAAGGCGATCGCGGCGGTCGACGCGCCGGAGGCCACGGTGGCGCCGGTGCCCCGTGCCGGGAACAGCGCGGCGAGACCCACCGTGCCGAGCAACAGCACGATGTACGGGTCGATCGGCATCCAGCTCGGCCAGCGCAGGCGTGTCACGGTGCTCCGATGGGTGTGCGACGACGTTCCGGTCGGGCCCGAGGCCCCTCCTCATGATCCCCTCCCCCGCCGCGAACGGGAATCCCGCATACCACTCTCACTGTCATCACGGTTTTCGATAACGGCCTACCCTTGTGGCGTGTACGACCCGACACAGCTGCGGACCTTCCTCGCGGTCGCCCAGACGCTGAGCTTCACCCAGGCGGCCCGGCGGCTGGGGCTGCGCCAGTCCACGGTGAGCCAGCAGGTGCGCCGCCTCGAGGAGGCGGCCGGGCGTCCGCTGTTCTCCCGGGACACCCACTCCGTGGAGCTGACCGAGGACGGCGAGGCCATGCTGGGCTTCGCGCGCCGCATCCTGGAGGTGCACGAGCAGGCGACGGCGTTCTTCACCGGGACCCGGGTGCGCGGGCGGCTGCGGTTCGGCGCGTCGGAGGACTTCGTGCTGACCCGGCTGCCGGAGATCCTGGAGGGCTTCCGCTACGACCACCCGGAGGTCGACCTGGAGCTGACCGTGGAGCTGTCCGGGACCCTGCACGAGCAGCTGGCCGCCGGAAAACTGGACCTGGTGCTGGCCAAGCGGCGCCCGAAGGACCCGCGCGGGACGCTGGTGTGGCGTGACGACCTGGTGTGGATCGGCGCCGAACGGCTGCGCCTGGACGCGGACCGGCCGGTCCCGCTGATCGTGTATCCGCCGCCCGGCATCACCCGCGCCCGGGCCCTGGAGGCGCTGGAGCGGCAGGGGCGCGGCCGGCGGATCGTCTGCACCAGCGGCAGCCTCAACGGGCTGATCGCGGCGGCCCGTGCGGGGCTCGGCGTGATGGCGCACGCGCGCCGGCTGATCCCGCCGGGCCTGTTCCGGCTGCCGGAGCGTTCCGGGCTGCCGGAGCTGGGCAAGGTCGACTTCGTCCTGGTCCACGGTCACCGCCGGCCCGGCACCCAGGAGGCGGCGGACGCCCTCGCGGCGGCCGTGCTGGCGGGCGGAGAGCGGCTGCGGCGCCCGGGGGGCTGACGCGAGACCGGTGTGGCGCTGTTCACAGGAGCCGCGTCCGCCCGGCCTCGGCCGCCGCTCTTCCGTGCCATGCCCCCGGCGGCGGACCCCTGGCCGTCCGCATCCTCCGCACGGCGGGTCCATGGCCGTAATCGCCCTGTACAGAGCGGTAATCGGCGCGTACAGATTCGGTGGAGATTACGGACGCGAAACTTACTGACCCGTCAGTAGCGTGTCCGGCCCTTACCCATGTGCGGGCATTTTCCGGACACCGGCCGGGCGGAAGGTGCGCTTTGCTCGGTTTCCGCCCCCCTCCCCTCCGGTCGGGGTGTGAGGTAGCTTTCACGGCGCTGTGCCGAGCATCACCGGCGCGATCAGGCAGCGAGGATCGGGGAGCGAGGATTGCGCGAGTTCACGAACCCGCCTCTCACGTCGGCACCGCCGGTGGGTGGCCTGGCCGATGTCGTCTTCGAGCATGCCCTGACCGATCCGCAGCATGTCGCCTTCGGCCGCAAGGACGCCACCGGGCAGTGGCGCGACGTGACCGCCGCCGAGTTCCGTGACGAGATCCTCGCCCTGGCCAAGGGGCTGCTGGCCAGCGGGGTCCGGTTCGGCGACCGGGTGGCGATCATGTCCCGCACCCGCTACGAGTGGACGCTCTTCGACTTCGCCCTGTGGACGATCGGCGCCCAGGTGGTGCCCGTCTACCCCACGTCGTCGGCCGAGCAGTGCTTCTGGATGCTCTACGACGCCGAGGTGACGGCGGCGGTCGTCGAGCACGAGGACCACGCGATGACCATCGCCACGGTGATCGGCCGGCTGCCCCGGCTGCGGCAGCTGTGGCAGTTGGACGCGGGCTGTGTGCAGGAGCTGTACGACGCCGGGGCGCACCTGGACGACGAGGTGGTGCACCGGCACCGGCAGGCGGTCACCCCGGAGTCCGTGGCCACCGTGATCTACACCTCGGGCACCACCGGCCGCCCCAAGGGGTGCGTGCTCTCGCACGGGAACTTCATGTTCGAGGCGGACAGCGTGGTGGGGCGCTGGGAGTCGGTGTTCCACTCCAAGCGCGGGGACGAGGCCTCCACGCTGCTGTTCCTGCCGCTCGCGCACGTCTTCGGGCGCATGGTGGAGATCGCCGCGGTCCGCGGCCGGGTCCGCCTCGGCCACCAGCCGCAGCTGAACGCCGCCGCGCTGCTGCCCGACCTCCAGGCCTTCAGGCCGACGTTCATCCTGGCCGTGCCGTACATCTTCGAGAAGGTGTTCAACGCCTCCCGCCGCAAGGCGGAGAAGGAGGGCAAGGCGGGACCGTTCGAGAAGGCCGTCGACGTCGCGGTGCGCTACGCGGAGGCGGTCGAGGCGAAGGCCTGGGGCGTGGGGCCGGGCCCGACGGCGGGGCTGCGGATGCAGCACCAGCTGTTCGACAAGCTGGTGTACGCGAAGGTCCGGGCCGCGATGGGCGGCCGTATCCGGAACGCGATGTCCGGCGGCTCCGGGATGGACCGCCGCCTGGGACTCTTCTTCGCCGGCGCGGGCGTGCAGATCTACGAGGGGTACGGCCTGACGGAGTCGACCGCCGCGGCGACCGCGAACCCGCCCGAGCGCACCCGGTACGGCACCGTCGGCCAGGCGATCCCCGGGGTCACCGTGCACATCGCGGACGACGGCGAGATCTGGCTGCACGGCGGCAACGTCTTCCAGGGCTACCTCAACAACCCGAAGGCCACCGACGAGTCGCTGCACGACGGCTGGCTGGCCACGGGCGACCTGGGCGCCCTGGACGAGGACGGCTATCTGACGATCACCGGCCGCAAGAAGGAGATCCTGGTGACCTCCGGCGGCAAGAGCGTCTCACCCGGGGTGCTGGAGGAGCGGGTCCGCGACCACCCGCTGGTCAGCCAGTGCATCGTGGTCGGCAACGACCGCCCCTACATCGCCGCCCTGGTCACCCTCGACCACGAGGCCGTCGAACACTGGCTCCAGATGCGCAACAAGCCGCCGATGGCGCCCGCGCAGCTGGTGCGCGACCCGGATCTGGAGACCGAGGTGCGGCGCGCGGTGGTCGCCGCCAACACACTGGTCTCGCAGGCCGAGTCGATCCGCACCTTCCGGATACTGGCGCAGCCGTTCACCGAGGAGCACGGTCTGCTGACGCCGTCGCTGAAACTGAAGCGCAGGGCGATCGAGAAGGCGTACGAACGCGAGGTCGAAGCACTGTACAGAACGTGACAATGTGCGCGGGTCAGGAATGCTCGTCGGCATGTGATCGTTGAGAATAGGAGTATCACACTGGTCGACAAGCGAAGGATCAACGAGCTCGTGAGCAGCAAGGTCCCCCCGATCATCCTCAACAACGGCGTCGAGATGCCCCAGCTGGGGTTCGGCGTGTGGCAGGTGCAGGACGACGAGGCCGAGCGGGCCGTCGCCACCGCACTGGAGGCCGGGTACCGCAGCATCGACACCGCCGCGGCCTACGGCAACGAAGAAGGCACCGGCCGGGCCATCGCGGCCTCCGGTCTGCCCCGTGAGGACGTCTTCGTCACCACCAAGCTCTGGAACAGCGACCAGGGGTACGAGGCCACGCTGCGCGCCTTCGACACGTCGCTCACCAAGCTGGGTCTCGACTACGTCGACCTGTACCTGATCCACTGGCCGCTGCCCGCCAGGGACACCTACGTCGACACCTACAAGGCGCTCGAAAAGCTGTACGCCGACGGCCGGGCCCGTGCCATCGGCGTGTCCAACTTCCTTCCCGAGCACCTGCGCCGGCTGACCGGCGAGACCTCCGTCATCCCGGCGGTCAACCAGATCGAGCTGCACCCGCACCTTCAGCAGCACGCCGCGCGGAAGTACCACGCGGAGCTGGGCATCGCGACCGAGGCGTGGTCGCCGCTCGGCCAGGGCAAGGGCCTGCTGGAGGTGCCGGCGATCGTGGCCATCGGGCAGAAGCACAACCGCACGCCGGCCCAGGTGGTGCTGCGCTGGCACATCCAGCAGGGCACCATCGTGATCCCGAAGTCCGTGACGCCGTCGCGGATCCGGGAGAACATCGCCGTGTTCGACTTCAGCCTGGACGACGAGGATCTGGCGGCGATCGGCGCGCTCAACGAGGACCGGCGGATCGGTCCCGACCCGGCCACGTTCGACATGGCCTGACACCCGCCGCGAGCCGGCCGGGCACCGGGGTTCCCGGTGCCCGGCCGGCTCGCGCGTTGTCCGTACCGCCTGTTCAGACGGTGTGCGCGTCGGCGTGGACGACGTCGAACTCCTCCAGGGCGACCACCGAGACGTGGGCCTTGGCGGCGCCCTCCCGGCGGATGGCGGCGTGGGCCGCACGGGAGGCCGCGAGGGTGTGGCGGTCGGTGAAGAGGGCCCCGGCGACGCCGCGGCCGCGCTCGCGGTCCAGGAGGAGTGCCGTACGGGCCAGCCCGGGCACGGTCTCCAGGTGCGGCAGCGCCGTCGTGTGGAAGGTGTCGGCGAGCAGGTCCGCGTCCCTCGGGTCGAACTCCAGCCGCGCGACGCGCAGTCCACCGCCGACCACGGGCCGTGGCAGGGCGTGGAAGACGGCGACCCAGTAGTGCTCGACCGCCACGGACGCGGCGAACGGCTCCAGCAGCGCGGGCCGCCGCTCGCGCATCACCTCGTCGCTGTTGGCCTGCGCCTCCGCGGAGTCCCACCAGCTCAGCGTGAGCAGTTTGCCCAGCTCCCGATCGACGAAGACGCCCGCGCCCCGGAAGCCGGGCCGTTCCTCCAGCAGGTCGTGGCCCTGGCTGTTCAGGGCGCGCAGGGCCGTATCCAGTCGGGCCGGGTCACCGGTCGCGTACACCGTGCGAACGAACATGACGCCTCGCCTCCCGGGGTGCGGACACCGCCGACGCGATGTCGGACGACTGCCGGTCCGTCCGGTGACTCCAGTCTTGCCACCGCCGCAAACCGCCGCAATACGCACGGGTTTCGGAAGTTCACCACCCGAGGGTTGACGCGAGCATGGCAGCTACGCCACGGTGGTGCCGCCCGGTAAGGAAACTTTCCTAACAGAAGGGTCCCCCACAGTGCGTCTTCGAACACTGACCCTCGCCATGGCCTCCGGGGCCGCCCTGCTCGCCGCCGGCCTGATGCCCGCGAACGCGCTCGCCACGCCCGCCCCCAAGACCGCCCAGGAGGGCTCGGTCAGCGCGGCCGACCTGCTCGCCAAGGTGAAGTCCTGCTCGCAGATATCCAACGGCAAGTACCGGACCGACGCCGAGACCTCGGCCACGGTCCCGGTGTGCGGCAAGAACGGCGCGGTGTTCTGGAAGGCCGACATGGACATCGACTGCGACGGTCAGCGCACCACCAACTGCAACGAGGACCGCGACCCCTGGTTCCAGGACGACACCGCCTTCCACCAGTCGGACGGCAAGCCCCTGAAGTCCGAGTCGCTGCCCTATGTGGTGGTGCCCAGCGCCAGCGGCATCTGGAACTACTCCGACGCCGGGATCAAGGGCGGCGGCGTGGTCGCCGTGATCTACGACAACAAGGTGGAGTACGCCGTCGTCGGCGACACCGGCCCCACGAACATCATCGGCGAGGCCTCCTACGCCACCGCCAAGGCGCTGGGCATCGACCCCGACCCGGCCACCGGCGGCGCGGACTCGGGGGTGACCTACATCCTGTTCAAGAACTCCAAGGTCTCCCCCATCGAGAGCCACAGCGCCGCCGTCTCCCTCGGCGATCAGCTGGCCAAGCAGTTCCTGGCCAACAACTGAAGTCGGTCGTCCGTCAGTTGGGCTGACCCAGCGGGCGTACGACCACGGTGTTGACGTCGACCCCGGCCGGCTGCCGGATCGCCCAGACGACGGAGTCGGCGATCTGCCCGGCGGTCAGGAGGTGGCCCGGGGGCAGGCTGCCGTAGCCGTCCCAGAAGGGGGTCTCCACCCGGCCGGGGGCGACCAGTGTGACCCCGATGCCGAACTCCGTGACCTGGCGCCGGGTGTTCTCGGCGAGCCCGGTGACCGCCCACTTGGTCGCCCCGTACAGGTTGCCGGGCGTGTTCACGAACCCGGCGACACTGCCGATGAGCACGATCCGGCCCCGGGTCTCCTTCAGCGCGTCGACCGAGGCGCGGATCAGCAGGGCCGGGCCGAGGACGTTGGTGAGGACCATCTCGGCCCAGCCGGCCGGGTCGCCCTCGGCCACGGAGTCATGGGTGGCGATGCCGGCGTTGGCGACGACCGTGTCCAGCCGGCCGTATGCCGCGAGCGTACGGTCGACCGCGTTCCGCATGTCGTCGTACGACGACGCGTCGCCGACGATCGTCCGCAATCCTTCCGGATCACCGAGACCGTCCGCGAGGTCCCGCAGCCGCTTCTCCGTGCGGCCCGTGACCGTGACCCGATGTCCCGCGTCCAGCAGCTGCCGGGCCACGGCCGCGCCGATGCCGCTGCCTCCGCCGGTGATGAGCGCGACCGGAGCGTCGTCCATGGTTCCCCCTGGGTGTCGGTGCACCTGTGCAGACACCTGTGTGCCTGGTGCGTGCCGGGGAGTCCATCACTTGGAGCACGCTCGAAGTCAAGTGCCGGCCACCGGACTTCAGGCGGGCCGTACGGCCGTGTACACGGTGTGCGCGGACAGCACGAAGACGTCCGGCCGCCGGTGGACGCTCGCGGGGTCGGCGGGATCCAGCAGACGGTCGAGGGTGTCCCGGTCCTCGGCGGTCAGCGCGTCACCGAAGCCCTCGCGCAGCCGGCCGAGGGAGGCGGCGACGTAGGCGCGGGTCCGGTCACCGGCCGGGGCGGGCAGGTCCAGCAGGAAGCTGCGGGTCCCGGTGTGCCGCAGGCCCGCGGCGGTCAGCAGGGCGGGCCAGTCCTCGGTCTCGGAGACGGAGCCCGGCAGTTCGGCACGCATCCGGGCGAACCACTCCTCCTCCAGCGCGTCGAGCCGTGCCCCGAGGCCCGGGCGCCCGATGCCGATGTCCCGGGGCAGGAAGCGGGAGGGCAGACCGCCTTCGAGCAGGGCCAGGGTGCCGCCGGGGGCGAGCCGGCGGGCGAACGCGGTGAGCGCGGCCCGCTGGTCGCCGAGGTGGTGCAGGCTGCGGCTCGCCCACAGCAGGTCGGCCGGGTACTCCAGCTTGTCCAGCACCTCCGGGAGGTCGCCGGTGAGGGTGTCGAAGCGGTCGCCGAAACCCTGGCGGGCGGCGCGGGCGCGGGCGCGGTCCAGCAGCGGGGCGGTGCCGTCCACGGCGACCACCCGGGCGCCGGGGAAGATCTCGGCGAACAGGCACGACAGGACTCCGGGTCCGCTGCCCGCGTCCACGATCAGCCCCGGCTCGCCGACCTCGCCGGCGAGCCAGCCGAGGGCCTGCTCGTACAGCGGGCCGAACAGCTCCGCCTGGGCCTCCAGCAGGGGGGCCATCTCGTTCCAGTCGATGTCCGTGCCGTGCCCATGACCCTGCCCGTGGCCGTGTCGGGTGCTGTGCTGGTGATCGTGCGCCATGGTGGTCAGCCTCTCTTCCGGGTGCCGTAAGAGTGCGACGCCACACGCGTGTCGGCAACTTCCGTTGCCGACACGGCAAAATCCGCGGCGCGCGGGCCGCGGGAAAACCGGATGCCCCGACCGCCTCCCGTCGCCCAGGATGATCCACATGGACAACGACATGGTGGAGCGGTTCCTCGCCGACGGTTTCGTGAAGATCGAGGGCGCGGTGCCACTCCGGGTCGCCGAGGACTGCGCTCGGCTGCTGTGGCGGGAGACCGGGTACGACCCGCAGGACCCCGCCAGTTGGAAGGAGCCGGTGGTGCGGATCGGGGGCATGGCGCAGGGGCCGTTCGCGGCCGCCGCCAACTCCCCCGTGCTGCACGAGGCGTTCGACCTGCTGGTGGGTGAACGGCGCTGGGTGCCCCGGTACTCGCTGGGCACGTTCCCCTTGCGCTTCCCGCACCCCGAGGACCCGGGCGACGCCGGCTGGCACATCGAGGGCAGCTATCTGCCCGAGGGCGCCACCTGGTACCACACCAACCTGCGCTCCAGGGACCGGGCGTTGCTGATGCTGTTCCTGTTCAGCGAGGTGACGCGGGAGGACGCCCCGACCCGCATCCGGGTCGGCTCGCACCTGGACGTGCCGCCGCTGCTGGAGCCGTACGGCGAGGCCGGGGTGTCGGGACTGGACATCGCGCCGGCGCTGGTCGAGGCGAGTGCGCACCGGCCGCTCGCCCTGGCCACCGGGCGGCCCGGCGACGTCTACCTGTGCCATCCGTTCCTGGTGCACTCGGCGCAGCCGCACCACGGCACCCGGCCGCGTTTCATGGCGCAGCCGCCGCTGGATCCGGCGGTGCCGTACGAGCTGGAGCGGCCGGACGGGGCGTACTCGCCGGTGGAGACGGCGATCCGCCGGGGGCTGGGCCGCTGACCCGTCCCCCGGCGGTGCCGGCGCCTCATCCCTTGGCCACGAGGCTCCGCAGGGCGGTGTTGAGCTCCAGGACGTTCACCCGGGGTTCGCCGATGAAGCCGAGGGTGCGGCCGGTGGTGTGCTCCTCGACCAGCTTGTCCACCTCGGCCACCGGCAGCCCGTTGCGGGCGGCGACCCGGTGGATCTGGAGGTCGGCGTAGGCCGGGGAGATGTCGGGGTCGAGCCCGGAGCCGGAGGAGGTGACGGCGTCGGCGGGGACCTGCGAGGGCCGTACGGTGTAGCCGGGCACGGAGTTGTCCTTGACGATCTTCGCCTTGGCGGCCTCGACCGCCCGGACGAGTTTCGGGTTGTCGGCGGCCAGGTTGGTCGCCCCCGAGACCTCCAGCCTGTACCGGGTGTTGAGGGTGTTGCCGGCGAGGCCGCCGGCCGGGCGGGGCTGGAAGTACGCGAGGCCGTAGCCCTGCTGGCCGATGAGGGAGGACCCGACGACCTTGCCGTGCGAGCGGATCTCGGAGCCGTTGGCCTGGTGGGGGAAGAGGCCCTGGGCGACCCCGGTGAGGGCCAGCGGGTAGACCACGCCGGTGAGCACGGTGAGGACGATCAGGGCGCGCAGGCCCGCGGTGAGCAGACGGGCGGTGTTCGCAAAGGGGTTGGTCATGTCCTTCACCCGATCCCGGGGATCAGCGAGATGAGCAGGTCGATGATTTTGATGCCGACGAACGGTGCGATCAGGCCGCCGATGCCGTAGACGGCGAGGTTGCGGCGCAGCATCCGGTCCGCGCTCATCGGCCGGTACCGCACGCCCCGCAGGGACAGCGGCACCAGCGCGACGATGATCAGCGCGTTGAAGACGACGGCCGACAGGATCGCGGAACTCGGCGAGGACAACTGCATGATGTTGAGCTTGTCCAGGCCCGGGTAGACGGCGGCGAACAGCGCCGGGATGATCGCGAAGTACTTGGCGACGTCGTTGGCGATGGAGAACGTCGTCAACGCGCCCCGGGTGATGAGGAGTTGCTTGCCGATCTCGACGATCTCGATCAGTTTGGTCGGGTCGGAGTCGAGGTCGACCATGTTGCCGGCCTCCTTGGCGGCCGACGTGCCGGTGTTCATCGCGACGCCGACGTCCGCCTGCGCGAGGGCCGGGGCGTCGTTGGTGCCGTCGCCGGTCATCGCGACCAGTTTGCCGCCCGCCTGCTCCCGCTTGATGAGGGCCATCTTGTCCTCGGGGGTGGCCTCGGCGAGGAAGTCGTCGACGCCGGCCTCCCGCGCGATGGCCTTCGCGGTCAGCGGGTTGTCGCCGGTGATCATCACGGTCTTGATGCCCATGCGGCGCAGTTCCTCGAACCGCTCCCGCATCCCCTCCTTGACGACGTCCTTGAGGTGGATGACGCCGAGGACGCGGGCTCCGCGTTCGTCGCGGACGGCGACGAGCAGCGGGGTGCCGCCGGCCTCGGAGATCCGGTCGGCGATCCGGTCGGCGTCGGCGCCGGCATCGCCGCCCTGCTCCTTCACCCAGGCGATGACCGAGGCGGCGGCGCCCTTGCGGACCTCGCGGCCGTCGACGTCCACACCGGACATCCGGGTCTGGGCGGTGAAGGCGATCCACTCGGCGTTCGCGAGTTCGCCCCGGTGGCGTTCGCGCAGCCCGTACCGTTCCTTCGCCAGGACGACGACGGAGCGGCCCTCGGGCGTCTCGTCGGCGAGGGAGGACAGCTGGGCGGCGTCGGCGACCTCGGCCTCGGTGGTGCCCTCGACCGGCACGAACTCGGCTGCCCGGCGGTTGCCGAGGGTGATGGTGCCGGTCTTGTCCAGGAGCAGGGTGGAGACGTCGCCCGCCGCCTCGACCGCGCGGCCCGACATGGCGAGCACATTGCGCTGGACCAGGCGGTCCATGCCGGCGATGCCGATCGCGGAGAGCAGCGCGCCGATCGTGGTCGGGATCAGGCAGACCAGCAGGGCCACCAGGACCACCAGGGTCAGCTGGGTGCCCGCGTGGTCGGCGAACGGCGGCAGGGTGGCGCAGGCCAGCAGGAAGACGATGGTCAGCGAGGCCAGCAGGATGTTGAGGGCGATCTCGTTGGGGGTCTTCTGCCGGGCCGCGCCCTCGACCAGGCGGATCATGCGGTCGATGAAGGTGTCGCCGGGCTCGGTGGTGATCCGTACGACGATCCGGTCGGACAGCACCTTGGTGCCGCCGGTGACGGCGCTGCGGTCGCCGCCGGACTCGCGGATGACCGGCGCGGACTCACCGGTGATCGCCGACTCGTCCACCGAGGCGACGCCCTCGACGACATCGCCGTCGCCGGGAATGATGTCGCCGGCCTCGCAGACCACCAGGTCGCCGACGACCAGCCCGGTGCCCGGTATTCGTTCCTCGACCTGGCCGGTCAGCCGGCGGGCGACGGTGTCGGTCTTCGCCTTGCGCAGCGTGTCGGCCTGGGCCTTGCCGCGGCCCTCGGCGACCGCCTCCGCGAGGTTGGCGAAGACGACCGTCAGCCACAGCCAGGCACTGATGGTCCAGCCGAACCAGTCGCCCGGGTCGGTGCAGGAGAAGACGGTGGTCAGGACCGATCCGATCCACACCACGAACATCACGGGGGACTTGACCATCACCCGCGGGTCGAGCTTGCGCAGCGCCTGGGGCAGGGACCTGACCAGTTGCCCGGGATCGAAGAGACCGGCCCCGACGCGGCTCTCCGCGGGCCGGTGCCCGGTGGGCGCGTCCTGGTGGGGCGCAAGGGTGGAGGTGGACATCGCGTCCTCGTGGCTTTCCGTTCGGGTCGTCATCACGCAAGCCCTTCGGCGAGCGGTCCCAGCGCGAGGGCCGGGAAGTACGTGAGACCGGTGATGATCAGGATCGCGCCGACCAACAGGCCGGTGAACAGCGGCTTCTCGGTGCGCAGGGTGCCCGCCGTGACCGGCACCGGCCGCTGCCCGGCGAGCGAGCCGGCCAGCGCCAGCACGAACACCATCGGCACGAACCGGCCGAACAGCATCGCCAGTCCGGTCATGGTGTTGAACCAGTCGGTGTTGGCGTTCAGACCGGCGAAGGCCGAACCGTTGTTGTTCGCCGCGGAGGTGAAGGCGTACAGCACCTCGGAGAAGCCGTGCGCGCCGGGGTTGAGCGCGGAGTGCGGCGGGGTCGGCAAGGCCATCGACGCGGCGGTGAAGACCAGCACGAGCGCCGGGGTGACGAGGATGTAGCAGGCGGCGAGTTTCATCTCGCGCGCGCCGATCTTCTTGCCCAGGTACTCGGGGGTGCGGCCGACCATCAGACCGGCGATGAAGACCGCGATCACCGCCATGATGAGGATGCCGTACAGGCCGGAGCCGACGCCGCCGGGCGCTATCTCGCCCAGCATCATGCCGAGCATGGTGATGCCCCCGCCGAGGCCGGTGAAGGAGGAGTGGAAGGAGTCCACCGCGCCGGTCGAGGTCAGCGTCGTGGCCACCGCGAAGATCGAGGAGCCCCCGACGCCGAAGCGGACCTCCTTGCCCTCCAGGGCGCCGCCCGCCGCCTGGAGCGCCGGGCCGTGGTGGGCGAACTCGGTCGCCATCATCAGCGCCGTGAACCCGAGCCAGATGGTGGCCATGGTGGCGAGGACGGCGTAGCCCTGACGTGCCGAGCCGGTCAGCACGCCGAAGGTGCGGGTCAGGGAGAACGGGATGACCAGGATCAGGAAGATCTCGAGGAGGTTGGTGAACGGCGTGGGGTTCTCGAAGGGGTGGGCCGAGTTGGCGTTGAAGTAGCCGCCGCCGTTGGTGCCCAGCTCCTTGATGGCTTCCTGGGAGGCGACCGCGCCGCCGTTCCACTGCTGCGTGCCGCCCATGAACTGGCCGACCTCGTGGATGCCGGAGAAGTTCTGGATCGTCCCGCACGCGACCAGGACCACCGCGGCGACGGCGGCGACCGGCAGCAGGACGCGCAGCGTGCCGCGCACCAGGTCGGACCAGAAGTTGCCGAGTTCACCGGTGCGGGAGCGGGAGAAGCCGCGTACGAGCGCCACCGCGACGGCCATTCCGACGGCGGCGGAGACGAAGTTCTGCACGGCCAGACCGGCGGTCTGCACGACGTGCCCCATCGTCTGCTCGCCGGAGTACGACTGCCAGTTGGTGTTGGTCACGAACGAGACGGCCGTGTTGAACGACTGCGCCGGGCTCACCGAGGCGAAGCCCGGCGAACCGGGCAGGACGCCCTGCAGGCGCTGGAGGAGGTAGAGGAACAGGACGCTCACGGCCGAGAAGGCGAGAAGGGCCCGCAGATACGCGGGCCAGGCCATCTCGGCGTCCGGGTCGGCTCCGATGCCTTTGTAGAGCCAGCGTTCCACCCGAAGGTGCCGGCGGGAGGAGTAGACCCGGGCCATGTAGGTGCCCAGGGGGATGTAGACGAGCGCGAGAGCGCCCATGAGGGCGAGTATCTGGAGCACGCCTGCCAGTACGGGACCCATATGCCGTCTCAGAACCTCTCCGGATGGATCAGGGCGAGGACGAGATAGCCCAGGAGGGCGACGGCCACGACCAGGCCGACGATGTTCTCGGCGGTCACAGCTTCGTCACCCCCCTGGCGACGAGGACCACGAGCGCGAAGGCCACGACCATGGTGACGACGAAGGCCAGATCGGCCATCGTGAACTCCTGGGATGAGTCTTGGAACAACGGACGCTACGAGGAAACCTCTCCCCTGGCCGGTTCCGGACCCCCGTTGACGGCCCTCTTACGGCGGCGCGCCCCGCTTTGACGTGTCTCTTACGACGGCCGGGCGAAGCCGCGGCCGAGCAGGGTCGCGGGTCGGTCCGTGACCGGTTTGCGGAAGGCGCACAGGGTGAAGACCGGGTCCGGGCGGGGCCGGTCCTGGTCCGGGAGCCCGGCGAGGCGGTCGGCGTAGCGCTCGGTGCGGGGGTCGCCGGGAGGCAGCCGGGTGAACCAGCCGCGGCGCAGGTCCGCGATGGTGCCGCGGGGGCTGCGGCCCTGGCCGGCGCCCCGGAAGACGGCCCGCCCTGCGGGCGTGAGCCCGTGCCGGGCGGCGTGGTCGGTGACCGCGTCGGCGGCGTCCTCGGCGGGCCGTACCGGGCGGTCGGCGAGTACGGCGTCGATGTCGCTGCCCACGTCGTGCGCGGCGGCCTTGTCGACGGTGGTGACGTACACCCCGCCGGGCCGCAGGACGCGGGCGCACTCGGCGACGATGGCGCGCACGTCGTCGGGGCCGTCCGGCAGGTGCAGCAGCCAGACACTGGTGACGGCGTCGAAGGAGGCGGTGGCGAACGGCAGCCGGCGGCTGTCGGCGCGGACGACCGCGCCGGGCAGGCGGGCGGCGGCCGTCCGGGTCATGGCGGGGGCGAGGTCCGCGCCGGTCACCCGGAGCGCGGGGCGGCCCGCGGCGATCTCACGGGTGACGATGCCGGTGCCGCAGGCGAGGTCGAGGAGGCGGCGGGAACCGCCGGGGACGAGTTTGAGGACGGCGGCCGCGGCGGCTCGGGCGCGGGCCTCGCCGCCGCGGGAGGCGTCGTAGTCGTCGGCTTCCTTGTCGTAGTCGAGCACGGCCCTCAGTGTGCGCCGTGGCCGGGGGCGATGTCCTCCACCTTGCGGGCGAGCGTGAAGTCCTTCTCGGTGAGGGCTCCGCCGGCGCTGTGGGTGGTGATCGCGAGGTCGACGCCGTGGTACCCGAGGGTGAGGTCGGAGTGGTGGTCCAGCTCGTCCTGGATGCGGGCGATGTGGACGACCAGGGCGGCCGCGGCGAAGTGCGAGGGGAGCCGGTAGCCGCGGGTGAGCCGGCCGCCGTCCGCGGACCAGCCGGGGAGCCCGGCGAGCCGCTCCTCGATCTCCTTCTGCGACAGCGGTTCGACGGCCATGGCACGGGCTCCCTTCGGAAGGCACTCGACTGGGTCTCAGCCTGCCACGCGCGGGCCGGGCTCACGCGGGCGACGCGGCGGCGTGCGGCCGGTCGCCCTGGTGCGCGCTTCCCGTCCGGGGCCCGGTCTCGTTTAGGGTCGGGGCATGACCATGGTCGCCGCCGAAGCCTCCGTGTCCACCGCCACCGACGGCAAGGGGGTGGGTCCGTTGCTGCGCGCCTGGCGGGAGCGGCGCCGCCTCTCGCAGCTGGAGCTGGCCCTGCGGGCGGACTCCTCCGCCCGGCACATCTCCTTCGTGGAGACGGGCCGGTCCCGCCCGAGCGAGGAGATGGTGCTGCGGCTCGCCGAGCACCTGGACGTGCCGGTGCGGGAGCGCAACGCGCTGCTGCTGGCCGCCGGTTACGCCCCGCGCTATCCGGAGACCCCGCTGGACGATCCCGCGCTGGACGCCCTGCGCGACGGGATGGAGCGGCTCATCCAGGGCTACGAGCCGTATCCGGCGCTGGTGGTGGACGCCGGGTACACGGTCGTCGCCGCCAACCGGGGCATCGCGATGCTGCTGGAGGGGGTGCCGGAGGAGCTGCTGCGGCCGGCGCCGAACGCGATGCGGCTGACGCTGCACCCCGAGGGCCTCGCGCCGCGGATCCGGAACCTGCGGGAGTGGCGCGGGCACCTGCTGGCCCAGATGGAACGCCAGCTCGCCCTGCACCGCTCGGACCAACTCCGCGCGCTGTACGAGGAGGTGACGGCGTATCCGGTGCCCGAGGACGCGCCGGGCGAGGAACCGGACGAGCCGGTGCCGTACTTCGCGCTGCCGATGCGGATCGAGCACGAGGGGCGCGTGCTGTCCTTCGTGTCCTCCATCTCCACCTTCAACACCCCGATGGACATCACCGTCGCCGAACTGGCCATCGAGACGTTCCTGCCCGCGGACGCCGCCACCACCAAGTACCTGCACACGCTCGTGGGTTGACCATGCTGTGATCCTTTTCGTCCGCTCGATCTGCTGTGCGACGCGGCCGCGCGTGACAGACTGCTGCGCGCGAAGGGCGGCGCACAGGGGAGGGCGTGGCGTGAGTGAGCGGCGGGCTGCGCCCACCGTGGGCCAGGTGGTGCTCGGCAAGCGGTTGCAGGAGCTGCGGGAGGCCGCGGGGCTGGGCCGCGAGGAGGCCGCCCGGGTGCTGCGGGTGGCGGCGGCGACGGTACGGCGCATGGAGACGGCCGAAGTCGCCCTGAAGATCCCGTACTTGCAGGTGCTGCTGGACACCTACGGGGTGCCGCGGGAGGAGGCGGCCGCGTTCGTGCGGCTGGCCGAGGACGCCAACCAGCCGGGCTGGTGGCAGCGGTTCCACGATGTGCTGCCGGACTGGTTCAGCCTGTATGTCAGCCTGGAGGGCGCCGCCCGCATCATCCGCTCCTACGAGCCGCACTTCGTGCCCGGACTGCTCCAGACGGAGGCGTACGCGCGGGCGGTGCTGGAGGCGGGGACGATCGGGCAGAGCGAACCGCACGCCGTCGAGCGGCATGTGTCGCTGCGGATGGAGCGGCAGCGGCTGCTGGAGCGGGAGAATCCCCCGCACCTGTGGGTGATCATGGACGAGACGGTGTTCCGGCGCCCGGTGAGCGTCTCCCCCGATGTGCTGCGCGACCAGCTGGACCGGCTGCTGGAGTACGCCGGACGGGACGGGATCACGTTGCAGATCGCCGAGTTCGCGGCGGGCCCGCATCCGGGGACGTACGCGCCGTTCACGCTGTTCCGGTTCGCCGAGCCGGAGTTGCCGGACATGGTGTTCACCGAGTACCTGACCGGGGCGCTGTATCTGGACGGGCGGCAGGAGGTCGCCGCGCATCTGGAGGTGCTGGACCACATGACGGCCCGGGCCGCCTCGGCGCGGCGCACGCGGGAGCTGCTGCGGGAGTACCGCGCCCGGCTGTGACGGCCCGCCGCGCCCGGCACGCGGAGCGTCGGTGCCGCGCTCCGCGGGGGCGCGGCACCGAGGCCCTGACGGGTCAGGCGAGTTCGGCGGTGAGGGTGATGGTCGTGCCGGTGAGGGCCTGGCTGACCGGGCAGTTCTTCTTGGCGTCCTCGGCGGCCGACTGGAAGCCCTGCGCGTCCAGGCCGGGCACCTCGCCGCGCACGGTGAGGTGGATGCCGGTGATGCCCTCGCCGGGCTGGAAGGTGACGTCGGCCTTGGTCTCCAGCCGGGTGGGCGGGGTGCCGGCGCCGGCCAGGCCGTGGGAGAGCGCCATGGAGAAGCAGCTGGAGTGGGCGGCGGCGATCAGTTCTTCGGGGCTGGTCCTGCCGTTGGCCTGCTCGGCGCGCGACGGCCAGGACACCGGCTGCTCGCCGATGCCGGAGGAGTCGAAGGTGACGACGCCCTTGCCCTCAAGAAGGTTGCCTTCCCAGACGGTGTGCGCGGTGCGCGTGGTAGCCACGATGGTTCCTTTCACGAGGGGTCGGTCCCGTTGCCGGGTGTCCGTGGTCCCTATCCGATCACATCCGGGCGGTGGAGGCGGGGGTTGGGTGGGGGCACGGCGACGCGTCGTCAGGCCGCCCGCTCGTCCTCCGCGTCCTCGTCGGGTACGGCGGTGAGCGGGACCTCGGGGCCGGACAGCTCGCCGAGCCAGCGGCGCAGCACGTGGTGCACCTGCTCGGCGCCGGTCAGCCGCTCCCCGTCCGGGACCGGCGCGGACAGGTCCACCGGGGAGAGCAGGAACGGGCGGGACTGGGCGCCGCCGAGCCCGCCGTGGGAGCCGATCTGCTCCTCGAAGGCGAGGACCTCGCCGTCGGCCGGGTCGTACGCGGAATTCACCATGATGTCGGCGGTGTGCGGGAACGCGTGGGTGCGGCGCACCGCCCCGACGGCCCCGGGCCCGAACCGGGCCAGCGGTCCCGGGTCCCGGTCGAGGCGGGCCAGCGGGATCTCGGTGCCGTGCGGGCCCAGCACCACACCGTCGTGCTCGGCGCTCGCCACCAGCAGGAAGCCGATGCCGGGGTGGTTGGCGAGGGTGGTGAGCAGGGCGGGGTGGCGGGCGTCGATCTCCTCCTTGGTCATGCGGTGGCGCACGTCCGGGAAGGAGACCAGCCCGAGGTTGCCGGAGGCCAGCACGACGGGCTCGCTGTGGCGGGCCGGCCGGCGGTGCTCGTCCTTCTCCTCCACGGGCCGGTGCAGGGCGGCCCGTACGGCGGCCCGGGCCTCGGTACCGCTGTGGGTGCGCTCGGCCCGGCGCGGCACGTGCAGCCCGCAGCCGGCCCGCACCAGGTCGGCGAGGGTGAGGCCGTAGCGGGACCGGAAGGTCTCGCCCGGGCTCTGCCCGTGGTCGGACAGGACGACGATGCGGTACGGGCGCGGGGCGTGGTCGGCGACCCGTTCGAGCAGGGCGAGGCTGCGGTCGAGGCGCTTGAGGACCTTCTCGGCGTCCCTGCTGTGCGGGCCGGAGTGGTGGGCCACCTCGTCGTAGGCGACGAGGTCGGCGTAGACGGCGGTGCGTCCGGCGAGCATGTCGCCCATCACCGCGGCGACCACGACGTCCCGCTCGACCACGGTGGCGAAGGCGCGGACCAGGGGGTAGAGGCCGCCGCGGGAGACCCGGGGGCGCTGCTTGCGCAGCCGGGCGCGGGTGGACTCGGCGATCTCGCGGACCACCTCGGCGGTGAACGACAGGGCGGTGCGGACGGCGTTGGCCGGGTCGGAGAAGTAGGCGAAATAGCCGGCCCGGGAGCGGTTCTCCCGGCCGCGGCGGCGGGCCGCGATGGAGAGGACGAGGGCCTGTTCCCCGGCGCCGCCGCTGAAGAGGTTGCCGCGGCTGGCGCCGTCCTCGGTGAGCAGTCCGCCGTCGCCCGTGTGCGCCACGGCGCGCCGCTGGAGCTCGGCGGCGCTGGTCGGCCGGTTGCACACCATCACCTCCCCGCGGTCCTTCTCGTACCAGCGGAAGGCGGGCACGTCGAAGGTGCTGCCGTGGAGGATGCCGAGCTGGCTGGCACCGGTCTGGCTGGACCAGTCGGTGTGCCAGGGGGTGAGGCGGTGGGTCGGTCCTGGACCGCCGACGAGCGGCCGGCCGGGGACCGCCCGGGGCGCCGGAACGCGGCCGGCGGTCGGTGCGCGGCCGGCCGCCGGCCGCGCCGCGTCGTCCGCCGCCAGCCAGCGGCCGACCGTGGGCATCAGCCCCGCACCGACCGCCTCCTTGAGCACGTCGTGCCCCACCCCGTCGAGCTGGAGGAACACCAGCCCGGGTGTCACGGGGCACGGCGGGTCGGTCCTGCGTCTGCGGCGGCGCGTGGCGAGGCGGTGCAGGCGGCGCCGGTAGGCCTCGTCGTCGCGCACGGCGAGGGCGCCGCCGGTGGCCGAGGCGACGGCGGACATCACGGCGGCCACGATCACCGCGGTCTCCGGCGCCGCCGCGCCGCGCGCGGAGGGGTTGAAGCGCAGGGCGACCAGCAGCAGGGAGCCGTTGAGGAAGAAGACCAGCAGGCCGAGGACGAGGGCGGGGACGAGCAGCAGCAGCCGGACCAACAGCGGCCACACCACGGCGGACAGGATGCCGAACGCGCCGGCGCCGCACGCGGCGGTGAGGGCGATCCGGGTGGCGCTGTCGCCGTCGGCCGACTGGAGCCGGAAGTCGGGCAGGACCAGCGCCAGCAGCAGCATGGTGAGTGTGGAGACGGCCCATACGGCGACGCTGCGCCCGATCTGACTGGCGATCCGCCGCCACGCTACGCCCCGCACTCCCGCGCTTCCTCCGTTCCGGCCCTCCCCCGCCCTGCGGCGCGGGACCCTCGTCCCGGTGCGCTGGGGCGACCGGGCCGGCATCCACCTTGTCATACCGGTCGGGAACCGCCCGAACGGGTCACCGCGGGGTCACCGTCCGTCGTAGCCGGCGGTCGGCATGGACAGCCGGCGGTGCACGCGGGCCTTCATCTGCGCGTCGTACGACGGCTCGGCCCGGCCCACGGTCACCACGCGCACCCCGCGCCGCGCGCACTCGGCGGTGAACTCCTCCACGGACGACAGGGCGCGGCGCAGCACCCGCAGGCTGGGGGCGACGAAGACGTCCACGCCGGGGCGCACGCCGTCCCACAGGGCGCGGTGGTCGAAGCGGAGCCCGCCGACGAGGAGTTCCCGGGCGACGACGTACCCGTGTTCGGCGGCCCAGCGGGCGCACATGGCGTGCTGGGTGCGGGAGTCGACCAGGAAGGGGTCGTCGTCGAGCTCCTCCAGGGGGGTCAGGCTGGCGATGGCGATGACCCGTGACGGTGTGCGCGCGCCGAAGGCGCCCCGCGGCTGTCCCATGGCGTCCCCCCTCACCTCCGGTTTTCGCCGCCGACCCTACTCCTGCACGTAGGCTTCGGGGAGTCGCGTGAAGGAGGCGAAGAAGGTGCCGGTGGAGATCACCTGGTGGGGTCATGCCACCTGCACGGTGGAAGATTCGAACACACGGGTGCTCACCGATCCTCTGTTCGCCCGTCGGCTGGCGCATCTGCGGCGCAGGCGCGGCCCGCTGCCCTCCGCCGAGGCCCGGCGCGCGGATCTTGCGCTCGTCTCCCACCTGCACGCCGACCATCTGCATGTGCCGTCGCTGGCCGCGCTCGCCCCGGGCACGCGCCTGCTCGTGCCCCGGGGCGCGCGACGCGCGGTACCGGGCGTGCGCCGGTTGCGGCATCTGCGCATCACCGAGGTCGCCCCGGGCGACGAGATACGCGTCGGGGAACTGCTGGTCCGGGTGGTTCCGGCGCTGCACGACGGGCGGCGGCTGCCGGTGGGGCCGCACCGCTCGCCCGCGCTGGGCTTCGTGCTGGAGGGCGAGGCGCGGACCTACTTCGCCGGGGACACCGGGCTGTTCGACGCGATGGCCGAGCGGGTGGGGCCGGTGGACGTGGCGCTGCTGCCGGTGGGCGGCTGGGGGCCGTACCTCGGCGAGGGGCACCTGGACGCGGGGCGGGCGGCGCAGGCGCTGGCCCGGCTGGCGCCGCGGGCGGCGGTGCCGGTGCACTACGGGACGTACTGGCCGATCGGTCTGGACGCGGTGCGGCCGCACGAGTTCCACGCGCCGGGCGACGAGTTCGTACGGCTGGCCGGCGGGGCCGCGCCGGAGGTGGCGGTGCACAAGCTGGGGCACGGGGAGAGCGCCCGGCTGGAGGTCGCGCGGTGACGTGGCTTCCCTCGGCCGCGGCGCTGGCCGCGGCCTCGCCGTCGGTGGTGCCGCCGGAGTCCGCCCAGCAGGCCATCGGGTATCCGTCGCTGTTCCTGCTGGTGCTGATCGGGGCGCTGGTGCCGGTGGTGCCGACGGGGGCGCTGGTGAGTTCGGCGGCGGTGGTGGCGTTCCATCAGACGGCGCCGTTCTCGCTGGCGCTGGTCTTCGGTACGGCGTCGCTGGCGGCGTTCCTCGGGGACGCGGCGCTGTACGGGCTGGGGCGGCGCGGGATGCGGTCGCGGGGCGGCTCGCGGTGGCTGGAGGCGATACGGTCGCGGGCCCCGGAGGAGCGGCTGGCGCAGGCGCGGGGGAAGCTGGCGGAGCACGGGGTGGCGGTACTGGTGCTGTCCCGGCTGGTGCCCGCCGGGCGCATCCCGGTGATGCTGGCCTGCCTGATGGCCGACTGGCCGATGCGCAGGTTCGTGAGGGGCAATGTGGCCGCGTGCCTGGCGTGGGCGGCGACCTACCAGGTGATCGGCATTCTGGGGGGTTCGCTCTTCCCCGAGCCCTGGGAGGGTGTGGTGGTGGCGGTGGCGCTGACCGTCGCGATCAGCGCGGTGCCGGGGGTCGTCCGCCGGTTCCGGTGACGTCGTCGCGGCGGGGGCCCGTCGTGGCCGGTCCCGCCCGTGCCGACGGGCGCCTCAGTCCAGCGTTCTCGACGCGCCCACCGGCAGGTCCCACAGGTCCTCCCGGTCGAGTCCCGCCTTCTCCCAGGCCGTGCGCACCCGGGTGAGCGGCTCCAGCACCGGTTCCGCGGAGAGCACGAAGGTGGCCCAGTGCATGGGGGCCATGCGGCGGGCGCCGAGGTCGAGGGTGGCCCGGACGGCCTCCTCGGGGTCGCAGTGGACGTCGCTGAGCCACCAGCGGGGGTCGTAGGCGCCGATGGGCATGAGCGCGAGGTCGATGCCGGGGTAGCGGCGGCCGATGCGGGAGAACCAGTGGCCGTAGCCGGTGTCGCCGGCGAAGTAGACGCGGCGGCCGCCCGGCACGGTGAGGACCCAGCCGCCCCAGAGGCTGTGGCAGGTGTCGGTCAGGGTGCGCTTGGACCAGTGGTGGGCGGGGACGAAGTCGAAGCGGACCCCGGCGAGTTCGGCGCCCTCCCACCAGTCCAGCTCGGTGACGCAGGTGAACTCGCGGCGGCGGAACCAGCGGCCGAGCCCGGCGGGC
Organism: Streptomyces misionensis; assembly: GCF_007896895.1. Taxonomy (GTDB): domain Bacteria; phylum Actinomycetota; class Actinomycetes; order Streptomycetales; family Streptomycetaceae; genus Streptomyces; species Streptomyces misionensis_A. Next base: position 408 of record NZ_VOGW01000104.1, on the reverse strand, counting down.
ACGAACACCGGTGTGTCGCGCGGGAGCCGGCGCAGGGTGGGGGCGTCCAGGTGGTCGTAGTGGTTGTGGCTGATGACGACGGCGTCGACCCGGGGCAGTTCGTCCCAGGGCACGCCGACGGGGGTGACCCGGGCCGGGGTGCCGAGGATGCGTCGGGACCAGACGGGGTCGGTGAGCACGGTCAGTCCGCCCGCCTGGACGATCCAGCTGGCGTGGCCCGCCCAGGTGACGGCGAGGGTGCCGGCGTCGACGCGGGGCAGCGGCGCGGGCTCGTACGGGAGCCGGGGGATGTCGGCGAGGCCGTCCGGACCGGGGCGTACGGCGCCCTCGCGGGCGAAGCGGGCGAGGCCCTTGAGTCCGGGCAGGGGCGCGGTGAGCCGGTCGTGGAACGTGCGCGGCCACACCCGG
>NZ_VOGW01000103.1:77154-78204 GCF_007896895.1 Streptomyces misionensis | reverse complement strand
GGGTGTGCCGGGCTCGTGCGTCTGCTGTGTCATCGAGGAGGCTCCCATCGCTGTGCGTCGTCGCGGAGATCGTCGAAGACCGATGTCAAGGAGTTCAACGAGCGCTGCGTCTGCGGCAGTTCTTCTGGTTCGGGAGCGGTGAGGCACTCCGTGCGCTCCTCGTCGGAGCCGTTCAGCAGGGGCGCGGTGGCGAGCCGGACGCGCAGGGCCGCGAGGTCGTCGCCGAAGCGGTGGCCGCCGGGCGCGGGCATGCCCAGCCGGGCGGTGAGGAAATCCTCCAACTCCTGGGCGTCGCCCACGCCTTGGGCGGCGAGGGGTTCGCGCAGCGGGCCGAGGTCGGCGTAGAGGTGGCGGCCGGCCACCGGGGGGCGGGCGAGCGCGCCGGCCGCGGTGACCGCGGCGTGCGCGGCGGCGGCCAGGCTGGCGTGCAGCCGTACGGTGGCCGCGCGGCGTTCGGCGACCGGCGGGGGCTCGTCCAGGGCGTAGCGGGCGGCCGCGGCGACGGGGGCGGCGAGGCCGGCGCCGAGCGCGGTGAGGATGTCGAGGACGCGTGCGTGCAGGCGCCGTCCGTCGTCGGTGGCGGGGAAGCGGGCGACGGCGGCGGGCCAGCCGGGCGGCAGCAGGGCCCCGGCCAGGTCGGTGACGACGGTGACCTGGTCGGGCCACATCTCGGCGGGGCTGAGCAGGACGGTGGCGTGCGGGTCGTGTACGGTGTCGCGCCAGGTCTCGTCGCTGACCAGGTGCAGGCCCTCGCTGGTGGCGGCCTCGACGGTCTCGTGCAGCAGTTCGGGCGGGCCGACGGTGCCGGTGGGGTCGTCGGCGACGGACAGCACCAGCAGCCCGGGGTCGCCGCCCTCGGCGCGGACCCGGCGGACGGTCTCCAGCAGCGCGTAGGGGTCGGGGACGCCGCCGCTCTCGGCGGGCGTCGGCACGTGGAAGACGGGCCGGCCGAGCACCCGGGCGTAGGGGGCCCACCAGGCGGCGCAGGGGCGCGGGACGAGGATGTCGGCGCCCTCCCCGGCGAGCGCGGCGGTGAGGGCGAGGAGCAGG
>NZ_VOGW01000103.1:36261-76874 GCF_007896895.1 Streptomyces misionensis | reverse complement strand
GAGTCTGATGGTGGAGGGCGTGGGTTGACCCTTGTACCGTGTGGAAAGTGGCGTGCTGCGGGGGCGGAGGGGGGCGGGGGCTTTCGATGGTTAGCGTGGAACGGGGAGGCGGGTGGAGGGAGGCGCGGGGCGGGAGGGGCGGCGGCGGAGCGGCGGCGGAGGGGGCCCAGGGGGGGGCGCGTCAGTTCGCAGACGCCGACCACGGCCAGGGCGAGCGCGGCGCCGGCGACGAGGGCGACGGACAGGGCTCGGACGGTGCGGCGCATGACAAGGGCTCCTCGGCGGACGGGCGGGCTGACGGTGGTACGGGCGGGGCCGGTACGGACGTCGGCCGGGGGCCGTACACGGCGGCGCCCGCGGCTGCGGGGCCGTGCCCCTCGCAGCCATCACAGCCCGCCCCGGCGCCCGGCGCGCGCGGCCGGGCCCCATTCGCGGGACACGGACGCCCGGCCGGGTGACGGGGCGGGACCGGCGCGGGTCCCGGGGCCGAAGGAGGTTTTCCGGCCCCTTCACCGGTCACTCGACAGGAACTGACCGGATCGTCCGCTTCGTACCCCACCGGGGAGGTCCTTCATGAGCACGAAGGTGTCCGACCACGTCCTGGAACGTCTGCGCGTCTGGGGAGTGGATCAGGTCTTCGGCTACCCGGGCGACGGCATCAACGGACTGCTCGCAGCCTGGGGCCGCGCCGAGGACCAGCCACGGTTCATCCAGTCCCGGCACGAGGAGATGTCGGCGTTCGAGGCGGTCGGGTACGCGAAGTTCAGCGGCCGCATCGGAGTGTGCACGGCGACGTCCGGGCCGGGTGCGATCCACCTGCTGAACGGCCTGTACGACGCGAAGCTCGACCATGTGCCGGTGCTGGCGATCGTCGGGCAGACCGACCGCAGCGCGATGGGCGGCTCCTATCAGCAGGAGGTCGACCTGCACACGCTGTACAAGGACGTCGCCTCGGAGTTCGTGGAGACGGTGACGGTGCCCGAGCAGCTGCCGAACGTGCTGGACCGGGCGATCCGTACTGCCTACGCGCGGCGCTGCCCGACCGCGCTGATCATCCCCGGTGACGTGCAGGAGCTGGACTACTCACCGCCGACGCACGCGTTCAAGATGGTGCCCTCCAGCCTCGGCGCGAGCGAGTGGACGGCGACCCCCTCGGACGACGCGGTGCGCCGGGCCGCGGACGTGCTCAACGCGGGGGACAAGGTGGCGATCCTGGTCGGTCAGGGCGCCGCGGGCGCGATCACCGAGGTGCGGGAGATCGCCGAGCTGCTCGGCGCGGGCGTCGCCAAGGCACTGCTCGGCAAGGACGTGCTCAGCGACGAGCTGCCGTACGTCACCGGGCCGATCGGGCTGCTGGGCAGCAGGCCCTCGTACGAGATGATGCGGGACTGCGACACGCTGCTGACCATCGGGTCGTCGTTCCCCTACACGCAGTTCATGCCGGAGTTCGGCAAGGCGCGCGCCGTGCAGATCGATCTCGATCCGCACATGATCGGTATGCGATACCCCTACGAGGTGAACCTGGTCGGCGACGCCAAGGCGACGCTGCGGCGGCTGATCCCGCTGTTGAAGAGCGACCGGGGCGGCCGGGAGTGGCAGGAGACGATCCGCGCCAACGTGCGGCGCTGGCACGAGACGATGGAGCGGCGCGCCGGGCTCGCGGCGGATCCGATCAACCCCGAGTACGTGGCGCGGGCCCTCGATCCGCTGCTGCCGGACGACGTGATCCTCACCTCCGACTCGGGTTCGGTGGCCAACTGGTACGCGCGGCACATCACCATGCGGCCGGGCATGCGCGGTTCGCTGTCCGGGACGCTCGCGACGATGGGGCCGGGGGTGCCGTACGCGATCGGCGCGAAGTTCGCGCATCCGGACCGGCCGGTGGTCGCGCTGGTCGGCGACGGCGCGATGCAGATGAACGGGCTGGCGGAGATGATCACCGCGGCGAAGTACCGGGACCGCTGGACGGACCCCCGGCTGGTGGTCGCGGTCTGGAACAACCAGGACCTGAACCAGGTGACGTGGGAGATGCGGGCCATGGAGGGCGCGCCGTCGTTCCTGCCGTCGCAGGAGATCCCGGACGTGCAGTACGCGGCGTTCGCGCGCACGCTGGGCCTGGAGGGCATCCGGGTGGAGAAGCCGGAAGCCGTCGAGGCGGGCTGGCGGGCGGCGCTGGAGGCGGACCGGCCGTGCGTGATCGAGTTCCTGACCGATCCCGCCGTACCGCCGATCCCGCCACACGCCAGCTGGGAGCAGATGCAGTCCACGGCCACGGCGGTCCTCAAGGGCGACGCGGACCGGGGGTCGGTGGTCAAGCAGGGGCTGAAGGCGAAGGTGCAGGAGTTCCTGCCGGGCCGGAGCAAGCAGTAGACACCGGGCGCGGTCCGCACGGGGCGGGCCCGGTGTCGGCGGGGCCGCACCGGGTACGCGGGTGCGGACTTTCTACCCCGGGAGGGAGACATGCAGCGAGGCAGTGACCGGCTGAACGTCCACCGGGACGACGAGATGAAGCACGAGCTGAAGGGGCTGCTGAGGTCCGGGCACCCGACGCGGGTCGAGGAATGGAACGACCCGGAGCCCGCCGCCGACGACGACCCGGAGGTCACGGGCGGCCCGGTGGGCGGCCTGGGCTCCCCGGCCTCCCTGGAGCGGGTGCGGCTGGAGCTGGCCCGCAGCCTGGGGCGCTCGGCCTTCCCGGCACGGGCGGGCGAGCTTGTCTCGGCCCTGCGCCGGGACAACGCCCCGGACCCGTTGGTGGACGCGGTGGCGGGGCTGCCGCGCGGCGAGCGGTTCCGCAATGTGCAGCAGTTGGCCGAGGCCCTGGTCGGCGGCGAATGAGGCGGGGCCGGTCGGCGCGGACCGCACCGGGCGCCACGGTGGACGTCGGTGACGTCACCACCCGGTTCCCCCGGTACGGGCCGCCGCCCGGCCGGTTCGCGCCGGGGCTCGCCGACTGGCCGACGCCACGCCTGTGAGGCGGGGTGCCCCCTGTTGACGGCGGCGGAGGCCGGCGTGCCCGTCGCGCGCGCTCGGCGGGCTGCCTGGCGGGCGTCGGCCTCGCGGCCGGCGGGTGCGTACCGCTGCCGTACGGCGAGGAACTGCCGCGCTGCCGCCGTGCGGGCAGAGCAAGGATGCGGCATCCCGGGCCGTCGAGGACGCCCGGGGGTGCCGGGAAAGGAATACGAGGATCATGCGTATCGCATTTCTGGTGGCGCCCGAGGGCGTCGAGCAGGTCGAGCTGACCGAGCCGTGGAAGGCGGCGTCGGACGCGGGGCACGAGCCGGTGCTGGTGTCGACCGAGGCCGGGAAGGTTCAAGGCTTCAACCATCTCGACAAGGCGGACACCTTCGACGTGGACGAGGTGGTCGGCGAGACCTCCGCGAACTCGTTCGGGGGGCTGGTGCTGCCGGGCGGAGTGGCCAACCCGGACTTCCTGCGGCTGGACGAGAAGGCCGTGGCGTTCGTGAAGGACTTCTTCGACCAGGGACGCCCGGTCGCGGCGATCTGCCACGCGCCGTGGACCCTGGTGGAGGCGGACGTCGTACGGGGCCGGGTGCTGACCTCGTGGCCGAGCCTGAAGACGGACATCCGCAACGCGGGCGGCACCTGGGTCGACGAACAGGTCAAGATCTGCGACCACGGCTCCAACCAGCTGGTGACCAGCCGTAAGCCGGACGATCTGAAGGCGTTCTGCAACGCGTTCCTGCATGTGTTCGCCGGCGAGGCCGGCTGAGACCTGCCGAGACGTCGCAGGCGGGAAAGGGCCGGCCCGGCGGGACGGCCCTTTCCGTCGCGCGGACCGGGTCAGGTGCCGGACGGTCCCGGGGTCACCGACTCGCCGCAATGGCGGTCCCGGGCGCCCTCGCGGGTGCGCCCCGCGCTCACCAGGCGGCGTGGGTTGCGGCGCAGATACTCGCCCTCCAGCTGCGCCATGCGCTCGTTGTGGGCCCGCAGCGCGTCGTTGGAGCCGTACAGGAGGGCGTCGTGACGCGTGCGGTGGATCGTCTCCAGCTCCTTCATGAGCTGCTGGTCGTCCAGTCGGCTGGGGTCGACTCCGGTCATGGTGGTGCCCCGCTCGTCGTGTCCGTTCATGGGGTCCGGGTACCCGCCAGGCGTGCACTGCCCCCAAGCGGTTTCCGGGAGGAATCCATGGAGCTCGCGTTCCTGAATCCACTGTACGAACAACCGGGGTCCTGGGCCTCGGCGTACGTGGACCTGTCCCGGCAGGACGAGGACACGGCCCACCGCCGGCATCTGACGGCGGAGGCGGTGGCGCGGCGGCTGCGGGAGCAGGGCGCCGACGAGCCCACCTGCCGGGCGGTGTACGAGGCCGTGGAGGACCTGCGGCACTCCTCCGAGCGGTACGGACGGGCGCTGTTCGCCCGGGACGGCGAGGTGGTCCTGGAGGTGCCGCTGACCCAGGGCCCGCCGGACGGCCTGGTGCACTGGGGCACGCTGCCGCGGGTGACCCCGCTGCTGGACCTGGCCGGGGAGGACCCGCTGTCACTGGTGGCGTACGTCGACCGCACCGGAGCCGACTTCGAGCTGCGCAGCGCGCTGCGGCAGGAGGAGGCCGGGGAGGTGGCGGGCCGGCAGTGGCCGGTGCACCGGTCGAAGGCGGCCGACTGGTCCGAGCGGCACTTCCAGCTGAAGGTGGAGAACACCTGGGAGCACAACGCGCGCGAGGTCGCCGGGGCGCTGGCCGACTGCCAGGCCGAGACGGGCGCCGACCTGCTGATCCTGTGCGGTGAGGAGCGGGAGTGCCGCGCGGTGCGCGAGCAGTTGCCCCGGCAGCTCGCGGACCGGGTGGCGCAGGCCTCGCACGGGCGGGGCAGCAGGCTGCTGGACCGCGAGGTGGAGGAGATCCGCGCCGCGCACGTACGGGACCGGGTGCTGGCGGAGGTGGACCGGTTCCGGGCGGCGCGCACGCCCGACGAGGAGCGGCGGGCGGCGGCCGTCGAGGGCGTGCCGCGGCTGATCGAGGCGGCGCGCGAGCACCGGCTGGCCGAGCTGCTGATCCGGCCGGAGGCCCCCGACACGCACCGCGAGGTGTGGATCGGCGAGGACCCCGACCAACTCGCCGCCCGCCGCACCGAGTTGCGCGACCTGGGCGAACAGGACTCCTGGCCGGCCCGCGCCGACGACGCGCTGGTGCGCGCGGCCGTGGTGACGGACGCGCCGGTCCTGTCGCTGACCCCGGTGCTGGAGGAGACCGGCGACGAGATCGCGACGGGCGGCCTGGGCGGGCTGCTGCGCTGGAGGTGAGCGCGGCGCCCGGCCCGGCGGACCGGCCGTGAGGGGGCGGCCCCGCTCAGGGCCCCGCTCAGGGCCCCGCTCAGGGCCCCGGCCATGCGTCCCGGGTGTGCCCGGTCCTACCGCGCCCGCTCCACCCTCCGTTCGTCCCACACCGGTTCCCGGGTCTCGCGGACGCGACCGTCGCTGCCGAAGACGAGGAAGCGATCGAAGGAGCGGGCGAACCAGCGGTCGTGGGTGACGGCGAGGACCGTGCCGTCGAAGGCCTCCAGGCCCTCCTGGAGGGCCTCGGCGGACTCCAGGTCGAGGTTGTCGGTGGGCTCGTCCAGCAACAGGGCGGTGACGCCCGCCAGTTCGAGCAGAAGGATCTGGAAGCGGGCCTGCTGGCCGCCGGAGAGGCGGTCGAAGGTCTGCTCGGCCTGCTGGGTCAGTTCGTAGCGGCGCAGCCGGGACATGGCCCGCCCCTGGTCCTGGGCGTGCTCCTGCCACAGGATGTCCAGCAGGGTGCGGCCCTGGAGTTCGGGGTGGGCGTGGGTCTGCGCGAAGTGGCCGGGCACCACGCGGGCGCCGAGCTTCCACTCCCCCGTGTGCGCGACGTCCTGGCCGGCCAGCAGCCGCAGGAAGTGGGACTTGCCGGAGCCGTTGGAGCCGAGGACGGCGACCCGCTCGCCGTAGAACACCTCCAGGTCGAAGGGTTTCATCAGCCCGGTCAGTTCGAGTCCGGCGCAGGTGACCGCCCGCACTCCGGTACGGCCGCCCTTCAGCCGCATGGTGATGTCCTGCTCGCGCGGCGGCTCCGGGGGCGGCCCGGCCTCCTCGAACTTGCGCAGCCGGGTCTGCGCGGCGGCGTAGCGGGACGCCATCTCGTGGCTGACGGCGGCGGCCTGACGGAGGTTCAGGACCAGCTTCTTGAGCTGGGCGTGCTTCTCGTCCCAGCGGCGGCGCAACTCCTCGAAGCGGGCGAAGCGTTCGCGGCGGGCCTCGTGATAGGTGCCGAAACCGCCGCCGTGCACCCAGGCGTCGGCGCCGGCCGGTCCCGGCTCCACGGAGACGATCTTCTCGGCGGCGCGGGCGAGGAGTTCGCGGTCGTGGGAGACGAACAGCACCGTCTTGCGGGTCTCCTTGAGCTGCTGCTCCAGCCAGCGCTTGCCGGGCACGTCGAGGTAGTTGTCCGGCTCGTCCAGCAGCAGCACCTCGTCGGTGCCGCGCAGCAGCGCCTCCAGCACCAGGCGTTTCTGCTCGCCGCCGGAGAGGGTGCGCACCTGCCGCCACTGCGCGCGCTCGTACGGCACCCCGAGCGCGGCGGTGGTGCACATGTCCCACAGGGTCTCGGCCTCGTAGCCGCGCACCTCGGCCCAGTCGGCCAGCGCCTGCGCGTAGGCGAGCTGGGCGGCCTCGTCGTCCACGGTCATGACGGCGTGCTCGGCCTCGTCCACCGCCTTCGCCGCCTCGCGGATACGGGGCGGGGCGACGGAGACCAGCAGGTCGCGCACGGTCGTCTCGTCGCGGACGGAGCCGACGAACTGGCGCATCACGCCGAGCCCGCCGCTGACGGTGACCGTCCCGCCGTGCGGCTTCAGCTCGCCGGAGATCAGCCGCAGCAGGGTGGTCTTGCCGGCGCCGTTCGGGCCGACCAGCGCGACGGCCGCGCCCTCCCCGACCCGGAAGGAGACATCGCCGAGCAGCGTCCTCCCGTCGGGGAGGTGGTACTCGAGGTGCGCGGCTTCCAGATGTCCCATGAGGCGGCATTCTCCGGGCCCGGGGCCGGTGGCGGCAAACCGTTATCGGGCCGCACGCCCTACCCGGCGGGACCGAGCGGCTCGCCGGTGGGTCCGGGGGCGCCCGGCGGCCGGAGCGTGGTGGCCTCCCAGGCCAGGGCGTGCCAGCCGGTGGCCGGGCTGCCCTCCAGGGTGACCATGCCGGTGTTGGCCAGCGGGCGGGCGGCGGCGAAGGCGATGTCGACGTTGACGGCGCGGGCGGCGGTCCACACGCGGATGGCGGCGCCGTGGCTGATCATCGCCACGGTGCCGGCGCCGCTGCGGTACGCCTCCTCGATCACGGCGTCGTAGCGGGCCAGCGCCTCCGCGCCGCTCTCCCCGCCGGGGACGCGCAGCGCGGTGTGCCCGGCGGACCAGGCGAACACGGTGCGCAGGTAGGGCGCGGCCTCCGGCGCGTCGCCGGGCAGCATCTCCAGGTCGCCGGCGGACAGCTCGCGGATGCCGTCACGGACGGTCACCGGCAGGCCGCGGGCGGCGGCCAGCGGGGCGGCGGTCAGCCGGGTGCGGAGCAGCGGGGAGGCGTAGACGGCGCCGATGTCCTCGCCGGCCAGCGCCCGGGGCAGCGCGCCGGCCTGGGCCGCGCCGAGCGGGGTGAGCCCGGGCCCCGGTGCGGCGGTGTCCAGCAGGTGGCGCACGTTGGAGGGGGTCTGGCCGTGGCGGATCAGGAGCAGGCGCATCCGGGCGTTCTCCTTGCGGCGTCCCGGTGGTGTCCGCGCGGTGCGGGGCGCGCCGCCGGCGGACGGTGGTACGCACAGCACGGTGGTGTCGGAAACGGTGGTACGGAGAGCACGGTGTACCGGACACCCTGGAGCCCGAAGGCCCGGGGGTACAGAAAACCGGCACTTCAGGGTAACCGCAGCCGTATGAGCCCGGACATGGACCAGAAGATGACCCCAGATGTGGACCTGACGTCCGCGAAGGACACCCTGCGCCCGCTGCTGACCGCCGACGCCCGGCTGTTCGAACGGGCCGCCCGGTGGCGCTGGCCGGGGGCGGAGCGGGTGCTGCCCCGGCTGAGCCGCAGCGCCAACCACGGAGTGCTGTGGGGCGCGGTGGCCGTCGCCCTGGCCGCGAGCCGTACGCCCCGGGCCCGGCGGGCCGCGGTACGGGGCCTGGCCTCGCTGGCCGTGGCCTCCGCGACCGTGAACACGCTCGGCAAGCGCTCGGTGCGCCGGGCCCGGCCGGTGCTGGACCCGGTGCCGCTGGGACGCAGACTGAGGCGGCAGCCGGTCACCACCTCCTTCCCCTCGGGGCACGCGGCCTCGGCGGCCGCCTTCGCCACCGGGGTGGCCCTGGAGTCCCCGGCGTGGGGCGCGGCGGTGGCCCCGCTGGCGTTCTCGGTGGCCGCGTCCCGGGTGTACACCGGGGTGCACTTCCCGAGCGACGTGCTGGCCGGCGCGGCCCTCGGCGCGGGCGCCGCCTTCCTGGTACGACGCCTCGTGCCGGCCCGCGCGGCGACGGTGCCCACCGCCCGGCCGCGCGCGGAGGTGCCCGCGCTGCCGGAGGGCGAGGGTCTGGTGATGGTCGTCAACCAGGGCTCGGGCACCGCGGAGCGGGTGCGCGGACTGCGGGGCGCGCTGCCGCGGGCGGAGATCGTGGAGTGCGCGCCCGAGGAGACCCGGGACGCGCTCGCGAAGGCGGCGGTGCGGGCGCGGGTGCTCGGGGTGTGCGGTGGCGACGGCACGGTGAACGCGGCCGCCGGGGTCGCCCTGCGCCACGGTCTGCCGCTGGCGGTGCTGCCGGGCGGCACCCTGAACCACTTCGCCCACGACCTGGGCGTGGAGGACGAGCGCGACCTGGCCCACGCGGTGCGGCGGGGCGAGGCGGTCCGGGTGGACGCGGGCCGGTTCGTCACCGACGGCGCCGAGGGCCTGTTCCTGAACACGCTGAGCCTCGGCGCCTACCCGGAACTGGTGCGCGCCCGCGACGCCTGGTCGCACCGGATCGGCGGCTGGCCGGCCGGGCTGCTGGGCGCGCTGCGGGTGCTGCGCACCGGCCGGCACCCCCTGGAGGTGGAGGTCGGAGGTGCCCGGCGCCCCCTGTGGCTGCTGTTCGTCGGCAACGGCGTCTACCACCGCATGGGGCTCGCGCCGGGCCGTCGTACCGATCTGGCGGACGGGCTGCTGGACGTGCGGGTGGTGCACGGCAGCGGCCGGGCCGCGCTGCGGCTGCTCGCGGCGGCCGCCGCCGGCCCGCTCACCAGGTCGCCCGCGCATGCCGCCGTACAGGTGAACCGGCTGCGGCTGACCGGGCTCGCGCCGGGCACCCCGCTGGCCTACGACGGGGAGGTCACGGACGCCTCGGGAGAGGTGACGGTGGAGAAGCTGCCGGAGGCGCTCACGGTCTACCGCCCACTCGACTTCTGATTCCTGACGCCCAGTCAGTCCACATAGCAAAACGGGGGTCTCACCATTCGGCATGCGCGCGTACCGTGATCCGCACAGCCGAAGAAGGAGAGCAGTCATGCCGAAGGCGCAGGAGACCGCCGTCTACACGCATGGGCACCACGAGTCGGTGCTGCGTTCACACACCTGGCGCACCGCCGCCAACTCCGCGGGCTACCTGCTCGGTTCCCTCGAACCGCACATGCGCATCCTGGACATCGGCTGCGGCCCCGGCACCATCACCGCGGACCTGGCCGAGCTGGTGCCCGACGGCCGGGTCACGGGTGTCGACCAGGCGCCGGGCGTGCTGGAGGAGGCCCGGCGGACGGCCGCCGCGCGCGGCCTGGACAACGTCGACTTCGCGGTCGCCGACGTGCACGCCCTGGACTACCCGGACGACACCTTCTGCGTGGTCCACGCCCACCAGGTGCTCCAGCACGTGGGCGACCCGGTGCAGGCGCTGCGCGAGATGCGGCGGGTGACCCGGCCGGGCGGGTTCATCGCCGTCCGCGACGCGGACTACGCGGCGATGACCTGGTACCCGGCGGTGCCGGGCCTGGACGACTGGCTGGCGCTGTACGAGCGGGTGGCCCGCGCCAACGGCGGCGAGCCGGACGCCGGGCGCCGGCTGGTGTCCTGGGCGCGGGCCGCGGGGCTGCGGGACATCACCGCGACCTCCGGCACCTGGACCTTCGCCACCGAGGAGGAGCGGGCCTGGTGGAGCGGCCTGTGGGCGGACCGCACGCTCGCCTCCGCCTACGCCGAACGGGCGGTCGAGGGCGGACACGCCACCCCCGACGAGCTGCGCGCGGTGTCCGAGGCCTGGCGGGAGTGGGGGCGGCAGGAGGACGGCTGGTTCGCCGTCCTGCACGGCGAGATCCTGTGCCGCAAGGAACGGCCCGGGGAGCGCGAGCGGGACGGCGCCGACCGGAACTGAGACGGCTCAGTCGCGGGGCAGCAGCGGGCCCAGCGGCCCGAGGTCCAGGTTCAGGTCCTCGGGCCGCAGGCCGTAGCGGTCGCGCAGCTCGGCCATCCGGTCCTCCAGCAGCATCAGCGTCAGGCCGATCCGCTCCTCCTGCTCCTCGGTCAGGTCCCCGGTGTCGAAGCGCCGCACGGCCTGCCGTTCCATCAGCTGGCGCAGCAGCTCCACCACCGTGAGGACCAGTTTCACCAGGTCGCGCTCGACCGTGTCGGGTTCGAGGTCGAGCCGCTTGCGGGAGGTCATCGCGACCCCCCGAGGGGCAGTTCGAAGGGTGAGGGCACGGTCTCGTTGACCGAGCTGATCAGCGCGTTCAGGTCGATCCGGACCAGGTCCACGTCGGCGATGCGCAGCGTGACGTCACCGGTGATGACGACACCGCCCGCCAGCAGCCGGTCCAGCAGATCGACCAGCGCGATCTCCCGGCGTTCCACGACGGTCACCGCGCCTCCCCCGCCGTCACGCCGCCGCCGTCCTCGCGCGTGCCCTCCTCGCTGAACCCGCTGAACGAGTACGCGGCCCAGGGCCCGGTCAGCTCCACCCGCAGCCCGGCCGTCTCGTCCTTGGTGCGGTCCACCAGTTCCACGAACCCCTCGGAGCGGTCCCGCGGCACCAGATAGGCCGCGTTGAGCACGTTGCGGCCCCGCGCGCCGGACAGCGCCGCGTTCTGCGGGGGGTGCAGCCGGCAGTCCTCGGCGCGCGCGCACAGCCGCTCGTGCAGGGACTGGGCGAACGCCTCGGCGGCCTGGAGGTCCTCCTCGTGGGCGCGGGTGTCCGCGCGGCGGCGGCGCAGGTAGTCCCGGCCGCTCATGGGCCGGTCGGCCGGCGCGGAGGACTCCGTCTCGGCCGGGGGCGGTTCGGTGAACACCTTGACGCCCCACTCCACCCGGCCCTCCAGCCGGTCCAGGGCGCGCAGGAAGTCGGCCTCGCGGGCCTCGATCATGCTGCGCACCCCGCTGTCGTCCCGGAAGACGGTGGCCAGGCGCAGCGGCAGCGGCGTGGTGACGGTGGTGAGCGCGTCGATCACGCCCTGGTGGGCGCGGGCGGTCGCGGCCAGCCAGTCCAGGTCCTCCAGATGCGCCTTCAGCGCGTCCTCGGCGAAATCCGCCTCGGGGACCGTGCTGACGACGGCGATCAGCCCGTGGTGCCGCAACAGGGCCGGCGGCGCCCCGCCGATGCCCGTCAGCTGGGCCTGCAGGGGCGCCCCGAGGGGGCGGCAGACGGCATAGACGTAGCGCAGCCCGGTCGTCATGGCGCCTCCTTCCGTGTGCTGCCCGGCTCCAGCTCCTCCAGCCGGGCCAGCCGCTCTCTCAGCTCGGCGTTCTCCCGCGCCAGCTCGTCCCGGCGGGCCCGGGACGAGAGGGCCGGGTCCGTCTCCCACCAGTCGATCCCCATCTCCTTGGCCTTGTCCACCGAAGCGACGATGAGCCGCAGCTTCACCGTGAGCAGTTCGATGTCGAGCAGATTGATCCGGATGTCGCCGGCGATGACCACACCCTTGTCGAGGACGCGTTCGAGGATGTCGGCGAGGTTCGCCCCCGAGCTGTGCCCGTAGGGTTCGGCGAAGCCGCCGGACCTCGGTGCGGGCGTCGTCATCGACGGCCCCCGCGCTCCGCGTACTCGGGCTCCTCTTCCTCTTCGTCCTCCTCGTACTCGTCCTCGTACTCGCCGTCCTCGTCACCCTCGGCCGCTTCGGGTTCCTCCTCCTCGTCCTCGTCCTCGTACGGGCCCTCCTCCTCGTCCTCGTACTCCTCGGGCTCCTCGGCGTCCTCGGACTCGTCCGGTTCCTCCTCGCGCCCCTCCGGCTCGCCCGTCTCCTCCTCGGGCTCCTCGGACTCCTCGGACTCCTCGGATTCCTGGGCCTCCTCCTCCGCCACCGCGTCCTCGTGGCTGCGGACGACCTCGCCGTCGCGTATCTCACCGCGCCAGCCGTCCTCCGCCTCCGCCCTGAGGGTGATGAAGCGGGCGAAGTGCTTCAGGTCCAGCCTGGCCCGGCGGCCCTGGGCGCGCCACAGATTGCCCGTCTTCTCGAAGAGGCCGCTGGGGTAGTACTCCATGACCAGCAGGATCCGGGTCAGGTTGTCGCCGAGGGCGTGGAAGGTGATCACACCCTTGGTGCTGCCCTTGGCGCCCTCGGAGGTCCACTGGATGCGCTGGTCGGGGATCTGCTCGGTGGTGGTGGCCTTCCAGCTGCGGCTGGACAGGAAGATCTTCGCCTGCCAGTCGGTCTTGGTGTCGTCGGCGCGCGAGACGCTCTTGACGCCCTTGGCCCAATTGGAGAAGTCCTGGAACTGGGTCCACTGGTCGTAGGCGGTGCGCAGCGGCACGCCCACGTCGATGAACTCCATGATCACGGTGGGCTTGCTGCCACTGCCCCGCTTGCCGCCCTTCTTGCCACCGCCGCCGCCGAGACTCTTGAACGCATCGGTCACGCTGTCCTTGGCGCGCGAGGCGCCCAGTTCCAGCGCGGTGCGCAGCGGGCCCTTGCCCTCGGCGAGCTTGCGCCCGCCGTCCAGCGCGAGCTTGGCGAAGCCCGGGCTGTTGCCCTCGGCGATGTCGTTCAGCTTGCCCGTGGTCTCGCCCAGCTTGCGGCCGAGACCGGTGAGCAGCCGCTCGGCCTGCGCGGCCAGGTACTCCTGTGCCTCCGACTTCAGCCGGTCGGCGGCCTCGCTGTGGGCGAGGTCGGTGAGCGGGTTGTTCCCCGCCGCGTCCTTGGCCCGCCCCGCGGCCGAGGTCGCCGATCCCAGGGTCTCGGTCATCGTTCATCGCCGCCCTTCGCGGACCCCGCACCGCGGGAGCCGGCCGGCTTCTTCGCGGTCGGCTCGCGGCGCGCGGCGGTCTTCTTGCCCGCCGTCTTCTTCGCCGGGCCCGTGCGCTGCTGCGAGCCCGTCTTCCTGGCCGGTGCCTTCTTGGCGGCCGGCTTCTTGGCCTGGGACTCCCCGGCGCTCTTCCCGTCCCGCGGCTCGCGGTCCCCGCCGTCCTCGCGCTCCCCGCCGTCGCCGCGGTCCTCGCCGTCCTCGCGCTCCTCCTCGGAGCCGGTCGCCGACGGGGCCGCTCCGCCGCGCATCTGGGCGGTGCGGTCGTGCAGGCGGTCGGCGAGGCTGCTCATCTGGCGTTCGACCATCGCCCCGGAAGCCGCCTTGCCCACCCCGCGCAGATCCGCGCGGAGCTGGTCGCCGATCTCCTTGAACTGCGGGTTGTCGCTCAGCTGCCGGCGGGCCAGCTCGGCGAGCGCGCCCGGGCCGAGGTTGAGCTTCTTGCCCGCGACCAGCGAGCCGACCGCGAGCGCCATCTTCAGCTTCCTGGTGCGTCCCAGGAGATATCCGGCCCCTACGGCGAGGCCCAGTGTCGTCCGGTTCATCGTCCCGTTCCGTTGCCTGTGGTGTCGCCGGGGCCCTGCATGGCCTCCAGCCGGTCGAGCAGTTCGTCCTCGCGCCGGTCGAACTCCTCCTCGGTGATCTCGCCCGCCGTCAACTGCTGCTCCAGGCGGGCGAGTTCGGCCCGTACGGTGGCGGGGTCGTAATAGATCCGTTCCGCCTCTCGGAGCACCTGGTTGATCGCCCATCCGCTGCCGCGCACCGGCGCGAAGGGCAGCAGCAGCACTTCCTTGATCAGTCCCATGGAGTCCTCCTTCCGTCCGGGCCGTCCGCCGCCCGTCAGGGAGCCGCGGCGGTGACGTCCGCCGGCTGGGCGGGTCCCGGTTCG
Source organism: Streptomyces misionensis (assembly GCF_007896895.1). Lineage (GTDB taxonomy): Bacteria > Actinomycetota > Actinomycetes > Streptomycetales > Streptomycetaceae > Streptomyces > Streptomyces misionensis_A. The sequence continues at coordinate 62,775 of NZ_VOGW01000103.1, read as the reverse complement.
ACGAAGCTGTACGGCGGCAACGGGCCGTTGAGCCGCAGTTCCAGGTGGGGATGGTCGGCGCGGACCCGGTCCACGGCCTCCAGGAAGTCCCCGGCGCCGTCGCGGGCCACCAGGAACGAGAGGTTGAGCAGCCAGCCGGTGGACTGCGGTCCGGCGCTGACCGCGGCGGCGGCCGGCTCCAGCAGGCTCCGCACCTCGGCCGCGTCCTCGGCCTCCCGGGCCTTGACGGCGCCCGCGACCATCTCGCCGAGGCGGATCTTGTCGTCGTAACTCCCGCCGCCCGCCTTGCGGTTGGCCTCGGCGAGGGCACGCAGCTCGGGCTGCTCGGCCATCACCAGGTGCAGCACGGCCTCCTCGACGTGGTTGGCCTTGACGTTGTACTCGACCTTGCCGTCCAGAGCCGCGAGGCGTTCGCGGTAGTGGTCGGCGCGTTCGTCGAGGACCTGGGTGACGGTGTCGTCGTCGGGAGCGACGTTGCCGAAGCGCATCGGCAGCACACAGCCGGCCGCGCCGGCCTCGGCGAGCACGTTCTGGTGCGCCAGCAGATCCCTGCGCTTGGGGCGCAGCCCCTCGGGGGCGTCGCTGACGAGGGCGGCCAGGTCGCCCTGGGTGAGGACCCGCACGAGCCGGGCCGGCTCGCCCACGCCGGTCGTCCCCTCGGGGAGCGCCGGGTGCGAACGGGCGGTGATCCCGTAGACGTACGTGCTCACTCCTGCTCCTCCTTGCGGCGGGCCGGGGCCTTGCGGCGGGGCCGGGCCTCACCCTCGTCTCGGGCCTGCTTGAAGGCGTCGGATATGGTCTCGGCGGCACCGGACAGCGCGCCCTTGGACTTGCCGCGCGCGCCGGATTCGGTGACCTGGCCGACCACATCGGGCAGGCCGGGGCTCTTGTTGGGGCCGGATTCGAGATCGAGGCGGTTGCACGCCTCGGCGAAGCGCAGATACGTGTCCACGCTCGCCACGACGACCCTGACGTCGATCTTCAGGATCTCGATGCCGACCAGGGAGACACGCACGAAGGCGTCGATCACCAGGCCGCGGTCGAGGACCAGCTCCAGGACGTCGTAAAGTCCGCTGCTGCCTCCGCCGCCGGTCTGCTGTGCCGGGACTACGGTCATGCCGGCCGTTCCTCCTCCTGAATAGCTGTGAGTGGGTCGGGGTGGGTCGGATGCCGGGGCCGGGCGGTCCTAGTGCCCGCCGGACCGGGGATCGGCCCTGCCGCGCTCGTAGCGGCGGACCCTGCGGTAGCCGGTGAGCTGTCCGTCCGGGTCGAGTTCGACCAGGTAGCCGCCCATCAGGCTCATGGTGTCCGGCACGCGGGACAGCTCCAGCACCTCCACCTCCAGCGACCAGCCGTCCTCGGTCTGCTCGAAGGAGGAGACCGACTCGGGCACCAGCCCGGTCAGCTCGGCGAGCTGCGCGCGGGCCTGGCGCAGAACCTCCATGGGGGTGGGGCTCCGGTCGCCGCCCTTACGGGACGCCCCGGAATCCTCCCGGGAATCCTTCTTCTTCTCTCGGTGCGTTTCCTGCTCGGTCTCCTCGGGTTCCTCTTCGGTTTCCTCGGGTTCCTCTTCGGTCTCCTCGGGCTCCTCTTCGGTCTCCTCGAGTTCCTGCTCGGGCTTTTCCCGGATTTCCTGTGAATTTCGTGTTCGCGATGTGCGATGTGTGTTCGACATGGCCACCTCTTCCTGCGGGTGGCCGCTCAATCCCAGGCCAAACCTTCACGCCCGGGCCGGCCCCGCGACCCTCGCCCGGTTCACTGCACCACGGCCTCCTCCACCAGCAGCTTCGCCGCCGCGGCGATGCCCAGCGCGTCGATGCCGGCGGCGTGCAGCTGCTCGTCAGGGGCGGCCGAGCCCGGCATCGTGCGCACCCCGAGCCGGACCAGCCGGGGCACCGGCCGGCCGTCGCCGAACGCCTCCGCGACCGCGTCCCCGAGACCGCCCTCGGGGTGGTGGTCCTCGACGGTGAGCAGGCAGCCGGTGTCCTCGGCGGCCCGGCGCAGCGTCTCGCCGTCGACCGGCTTGACCGAGTACAGGTCGATCACCCGGACCGCGATGCCGCTCTCGGCGAGCCGGTCGGCGGCCGCCAGCGCCTCGGGCACGGTGACCCCGGCGGCGACGATCGTCAGCCGGTCCTCCTCCGAGGAGCGCAGCGTCTTGCTGCCGCCCACCCGGAACTCCTCGTCGGGGCCGTAGAGCACCGGTGTCTTGCCGCGCGAGGTGCGCAGATAGCGGATGCCGTCGAGACCGGCCATGGCGGCGACCAGCCGGGCGGTCTGGTTGGCGTCGCACGGGTAGAGCACCGTGGAGCCGTACACGGAGCGGAACATCGCGAGGTCCTCCAGGCCCATCTGGGAGGGCCCGTCCTGCCCGATCGCCACCCCGGCGTGCGAGCCGACCAGGTTGATCCCGGAGCCGCTGATGGACGCCATCCGCACGAAGTCGTGGGCGCGGGTGAGGAACGCGGCGAAGGTCGCGGCGTACGGCACCCAGCCGCGGGCCGCCATCCCGACGGCGGTGGCGACCAGTTGCTGCTCGGCGATGTAGCACTCGAAGAAGCGCTCCGGGTGCTCCTTGGCGAACTGCTCGGTGCGGGTGGAGTCGCCCACCTCGCCGTCCAGGGCGACGATGTCGCCGCGGGCGGTGCCGAGCGCGGCGAGGGCGGCACCGAAGGCGTCCCGTGTGGCCACCTCGTCCCCCTCGTCGTAGCGCGGGAGCCGGATCGCCTCGGTGGTGCGGTCGCGCAGCACGGCGGCGGCCGGCGGCTCGTTGACGCGGATGTGCAGCTCCCGGCGGCCGCCGAGTTCGGTGATGGCCTCGTCGGCGTCGGGCAGCGGCTTGCCGTGCTGGCCCTCCCGGTCCTCCACGGCGGCCACGCCCTTGCCCTTGAGGGTGCGGGCGAGGATCACGGTCGGCTGTCCGTCGGTGGACAGCGCCTCCCCGTACGCCCGGTCGACGGCGTCGGGGTCATGGCCGTCGATCTCGATGGTGTGCCAGCCGAAGGCCTGGAACCGGCGGGCGTAGGCGTCCAGGTCGTGGCCGTGCCGGGTGGGGCCGCGCTGCCCGAGCCGGTTGACGTCCACGATCACCTTGAGGTTGTCCAGCTCCTCGTACCCGGCGTGCTCCGCGGCCTCCCACACCGAGCCCTCCGCCAGCTCGCTGTCCCCGCACAGCACCCACACCCGGTAACCGGTGCGGTCCAGGCGCTTGCCGGCCAGGGCGATGCCGACGCCGACCGGCAGGCCCTGGCCGAGGGAGCCGGTGGCGGTCTCCACCCAGGGCAGTCGGCGGGGCGTCGGATGGCCCTCGAGGCGGCTGCCGAGCTTGCGGAAGGTGACCAGCTCACCGTCCTCGATGGCACCGGCCGCCTTGTACGCGGCGTACAGCAGCGGCGAGGCGTGGCCCTTGGACAGCACGAAGCGGTCGTTGGCGGGGTTCTCGGGGCGCTCGAAGTCGTAGCGCAGATGGTGCGCGAGCAGGACGGCCACCAGGTCGGCGGCGGACATCGAGGACGTCGGATGCCCGGAGCCGGCCGCGGCGGCGGCCCGTACGCTGTCGACGCGCAACTGCTGGCCGAGTTCTGCGAGTTCGGCGGTCTTCATGGTTCTCCTTGCACGTAGTGGTGGGTATGTCATGGCGGGTGCGCGCGGGTTCACCGCGCCGGAGGGCCGGGCGGCTCGCGCGGCAGTCCGGCGAGGGCGGCTCCAGCGGGGCGGCCCAGGACCGTACGAGGTCCGACCGCACGCTTCGGCGCGGCAGTACGGCGGCCGGCGGCCGGTCGGCGGCCACCCGCAGGCGGCCTTGCGGCGGGGCGGGCAGGTGGCAGGCGCGGGTGTCCGCGCCTGCCGCCGGCCCGGACAGCGGGATGCCGAACGGGTCGGCGGCGGCCCGGGCGCCGCCGAGGTCGACGGCGAAGCCCGGTTCGCGGTGGCGGCACGGGCGCCGGCGCCGGCCGAGACCGCGCGAGGCGGCCGCGTTCGCCCCGGCGAGCCGGGCGGTCATGGAGGTGAGCGCGCCGGGCCTGTCCGGGTCGGGCACGGCCGCCGCGTCCCCGCACGCGGACACCTCGGGCCGGCCGGGCGGCCCCGCGTACGGGGCGACGATCACCCGGCCCCGCTCCAGCGGCTGCCCGACCGCTGCCACCAGCGGGCCGGGGCGTACCGACCCGGACGGGCGCACCGTCGGCCGCACCGGCCCGGACGGCGGTACCGGCACCCTCGGCCACGACCGCCTGGTCCGGTCCGCCCCGCCCGGCGCCAGGCACAGGCCGTGCCGGGTGCCGGGCAGCGACACGGTGACCCCGCGGGCCGCCGGGACACCGGCGGCGGCCTGGGGCGGCAGGGGCAGGTACGGGAAGTGGTCGGTGGGGTTCAGCAGGGTGATCCCGGCCCGGCCGCGGGCCGGGCGGGCCGGTGTGCGGGCGGCCCGGCAGCCGGCGGAACCGGCCCCGACGATCACCACGCGCGCTCGACTCACGGTTGCGCCTCCGGCGGTGTGGCTCGTCCGAGGTGTTCCGCGTATCCGGGGGCATGGCGACGAAACGCTCGCGCGGGTCACCCGTGTGCGGGCTCGCCGGCCCCGGCGGGGCGTTTCGCGGAGGGGCGCCCGGTTACCCGGGGGCGAGCCAGTCACACCCGGTTTCCGCACGCGGAGGTGCGCCCATGCCCGAGTACGGATATTTCCTGGCGAGCGAGGAGCACGGGCCCGCGGCTCTCGTCGAGCAGGCGAGGATGGCCGAGCAGGCCGGGTTCCGGGCGCTGTGGATCTCCGACCACTATCACCCGTGGAACGCCGCCCAGGGCCAGAGCCCCTTCGTGTGGTCGGTGATCGGGGCGCTGTCGGAGGCGGTGTCGCTGCCGATCGAGACGGCGGTGACCTGCCCGACCGTACGGATGCACCCGGCCGTGACCGCGCACGCCGCCGCGACCGGCGCGGTGATGACCGGTGGCCGCTTCCGGCTGGGCCTGGGCACCGGCGAGGCGCTGAACGAGCACATCCTCGGCGACCGCTGGCCCCCGGTGCACGTGCGCCTGGAGATGCTGGAGGAGGCGGTGCAGGTGATGCGCCGGCTGTTCACCGGTGAGGAGGTCAGCCACCACGGCACGCACTACACCGTGGAGAACGCCCGCCTCTACACCCTCCCGGACGAGCCCGTGCCGATCGACATCTCCGGGTTCGGCCCCAAGGCGATCTCCCTCGCCGCCCGGGTGGGCGACGGCTACATCACGATGATGCCGAAGGACGAGATGGTCACCTCCTACCGCAAGGGCGGCGGCGGGGCCGGGCTGGTCAGCGGCGGCACGAAGGTCTGCTACGGCGCCGACCGCGAGGAGTGCGTCCGTACCGTGCACCGGCTCTGGTACAACGAGCTGCTGCCCGGCGAGATGGGCCAAGTCCTGCCCTCCCCGCACCACTTCGAGCAGCTGCACGAGCTGGTCACCGAGGACATGGTGCGGGAGAACGTCGTCTGCGGCGACGACCCCGACGACCATGTCTCGGCGCTACGGGCCTTCGTCGACGCCGGTTTCGACCGGGTGTACGTCAACCAGATCGGCCCGGACCAGCGCGGCTTCTTCGACTTCTACCGGACGAAGGTGCTGCCGAGGCTCGCCGGGGGCTGACGCCGCGCGCGGTCAGTGGCCGCGCGGGGTGTCCTCCTCGGCGGCCATGTCGGCCGGGGTGCGGGGCGGGTCGTGCGGCATCGGCGGATACGGCAGGCCGAGGCCGCCCGGCGGGGCCACCGGCGGGTCGCCGCCGACCACGCGGTGCGGGGCGTGGGGGCCCCGGTGGGCGTGGGCGCTGGCGCGCAGCGCGTAGGCGACCGCGGCCAGCAGCGCCCCGGTGATCAGCGCAGCCGCCCAGCCGGGCAGCCCGATCGCCAGGGCCAGGCCGACGGCGAGGGCCACCGCGCCGCCCGCGTACAGGGCGGTGGCGCCCGAGGCGGCGTAGAGCGTCGCGGTGCGGCGCCGCTTGCGGGTCTGCTCGCGCAGTTCCTCGCGCACCGTCACGCGCGCCACCTGAGCCAGCTCCTCGACCAGCTCCTTGTCGAGATGTTCCAGATGATCCAAAGGCTGCGAACGGTTCATGTCGCGCGGGTACCCTGAGCGCACGGCGGGTAACTCCGGGGGCCTGCGCGTCGGCGGTCGTCCCAACTAGGCTCGGGCGCATGGAGATTATGGGCGCCTCGCTGCGCATCTGCGTGGCCGACATCGAGACCGCGATCCCCTTCTACGAGCGGCTGGCCGGCGGCACGGCCCAGCGTTTCGAACGCGGTGGGGTCCAGGTCGCCGCGATCGGCTCCTTCCTGTTGATGAGCGGGCCCGAGGCGGAGCTGGAGATCCTGCGCAAGGTGACGGCGACCATCGCCGTCAAGGACGTGGGCGAGGCGCACCAGGTGCTCACCGGCCTCGGCGCCCGCATCCTGGTGGAGCCGGTGCCGACCCCGGCGGGCCGCAATCTGCTGGCGATGCACCCCGACGGTTCGATCTTCGAGTACGTGGACCAGCGCGGCTGACGCTCCGGCCAGGGGCGGCCCGGGCGGTGGGCACGGCCTCGCCGGCCGTGGCCGAGCCGCGGGTCAGGATCGCGGCGCGGGCGTGGTCGGCGCGGGGCGGCCGGTGGTGGGCATCTCGGCGGTGAGCGCCCAGCGCTCGTGGTCCCGCCAGTCCCCGTCGATGTAGATCATCTTCGGGGAGAAGCCCTCCAGGCGGAACCCGGCGCCACGGGCCAGCGCCACGGACGCGGCGTTCTCCGGCTGGACGTTGATCTCCAGTCGGTGCAGCCCGAGCGGGCCGAACGCGTGGCCGATCACCAGGGCCAGGCCCTCGCGCATCAGACCGCGCCCGGCGGCGTGCGCGAACGCGCCGTAGCCGAGGGCGCCGCACTGGAAGCCGCCCCGGACGATGTTGTTGATGTTGATGAACCCGGCGATGTCCCCGCCGTCCCTTTCGCACACCAGGAACCCGGCCTTCGCCGGGTCCTCGATCAGCCGGCCGGCGTACTCGGCGTACGCCTCCTCGCCGTCCGGCGGGAACAGCCACGGGCGGTGCAGGTCCTTGCTCTCGCGGGCGCGGGCGGTGAACTCGGCGCCGTCTTCGAGGGTGAAGTGACGGATGCCCACCCGGGGGCCTTCGGCGAGGTAGCGGGACGCGATGTGCGGCATTCGGCCAGCCTACGCGTCCGCGCCGCCTCGCGCGCACGGTCCCCGGCGGGCGTCCGGTCAGCTCAGCGCGGGTTCGTCCAGGGTCAAGGTCGCGGTGTCCGCGTCCAGTTCGGCCGGGACGCCGAGGGGCACCGTGAGCGCGCCCTCGCAGTGCCCGAAACCCATCTCCTCGACGACCGGCACCCCGAGTCCGCCGAGCCGGTCGGCGAGGACCGCGCGCACCTCCTCGTACGGGCCGCAGCGCTCCCAGGACCCGAGCCCGATCCCGGCGACCCCGTCGAGCCAGCCAGAGCGCAGCAACTGGGTGAGCAACCGGTCGATGCGGTACGGCGCCTCGGTCACGTCCTCGATCATGAGCAGTCCGCCGCGCGCGCCGCCGTGGGCGAAGGGGGTGCCGAGGTCGGCGGCGAGCCCGCCGAGATAGCCGCCGAGGGTCACCCCGCGGGCCCGGCCGGGCACCAGCGCCGCTCCGGCCGTGGCGATCGTCCGCACCGTCTCCGGTGCGAACAGCGTGGCCTTCAGGTGCTCCTGCGTCCGGGCGTTCTTGACGAAGTCGATCCCGGCGGCGACCGGCCCGTACAGGGTGACCAGGCCCAGCCGGGTGGCGAACGCCTGGTGCAGATGGGTGACGTCGCTGAAGCCGACGAAGACCTTCGGTCCGGCCGCGGCCATCGCGTCCCAGTCGACCAGGTCGGCCATGCGCTGGGCGCCGTAGCCGCCCCGGGCGCACAGCACCGCCGCGACGGACGGGTCGCACCAGGCGCGTTGCAGGTCCGCGGCCCGGTCGGCGTCGCTGCCCGCGAGGTAGCCGAGCGTGCCGTGGCGGTCCAGGACATGCGGCATGACGACGGGGTCGAGGTCCCAGCCGCGCAGCACGTCCAGGCCGGCCTGGAGGCGTTCCTCGGGCACGGGCCCGCTGGACGCGACGACGGCCACCTTCGCGCCGGGGGCGAGTCGCGGTGGACGGACGAGCGGTCTCACGTGTGCAGCTCCAGTCGGGGGACATCGGGTACGTCCAGCTTGAACACCTGGGCGTACAGGGACAGTTCGGCCTCCAGGGCGCGGATCATGGTGTCCGCCCGGCGGAATCCGTGGCCCTCCCCCTCGAAGGTGAGGTAGGCGTGCGGGACTTTCTGGCCCTGGACGCGGGCGAGCAGTTCCTCGCACTGGGCGGGCGGGCAGATCACGTCGTCCAGCCCCTGGAGCAGCAGGAAGGGCGTGGTGAGCCGCTCGGCGTGGGTGACCGGGGACCGCTCGGTGTAGCGGGTCGGCACCTCGGTGAACGAGCCGATCAGGTACTCCAGGTAGCGCGACTCGAAGTCGTGGGTGCCGCCGGAGGCCCAGGCGGTCAGGTCCAGGATCGGGTAGATGATGGTGCCGCAGGCGTAGACATCGGTGGTGGCCAGCGAGGCCGCGGTGGTCCAGCCGCCGGCGCTGCCGCCGCGGATGGCGAGCCGGGCGGGATCGGCGGTGCCCTCCTCGGCGAGGGCGCGGGCGACGGCCGCGCAGTCCTCGACGTCGACCACGCCCCACTGCTCGCGCAACCGCTCGCGGTAGGCGCGCCCGTATCCGGTGGAGCCGCCGTAGTTGACCTCGGCGACGCCGATGCCGCGGGAGGTGAAGTAGGCGATCTCCAGGTCGAGGACGAGCGGCACCCTGCTGGTGGGGCCGCCGTGCGCCCAGATGACGTAGGGCGGCAGCTCGCCGTCGGGCGCGGCGTGCCCGGGGTGGTGCGGCGGGTAGACCTGCGCGTGCACCTCGCGGCCGTCGGGGCCGGTGAAGACGCGGATCTGCGGCTCGGGGTAGTAGGCGGGGTCCACGGGGTCGCGGTGCCGGGCGCCGAGGGCGCGGGCCCGGCCGGTGGCGGCGTCCAGCTCGACCACCTCGTACGCGGTGCGCGGGCTGGCGCCGACGGCGACGATCCGGCTGCCGTGCGTGTCGAGACTGGCGGCGAACTCGGTCCAGGGCCCGGCGGCGTCGACGATCTCACCGGTCTCGGGGTCCAGGATGCCGAGCCGGGTCGAGCCCTTGCCGTGGACGACCGCGATCAGCCCGTTGTCGAGCGGCGCGAACCAGCGCAGGCCCAGCTGCCACAGGGGGCCGCCGAACTCCTCCTCGCGGGGGCACAGCGGGGTGCCGTCGCGGTAGAGGTTCCACCAGCCGCCGCGGTCGCTCGTGTACAGGAGTCGGCCGTCCGTGGACCAATCCACCTGCGCGACGGCCTCGTCCGGGCCGCCGGCGACGGTACGCACGTCCCGCAGCGCGCCGTCCTCGCCGACCTGCGCCACCAGCACCTCGGTCCCCTCCCACGGCATCCGCGGGTGGTCCCAGGCGAGCCAGGCGGCACGCCGGCCGTCCGGCGACAGCCGGGGTCCGGTGACGAACCGGTGCCGGCCGTCGGTGAGTTCGCGTACGGCGCCGCGGTCCTCGGCGGCCGAGCCGTCCAGTGGTACGGCCGCCAGGACGCGCCGCACGTCGCCGGGCTCCTCGCCGGTGAACTCCTCCAGCACGCACCACACCTCGCCGCGCGCGAGGTCGATGTGCGGCTCCGCCCAGCGCAGTCCCCCGCCGACCGGCGAGAGGGGGGTGAGCGGGCGGGGGGTGCCGCCGGGCTCGTACCGGTAGAGCCGCTGGTCGGCGAAGTGGGCGAACACCACCAGCGGCGTGCCCTCCCGCGCCACGGCGGTCCAGGGCCGGCCGCCGTACTCGATGACGCGGCTGCGCACGTTCCACGGTGGCGGCAGCAGCGACTCCTCGTGGCCGTCCGCGCGGCGCCGTATCAGGGCGCGCCGGCCGCCCTCACCGGGGCGGGGCTCGGTCCACCAGGTCTCCTCGCCGACGATCCCCACCCAGTCGGGCCGGCCGTCGTGGGCGGCGGCGAGCGCGGCGTCGATGGGCGACGGCCAGGTGCCGTACGGCGTCTTCATCATGTCCTCCCCCATTTCGTCTAGGCCGTGCGCAGGAAGCGGTCCAGGACACGGACGCCGAAGTGCAGGGCCTCGACGGGCACGCGTTCGTCCACGCCGTGGAACAGCGCCTGGTAGTCGAGGCCTTCGGGCAGTTTCAGCGGTGCGAAGCCGTAGCCGGTGATGCCGAGCCGGGAGAACTGCTTGGCGTCGGTGCCGCCGGACATGCAGTAGGGCACGACATGTCCCTCGGGCGCGAACTCCCGTACCGCGTCCCGCATCAGCGCGAACAGCGGTGCGTCCACCGGGGCTTCGAGGGCGACCTCGTGGTGGGCGAACTCCCAGGCGACGTCGGGGCCGGTGAGCCGGTCGAGGGTGCTGGTGAACTCCTCCTCGCCGCCCGGCAGATAGCGTCCGTCCACATGGGCGACGGCCTCGCCGGGGATGACGTTCAGCTTGTAACCGGCGTCGAGCATCGTCGGGTTGGCGCTGTTGCGGACGGTCGCCTCGACCAGCTTGGCCGCCGGGCCCAGCTTCTCCAGCAGCCGGTCGATGTCGCGGAAGTCGGGCTCGATGCCGTAGAGGGCGGCCAGTTCGGTGAGGGCGGCGCGCACGGTCGGGGTGAGCCGCAGCGGCCACTCGTGCTCGCCGATGCGGGTGACGGCGGCGGTCAGCCGGGTCACCGCGTTCTCCTTGTTCACCTTGGAGCCGTGCCCGGCGCGCCCGCGCGCGGTCAGCTTGAGCCAGCCGGTGCCGCGCTCCCCCGCCGCGATCGGGTAGATCTGCCGCCCGGCGCCGTCGTGGAAGGTGAAGGCGCCGGACTCGCTGATGCCCTCGGTGCAGCCCTCGAACAGCTCCGGGTGGGCGTCGGCGAGGAACCCGGAGCCGTCCTCCGCGCTGGCCTCCTCGTCGGCGGTGAACGCGATGACGAGGTCCCGGCGGGGTCGTACGCCCTCGCGGGCCCAGGAGCGGACGACGGCGAGGATCATCGCGTCCATGTTCTTCATGTCGACGGCGCCCCGCCCCCACACGACCCCGTCCCGGACCTCCCCGGAGAACGGGTGCACGCTCCAGTCGGCGGCCTCGGCGGGCACCACGTCGAGGTGGCCGTGGACCAGCAGGGCGTCGGCGGCCGGGTCGGTGCCCGCGATCCGGGCGACCACGTTGGTGCGGCCCGGGGTGCGCTCCAGCAGCCGCGGTTCCAGGCCGGCGCCGGCCAGCCGCTCGGCCGCGTACTCGGCGGCGGGCCGCTCCCGGCAGTCCCCGCCGCCCCGGTTGGTGGTGTCGATCCGGATCAGCCCGGAGGTGAACTCCACGACCTCGTCGAGGGCCTGCGGGTCAGCCATACTGCTCCTCCACGGCGGCGGAGGCGATCGTGGTGACCGCCTTGAACGTGCGGATGCCCTCGTACATGGTGGCGCTGGTGTAGGCCACCTTGCGTTCGCCGACGCGGGCGACGCCCGGGACGACGGTCGCGGCCATCGCCAGGTGCTCGGCGTCGAACTCCACGGCGATGGTGAACGGCCCGGCCTCGACGGGCTCGTGGCGCACGGCGAGCCGCGCGGCCTCCTTGGCGGCGGCGCGGATGTCGGCGGCGGTGCGGGCCGGGGTGCGGCAGACGGCCGCGTACCGGGACACATGGTCCTTGACGGCGACCTTCAGCGCCTCGGGCGCGTAGCCGAGCGCGTCCTCGCAGGCCACGTCGTCGCCGGTGACGAGGACGACGGGGACGCCGTACTCGGCGACGACATGCGCGTTGAGCAGGCCCTCGCTGGCGCGGACGTCGTTGATCCAGACGCCGGTGATCTGGTTGGCGAGGAAGGTGTGGGCGAGGACGCCCTCCATGCCCGCGCCGGCGTGGTAGCCGACGAAGGCGATGCCGTCGACATCGCCGTGCTGGACGCCCTCCACCATGGACAGCGCCTTGTGCCGTCCGGTGAGCATCTCGACCCGCTCGTCGAGCCGTTCGAGCAGCAGATTGCGCATGGTCCAGTGGGCCTCGTTGACGAGCACCTGGTCGGCGCCGCCGTCGAAGAAGCCCTCGACGGCGGCGTTCACGTCCGAGGTGAACATCGTCCGGCACCGCTCCCACTGCGGCGTCCCCGGCAGCACATCGGCCGGCCAGGTCACGCCCGTGGCCCCCTCCATGTCGGCACTGATGAGGATCTTCATGCTGCGCCACGTTACGCGCCGGAGGGGAAACTTCCTACGATGCGGGAGGAGGTCGGGGCCGATCGCCTCCCGCGCGCCGGGGCCGGGGCGCCGTGCGCCCCGGCCCTCCTACGGGCGCCGCCTCACACGGCCACGTCCAGCCAGGGGGCGCGGGCCCGTTCGTACGCCGCGATCCGGTCGGCGGCGCGCAGGGTCACCTCCAGCTGGGTCAGCCCGGCGACGAGCCGGTCGCGGGCGTCGTCGTCGAGCCGGAACGGCGCCGCCCGGACCCCCGCGGCCGCGCAGTCGACCGTGCGCCGGGCCACGTCGACGTCGATCTCGGCGGCCGGGTCGGCGGTGGTGGCGGCCATCAGGGCGGCGGCCACCGCCGGCTCGCACCACACGGGGACCAGTCCGGCGTTGGGCATGTTGTTGCGGAAGATGTCCGCGAACCCCGGCGCGATCACCGCCCTGAAGCCCCACTCGTGCAGCGCCCACGGCGCGTGCTCGCGGGAGGAGCCGCAGCCGAAGTTCGGGCCGCTGACCAGGATCTTCGCCCCGGCGCGCTCGGGCCGGTTCAGGACGAACCCCGGGTCGCGCCGCCACTGTTCGAACAGGCCGTCGGCGTATCCGGTGCGGGTGGTGTTCTTCAGCCACGCGGCCGGGATGATCTGGTCCGTGTCGACGTTGGGCCGGTCCAGGGGCACCCCGCGGCCGGTGACGCGGATGAGCGGTTCCATACGGCTTCTCCCTACAGGTCGGCCGGTGTGGCGAAGCGCCCGGCGACGGCGGTGGCGGCGGCCGTGGCGGGGGACACCAGATGGGTCCGGGCCCCGGCGCCCTGCCGGCCTTCGAAGTTGCGGTTGGAGGTCGACGCGCAGCGCCGGCCGGGCGCGACGGTGTCGCCGTTGATGCCCACGCACATCGAGCAGCCCGGCATCCGCCATTCGAAGCCGGCCGAGGTGAACACCCGGTCCAGCCCTTCCTGTTCGGCCTGCCGGCGCACCAGCATCGAGCCGGGGACGACCAGGCCGCGCACGCCGTCGGCCACCCGCCGCCCGCGCAGCACGTCGGCCGCGGCCCGCAGGTCCTCGATCCGGCTGTTGGTGCAGGAGCCGATGAAGACCACGTCGACGCCGATGTCGCGCATCCTGGTGCCGGGGCGCAGGTCCATGTAGGTGAGGGCGCGTTCGGCGGCGGCCCTCTCGCCGGGCTCGGCGAGGGCGGCGGGGTCGGGCACCACTCCGTCGACCGGCACGCTCTGCCCGGGGTTCGTGCCCCAGGTCACCCGTGGCGCCAACGCCCCCGCGTCGAAGACCAGTTCGCGGTCGAAGACCGCGTCCGGGTCGCTGTCCAGCGTCCGCCAGTGCGCGACGGCCCGGTCCCACAGCTCACCGCGCGGCGCGCGCGGGCGGTCCTTCAGATAGGCGAAGGTGGTCTCGTCGGGGGCGACCAGGCCGCTGCGCGCCCCCATCTCGACGGCCATGTTGCACAGCGTCATCCGGCCTTCCATGGACAGCGCGCGGACGGCGGGGCCCCGGAACTCGATGAGCGTTCCGGTGCCCGCGTCGGTGCCGCCGGCGGCGAGGATGCCGAGCGCGAGGTCCTTGGCGGTGGCGCCGGGCGGGAGTTCGCCGGTGACGGTGACGGCCATGGACTGCGGTCGCCGGGCCCGCAGGGTCTGCGTGGCCAGCACGTGCTCGATCTCGCTGGTGCCGATGCCGAACGCGATGGCGCCGAACGCGCCGTGGGTGGCGGTGTGGCTGTCTCCGCACACGATGGTCGTGCCGGGCCGGGTGAGCCCCATCTGGGGTCCGATCACATGCACGATGCCCTGCCCCGGGCTGCCCACCGGGTGGAGCTCGATGTCGTGGTCGCGGCAGTTCTCGGCGAGCACCCGCAACTGCTCGGCGGCGCCCGCGTCCGGCGGCAGCTCGCGCCCGTCGGTCGGCACGTCGTGGTCGGAGGTGGCGACCGCGAGGGCGGGCCGGCGCACCGCGCGGCCGGCCTCGCGCAGGCCGGCGAACGCCTGGGGCGAGCTGACCTCGTGCAGCAGATGCAGGTCGATGTAGATGAGGTCGGACGCCCCGGGCTCCACGACGTGCAGGTCCCAGATCTTGTCCACCAGGGTTTTGCTGGTCATGACTCGCCCTTTCGGAGCAGGTCGCCGACGGCGGATGCGTCAGGAGGAACTCGGGGCCGGCAGATGGCGGCGGCGCAGCAGCGCCCGGTCGGCCTTGCCGACGACGGTGCGCGGTATCCGGTCGAACGCCAGGACGACGCCGGTCAGCCCGTGCTCGTCGAGGAGCTTGTCGACGGCGCCGACGGCGTCGGCGTCGGAGGTCCCCGGCGCCGCGCGCAGCGCCACGAGCACCCGGTTGCCCAGGGTGTCCGGGTCGGCGGCGAGCGTGACGGACTCGGCGACCGGGCAGTGCCGCGCGACGAGTTCGTCGACATGGGGCGCGGCCAGCGGACCGTCCGTGGTGAGCACCAGGTCGGTGACCCGCCCGAGCAGGCGCAGGCTGCCGTCGTCCAGGCGCCGGGCGACGTCGCCGGTCCAGAAGTCGGGGCCGCGGAAGGTGGCCGCGTTGGCCTCGTCGTCGTCCAGGTAGCCGTCGCTGGTGCAGTCGGAGGTGAGCACCAGGTGGCCGAGGTCGTCGCCGTCGTACCCGGCGAGCGGCTCGAGACGGGCGCGGACGCCCGCGACCTCGTGCACACCGCCGACGGTCTGCACCTCGTCCGCCATGTTGCCGAGGGCGAGGCCGAACTCGGTCGAGCCGTAGATGTGGCGGATGTGGATGCCGAGCACATCGGCGGCCCCGGCGATGAGGGCCGGGCTCGCGTAGGCGCCGCCGCACATCGGGCGGCGCAGCCGGGAGAGGTCGGTGCCGGGCCGCCGCCGTGCGGCCGCGATCAGGTCCTCGTAGTGGTTGGGCAGCATGCTGGTGTACGTGGCGCCGGTCGCGGCCAGTTGGGCCAGCAGTGTCGCGGGGTCCGCGGCCGGGTCGGCGAGGATCAGCCGGGCGCCGGCCAGCAGCGCCGCGAAGGCGTGCAGGTCGGTCGCGTGCGCCACGTCCAGGGTGTGCCGGCAGAAGAACGCGTCGCGCTCGGTCGCCTCGATGTGCGCGATCCAGCGGCGGCGCTCGCGCACGAAGGGCTCCTGGCGCCAGGTGACGAGCTTGGGCGCCTTCGTCGAGCCCGAGGTCCACAGCATCCGGAAGGTGCCCGGCGCGAGCGCCCGTCCCCCCGCCGCCCAAGCGGTCGCGGGGCCGGGGGCCTCCAGGTCGGCGAGTTCCACCCGGGGCAGGGTGACGCCCGCGCGGTGGTGGTTGTCGGGGCCGACCCAGAGCACCGGCTGCGTCATCCGCAGGGCGCGGTCCACGGCGGCGGCGTCGAAGTCGGCGAGCAGCGGGACGTAGGCGGCGCCGTTCGCGCAGAGCCCGAGCAGGAAGGCCAGATAGGAGGCGTCGTTGGCCAGGCCCGAGCAGACGACCACGCGGCCCTCGGTGACGCCGCGGGCGCGCAGGCCGGCCGCGATCCGGTCGGCCCGCGCGAGCAGTTCGGCGTACGTGGTGCGCTCGCCGGCCGTGGTCTCGACCGCGATCGCGTCCGGCCGGCGTCGCGCGACCTCGCGGATCGCCGCATGGAGTGCGGTCATCAGGAGACCCAGCCCGCGTAGGTGGCGAAGCGGAAGTCCTTGGCCAGGCAGTCGACGCTGCGGAAACCGGCGTCGCGCAGCCACTGCAATTGGGTTTCCAGGTCGATGCAGACGTCGAATTTCATCCGCTCGCGGCCCGCCGCCCATTCCCGCGCGGGCGCCTGCTCCCGGATCACGTGCAGTTCGTGCTGGCTGTCGTAGAGGGATTCCAGGTGCGGCAGCGGCCCCTGGACCTGCTCCACGTTGACGAAGACGCCGCCGGGGCGCAGCGCCTCGCGAATGCGCCGGAACAGGTCGCGCTTGTCGGTGTGGCTGAGGTGGTGGATCGCGAGGCCGGAGACGACCGCGTCGAACCCGCCCTCCGGCAGCGGGTCGGTCAGGTCGCCGGTCTGCACCGTGACCCCGTCCTGGCTGGCGAACCGGCTGCGGGCCTGGGTCAGCATGATTTCCGAGCGGTCCACGAGAACCACCTCGGATTCGGGGAGTTCACGCAGGATCGCCGCGCTCAGCAGACCGGTGCCGGCGCCGAGGTCGAGGACCCGCGGGGCGGTCGGCACCGTCGCCGCGACGGTGCGCACCGCGGCCTCGTAGATCAGGTCGAACGACGGAATCAGCTGACGACGCAGCGCGTCGAACGTCGTCGGGTCCCAGAGGTCGTTTCCCTTGATCTCAAACGTTTGTGCCACGTCTTCTCTCCGTTCGTCACCATGCCGCCGATGCGGAACGGTGGTGAGTATTGCGACGCCAAAGAAGAGGTGTCAACGCCGTTGCGGTAATGCGCAATGGCACTTCCTTTTCCCCGACTTCGCTTCTGCGCAGTTTCCTGGATGGCCGCTGTTTCGCTGGCTAGCATGCGTTGCAATTTATGCGCGAGGAGTGTCCATGACGAACGAATTCGCGGCCCGTCCGGTGTGGAATGAGCAGCGCCCGAGCCCCATGCCGGCTCACCGCTACCGCTCGTACGCCGAGGAGGTCGAACCGGTTTCGCTGGCGGACCGGACCTGGCCGGACCGGACGATCACCCGGGCCCCGCTGTGGTGCTCGGTCGATCTGCGCGACGGCAACCAGGCCCTCGCCGTGCCGATGGACCCGGCCCGTAAGCACCGCTTCTTCCAGCTGCTCGTACGGATGGGCTACAAGGAGATCGAGGTCGGCTTCCCGGCGGCCAGCGCGGCGGATCTCTCGTTCATCCGGGAGATCATCGACGACGACGCCGTCCCGGAGGACGTCCGCATCCAGGTCCTCTCGCCGTGCCGGCCCGAGCTCATCGACCGCACGGTCGAGGCCGTCGCCGGGGCGCGCAAGGTCACCCTGCACATCTACAACCCGACCTCCGAGTTGCAGCGCCGGGTGGTCTTCCGGCAGGAGCGGGCGCAGATCCGCGAGCTGGCCGTCGCGTCGGCCCGCCGACTCGCCGCCGCCGCCGAGTCGCTGACCGGCGCCGACGTGCGCCTCCAGTACTCGCCGGAGTCCTTCACCGGCACCGAGCCGGGCTTCGCGGCCGAGGTCTGCAACGCGGTCCTCGACGTCTGGGAGCCCACCCCGCAGCGCCCGGCCACCATCTGCCTGCCCGCCACGGTGGAGATGACCACCCCGAACACCTACGCCGACTCGATCGAGTGGATGAGCCGCAACCTGGAGCGACGCGACTCGGTCATCCTCTCGCTGCACCCGCACAACGACCGCGGCACCGCCGTCGCCGCCGCCGAACTCGGCCTCGCCGCCGGCGCGGACCGCATCGAGGGCTGCCTGTTCGGCAACGGCGAGCGCACCGGCAACGTCTGCCTCGTCACGCTGGGGATGAACCTGTTCAGCCGCGGCGTCGACCCCGAGATCGACTTCTCCGACCTCGGCGAGGTCCGCCGGGTGGTGGAGGAATGCACGGCACTGCCGGTGCACGAACGCCACCCGTGGGGCGGCGAACTGGTCTTCACCGCCTTCTCCGGCGGCCACCAGGACGCCATCGGCAAGGGCATCTCGGCGCTCGCCGACGAGGCCGGCCCGTCCGACGACGGCCACCCGTCCGGCGGCACCCACTGGCAGGTGCCCTATCTGCCGATCGACCCCGGTGACGTCGGCCGCGAGTACGAACCGGTCGTCCGGGTCAACTCGCAGTCCGGCAAGGGCGGCGTGGCGTTCGTACTCAACGACTCCTACGGTCTGCGCCTGCCCCAGCAGCTGCGCGCGGACTTCGCCGTCCGGGTCCAGCGGGTCACGGACCACGAGGGCGGCGAACTGAGCCCCGAGCGGCTGCGCGAGCTGTTCGACAGCGCGTACACGCCCGCGCCCGGCCGGCTGCGGCTCCTCGCCCACACCCCGTCCTCCGTGACGGTCGGCCTGGACGGCATCGACAAGGAGATACCGCTGACCGGGGCCGCGCCGCTGCCCGCGTTCGCCGACGCGCTCTCCTCGCTCGGCCTGGATCTCGACCTCACCGCGGCCACGTCGCACGAACTGCCCGACGGGCGGGCGATCGCCTATCTGAACGGCGGCGGGAACTGGGCCATCGGCAAGGGCGCGGACACCACCGCGGCGGAACTCGCCGCGGCCGTCGGCATCATCAACCAGACGCATCCCTGACAAGAACGGGCGCCGGTGCAATCTCTTTTTCCAAACATCCTGGCCGCACGATCTCACGGTGAAAAAATCTATTGATGAGCGCGATAAACAACTGGACTTGGACCGTGCCTGCCGCCTCTGGGTAAGCTGACGCCAATCGAAGCTGAAAACATATTCGGCGTTTCATCGGAGAGGAAATGCCGAATCCCTGTCGGCGGACCGAGGAAATGACGACCGAGAGGAATCTCGACATGCCTGATCCGCAGCGGAACGACTTCCCGCTCCTCGCCGATTTCACGGCGGCACTCACCTCGGTGACCTTCGGGAAGTGGCAGGAGCTGGTCGACGACTACGCCCACCGCGCCGAGCTGGCCGGGGAGTGCCGACGCCTCGCGGACCTGGCCTTCCGCGACCGCGACGCCGCGGCGCGCGAGCACCTGCACGACATCCTCACGGTCGTCTACGCCTACGAGTTCAGCCAGTCCGCGGCGCGCAACCCCGACCAGGACCCCCAGCCGATCCTGCGGGACGTCACCAGCGTCCTGGAGAACGCCATGCTGGACAACGAGTTCCGGCAGGTGCCGCAGGAGCTGCTGACCGGCTACCCCAGCGGCGAGAAGGAGTACGTGCGCTGGCTCAAGGCCCTCATCCAGGACCACCCGGCGAGCGCGCACCCGATGTACGCCGAGCACCTGACGAACGCGGCGACCGTGGAGGACGTACGCTTCCTGCTGGCCCAGGAGACCTCCCTTGACCCGCGTTTCGACGACATCCTCGCCGTCATGCAGTTCGGCGCGACCGGCGCCGAGAAGATGGAGATCGCGGCCAACTACTGGGACGAGATGGGCAACGGCGAGTTCGCCGACGTCCATACGACACTCTTCTCCCAGTGCCTCACCTCCATCGGCGTCGACCGGGGCTACATCGAGTCGAACCTGCTGCTCGCCGCCAAGGAGTGCGGCAACATCTCGGCCGGCCTCGCGCTCAGCCGCCGGCACTACCTGCGCGCCATCGGCTACTACGGCGTCACCGAGTTCCTGGCCCCCCGGCGGTTCCGCCAGCTGGTCACCGCCTGGGACCGGCTCGGGCTGCCGCCGGAGGGCAAGGTCTACCACGACATCCACATCAACGTGGACGCCCACCACGCGGCCGGCTGGTACAAGAACGTGATCGGTCCGGTCGTCGAGCGGGACCCCGCCGCCGGCCGCGAGATCGCGCTCGGCACGTTCGTGCGGCTCAACACCTCGGCGTACTACCTCGACCGCGTCCTCGAGGTGTGCCTGAAGCAGCCCCTGCCCGCCTGAACACCGTTGCCCCGCCTCCCCGAAAGGGACCGACCGTGACTCTCAACGCGCAGCGCTTCCAGATCTTCGACCTCCCTCGGACGGACGACGACATCCTGAAGAGCTTCGACGATCTCGCCTTCGACGAGTACATCGGCAACGGCAACCGCTGGCGCCGCTTCTCCCAGTACCGGCTCGAACACAAGGACGGCGCCTGGGACTTCGAGCGGCTCCCGCACCGCCCGTACGTCACCTACTCCAAGTTCAACCCGGTCGCGGGCGGCATCCGGCGGCACTACCAGCCGATCGAGATCGATCTGACCGACCACATCCGGGAGGCCTGCGCGCAGATCCCGCTGCCCGAGGACGACATCTGGCAGATCAACGTCCACCAGTACCGGGTCATCGCCACCAAGGAGTTGCAGGGCGTCGTCGTCCCGGAGGGCGTGCACCAGGACGGCCACGAGTTCGTGGTGATCTCCGTGTACAACCGCGTCGGCATCACCGGCGCCGAACTGACCCTGCGCGCCGCGGAGGACAAGGAGACGCCCATCTTCACCGCGACCCTGCCGGCGGGGCAGGCCATCGCGTTCGACGACCGCGCGCTGTGGCACTACGTGACCGACATCGTGCCGGTCGAGGAGGACGGCCACCGCGACATCACGGTGGTGTCCTTCTCGCGCTGGAACGAGCGCTGGTACGGCGACGCCTTCGAGGAGGGCGCCATCGCCGAGGGCCGCGGATGACCACCGTCGTGAAGTACCACACGCTGGGCAACGACTACCTCGTCGCCGACCCGGAACTCGGCGCCCCCGCGCCGGGCACCGCGGCCACCCGGGCGCTGTGCGACCGGCGCACCGGCGTCGGCGCGGACGGGGTGCTCTACGGCCCCCTCCCGGGGCAGGAGACCGACCCGCAGGGCACGTTCCGGGTACGGGTGTTCAACGCCGACGGCACGGAGTGCGCGCGCAACGCCAACGGCCTGCGCATCTTCGCCCGGTACCTGCGCGAGCACGGCCGCACCGACCAGGACGAGCTCACGCTGCGGACCCCCGGCGGCGACGTGCGGGTGCGGCTCGGCGACTCGGCCACCGCCGCCTGCACCATCGACCTGGGCCCCTGGACCCACCGCATCGCCGCCGCGGCCGACGGCACGGAGCTGGTCGGCGTGCCGGTCGAGATCGAGCCGGGCACCACGGTGCACGCGACGGCGGTCCACAACGGCGTACCGCACCTGGTCGCGCTGGTCGACGACGCGACCGACGAACTCGCCGCGCGGATCGGCCCGTTGATCGTCGGGTACGCCGGCTTCACGGAGCGGCCCAACGCCGAACTGCTCACCGTCGAGGACCGGCGCACCCTGCGGGTCCGGATCTGGGAGCGGGGCGTCGGCGCCACCCCGGCTTCCGGCAGCGGTGCCTGCGCCGCCGCCTGCGCCGCCTACCGGCTGGGGCTCACCGACCCGGCGGTGACCGTGGTCATGCCCGGCGGCACCGTGGCCGTGGAGATCACGGAGGACGAGCGGGTGCTGCTCTCGGGGCCCACCTCGCTCGTCGGCCGGGTGGCCCTGGCCGACGAGTTCGTGCCGCGGCTGCGCGCGCGGGCGCCGCGGTGAACGGGGACACCCGCGGCCCGGCGGGACGGGCCCTGAAGATCCTCCCCGGGGGCTGCCCGCTGGACTGCCCGGACGCGTGCTCCTGGCAGGTCGAGGTGGCGGACGGCGTCGCGGTCGGGCTGCGCGGCACCCCGGACCACCCCTACACCCGCGGGACCCTGTGCGTGAAGGTGAACCAGTACCTGGAGCACACGCGGGCACCCGACCGGCTGCTCCATCCCCTGCGCCGGACCGGGCGCAAGGGCGAGGGGCGGTTCGAGCGCATCGGCTGGGACGAGGCGCTGGACGAGATCGCCGGCCGTCTCACCGAGGTGATCGACCGGTACGGCGGACAGGCCGTCTGGCCCTACCAGGGGACCGGGAACCTGGGCTACCTCCAGGGCCTCCAGGGCCGCGCGGGCAGCCGGCTGTGGAACACCCTGGGCGCGTCGCGCCACGACATGACGATCTGCTCGGTCGCGGGCCTGGTGGGCACCGGCTACACGCTCGGCACCAGCCGCGGCATCGACCCCGAGGACCTGCGCCACTCCCGGCTGATCCTGCTGTGGGGCTGCAACACGCTCACCACGAGCCACCACCTGTGGAAGGTGCTGTCGCAGGCGCAGCGGTCCGGGGCGTACGTCGTGGCCATCGATCCGGTGCTGACCAGGACGGCCCGGCTCGCCGACGAGCATGTGCCGCTCAACCCCGGCACGGACGCCGCGCTCGCCCTCGGGCTGCTCAACGTGGTGCTGTCGCTCGGTGCCGAGGACCGCGCGTACCTCGCGGAACGCACGGTGGGCTGGCCGGAGTTCCGCGCGCGCATCGAGCGGTTCACACCGCGGCGCACGGCGGAGATCTGCGGGCTGCCGGTGGAGACGGTCGAACGGCTCGGGCGGCGCCTGGCCGTCACCCGGCCCACCGGCATGAAGGCGGCACAGGGCATCCAGCGGCACGCCGGGGGCGGCATGGCGCTGCGTACGCTGGCGGCGCTGCCCGGAGTGACGGGCGACTGGAAGCTCCCGGGCGGTGGCCTCGCCTACTCCACGGACGGCTACTTCGGCGGCGACCGCGACGCCCTCTTCCGTGACGACCTGCTGCCCGCACCGGTGCGCAGCCTGTCGATGACCCGCATCGGCGAGGCGCTCACCACGGTGGACGACCCGCCGGTCAAGGCGCTGTTCGTCTACGGGGCCAACCCGGCCACGGCGGTGGGCGGGCAGAGCCAGGTGCGCGCGGGCCTGCTGCGCGAGGACCTGTTCACCGTGGTGATGGAGCACTTCCGCACCGACACGGTGGACTACGCCGACATCGTGCTGCCCGCCACCATGCAGACCGAGCACACCGATCTGCTCGACGGCTACGGGCACATGTACCTCACGTGGAACGAGCCCGCGGTCGCCCCGCCCGGCGAGTGCCTGTCGACCACGGAGACTTTCCGCCGGCTCGCGGCGCGGCTCGGGCTGACCGATCCCGCGCTCTTCGACTCCGACGAGGACCTCGCCCGGGCGCTGCTGGCCGGCGGCCACCCGTCGCTGGACGGCATCGACCTGGAGCGGCTGCGCCGCGAGGGTTACGCCCGGCTCAACTACCCGAGTCCCTTCGTGCCGTTCGCGGACGGTTTCCCCACGCCGTCGGGGAAACTGGAGTTCGTGTCGGCGACGGCGGCCGCCGACGGGTACGACCCGCTCGCCGGTTACACGCCTCCCCGGGAGGCCGCGGACCCCGAGCTGGCCCGCCGGCTGCCGCTGGTGCTGATCTCCTCGGCCCCGCACTTCTTCCTCAACACGACGTTCGCGAACAAGGAGTCGCTGGTGCGCCGGGCCGGCACCCCCTTCGTGGAACTGCATCCCGACGACGCGGCGGCCCGGGGCCTGGCCGAGGGAGCGCTGGTGCGGATCTTCAACGACCGGGGCGACTTCACCGCGCGGCTCCAGGTGAGCGACGCGGTGCGGCCGGGGGTGGCGCGCACCACCAAGGGCTGGTGGTCGAAGCTGACCGGGGACCGGGCCGGGGTCAACGCCACCGTGGCCGAGCGGGACGCGGACATGGGCGGCGGCGCGGTCTTCCACGACAACCGCGTCGAGGTGTCCGCGGCCGAGTAGCGCGCACGCGCTCGATGCCGGCCGCCGCGAGGGCCGCGGCGGCCGGTGCCGCGAGGGCCGCGGCGGGCCGGTGTCCGGCCGCGCCTCAGAGGACCGGTTCCGGCTCCTCGACCAGCGGGAACCGGTGGAGTGCCGCCCGGGCCACGGAGAACGCGGCCTCGACCACGTCGGCCGGGGTGCCCGGCGCGTGGACGAAGGAGACCGGCACGGCCCCTGGATGGAGCGGCAGCACACCGTCGGCGACGGGCGTCAGATTCCACTTCTCGCCGTTGTTGGCGAGCAGGCCGATGACACCGAGCCCGGCCCTGGTGGCCGCGCGCAGCCCGGCCAGGTCGGGGCCCTCGTAGGCGACGTGCCACGGCACCCCCTGGCCGTCGAGGGTGCCGACGACGTGGGTGCGGGTGTTGCACGGCTCGGCGGGCAGCACCATCGGGAGGGAGGGGCCGGCGGCGAGGCGCGTGGCGTCGCGTGCGTACCAGGCCAGCCGCAGCGAGCCGAGCGCGCGGCTCCTCTCGTCGCGGGACCTGCCGATGACGACGGCGACGTCGGTCTCCTGCTCGGCCGTGCGCGCGGCGATGTGCTCGCTCGGCCCGATCCGCGCGCTCAGCGTGATCCGGGGCAGTGCGCGGGTGAGGCCGGCGAGCAGGTCCTGGAGGACGTCCTCCAGTTGCTCCGAGACGCCGATGGTGAGCCGGAGGCCGTTCCTCGGGGCGGTCAGCCGGGCCATCGCCTCGTCGTTGACGGTGAGGATTTTGCGCGCATAGAAAAGCAGTTCCTCACCCGCGTCGCTGAGTTCCAGCCGGCCCCTGGTCCTGACGAATACCGGGCCGTGCAGGACCGCCTCCAGCCTGCGAATGTGATAACTTACTGCGGGCTGGGTCAGGGCGAGTACATCCGCCGCCCGCCGGAAACTCCCCGTTTCCACTATCGTGCTCAGAGTGCGCAGCTGGTTCACGTCGAGATTACGAGACGTGATGGTTCGTTCTGAACTCATAGGTCTTCACTTTCGCATTGGGCAAGCCGCCTCGAACATCCCCCGAAAACAACCGAACAGAATGACTCAGTAGCGCCCGTGGTCGTGGGCGATGTCCGTCGCGCCGGACCGGCCCGGCTCCGGACACGCCTCACAGGAACGGCTGCGGGCGCCGACGGCGATACCCAGCTGGAAACGGTTGTTGATGCCCAGCTCGTCCATCATCGAACGGAGCATGTAGGTCACGGTGCGACGGCTGACCCCGAGCTGCCGGGCGGCACTGGCGTCCGTGTGGCCGGTGGCCAGCAGGGCGATCAGCTTCTGGTGACGGTTCTCGATCGTCTCGCTCGGACGGTACGGAGACGCGGTGATGGCGCGTGGATGCACTTGCTCACAGTTATCGCGCATTACTCGAACCAATCTGAGATTGTCATACTGGTCGAATGATGAAGAACACCCGGTCCTGCCCCCTGGGGCAGACATCGGGAAGATCGCGCATGCTTTTCTCAACGCGGGAGAAAACCGGGGATGCTGGTCCCGCCCGCCTCTATGGCGACCACTTTTTCCGTCGACCCGAAACCGGACAACGATGTCAAGTGGGACCTCTGTATACGGCGGAGAACGAACCAGGGCGCTGTGGGCGATCTCTTCTGAGTGAGCCGGCCGGCCATGTGGGGGTTTATCGTGCCATCCTTCCAGTTCTGCGACACCAACTGCCGTGGCTGGACGACTGGTCCAGGTGCCACGCGAAACGCTACGTTCGATCGCCGGACTCAGCCACGCACTATCGATACGTGGATGCGAACTCGGCCCGCACGTTTAAAAGCCTGGTCAGCCGCTGTTGGGTGGGGGTGCCGGGGACCGCGTGCAGCGAGAACAGCCGCTGCCGCGACCGCGAACCGGTCATCATCACGTAGTCGAAGTCCAGGCGGCCGACGCGGTCGTCCAGCACGCTCAGGGCAAAGGAGGAGGACCTGGAGACCTGGTGCTCGTCCCACATGCGCGAGAACTCCGGGCTCCCCGTGCGCAGATCGGCCACCAGCGCCGCCGCGTCCGCGTCGTAGCCGCGCTCGGCCACCATGACCCGCAGACAGGCGACGGAATCGCGGCCGATGGCCTCCTGGTGCTCCGCCGAATTCAGCACCGCACCCCGCCGACGGCTCGAACAGAACCAGCGCCAGAGCATGTTCCCCTCCCGCCCGGGCAGGCCGGCGACGAGGCCGAACACGGCGGTGTACGCGTCGTTCTGTGCCGCGACGGTGGCGAGGTCGTCCACGACGAACGCCGGGGACGTCGTCGCCATCGCGCGCATGACGGACAGCAGTTCGGCGTCGACGGTGCCGTCCGGCTGCGCCGCCGCGGGCTCGATGCGCCCGGCCAGCAGATACAGGTAGGCGCGCTCGTCGGGGCCCAGCCGCAGCGCGGCGGCCAGCCCGGAGAGGATGGCGGCGGACGGCTGCGGGCCCCGGCCCTGTTCCAGCCGCTCGTAGTAGGTCGTGGACATGTTCGCCAGGCGCGCCACCTCGTCCCGGCGCAGTCCCGGTGTCCTGCGCCGCCGGCCGTCCTGGAGCCCGACCGCCTCGGGCGGCAGCGTGTCACGTCGCCGGCGCAGGAAATCGGCCAGCGCGTCCCGCGTGGTCGACTCGGTATTCTCCCGCATCGGCTACACCGCCCCGCCCGGGCCACAGGACACCCGGCCGGATAATGCGTCGTCGATCACCGCCTCGAAGGCGGGTCCCGGTTTTCGGGTAGTCGCTATGGCTGCGTGGGGGGTTGCGGCCACATTCACTCCTTTGCGCGAGAGGAGACCGGGCCTCGGGCCGGTACGGGCGAGGCTTTCCCGTGATCTTGGGTCTTCGGTCCCCGTGCTGCAAGGGTGCGCCGGTACCGCTGTCCGGTCTCGGCTGGTGTGCCGCGGTCCTGGGCGCGGCGCCGTCGCCGAGCCGTGCCGAGGCGCGGCCACGGTCCCGGTCGAGCACTCAACTCGCATGTCCCATAAAGGAGTTCGATGGCTTTCGGGCCATCCCACGACACTGGTCCACAGCAGGTACGCAGAGGGCGGAGCCGTCGCGACGGCCACGGCGGTCGATGGCTTGAATCCGCACACGCACGGCGGCCCTGT
>NZ_VOGW01000103.1:6151-35981 GCF_007896895.1 Streptomyces misionensis | reverse complement strand
CGTGAATACAATCCGCTTCTCGCGGCCCAGGTCAAGATCATCCCGTTTATAAAACAAATTTATCAGCACTTCAAAATACGCTATTGCGCTCGGAGTGTAATTTCTTGCGTCGGCCGTATATTTTGATCATCTCACCCGGGAGGAGCTCTCATCATGCTCGAAGCAATTCATCATGTCCGGCACCCCGGTACCGGGCCGACCGTGCTGTTCGTCCCGGGCCTGGGAATGACCTCGCACTCCTTCGCGCCGGTCGTGGCGGCCCTCGGCCCGGACCACGACGTCGTCACCGTGGACCTGCGCGGACACGGGGACGGCCCGCACCCCCCGCTCGGCTGGACCCTCCAGGACGCCGCGGCCGACCTGGCGCGGGTCATCGAACTGCTCGACCTGCGCGACGTCACGCTCGTCGGATGGTCGCTCGGCGCGACCGTCACCTACAACTACCTCGACCGGTACGGGACCGACCGGGTCTCCCGGCTCGTCTCCGTGGAGATGTCGCCCCACCTGCTGCGGGAGGAGGGATGGGAGCACGCGGCGTTCGGCGGTCTGGACGCGGCCGGCGCCCTCCAGGCGACCCAGCAGCAGTGGACCGACCCGGACACGTACCTCACCGCCCTGATCGAGAACTGCTTCGCCTCCGGGAGCGAGCCCGAACCCGCCCTGCTGCGACCGCTGTTGGCCGAGTCGCTGAAGACGTCACGGCTGGCGCTGGTGGCCCTGTGGAGCGGGGTCCTCACCCAGGACTGGCGGGAGCGGATGGGCACCCTGACGCTGCCGACGCTGCTGGTGCACGGGGCGCGGAGCCGGATCTTCCCCACCGAGGTCGGCAAGTGGCTGCTGGGTGCGCTCCCCGACGCCCGGCTGGAGATGTTCCCGCACAGCGGCCACGCCCCGTTCCTGGAGGAGACGGACCGGTTCGTGCGCGTGCTGCGGGACTTCGTGGCCGGGACGGCTCGCCCGTGAGCCGGCTGCGCGGCAACCCCTGGGCGACGCTGGTCGTCCTGTCGCTCGGCTACTTCATGACCTTGCTGGACTCGACGATCGTCACCATCGCGATCCCCAGCATCATCGACTCGATGCACGCCACGCTGCCGCAGGTGCTGTGGGCGCTGAACAGCTACATCATCGCCATCACCGTGCTGCTGATCACCGCGGGCCGGCTGGGCGACCGGTACGGCCCGCGGCAGGTGTTCGTCGTGGGCGTCCTGCTCTTCACCGTCGCGAGCCTGCTGTGCGGACTCGCGACGGTGCCCGGCGTCCTGGTCGCCGCCCGGGTGCTCCAGGGGGCCGGCGCCGCGCTGCTCATGCCGCAGAGCCTGACCCTGATCGTGGCCTCCTTCCCACGGGAGCGACGCGGCACCGCGCTGGGGGTGTGGGGCGCGGTCGGCGGGGTGGCCTCCGTGCTCGGCCCCTCGCTCGGCGGTCTGCTGATCAACCTGGCCGGCTGGCGGTGGATCTTCCTCGTCAACCTGCCGATCGGCGCGCTCGTCGTGCTGGCGGGCCTGACCGTCATGCCGGACCTGCGGACCGGCCGGCGGCACCTTCTGGACCTGCCCGGCGTCGCCCTCGCCTCGCTGGCCCTCGCCTGCTTCGCCTACGCCGTGACCAACGGCGCGGACCACCACTGGGGCCCCCTCGTCTGGGCGCTGCTGGTGGCGGCCGGGCTCTTCGGCACCGGCTTCACCGTCCGCCAGCGCCATCGCCAGGACGGTGATCCGCTGGTGCCCTTCGCGCTGCTGCGCATCCGCGGCTACACCGTGACGCTCGGGATCGCCGCGGCGATCACCGGCGCCACCTTCGCGATCACGGTGCTGGCCGCGCTGTACTTCCAGTCGGTGCTCGGCCTGAGCGCCTTTTGGGCAGGCGTGATCCTGGCACCTGCGTCGGCGATGTCCATGCTGGTCGCCCTGGTCGCCGGCCGCCTCGCCGACCGGATCGAGGGCCGGTTCATCCTGCTGACCGGGATGGTCGTCCAGGGCGCCGGCATCCTGTGGACCGCGCTGTTGATGTCGGGCCCGGTGCACTGGACGGCCTTCCTGGCCCCGATGGCGGTCATCGGCACGGGCAACGGCTGCTCGATCGCGCCGAGGACGACGGTCGCGATGCGCGACGTCCCCCAGGAACTGACGGGCGCGGCCTCCGGAATCCTGGAGACCGTGCGGCAGCTCGGCGCGATGGTCTTCACCGCGGGCGTCGTCGCGCTGGTGCAGGGGCTGCGCTCGGTGGCGGACGGCAGCGGCGCGGCGATGCGCGCCGCGACGGTCCTGCCGATCGCGGCGCTGGCGCTCGGCGCCGTCGCCTGCCTGGCGCTGCCCCGCGAGAGGACCGAACCGGCCGTACGAGCACGGCCGGTACCGTCCGACTGACGGCGATCCGCCCGAGCAGAGGAGTGCCGCCTCCCCGGCGGCACTCCTCTCGTTTTTCCTCCCGAAACTTTCGAGAGGCCGACCACTCACCGAACTTCCAGATGCCCAAATCCCCGGCCTGACCTGATGGAGCACATCACCTGAACGCGAGAACTTGCCTCTGAAGAGGGAAGATGCTCTCGCCGGCGAAATCCAGCGAACAGAAAGATTTCGAAACTTATACCGAAACTGTTGACACCGGGCGGTCGCCGTCCAGACTGTTCGCCATCGCCGGTGCCCGCCACCGGCGGTCCGGGCCCGCACGCCGACCCGGCCCCGGTCGCGGCGACTCGACGCGACCAGATCTGTCATGCCCCTGTCAGTTTCGGCCTCGGCCGGTGACGGCCCGGGCCCGGCGCACAGCAGGCCCTCCACACCCGCACAGGGAGGAACACCCCCATGAGCACGCTGCCCCACGCGATGCGCCGCAGACGCGGCCTCGTGGCTGCTGTCCGAGGACTCGTCGCCGCGATGGCGGCGGTCGTGGTCGCCTTCGCGCTGCCCGGCGCGGCCCAGGCCGCCACGACCATCACCTCCAACAGCACCGGTACCAACAACGGCTACTTCTACTCGTTCTGGGAGCAGTCCAGCGGCGCCACCATGACCCTGGGGTCGGGCAGCAACTACAGCCTGACCTGGAACACGGCCGCGCAGAACGTCGTCGCCGGCACCGGCTGGAACCCGGGCACGACCAACACCGTCTCGTACTCGGGCACGTGGAACTGCAACGGCAACTGCTACCTGTCGCTGTACGGCTGGACCACCAACCCGCTGATCGAGTGGTACATCGTCGACAACTACGGCAACTACAACCCGAGTTCGGGCGCCACCAAGCTGGGCTCGGTCACCAGCGACGGCAGCACGTACGACCTCTACAAGACGACGCGCGTCAACGCGCCGTCCATCGAGGGCACCGCGACGTTCGACCAGTACTGGGCGGTCCGCCAGGCGAAGCGCACCGGCGGCACCATCACCGTGGCGAACATCTTCAACGCCTGGAAGAGCCTCGGCCTGAACCTCGGCACCCCGAACTACGAGATCCTGGCCACCGAGGGCTACCAGAGCAGCGGCAGCTCCGACATCACCGTCACCAGCGGGGGCGGCAGCGGTGGCGGCACCACCCCGCCGCCGAGCGGCGGCGGCAGCGGCAGCGGTTGCTCCGCGACCTTCACCAACTCCTCCGACTGGGGCTCCGGCTTCACCGGCTCGGTGGCGGTCAAGAACACCGGCTCCTCCAGCATCAACGGCTGGACCGTCAAACTGACCTTCCCCGGCAACCAGACGGTCACCAGCCTCTGGAACGGCAGCTACACGCAGTCCGGCAACACGGTCACCGTGAAGAACGCGAGCAACAACGGCTCGCTGGCGGCCGGCGCCGACACCTCCTTCGGGTTCAACGCCGGCTACTCGGGCGGCAACGGCGCTCCGACGGTGTCCTGCACCGCCGGCTGAACCGGCCCTGACCGACCGGGCCGGCCACCGCGGCCTCCTCGCCGCGGTGGCCGGCCCGCTCTGACGGCCGGGGCTCTGTGTCGCAGCACTAGCTACCGGAGCCGCCCTGCCCCGGCGTGTTGTCGAGGAGGAAGTCGATGTTCTCCTGCACGCGGGCGTGGTCCTCGTGCGCGAACAGGGCGTGGCCCGCCCGCCAGTACCGGATGCGCAGGCCCTCGTACGCGAAGACCTTCGGGGCCCGGCGGCGGTCGAGGTCGATCGAGACGACGGCCTCCGGGTGCGGGAAGGCGTAGGACGGCCAGGCGAAGGGGGCGTCGGTCGGGCCGTTGAAGAAGCCCACCCCGTAGTGCTCGCCGGTCGGCCGGGGCCGCTGCGGGACACTGCCGTTCAGCATCGCGTCGAAGTAGGCCTCGTACGGTCGTACGTCGTACGCCGACTGGAGCAGCTCGACCACGCGGTCGCCGGGGTAGCGGGTGTGGATCTCGACGAGTTCGATCCGGTCGTCGAGCAGCTTGATCTCGGCGTGCATCGGCGAGGTGACGAAGCCCAGCGCCGACACGACGGCCTGGAGATACTCCTCGACCTGCGCGCTCCGCTCCCGGGTGTGCTTGCTGGGCACCAGATGGCCGACTTCCTCGAAGTGTGGCATGCCGGTGTTGACCTTGTCGGTCAGGCTGAACAGCGTGAGCCGGCCGTCGACCACGAGCCCCTCCGCGCTGATCTCGGGGCCCGGCACGTACTCCTCGACGATGACCTCGTGGGTGCGGTGGTCGCCGTCCAGGTGGGCCACCCGGCCGTCTCGGTCGTCGAGATCCGTCTCGGCGAGGTCGTACGGGTCGAAGACACGCTCCAGTTCGGAACGGTCGGCGACGAAGGTCACGCCGTGACTGCCGCTGAACGAGCGCGGCTTGACCACCACCGGCGGCTCCAGGCCGCCGAGCAGGTCCTCGGGGTCCAGCAGTGAACTGCGGTGGAACCCGACCCGGGTGAGACCGTGCTCGCGCAGCACCTCGCGGGTCTGCGCCTTGTCCAGGACGCGGGCCTCGACGGCGGACGGCGTGCCGGGGATGCCGAGCAGCTCGCGCACGGCCGCCGCCAGCTCCATGGAGAACTCGGTGATGGCGAGGACGGTCGCCGGCTCTTCGTCGCGCACGCAGTCGGCGATGAGCAACGGGTCGAGCGCCTTGACGGTACGGGTCCGCACGGCGGTCTGTTCGCCGATCTGCGCGAGGGACTCGGGCGTGTCGACGACGAGCAGCGAGGCACCGAGGGTGGCCGCGTCACGGATGGCGTCGTCCAGTTCGTGGACACTCCACGGAACTCCCACGAGCACGACGGTCTTAGTATTCATCCCGCTATTTTCCCGGCACTGCACCGCGCCGACAATGCCGGTTGCTCACAGGGATTGTTATCGGCCGATCAAAAATCATTATTGGACCACTCCACGGCCGGCTGCCTAGGATTTATTCGACCTGGTGCCGTATGGCGTGCGAATTATTTCATGCCCCCTTCATCGATTGACCGGGAGAATCATGATCGGAAAGATCGACCGCGATATTCTGCTCGCTCACGCCCGGACGATCGCCTCGTCCGGCGGGAAGGCGGTCCCCGAGGGGGCGACAGAGCTTTCCGACCTGGAAGTCTGCGGTGCCGCCGAGATAACGGCGATGACCCGGGCGGCGGCCGAGCGCGACGGCGGTGTGCTCGTCTCCAGCGGCGGCACCACGGGCACCCCGAAACTGACGTACCTGCCCCATCACATGGCCTTCGACCGGCTGCTGCCGGTCTGGCGCCCCCTGGGAGTCGGCGACGTCGTGCTCAATCTCTACGACGCCGGCCGCATGTGGGGCACCCACTATTTCGTCCAGAAGCTCGCCGAGCGCACCGAGTCCACGGTGATTCCCTCGGGTCCCATGACGGCCGAGGAACTGGAACTCCGGCTGCCCATGCTCCGCGAGGTCGGTGTCACCGCCCTCGCCAGTGTTCCGTCCGTACTCGCCGATTTCGCGGAGATGGTGCTCAAGACCGGTGTGAAACCGCCGGTGAAGACCATCATCTGGATGGGCGAGGCATGGACGGAGTCCAAGCGGGAGCTGGTCCGGCAGGCCTTTCCCGACGTGCAGTTGTGGGGCATCTACGGCTCGGTCGAGACCTGGGCGATGGGGTCCAACCGTCCGGGGTGCGACGAGACGACGCTCCATCTGCTCGCGGACGAGATCTTCGAGCTGGAGGACGCCGGGGCCCTGCTGACCCGGGCCGGCGAGGGATGGACCGTGCCCGTCGTCCGCTACCGCCTCGGTGACCGCATCGAGGCGACGCGGTGCCGCTGCGGACGCGGCGACGCCTTCCGGGTCCTCGGCCGCGCCGACGACGGCTTCGGCCTGCTCGGCAACTACGTGAACATCGCGGACATCGTCGACTCCGCCCGGCAGTGCCCGGACGTCGTGGACGCCCAGCTGGTGCTGGTGCGCGACAACGACCTGGCCGACTCGGCGCGTTCGATGACCGTCGAATACACCGGCACGGCCGCCCCGGAGGCCGTCCGGACCTGGCTGACCGGGAGCAACGTGCGGCTCGGCACCGTCGACAGCCAGCACCCCGAGGCGATCTCCGCCCGCCGGGTCGACCGGCTGCGCCGCATCGCGCGGACGAACAAGACGCCGGGCGCGGTGTGGCAGGACGCGCTGGGAAGCGGCTCCTAGTCGGACACCTGCATCAGCGCGGGGTGCGGGACGGCGACGGCCGCCGTCCCGCGCCCCGCGGTGTCGTTACCGGGCCGCGAGCACGAACCAGCGGGCCGGCAGGTCGATCCGGGTGCCGTCGGTGAGGTGCTCGGTCTGCGGGAGGACGGTGTCGCCCTCGGCGAGGACGGTCATGCCCGCCTCGGCGAGCAGCCGGGGGATCTCGGCGTCATCGGCGTCGGCCGGCTTGAGCCGGTGGTCGAAGACCCGCTGGAGCTTGGGCGGCGGGCCGGAGGGCTCGGCCGCGGCGCGCCCCAGGACCTCGCGGGAGCCCGAGGTGAGTTCGACGACGAAGGCGCGGCCCTCGCTGCCGATGAGCGTGGCGACGGCGGCGGCGACCGCGGGACGCGCGGCGGGCTCGCTCTGGTGGATGACGGCCCGCATGTAGACGTTGGCGTCGCCGAGCCGGTCGTGCAGGGCCTTCACGGCGTCGCTGTCGGTCAGGTCGAGCTGCTCGAACTCCACGGGCGCGTCCCCCGCGGCGCGGCGGGCGTGTGCGACCGCCGCGTGCGACAGATCGACGCCGATGGCACGGGCGAACCGGGTGGCGAGATAGCGGGTCTGGGTGCCGTTGCCGCAGCCCAGGTCGACTATGACGCGGGCCGGGTCCGCGTGCGGCAGGAGCAGGGCGCTGTGCGGCTCGGCGGTCAGCGAGGGGTCCGAGTCCCAGATCGCCTCTCCTGGGGCGTCGGAGGTCTCGCTCCAGTAACTCTCCCAGTTGTCACGGTAGTTGTCCGAAGCATTCATGCGACTCTCCCACGATCGGTTGCATGATCGGGATATCGCGGGCAGCGGGGCACGGGCAAGGGTCTGGTGGCCACCTTCACCGGACGTACCGGCGTTCAGCGGCTCCCCGTGACCGCCTGTTCGAACCAGACCGTCTTGCGGTGCCCGGTGGCGCTGGCGCCCCACTCGTGGGCGAGTCTGCTGACCACGCGCAGTCCCCGGCCCGACTCGTCGAGGGGACCCGCGGCGATCATGTCGGGCAGGTCGGGCGCGTCGTCGGTGACCTCGAACAGCAGCGCGTCGGTGCGCACCACCTTCAGCCCGACGCGATCGCCCTCCGCATGTCGTACGGCATTGGTGACGACCTCGCTCACCAGCAGCTCGGCGGTCTCCACGGCCTCCGGCAGACCCCAGGCGAGCAGCTGCTCGCGGACCAGGCGGCGGGCCCGGCCGACCTCGCGGGGCTCGGCGTCCAGCCGCCACGCGGCGACGTGGTCGGCGGGGATGCCGTTGAGGCGGGCCATCAGCAGGGCGACGTCGTCCTTGCGGCCGCCCCGGGTGTTGAGGGCGCGGATGATGGTGTCGCAGGCGTCGTCCATGGAGGCCGCGGGGTGCGCGGCGGACTCGCAGAGCGCGGCGAGGCCCTCGCCGATGTCCGAGCCGCGCACCTCCACCAGGCCGTCGGTGCACAGCACCAGCCGGTCCCCGGGCGCAACCCGCACCCGGGCGGCCTCGAAGGGGACACCGCCCACGCCGATGGGCGCGCCGGTGGGCAGATCGAGCAGTTCGCTGCTGCCGTCCTCGGCGCGCACCAGCACCGGCGGGATGTGTCCGGCGTTGGCGAGGGTCACCTCGCCGCGGATCGGGTCGTAGACCGCGTACAGACAGGTGGCGAGGTAGTTGTCGCCGAGCCGGCGGGCCAGGTCGTCGAGATTGCGCAGGAGCTGGGCGGGCGGGGTCTGCATCGCCGCCATGGTCTGCACGGCGGTGCGCAACTGGCCCATCATCGCGGCCGAGTTGAGACCGTGTCCCATGACGTCGCCGACGACGAGGGCGGTGCGGGAGCCGGGCAGTTTGATGGTGTCGAACCAGTCGCCGCCGATCCGGCCGAGCCGGGTGCCGGGCAGATAGCGGGTGGCGACGTCGCAGCCGGCCATCCTCGGGGCGACCTGCGGCAGCATGCTGTCCTGGAGGGTGTCGGCGACGTTCTCCTGGTAGGTGTACATGCGCGCGTTGTCGAGGACGAGGCCCGCGCGGGCGGCGAGTTCGGCGCCGGTGGTGCGGTCCATGTCGTCGAAGGCGGGGCGGTCGGGGCGGCGGATCAGCACCATGAAGCCGAGGACGACATTGCGCGCCTTGAGCGGCACGATCAGCAGGGAACGGCCGTTGATCAGCGGGCGCAGGTCGCGTTTTTCGAACTGGCCGGAGATGCGGTCGCCCATCTCGTCGGTGACCCGGGGGATGAGGACCGGTTCCCCGGTGACCATGCACTGGTAGAACGGGGTGTGTTCGGGGAAGGCGAAGGCCTCGCCGACCGGCACGGTGTCGTCCCAGCGGCCTGGTTCGTCGTTGTGCTCGACCCAGACGCGGAACATCACGGTGCTGGCGTCGGGCGGGCCGTCCGGGAAGCCCTCGCCCGCGAGGACGGCGGCGCGCAGATGGGTGCCGGCGAAGTCGGCGAACCGGGGCACGGCGGCGCTGGTGACCTCGCGGATGGTCTCGCCGAGGTCGAGGGAGGAGCCGATGCGGGAGCTGACCTCGTTGAGGAATTCCAGGCGTTCGCGGACGGCGGCGTATTCGAGGTCCTGCTCGGCGCCCGCCGGTACGGCGGTCACGGGGGCGGTCCGCTGCCGCGGCATCAGGGTCGCGGCGGCGTCGGCCGGGATACGGCCCGGGCGCCGGGGCACGCCCCAGTACGGGGTCACCGGCACCCGTTCGCACTGGCTGAACTCCAGTACCGGATAGCCGAGTTCGAGGACCTGGGAGACGATGCGGGCGCTGATCCCCGGGCCCATGTTGGGCAGGATCTCCGGCAGCCGCCGTTCGAGTTCGTCGAAGGCGGGCAGCTCGGTGTGGCGGGCGAAGCCGGGCGCGACGCGTTCTGCGGTCTCGTCGTCGTAGCCGCGTTCCTCGCGCAGCCGGGTGGCGTCGGCGGCCAGCACGAGCAGCCGGGCGGGGCCGGGACCGATCAACGGGTAGGCCCACCACAGCACATCGAGCCGCTCGCCGTCCGCCCGGTCCCCGTCGTCCGAAGTCCGCCGCGGCGGGGAGAGGCGGGCGCGACCGGCGGTGGCGTAGGAGGTGCCGCCGCCGAGGGACGCCTCCAGGTCGGGGCCGAGCTCGTCGTCGGGCGAACCGCCGGGCACGGCACGGTCGTCCGGCCCGCCGTCGTACGCCGCCCGGCCGTCGTCCGGCGCGGCGCCGCCCTGGAGTCGGTCGGGCAGGGCGCCGGAGACCGGCAGCAGGTCCGCCGCGGGGCGGCCGACCGCGTCCTGCCGGGGCACGCCGAACAACCGCAGTGCCCCACTGCTCCAGTGGGACACCAGGCCCTCGCGGTCCACGACGATCACCGCAAGCGGAATCCGGCCCGCGCCGGTGTCGCCGGCGCGCCCGGGAGCTGTGTCCCGCTCGCTGCCACGGTCCATGGCCCAGGCCCCTTCTCCCCGCGGCTGTTCGCAAACGATCTGTGCCGCCGGCCACTACGGTACGGCGGCGGCCGGTGGCGATGTGTGGCAATCCGGGAATTGGGTTACCTGATCGCACCGGCCCCCCGCCCGGCCCCGCCGCGCGTGCCGCCTCAGTCCTCGTGCCCCAGCTGGAGGTCCCGTTCCGTGCGGCCACCGCCCGCGACCTGGAGGACCGTGGCGACCGGCGGGTAACCGGCGGCGATCACCGTGTACTCGCCGGAGGACAGGTCCACGAACCGGAAGGCGCCGTCCGCTCCGGTGGTGAGGGTGTCCACCACGTTGCCTGCGGCGTCCAGGAGGGTGACCCGGGCGTCCTCCACGGGACGTCCCCCGGTCGCCCGCACGACGCCGCGCAGCACGGCGCCGCCGGCGAGCTCGACGTCCTGCCGGGTCTCCCGGGCGGCCTGCACGCTGACCGGGAGCGCGGCCGGGCGGAAGGCGGGGGCGCTGGCGGCGAGGGTGTACTCCCCCGCGACCAACTCGGTGATGACGTAGCCCCCTTCACGGCCGCTGCGGGTGGTGGCGACCACCTCGCCGTGCACGTTGGTGAGGGTGACGGTGGCGTCGCGCACCGGGCTGCCGTCGGCGGTGAGCACGCTGCCGGCGAGGCGTCCGGCGCCGCCGAGGACGACGTCGAGCTCGACGGGGCGTTCGCCGACGATGACGGAGACGGCCTGCGGCTGGTGACCCCCCGCGGCGGCGATCAGGACGTACGACCCGGAACCGGGCGTGCTCAGCGCGTACCGCCCGTCGTCGCCGCTCGCGCCCCGGCCGATCTGCTGTCCGGTGACGTCGATGAGGGTGAGCGCGGCGCGGGGCACCACGGTGCCGTCGGGGTGCTGCACGGTGCCGCACACCGGGATTCCGGCGGCGTACGGCGAACGTGCCTGCGGGATGGAGGTGTTGAGGCCCTGGGGGTCGGATTCGGCGGTGTGGTGGGACACCAGTGGTTTCTCCTTGAGGAAGAAGGCGGCGAGCAGGCCGAGGACGAGCACCGGGACGAGGTACAGGAAGACCCGGGGCATGGCGTCGGCGTAGGCGCGGATGTAGGCGTCGCGCAGCGCCGGGGGCAGGGCGTGCACGAGCTGCGGGGTGAGGGATTCGGGGTCGGGCAGCCGGGCACCGGCGCCCGGGGGCAGCTCCCTGCGCAGCGCGTCGGCGAGCCGGTCGGCGAACAGGGTGCCGAAGACGGCGGCGCCGACGCTGCCGCCGATCTGCCGGAAGTAGTTGTTGGCGCTGGTCGCGGTGCCGAGGTCGGCGGGGCGCACGGAGTTCTGCACGGCGAGGACGAGGACGGGCATCACCAGGCCGATGCCCGCGCCGAGTACGGCCATCCAGAGGCTGTAGTGCAGCCGGGGCGTGCCGGCGCCGAG
Organism: Streptomyces misionensis; assembly: GCF_007896895.1. Lineage (GTDB taxonomy): Bacteria > Actinomycetota > Actinomycetes > Streptomycetales > Streptomycetaceae > Streptomyces > Streptomyces misionensis_A. Next base: position 24,597 of record NZ_VOGW01000103.1, on the reverse strand, counting down.
GCGGGACAGCAGCCACATCCCGGCGACCGAGACGGCGGCGCCGAGCACCGGGTAGATCCGGTAGCGGCCGGTGTGGCTGATCAGCTGCCCGGAGAGCAGTGACGTCGCGACGATGCCCGCGGTCATGGGCAGCATCAGCAGTCCGGAGCCGGTGGCGCTGGCCCCGTCGACCATCTGGAGGAAGGTGGGCAGATAGCTGGCGGCGCCGAACAGGGCGACGCCGACGACGGCGCCGACCAGACCGGTGACGTTGAAGACGGAGTCGCGGAACAGCCGGAGCGGGATGAGGGGTTCGACGGCGAAGTGCTCGACGACGAGGAAGAGCACGACGGCGGCGAGCGCGCCCGCGCCGAGGCCGATGATCTGCCGCGAGCCCCACGCGTACTCGGTACCGCCCCAACTGGTCAGCAGCACCAGGCAGGTGGAGGCGGTGGCGAGCAGCAGGGCGCCCAGCACGTCGAAGCGGCCGCGGACCTCGGGCTTGGGGAGTTTGAGCACGACGGCGACGACGGCGAGGGTGACCAGGCCGAAGGGCACGTTGACGTAGAAGCACCAGCGCCAGGAGAGGTGGTCGGTGAAGTAGCCGCCGAGCAGGGGTCCGGCGACGGAGGCGACGCCGAAGGCGGCGCCGATCAGCCCCATGTAGCGGCCGCGCTGCCGGGGCGGCACGATGTCGGCGATGATCGCCTGGACGCCGATCATCAGGCCGCCCGCGCCGATGCCCTGGAGCGCGCGGAAGGCGATCAGCTGGTCCATGCTGCGCGCGTGTCCGGCGAGCGCGGAGCCGACGACGAAGACGGCGATGGCGAACTGGAAGACGCCTTTGCGGCCGACGAGGTCGCCGAGCTTGCCGTACAGCGGCAGGCCGATGGTGGAGGTGAGCAGGTAGGCGGTGATGGCCCAGGACATCCGGTCCAGGCCGTGCAGTTCGCCGACCACCTTGGGCAGGGCGGTGGCGACGATCATCTGGTCGAGGGCGGCCAGCAGCATCGCCAGCATCAGCCCGAGGACGACCAGCCGCACCCGGCGCGGGCCGAGGGGAGCGGCGGCCGGCGGCGGGGCCGCGGGGACGGCCGCCGGGGGCTCCTCCCGGGCCTCCTCGGGCGGTTCCTTCCCGGCAGCCGGGAGCAGCACGAGCGTGTCGTGATCCACCAGAGTCGTCCCGCCCACGTTCCGCTCCCCTCGCGCCACCTTCGCGGCTGTCGTACCCGTGCAATTTCTCGCGCGAGGCGACAACTACGAACAACCGTGGTGGGTTACGGGGCGGTTCCCGGTGGGCGCCAGTTCCACTCGAACCGGTGACGAAAAGCTCCGCGAAGAGGAACAACTCCCCTTCGCGGAGCGGGGGTTGGGACTACTTCTCGACCTCGGTGGCGAGCCGGGCGAGCACGGCGTCGTAGATGCGGGCGAGCCCCTTGGGGGCGAAGGTCCGCTCGAAGAAGCCGCCGATGCCGCCGGCGCCCTTCCAGGTGGTGGTGACGACGACGCGGGCCCTGCCCTCACCGGCCGGGGTGACGCGCCAGGTGGTGACCATGGAGGAGTTGCGGTCCTTCTCGACCAGCTCGCCGTCGGTGGGCTCGGTGACCTCCAGCAGGCAGTCGCGGACCCGCTTGCTGGTGGCCTGGAGCTTCCAGTGGACGAGGGTGCCCTCGCCGTCGCCGCCCTCGCGCACCTCGTACTCGCTGAACTGCTCGGGCAGCAGCGTGCGCCGCGTGCCGCGGTAGTCGGCGAGGGCGTCGAGCACCTTCTCCGCGTCCGCCGCGACGACCCGCTCCGTAGTGGCCTCGACCTGCGCCATTGCGTTCCTCCAGGACCTGATTGCTCGGGGTTGGGAAAAGCCAACCACTCCGGCGCCCGGCCCCCCAAATCGGGGGCCGCGATCGGGGGCCACGACCCGCTCGTCCCCGGGCCCGCACGATCATGGGAACAGATGTTCTATTCTGTGGGCGAGTGCCACCGAGGAGGCGTCATGCGCTGGGACAACCTCAACGTCGAGCACGGCCGGGCGGCCGACACCGCGCTGTTCGGCGCGGACGCCGTCACGACCCGTACGTTCGACACGCCCGAGTTCCGCGGGATCACCTTCCACGAGGTCCGGGCGCGCTCGGTGCTCAACCGGGTGCCCGGCGCCTCGCGGATGCCGTTCGAATGGACGGTGAACCCCTACCGGGGCTGCTCCCACGCGTGCGTCTACTGCTTCGCCCGCAAGACGCACGGCTATCTGGACCTGGACACCGGCATCGGTTTCGACACCCAGATCGTGGTCAAGGTGAACGCCCCGGAGGTGCTGCGCCGCCAGCTGGGCTCCGGACGCTGGCAGGGCGACCACGTGGCGATGGGCACGAACGTCGACTGCTACCAGCGCGCCGAGGGCCGCTACCGCCTGATGCCGGGCATCATCTCGGCCCTCACCGAGCACGCGAACCCGTTCTCGATCCTGACCAAGGGCACGCTCATCCTGCGCGACCTCGACCTGCTGGTGCGGGCGGCGCGGGTGACGGACGTGGGCATCTCGGTCTCGGTCGGCTTCCTGGACCCCGCCCTGTGGCGCACGGTGGAGCCGGGCACGCCCGCGCCCGAGCGGCGGCTGGACGTCGTGCGCACGCTCGGCGAGCACGGCATCGGCTGCGGGGTGCTGATGGCCCCGGTGATCCCGTTCCTCGGCGACCACCCGGAGCAGCTGCGGGCGACGGTGAAGGCGATCGCGCAGGCCGGGGCCACCTCGGTGACCCCGCTGGTGCTGCATCTGCGCCCAGGCGCGCGCGAGTGGTTCATGGCATGGCTGGGCGAGCACCACCCGCACCTGGTGCGCCGCTACGAGCGGATGTACGCGGGCGGGTCCTACGCGCCCACCTGGTACCAGCGCCGGATCACCCGTCAGGTGCACGAGCTGGCGCGGGAGTACGGCATCGGGCCCACCCGCGCGGGCGCGGCCCGCCGGATCGGCCCGGCCGGACCCGCGCCGCTGCCCGAGCCGACCCAGCTGACCCTGATGTGAGCGCCCCGCGGGAGCGTTCGAGGGCTTCGCGCGGGCAATAGGGTCAACTATCGGCGCGAGACGTTCTCCAAGGTCCCCGCTTCGGGACGATGCGGCCAGAACCGTGAGCCCCGCGGTTCGCCCGACCTCTCCGTCCCGGGAGGACCCATGAGAAGACGCGCAGCCGTGCTGTGCGCGGCCGCCGCCGTGCTGGCGGGCTCCGTCACCGGCGTGCCCGCGCGGGCCGCCGCGCCCGCGCGGCCGGCCTGGAAGAACTGCGGCACCGGCGACTACCCGACGCTCCAGTGCGCCTCGCTCCGGGTGCCGCTGGACCACGCGGACCCGGACGGCCGGCAGATCACCCTCGCCCTGTCCCGCGTGCCGCACACCGCCCGGACCTCCCAGGGTCCGCTGCTGGTCAACCCCGGCGGCCCCGGCGGAAGCGGGCTCACGCTCGCCGGGTTCGTGGCCTCCGCGCTGCCCAAGGACGTGGCGGCGCAGTACGACGTCGTCGGCTTCGACCCGCGCGGGGTCGGTCACAGCACCCCGGCCCTGGACTGCGCGCCCGGCCACTTCGATCCGGTGCGCCCCGACAGCGTGCCCGCCACGCCCGCGCTGGAGCGGGCGAACCTGGCGCGCGCCCGGTCCTTCGCCGCCGACTGCTCCCGGCGGTACGCCGATGTGCTGCCGTACATGGACACCGTCAGCGCCGCGCAGGACATGGACACCATCCGCGCGGCCCTCGGCGCGCCGCGCCTCAGCTACTTGGGCTACTCGTACGGCACCTACCTCGGCGCGGTCTACGCCAAGCTGCACCCCGAGCGCATCCACAGGCTGGTGCTGGACTCGATCGTGGACCCGACCGGCGTCTGGTACGACGACAACATCGGCCAGGAGCACGCCTTCGACGACCGGCACCGGGCGCTGATGGCCTGGATCGCCAAGTACGACGCGACATACCGGCTCGGCAAGGACCCGGCGAAGGTCGAGGCGCGGTGGTACGCGATGCGGGCGGCCCTGGCGAAGCAGCCGGCCGGCGGCCGGGTGGGCGCCGCCGAGCTGGAGGACACCTTCATCCCGGGCGGCTACTACGACGGCTACTGGCCCTACCTCGCCGAGGCGTTCGCGGCCTATGCGCACGACAAGGACACCGGGCCGCTGGTGGAGGCGTACGGCGACTTCGCCGGTGTGGACGGCTCGGGCGACAACGGCTACAGCGTCTACACGGCCGTGCAGTGCGGGGACACCGCCTGGCCGCACGACTGGGCGCGCTGGCGCCGGGACGCCTGGGCGGTGTACGCGAAGTCGCCCTTCATGGCGTGGAACAACGCCTGGTACAACGCGCCGTGCGCGTTCTGGCCGACCGGGCGGACGGGGCGGCCGGACGTCGCCAACACCCGGCTGCCGTCCTCGCTGCTGTTCCAGGCGACGGACGACGCGGCCACCCCGTACGCCGGGGGCGTCGCGGCCCACCGGCTGCTGGCCGGCTCCAGCCTGGTGGTCGAGCAGGGCGGCGGCAACCACGGCGTCACGCTGAGCGGCAACGCCTGCCTGGACCGGTATCTGTCGGCGTATTTGACCGACGGCACGGTGCCGCGCGGCAGCGGCACGGTCGACGCGGTGTGCGCCAAGTCCCCGGACCCGAAGCCGCCGGCCGCGAAGGCGGCCTCGACCTCCTCGCGCGGCTCGATCCTGCACAGTCTGCTGGGCTTCCGCCGCTGACCGTCGCCGTCCGTCGCTGGCTGTCGCCGTTGGTCATGGTGGGCTCCGGGGGCGTTGTCGGTGGTGTGGTCCATCATGGGCGCATGACCGAACGGATCACCGCCCCCGCCGGCGTGGCGCCCGCCGCGCAGTACAGCCACGTCGTCTCGGCGACCGGCCGACTCGTCGCCGTCTCCGGCCAGTTGGCCCTGGACGAGGACGGCGCCCTGGTGGGCCCCGGCGACCCCGGGGCCCAGGCCCGCCAGGTGTTCGAGAACCTCCGGCGCTGCCTGGCGGCGGTGGGGGCCGGGTTCGAGCACGTGGTGAAACTGACGTACTTCGTCACGGACATGGCCCACATGCCGCAGATCCGTGCGGCCCGCGCCGCGCACATACCCGACGACCGCCTGCCCGCCGCCTCGGCCGTGCGGGTGGCCGGGCTGGTGGCCCCGGAGTTCCTGATGGAGATCGAGGCCCTGGCGGTGGTGCCGGAGCCCGCCGGCGCGTGACGCGGCCGCCGGGAGCCCGCTCCTGATCCGTACCGGATCGCGACCGTCACCCCGGCGGGGGACACCGGCACCGGCCACGCGGCCGGTGCCGTGGCGTACGCCGGACGAGGGACGTCCGAGCGGTCCGGTGCGCCGGGCGCGCGGGGCCCGCGCTCCCACGCGCCTCCGCTGCCCCTTGCCCGCTCCCCCGGGCGACTGTCAGCCTCGGCTCGGGCGACTGCGGCGACCGTGTGTCAGCGATCGGTGACACCGCGCAGTCGACGGCAAGAGGGGCACAGGCATGACCAACAACTACGGGAACGTCATGGCCGCGATGGCCGGCGTGGCGGTGCTGGCCGCCGCGTCGGTCGCGACCGCGACGGCCGCCCAGGAAGCGCGGCCGGCGCCGGCCGCGGCCTCGTGCGGGACCAGCGTCGACCCCAACACCCACATCCCGAGCGGGCGCCGGCACACGGGGCCCGCGGTGCGCATCGGCGGCGCCACGATCCAGGTGCGCTTCGGCAACGCGAGGGCGGGGGCGCCGTACTACGCGTGGGCAGTGATCTCCGGGGCGCGCAAGGGGGACACCGTCTCCCTGGAGTGGGACGTCGACCACGGGTCCTGGGCGGACTTCGGCGTCTGCTCGGGGACCGTGCACTCGGGGGGCAAGCAGAACACCCGCGCCGTCAAGTACGTGCACGGCAGGGGCTGGCACCTGGAGGCACAGGCCTGCGGCCGGCACGCGGGGCGCCGGCTGTGCACCGCGTACTGGCCCTGACCGTGCCGGTCAGCCGGCCGGCTCCTCCTGCGGGAGCCGGGCCAGTGCGTGCACCGCCGCCTCGGCGAGGGCGGGGTGGGCCAGGGCCTCGGTCAGCACGCGCCGGGCGCGCCCGTCGCCGAGGGCGCCGAGGCCCTCCACGCAGGCGAGGGCGACCCGCCGGTAGGGGTCGTGCGGGCGCAGCCGCCGCTCCAGGGTGGTGATCAGGGCGGGCACGGACTCGGGGGCGCGCAGGGCGACGAGCAGCCGTACCGGGTGCAGGGCGTAGGCGACGCGGAGTTCGTTGGTGGCGAGGGCGGCGGCCGCGCGGGCCGTGCGCGGGTCGCCGAGCCGGGCGAGCGCGTGCGCGGCGGCGGCGCAGCGCGGGGGGTCGCGGTGGTTGAGGAGGAGCACCAGCGACTCGAAGGCGCGCCGGTCGCCGCCCCGGCCGAGCCGGAACGCGGCCAACTCCCGCGCCCACAGCGGCTGTCCGGGCGCGGTCAGGACCTCCGCCAGTTCGTCCGGGTCCCCGGTGGCGAGCAGTCGGTCGAAGGCGGCCGTGCCGCCCGACTCCTGCCGTAAGCGTTCCGTGAGCGATCGCAACTCTTCGTCCACGCCATCAGCGTAGGCGCCTCGCGGGTGCCGCGGGAGGCACCCGGCACAAAGTCCCCCGCAGGGGCTGGCGCGCTCGTTACCCACCGGTTAAGCTCATACGAGCGAGCAACCTTCTCGCACCCCGCTGGCGACGGTCTGGTGACGCGGCCGTCGCGGGCATCGGTCGGTTCGGTACCCGTGTGCGCTCCGTGCGCCAAGTACCGCCAGTACGACCCGGCTTCGGGACAGAGCCGGTCGGAAACACCGCCGCCGCCGGGCGTCTCGAACGTCCGCCGGTACGGCACCGGGCGTGTGCGCTCGACGGCCCGGCAACACCCGCACTCCTTTCCGCACCGTGGTGCGCCTCCCGGCGCACCCGGCGCGTTCCTCGTCGTCACCCTCATTCCTGGAGTCCCGCGATGGCCACTCCCCTGTCCCACACCCCTCCGTCCGCGCTCGCGAAGGTCGCCGTCGTCGGCCTCGGCACCATGGGCACCGGCATCACCGAGGTCCTGGTGAAGGCCGGCCGCGAGGTGGTCGGCATCGACGTCGGCGAGGCCCAGGCCGCGCGGGCGCTGGCCGCCCTGGAGGCCTCCACCGCCCGCGCGGTGGAGCGCGGCCGGATCACCGCGGCCGAGCGCGCCGACGCGCTGGCCCGGGTGCGCTTCACCACCGATCTGACCGCCGCGGCCGACGTCGACCTGGTGATCGAGGTGGCCCCGGAGTCGTACGAGATCAAGCACCAGATCTTCCGCGAACTGGACGCCGTCGTCCGCCCGGAGACCATCCTCGCCACCGGCACCAACGCGCTGTCGGTGACCCGGCTGGCCGCCGACTCGGCGCGTCCCGAGCGCGTGCTCGGGCTGCACTTCTTCAACCCGGCCCCCGCGATGAAGCTGGTGGAGATCGTCTCCTCGGTGCTGACCGCGCCGCAGGTCGTCGCCGCCGTCACGGACCTCGCCCTCGAACTGGGCAAGGAGCCGGTCGCGGTCGGCGACCGGCCCGGCTTCGTCGCGGACGGCCTGCTGTTCGGCTACCTCAACCAGGCGGCCGCGATGTACGAGGCCCGCTACGCCTCCCGGGAGGACATCGACGCGGCGATGCGGCTGGGCTGCGGCCTGCCGATGGGCCCGCTCGCGCTGCTCGACCTGATCGGCGTGGACACCGCGCGGACGGTCCTGGAGGCCATGTACGCCGAGTCCCACGACCGGCTGCACGCCCCGGCGCCGATCCTCAAGCAGCTCAGCGAGGCGGGCCTGACCGGCCGCAAGTCGGGGCGCGGCTTCTACACCTACGAGGCGCCGGGCAGCGCCACCGTGGTGCCGGACGCGCTGACCCCGGCGGCCGGCGGGGACCGCACCCCGGGCCGCGAGGTCCGCACGGTCGGCGTCGCCGGCTCCGGCACCATGGCCTCCGGCATCGCCGAGGTGTTCGCCAAGGCGGGCCACGGCGTCGTCCTGGCCGCCCGCAGCGAGGAGAAGGCCCAGGCGGCCAAGGCCCGGATCGGCACGTCGCTGGCCCGGTCGGTGGACAAGGGCCGGCTGACCGCCGAGGCCGCCGCCGAGACCCTGGACCGGATCACCCCGGCCGGTTCCTACGACGCCTTCGCGGACGTCGACCTGGCCGTCGAGGCCATCGCCGAGGACCTGGAGGCCAAGCGGCAGCTGTTCCAGACGCTGGACAAGGTCTGCAAGCCCGGCGCGGTGCTCGCCACCACGACCTCCTCGCTGCCCGTCGTCGCCTGTGCCCGCGCCACCTCGCGCCCGCAGGACGTGATCGGCATGCACTTCTTCAACCCGGCCCCGGCCATGAAGCTGGTCGAGGTGGTGCGGACGGTGCTGACCGCCGACGACGTGCACGCCACCGTCCGCGAGGTCTGTGCGAAGATCCGCAAGCACCCGGTGGACTGCGGCGACCGGGCCGGGTTCATCGTCAACGCGCTGCTGTTCCCCTACCTCAACAACGCGATCAAGATGGTGCAGGAGCACTACGCGTCGCTGGACGACATCGACGCGGCCATGCGGCTGGGCGGCGGCTACCCGATGGGTCCCTTCGAACTGCTCGACGTGGTCGGCCTGGACGTCTCGCTGGCCATCGAGAAGGTGCTGCACCGCGAGTTCCGCGACCCCGGGCTCGCCCCCGCCCCGCTCCTGGAGCACCTGGTGGCCGCGGGCTGCCTGGGCCGCAAGACGGGCCGCGGCTTCCGCGAGTATGCCCGCCGCTGACGGCGCCGGCGACGGCTCCCGCGCGCCGACGGACTGGGGCGGGCTGCTCGATCCCCACGCGGGGTGCCCGCCCGGTCCGCCGGGGCCGCAGGGGGGATACGGGACCGCGGCGCACCGGGCCGGGTCCATGCAGTACGTTCGGGTCATGTCCCAGCCCGCCAAGTCCTCACGTACACCAGCTACGCCCGACGCGCCGGAGAGTGCCGCAGGCAGCCGCGCCGCCGCCCAGCGGCTCAAGATGCGCCGGGAGCTGGCGGCCGCAGCGATGGAGCTGTTCGCGACCAAGGGGTACGAGGCCACCACCGTCGACGAGATCGCGGCCGCGGCCGGCGTCGCCCGCCGTACCTTCTTCCGCCACTTCCGCTCCAAGGAGGAGGCGATCTTCCCGGACCACGACGACACCCTGGTCCGCGCCGAGGCGGTGCTCAACGCCGCCCCGGCGCACGAGCACCCGCTCGACACGGTGTGCCGCGGCATCAAGGAAGTCATGAGGATGTACGCGGCGCAACCGGAGATCTCGGTGGCCCGCTACCGGCTCACGCGCGAGGTGCCCACCCTGCGCGAGGCCGAGATCGCCTCCGTGGCCCGCTACGAGCGCCTGTTCACCCGTTATCTGCTCGGCCACTTCGACGAGCGCGCGCACGCCGACGACGCCAACGACGACCCGCTGCTGGCCGAGGTCGCCGCCTCCGCGGTGGTCACCGCGCACAACCATGTGCTGCGGCGCTGGCTGCGGGCGGACGGCCAGGGCGATGTGGAGGCGCAGCTGGACCACGCCTTCGCGATCGTCCGCCGGACCTTCGGCACCGGCATCGGCGCGGGGCGCGGCACGACCGCCCGGCCGGCCGCGAGCGCCCCGGCGGCCGTCTCGGCGCACGGCGAGGTGCTCGTCACCGTCGCCCGCACCGACGCCCCGCTGGACGAGGTCATGCGCACCATCGAGGAGGCACTGAAGGAGCGCTGAGCCCGCTCCCCCGCTGTGAGGACGGCCACCCTTCGGGGTGGCCGTTTTGGCATGTCAGAGCCCGTTTTCCGGCGGATTTCCGAGGCCGTTCGATCGATCATCGCTCATTTGTTACGTAAAGATTTCATCTGAGAGGAAGTTCTGGCACTCAGTGCCTTGTCACCTGACACGCGGTGTCATACGTTGAAGGTGTCCGGGCGGCCGGAGAGCGGCGACCGATCGCTCTTGGGCTGTCCCAGCGGGCCCTCGGCCCGCGCGCCCGGACGCCTGCGTCACAGGCAACCTCCCGCGCCACAAAGCGCTGCCGAAGCACCACCCGCCGAACCGACGGCATCCCGAGAAAACCCTCAGCAGCACAGCACCGACGATCCCTCAAGCGCCCCTCCCTCAGGGCGCTCACCGCCGGAGGCAACACCGTGACCGTGAAGGACATCCTGGACGCGATCCAGTCGAAGGACGCGACGTCCGCGGACTTCGCCGCCCTGCCGCTCCCCGAGTCGTACCGGGCGATCACCGTCCACAAGGACGAGACGGAGATGTTCGCGGGCCTGGAGACCCGCGACAAGGACCCGCGCAAGTCGATCCACCTGGACGACGTTCCCGTGCCCGAACTCGGGCCGGGCGAGGCCCTGGTGGCCGTCATGGCCTCCTCGGTGAACTACAACTCGGTGTGGACCTCGATCTTCGAGCCGCTGTCCACGTTCGGGTTCCTGGAGCGCTACGGCCGCACCAACGAGCTGGCCAAGCGCCACGACCTGCCGTACCACATCATCGGCTCCGACCTCGCGGGCGTCGTCCTGCGCACCGGCCCCGGCGTCAACGCCTGGAAGCCCGGTGACGAGGTCGTCGCCCACTGCCTCTCGGTGGAGCTGGAGTCCTCCGACGGCCACAATGACACGATGCTCGACCCCGAGCAGCGGATCTGGGGCTTCGAGACCAACTTCGGCGGCCTCGCCGAGATCGCGCTCGTCAAGTCCAACCAGCTGATGCCCAAGCCCGCGCACCTGTCGTGGGAGGAGGCGGCGGCCCCGGGCCTGGTGAACTCCACCGCCTACCGGCAGCTGGTCTCCCGCAACGGCGCCCAGATGAAGCAGGGCGACAACGTGCTCATCTGGGGCGCGAGCGGCGGCCTCGGCTCGTACGCGACCCAGTTCGCGCTGGCCGGCGGCGCCACCCCGATCTGCGTGGTCTCCAGCGAGCAGAAGGCCGAGATCTGCCGGAAGATGGGCGCCGAGCTGATCATCGACCGCAGCGCCGAGGACTACCGGTTCTGGAAGGACGAGCACACCCAGGACCCCAAGGAGTGGAAGCGCTTCGGCAAGCGCATCCGCGAACTCACCGGCGGCGAGGACGTGGACATCGTCTTCGAGCACCCCGGCCGCGAGACCTTCGGCGCCTCGGTGTACGTCACCCGCAAGGGCGGCACCATCGTCACCTGCGCCTCCACCTCGGGCTACCAGCACGAGTACGACAACCGCTACCTGTGGATGTCCCTGAAGCGGATCATCGGCTCGCACTTCGCCAACTACCGCGAGGCCTGGGAGGCCAACCGGCTGATCGCCAAGGGCAAGATCCACCCGACCCTGTCCAAGGTGTACTCCCTGGAGGAGACCGGCCAGGCCGCCTACGACGTCCACCGCAATCTTCACCAGGGCAAGGTCGGCGTGCTCTGCCTCGCCCCCGAGGAAGGCCTCGGCGTGCGCGACGAGGCGATGCGCGCGCGGCACATCGACGCCATCAACCGCTTCCGGAACAGCTGAGAGCCGCAGATGACAGAGCGTCAGGCCGCGTCCGGGACACAGGGTGCGTCGGTGTCGAACGAGACGAGGACGAGGGAGCGTAGCGACCGCGGGCCGAGGAACGTCGACACCGACGGAGAGCACCCCGTGTCACAGGCGCAGAAGAAGGACCGTCCGTGGCTCATGCGGACGTACGCCGGCCACTCCACGGCCGAGGCGTCCAACGAGCTGTACCGGCGCAACCTCGCCAAGGGCCAGACCGGTCTGTCGGTGGCGTTCGACCTGCCGACGCAGACCGGTTACGACCCCGACCACATCCTCGCCCGCGGCGAGGTGGGCCGGGTCGGCGTGCCGGTCGCGCACCTCGGTGACATGCGCCGGCTGTTCCAGGACATCCCCCTGGAGCAGATGAACACCTCGATGACGATCAACGCCACCGCCATGTGGCTGCTGGCGCTCTACCAGGTCGTCGCCGAGGAGCAGGGCGCGGACGTCACCAAGCTCCAGGGCACGACCCAGAACGACATCGTCAAGGAGTACCTGTCCCGCGGCACGCACGTCTTCCCGCCGGGACCCTCGCTCCGCCTGACGACGGACATGATCGCGTACACGGTCTCCCACATCCCGAAGTGGAACCCGATCAACATCTGCAGCTACCACCTGCAGGAGGCCGGGGCCACGCCGGTGCAGGAGATCGCGTACGCGATGTCCACCGCGATCGCCGTGCTGGACGCCGTGCGCGACGGCGGCCAGGTGCCGCGGGAGCGCATGGGCGACGTGGTCGCCCGGATCTCCTTCTTCGTCAACGCGGGCGTGCGCTTCGTCGAGGAGATGTGCAAGATGCGGGCGTTCGGCCGCATCTGGGACAAGGTCACCCGCGAGCGCTACGGCATCGAGAACCCGAAGCAGCGCCGGTTCCGCTACGGCGTCCAGGTCAACTCCCTGGGGCTGACCGAGGCGCAGCCGGAGAACAACATCCAGCGGATCGTGCTGGAGATGCTGGCGGTGACGCTGTCCAAGGACGCCCGCGCGCGGGCCGTCCAGCTCCCGGCCTGGAACGAGGCGCTGGGCCTGCCCCGCCCCTGGGACCAGCAGTGGTCGCTGCGCATCCAGCAGGTGCTCGCCTACGAGAGCGACCTGCTGGAGTACGAGGACATCTTCGAGGGCTCGAAGGTGATCGAGGCCAAGGTGGAGCAGCTGGTCGCCGACGCCCTCGCGGAGATGGACCGGATCGAGGAGATGGGCGGCGCGATGGCCGCCGTCGAGTCCGGCTATCTGAAGTCGCAGCTGGTCGCCTCGCACGCCGAGCGGCGGGCCCGGATCGAGTCCGGCCAGGAGAAGATCGTCGGCGTCAACGCCTTCGAGGGCACCGAACCCAACCCGCTCACGGCCGATCTGGACACCGCGATCCAGACGGTGGACCCGGCGGTCGAGGCCGGCGTCGTCGCCTCGCTGCGGCACTGGCGCGACACCCGCTACCAGCCGCCGTTCAACCACCCGCGCCCCTGCAAGGCGCTGGAGCGGCTGAAGGAGGCGGCCCGGGGCACCGAGAACCTGATGGAGGCCACCCTGGAGTGCGCCCGCGCCGGGGTGACCACCGGCGAGTGGGCGGGGGCGCTGCGCGAGGTGTTCGGCGAGTACCGGGCGCCCACCGGGGTCTCCTCCGCACCGGTGGCCGTGCCCGCGGAGGCCGGCTCGGCGCTCGCCGAGGTCCGCGCCAAGGTGGACGCCACCGCCCGCGACCTGGGCGTCGGCAAGCTGCGCTTCCTGGTCGGCAAGCCGGGCCTGGACGGGCACTCCAACGGTGCCGAGCAGATCGCCGTACGCGCCCGCGACGCCGGCTTCGAGGTGGTGTACCAGGGCATCCGGCTCACCCCCGAGCAGATCGTGGACGCGGCCCTCGCGGAGGACGTGCACGCGGTCGGCCTGTCGATCCTGTCCGGCTCGCACGCCCAGCTGGTCCCGGACGTGCTCCGGCGCCTGCGTGTGGCCGGTGCCACAGATATACCGGTGATCGCAGGTGGCATCATCCCGAACGGTGACGCCGAGCAGCTGAGGGAAGCCGGAGTGGCCGCCGTCTTCACCCCGAAGGACTTCGACATCACCGGGATCATCGGTCGCATCGTCGACGAGATCCGCACCGCGAACAAGCTCGACCCCCTGGAGGTCCCCGCATGACCACCCCTGTGAACCGCCTTCGCCCGCGGCGTTCGTGTCTGGCCGTGCCCGGCTCGAACCCCCGCTTCCTGGAGAAGGCGCAGGGCCTGCCGGCGGACCAGGTCTTCCTGGACCTGGAGGACGCGTGCGCCCCGCTCGCCAAGCCCGAGGCGCGGCACACCATCGTCAAGTTCCTCAACGAGGGCGACTGGACGGGCAAGACACGGGTGGTGCGCGTCAACGACTGGACGACCGAGTGGACGTACCGCGACGTCGTCACGGTGGTCGAGGGCGCCGGGCCGAACCTCGACTGCATCATGCTGCCGAAGGTGCAGAACGCCGAGCAGATCGTGGCGCTGGACCTGCTGCTGACCCAGATCGAGAAGACGATGGGCTTCGAGGTCGGCCGGATCGGCATCGAGGCGCAGATCGAGAACGCGCAGGGCCTGAACAACGTCAACGCGATCGCGCAGGCCTCCCCGCGCATCGAGACCATCATCTTCGGCCCCGCCGACTTCATGGCCTCCATCAACATGAAGTCCCTCGTCGTGGGCGAGCAGCCGCCCGGCTACCCGGCGGACGCCTACCACTACATCCTGATGAAGATCCTGATGGCCGCCCGCGCCAACGACCTCCAGGCGATCGACGGCCCCTACCTCCAGATCCGCAACGTCGACGGCTTCCGCGAGGTCGCCGGCCGTGCCGCCGCCCTCGGCTTCGACGGCAAGTGGGTGCTGCACCCGGGCCAGGTCGACGCCGCCAACGAGGTGTTCTCGCCCTCCCAGGAGGACTACGACCACGCCGAGCTGATCCTGGACGCGTACGACTACTACACGTCCGAGGCGGGCGGCAAGAAGGGCTCCGCGATGCTCGGCGACGAGATGATCGACGAGGCCAGCCGCAAGATGGCCCTGGTCGTCTCCGGCAAGGGACGCGCCGCCGGCATGCAGCGCACCAGCAAGTTCGAGATCCCGGAGGGCTGAGCGCGATGCAGTTCGGACGCACCTACGAGGAGTTCGAGGTCGGGGCGACGTACAAGCACTGGCCGGGCAAGACGGTCACGGAGTACGACGACCACCTGTTCTGCCTCCTCACCATGAACCACCACCCGCTCCACATGGACACGAACTACGCGGAGCGGACGACGGACTTCGGCAGGAACGTCGTCGTCGGCAACTACGTCTACTCGCTGCTGCTCGGCATGTCCGTGCCGGACGTCTCCGGCAAGGCGATCGCCAACCTGGAGATCGAGTCGCTTCGGCACGTGGCGCCGACCTTCCACGGCGACACGATCTACGGCGAGACGACCGTGCTGGACAAGTGGCCGTCGAAGTCGAAGGACGACCGCGGCATCGTCCACGTCGAGACCAAGGGCTACAAGCAGGACGGCACCCTCGTGTGCGTCTTCCGCCGCAAGGTGATGGTGCCGACCGAGACGTACATCAAGGAGCGCGGCGGCGAGCAGCCGGGCCGCCCGGAACTCAAGCAGCAGGAGAAGTAGGACATGGCCCGTCTCGCCCAGACCGCCGGTCTGACCGACGTCCAGCAGGAGATCGTCTCCACGGTCCGTGACTTTGTCGACAAGGAGATCATCCCGGTCGCCACGGAGCTGGAGCACCGCGACGAGTACCCGCAGCAGATCGTGGACGGCCTCAAGGAGCTGGGCCTGTTCGGCCTGATGATCCCCGAGGAGTACGGGGGCCTGGGCGAGTCGCTGCTCACCTACGCGCTGTGCGTGGAGGAGATCGCCCGGGGCTGGATGTCGGTGTCCGGCATCATCAACACCCACTTCATCGTCGCGTACATGCTCAAGCAGCACGGCACGCAGGAGCAGAAGGACCACTTCCTGCCGCGGATGGCCGCCGGTGACATCCGGGGCGCCTTCTCGATGTCGGAGCCGGCGCTGGGCTCCGACGTGTCGGCGATCAGCTCCAAGGCGGTCAGGGACGGCGACGAGTACGTCCTGACCGGCCAGAAGATGTGGCTCACCAACGGCGGCACGTCGTCCCTCGTGGCCGTTCTGGTGCGCAGCGACGAGGGCCACCCGGAGGGCACGGCCCCGCACAAGTCCATGACGACCTTCCTGGTGGAGAAGGAGCCGGGCTTCGGCGAGGTCCGCCCGGGCCTGACCATCCCCGGCAAGATCGAGAAGATGGGCTACAAGGGCGTCGACACCACCGAGCTGATCATGGACGGGCTGCGGGTACCGGCCGATCGGGTGCTCGGCGGCGTCACCGGCCGAGGTTTTTACCAAATGATGGACGGCGTGGAGGTCGGCCGGGTCAATGTCGCGGCCCGTGGCTGCGGCGTCGCCCAGCGCGCCTTCGAGCTGGGCGTGAGCTACGCCCAGCAGCGGCACACCTTCGGCAAGCCGATCGCCCAGCACCAGGCCATCCAGTTCAAGCTGGCGGAGATGGCGACCAAGGTCGAGGCCGCCCATGCGATGATGGTCAACGCGGCACGCAAAAAGGACTCCGGGCAGCGAAACGACCTGGAGGCCGGGATGGCGAAGTACCTCGCCTCCGAGTACTGCAAGGAGGTCGTGGAGGACGCCTTCCGGATCCACGGCGGCTACGGCTTCTCCAAGGAGTACGAGATCGAGCGCCTGTACCGGGAGGCGCCGATGCTGCTCATCGGTGAAGGTACCGCCGAGATCCAGAAAATGATCATCGGCCGCAGACTGCTCGAAGAGTATCGATTCCAGGGCTGATTGTCCGGGTACGGGGTGTTTTCTTCGAGGGGAAGATCACACCCCGTAGATGTTGTTCAGCCGCTCTTCGGCCGCCGACTCGGCTTCCTGGCTTGCCCAGTTGTGGCCCGCGACCGGTACGATCCCCGGAAAAGCCGCCGTCCCCCGTCTTGCGCGGCATCATCCGCTACGAAGGTCATCCATGCCCCACAGCCAAACCTCTGCATCTCGCGACAGCCGGGCCGGCGTACGCCTCGCGCGTGGAGCATCGCCGTGGCTTCTTCCGACCGTCGCCACCGCAGCCCTCAGCCTGGCCCGCGCCCGCCGCTCCGGCGCCGCCCGGGCCGTCGCCGTGCCCGCCACCGCGCTCGCGGCGGGCATGCTGTGGTTCTTCCGCGACCCCGAGCGCGAGATCGCCCAGGGCCGGGTCATCTCGCCCGCCGACGGCGTGGTGCAGAGCATCATGCCGTGGAAGGACGGCCGCACCCGCGTCGCCATCTTCATGAGCCCGCTCAATGTTCATGTCAATCGCGCCCCGCTCGCGGGCACGGTGACGTCGGTCGAACACATCCCCGGTGGCTTCGTTCCGGCGTTCAACAAGGAGAGCGAGAACAACGAGCGCGTAGTCTGGCATTTCGACACCGAACTCGGCGACATCGAGATGATCCAGATCGCCGGCGCGGTGGCCCGCCGCATCGTGCCCTACATCCCCGAGGGCACGAAGGTCGAGCAGGGCGACCGAATCGGTCTGATCCGCTTCGGCTCGCGTGTCGACCTCTACCTGCCCGAGGGTGTGGAGGTCGCGGTCGAGGTCGGACAGAAGACCGTGGCTGGGGTGACTCGCATTGACCGTGATTGATCCGGAGACCCAGGCGAACTGGGTGCCCGAGGCCGACGAGGTGGACGAAGAGGAGGAGATGCCGCTCTCGCTCCGCCTGTCGATAGCGGACACCCTCACGCTCGGCAACGCCACGTGCGGGTTCATGGCGGTGTACTTCACCACCACCGGCATCCTCATCCCGCACCTCACCGGAGGCCAGGAGTCCGGCATGGCCCGCCACAGCGCGGCCACGGCGGTCATCCTGATGCTCTGCGCGGCGGTGTTCGACCTCTTCGACGGGCTGGTGGCGCGCAAGCTGCGCTCCTCCCCCATGGGCGCGGAGCTGGACAACCTCTCCGACCTGATCAGCTTCGGGCTGGCGCCCGCGTACTTCGTGCTCGTCTACGGCATGGTCGCCGACGACGCGCACCAGCGGGTGGCGGCGCTCGGAGCGATCGTGGTGCTGCTGGCCGTGGTGCTGCGGCTCGCGCGCTTCTCGTGCGTGACGCTGAAGGACGGCATGTTCCAGGGCATGCCCTCCCCGTTCGGCGCGCTCACGGTGGTCTCGATCGTGCTGCTGGAGCTGCCGTTCGTGGCGACCCTGCTGGCGATCGTGGGCACCGCGTGGCTGATGGTGAGCCGGGTGGAGTACCCGAAGCCGCGGGGACGGCTCGCCGGGGCGATGCTGTCCTGGATCGTGCTGTCGATGGGGCTGCTGGCCGCCTGGGCCTTCGACGCCCCGTCCGGGCAGCTGCTCCTGCAGACCGGCTGCGCGCTCCAGCTGGTCATGGGCGCGGTGATCCCGCTGTTCGCCACGGCGCGCCGGGTGAACAACTTCCGCGACAACCGACGGGAGGCGCGGGCCGCGCAGCTGCCGTGACGGCCTGGTGACCGAGGGCCCCGAACCCAGGGTTGGCTGGGTTCGGGGCCCTTTCCCGTGCCCGGTCCCGGTCCCGGTCCCGGTCCCGGCGGTGAAGCCTCAGCCGGTCAGCGCAGGAAGTCCTCGGCGATGCGGGACGCGACGCGTTCCAGGATCGGGCCGGCCTGCGCGATGCACCGGGCGACGTCGGGCTCGACCGACGTCAGGGGGTAGGCGCGGGTGATCCCGGCCCCCCGCAGCAGCGGCTCGGACAGGGCGAGCCGGCCGCACACCGCCACGACCTCCTTGCCGGCCGCCCGCGCGGCCGCCGCCACCCCGGCGGGCGCCTTCCCGTGCAGCGTCTGCTCGTCCAGCGACCCCTCTCCGGTGATCACCAGCGACGCCCGCTCCAGCGCGGGCGCGAAGCCGAGGACGTCCAGCATGACCTCGATCCCGGGCCGGAACCGGGCGCCGAG
>NZ_VOGW01000103.1:0-5871 GCF_007896895.1 Streptomyces misionensis | reverse complement strand
CGGCCTCCAGCACCTTCGTGTAGTGCCCGAGCGCCGCGTCCAGGGTGCGCACGTCCTCCGGGGAGGCTCCCTTCTGCGGGCCGTACACCGCGGGCGCGCCCTTCGGTCCGGTCAGCGGATTGTCGACATCGCTGGCCAGCACCAGCTCCACCGAGGACAGCCGGGGGTCGAGCCCGGTCAGATCGGCGCGGGCGAGAGCGGCGAGACCCCCGCCCCCGGGCGGCACCGGCGCGCCGTCCCGGTCCAGGAACCGTGCCCCCAGCGCCGCCAGCATCCCCGCGCCGCCGTCGGTGGTGGCGCTGCCGCCGACGCCGAACACGATCGTCCGCGCGCCCGCGTCCAGCGCGGCCCGCAGCAGCTCGCCGGAGCCGTACGTGGAGGCGGTCAGCGGCGCGAAGCGGCCGGCCGGCAGCCGCTGGAGGCCGCTCGCCTCGGCCATCTCCACCACCGCGGTGTCCCCGCGCAGCGCGAAGGCGGCGGTCACCTGCTCCCCCAGCGGCCCGGCGACCCGTACCTCGCGGCGTTCGAAACCGGCCGCGACCGCCGCGGCCACGGTGCCGTCGCCGCCGTCGGCCACGGGCAGCGCCTCCACCGGCAGATCCGGCACGACCCGGCGCAGTCCGGCCGTCACCCGCTCGGCGACCTGCACGGCCGTCAGCG
The DNA here is from genome assembly GCF_007896895.1 of Streptomyces misionensis. Lineage (GTDB taxonomy): Bacteria > Actinomycetota > Actinomycetes > Streptomycetales > Streptomycetaceae > Streptomyces > Streptomyces misionensis_A. The sequence goes on along the minus strand of NZ_VOGW01000103.1, from coordinate 5,211 downwards.
AGCCCTTGAACTTGTCAGCGGCGACGAGGACCCGCCGGGTCCCGTCCACTGCAGCGTCCGCCACTTGCCATCCCCTTGCTCTCCGGGCCCCGCGCACGGCGGGGCCTGTCGCGCCGCTGCGACCTTAACCTTGCCGGGCCGTCGCCGTCATGCCCCTGCCCACGGTCCGAACAGGGCCGGGAAAAACGGGTAGACCCCAGCCATGAGCAGCGAGCACCCCGCACCCGCCGGTCTGGCCGACCGGATCCACGGCGGCTGGCTCGGCCGGATCGCGGGCAACATGCTCGGCAAACCGGTCGAGCAGGGCGAGGTGTGGACCCGCGAGCGCATCGACGGGTATCTGCGCCGGGCCGGCGCGCTGCCGCTCACCGGCTACCTGCCCGGGCCCGCCGACGAGGCCGACGCCGCCGCCCTGCGACCGGAGTGGCGCGCGTGCGTGCGCGGCCGGATCCACGGCAGCTGCCGCGACGACGACGTGGACTACACGGTCCTCGGACTGCACCTGCTGGAGACCCACGGCTTCGGTTTCAGCACCGAGGACGTCGGGGAGCTGTGGCTGCTGCGGCTGCCGTACCTCCAGACCTTCACGGCGGAACGGGCGGCGTACCGCAATCTCGCGAACGGGCTGCGGCCGCCGCTGACGGCGACGTACGACAACCCGTACCAGGAGTGGATCGGCGCCCTCATCCGCGCCGACGTCTTCGGCTGGACCTGCCCCGGCGATCCCGTCCGCGCCGCCGGGCTGGCCCGCCGCGACGCCGTGCTGTCGCACACCGGCAACGGGGTCTACGGCGCCATGTGGGCGGCGGCGCTGATCGCGGCCGCGTTCACCGCGCCGACCGTGCGGTCCGCGCTGGACACCGCGCTCGGCGTGATCCCGGGGAGCAGCCGCCTCGCCCGTACCGTGCGGCGCGTCATGTCGCTGCACGAGACCGGCCTGGAGTGGGCGGACACCGTCGCCACCGCGACCGGGGAGAGCACCGGGGGCTGGATCCACACCGTGCCGAACGCGGCCGTGCTCACCGCCGGTCTGCTGTACGGCGACGACGACTTCACCCGTACCCTCGCGCTCACCGTGCGCGGCGGTCTGGACACCGACTCCAACGGGGCGACGGCGGGCTCGGTGGCCGGGGTCCGCGCCGGCGCGGCGGCCCTGCCGGCCCGGTGGACGGACCCGCTCGAAGACACGGTGCGCAGCGCGGTGTTCGGCTTCGACGGGGTGCGGATCAGTGCGCTGGCCGAACGCACCGCGCGCCTGGCGACGGCCGGGTCGTAGCGGGCCCGCGGCTGGTTACCCTTCCCCCATGACGACCACGACTGCTGACTACGCCGCGTACATCGCCGGTCTGCCCCGGGTGCTCGCCGGTGCCGCCGCGCTCTTCCGGGACGCCGAGGGGCGCGTGCTGCTGGTCGAGCCCAACTACCGCGCGGGCTGGGCGCTTCCGGGCGGCACGGTGGAGTCGGACGACGGGGAGACGCCCCGCCAGGGCGCGCGCCGGGAGACGCTGGAGGAGATCGGTCTGGACCGGCCGCTCGGGCCGCTGCTGGCCGTGGACTGGGTGCCCGGCGTCGGCCGGCCGCCGCTGGTGGCGTACCTGTACGACGGCGGGGTCCTCACGGAGGAGGAGCTGAAGTCGATCCGGTTGCAGGAGGAGGAGCTGCTGTCCTGGCGGCTGGTGCCGCGCGAGGAGCTGGCCGCCCATCTGCCCGGCGCACTCGGCCGCCGGGTCCTGGCCGCCCTCGACGTCCTCGCCGACGGCTCGGGCCCGGCGGAACTGGAGAACGGCCACCGCGCCGCGTAGCACGCCGGCCCGGCATCCGCCCGCCCGGATATCCGTTCGCCCCCGTGAGCCCGGCGATCTACCCTCGGCCCATGGGCAAGCCTCTCGTGGCCATTCTCAGCGGCGCAGGTGTCTCCACGGATTCCGGCATCCCCGACTACCGGGGCCCGGCCGGCCTGTGGCGGCGGGACCCGGAGGCGGAGAAGCTCGTCACGTACGACTACTACATGGGCGATCCGGAGATCCGGCGCCGCTCCTGGCGGATGCGGCGCGACAACCAGGCGCTGCGAGCGGAGCCCAACGCCGCCCACCGGGCCGTCGTGGAGCTGGAGCGGTCCGGCGTGCCGGTGCGGGTGATCACCCAGAACGTGGACGGGCTGCACCAGGCGGCCGGGCTGCCCGCCCGCAAGGTGCTCGAACTGCACGGCACCGCCCGCGAGTTCCTCTGCACCGAGTGCCATGCGCGGGGTCCGATGGCGGACGCCCTCGCCCGGGTGGAGGCCGGCGAGGACGATCCGCGGTGCCTGGAGTGCGGCGGCATCCTGAAGTCCGCCACCGTGATGTTCGGCGAGCGCCTCGACCCCGTGGTGCTGGGCCAGGCGGTGGCCGTCACCAAGGCCTGCCAGGTGTTCATCGCCGTCGGCTCCAGCCTCCAGGTCCAGCCCGCCGCGGGTCTCGCGGGGGTCGCCGCGGACCACGGCGCCCGGCTGATCATCGTCAACGCGGAGCCGACGCCGTACGACGACCGGGCCGACGAGGTGGTCCGCGAGCCCATCGGGACCGCGCTGCCCCGGCTGCTGCGCGACCTGGCCCGGCAGGAGTAGGTCAGAACAGGGCGGTGCCGCGCTCGAAGTCCAGCAGCCGGCGCTTGCGCTCCAGTCCGCCGCCGTAGCCGGTGAGGCTGCCGTCGGTGCCGACGACGCGGTGGCAGGGGACGATGATCCCGACGGGGTTGCGGCCGTTGGCGAGGCCGACCGCGCGGGAGGCGCCGGGCTTGCCGAGGGCTTCGGCGAGCCGGCCGTAACTGCGGGTCTCCCCGTAGGGGATACGGGTCAGCTGCTCCCAGACGCTGCGCTGGAACGGGGTGCCGCGCAGCGCGAGCGGGACGGTGAACTCCCGTAGCTCGCCGGCGAAGTAGGCGGTCAGCTGCTCTTGTGCCGCGCCGAAGCAGGACGGGGAGTCGTCGCGCGGGCCGAAGCTCTCCTCGGCCGGGCGGTGCCGCTGGGCGGTCATGTACAGGCCGCACAGGGCGTCGTCGTTCTCGTCGGCGACGAGGGTGAGCGGCCCGTACGGGCTGTCGATCACGGTGTGGCACGTCACGGTGGAACCTTCTCACACGGGCAGGAAGTTGATCGGGTGGTTGTCGGTCGCCCACAGGTACTGCACCGCGTACGCCCGCCACGGGCGCCAGGCCTCGGCGCGGGCGGTGAGCGCGGCGGGGGTGGACGGCAGGCCGAGTGCGCCGGCCGCGCGCCGGATGCCGAGGTCGGTGGGGAGGAAGGCGTCGGGGTCGCCGAGGGCGCGCATGGCGATCACGTCGACCGTCCAGGGTCCGAAGCCGGGCAGGTCGAGCAGCCGGGCGCGGGCCTCGGCCCAGTCGGACTCCACTCCCAAGTGGAGGGTTCCGTCGGCGAGTCGACGCACCAGAGTGGTGAAGGTGGTGCGCCGGGTGCGGGGCATCGCCAGGCCCTCGGGGTCGGCGGCGGCCAGCGCCTCGGGGGACGGGAAGAGATGGGTGAGCCCGCCCTCGGGGTCGTCCAGGGGCTTGCCGTGGGCGGCGACCAGACGGGCCGCGTGTGTGCGGGCGGCGGCCGTGGAGACCTGCTGTCCGAGCACGGCCCGCACGGCGAACTCGGCCTCGTCCACGGTGCGCGGCACCCGGCGGCCCGGTCCCTCGTCGACCAGCGGGGCGAGCAGCGGGTCGGCGCGCAGCCCGTCGTCCACGGCGACCGGGTCGGCGTCCAGGTCGAGCAGCCGGCGGCAGCGGCTGATCGCCACGGCGAGGTCGCGCAGGTCGCTGAGGGTGAGGCGGCAGGCGATGTGGTCGGGGCGGGGGGCGAGGGCGACGATCCCGTGGCCGTAGGGCAACCGCAGGGTGCGGCGGTAGGCGCCGTCGCGCCACTCCTCGACGCCGGGTACGGCGGTGGCGGCGAGGTGGCCGAAGAGGTTGCTCGGGTTGAGCGGGGCGCGGAACGGCAGGCGCAGGCTGAGGGTGCCGGGGGTGCCGTCGCCGGGCGTCCGGCCACGCGGGAGGCGGTCGCGCAGCGCGCTCGGGGAGAGGGCGAAGACCTCGCGGACGGTGTCGTTGAAGGTGCGGATGGAGGAGAACCCGGCCGCGAAGGCGATCTCCGCCATGGGCAGCTCGGTGGTCTCGATCAGCAGCCGCGCGGTCTGGGCGCGCTGGGCGCGGGCCAGCGCGAGGGGGCCCGCGCCCAGCTCGGCGAGGAGCTGCCGCTCCACCTGGCGGGTGCTGTAGCCGAGCCGGGCGGCGAGGCCGGGCACGCCCTCGCGGTCCACGACGCCGTCGGCGATCAGCCGCATGGCGCGCGCCACCAGGTCGGCGCGCCGGTTCCACTCCGGGGAACCGGGACTGGTGTCCGGGCGGCACCGCTTGCAGGCCCGGAACCCGGCCTGCTGGCAGGCGGCCGCGCTCGGGTAGAACGTCATGTTCCCGGGCTTGGGCGGGACGACGGGACAGCTGGGCCGGCAGTAGATGCCGGTGGTCAGCACGGCCGTGTAGAACCATCCGTCGAACCGGGCGTCCTTGGACTGCACGGCGCGCACGCAATGCTCCCGGTCGAGGTGCGTCGCTGTCTGCATGTCTCCAGGATGACCGGCGCGCGGGCCGGTCGCTGGCGGAATTCCGACACGTGCGTGGGCCGCCGACCGCGCGGTTCTAGCGGGTCTCGCGGCAGAAGCCCGTGATCCATTCCGCCGTGGTCCGCAGGCCGCCGAACGTGTAGAAGTGGACCTTGACCGTGCCGTGGCGGGCCGGGTCGTACCGGTCGGTCAGGGTGCGCAGGAAGCGGTCCGGCCCGGTGGTGCCCATCAGGTTGGTGAGCGAGAAGCCGTATTTGCGGGCGACCGAGGCGCTGGTGGAGATGCCGAAGCGGGTGGCGTAGCCGAGCAGCCGGCGCACACCCGCCGGGCCGGGTACGCCGATGCGCACGGGCAGGTCGACGCCCCGGGCGCGGACGTCCGCCAGCCAGTCGAGCACGGGCTGCGCGTCGAAGCCGAACTGGGTGATCACATCGCCGGTGAAGGGTCCCGCGCCGATGGCCGCCGCCTTGTCGGTGAGCGCCGACCACAGCGCGGGGCCGGTTATCGCGGGGTGGCCCTCCGGGTAGCCGCTGATGCCGATGTGCCGGACGCCGTGGCGCTCCAGCAGCCCGCTGCGGATGACGGAGAGGGCGTCCGCGTAGGGGCCCTC
>NZ_VOGW01000102.1:59624-82540 GCF_007896895.1 Streptomyces misionensis | reverse complement strand
CCGGCGGGCCGAGATGTGGGGTACGGGCACGAATCCGCAGCGCCGTACGGCGCGGGCCGCGGCGAGCCGGGCGGCGTGGTCCTCGCCGGCCAGGAAGGTGACGTTGATCCGGGTGCCCTGGGGGATGCTGTCCCGCGCCTCCTCCAGCGCGGCCACGTCCTTGCCGGTCATCTCCAGCGAGAAGTCGTCCAGGAGGGCGGTGCCCACCGCGGCGGGGACGGTGACGGCGGGGTCCATCGTGCTCCTTGCGGCTCGGTGCGCTGCGGCGTCTGCGGGCCGGGGGTCCCGGCCCCGGCCGATGATGCCACGCGCCCCCGGGCGCGCCGCGCACGGCCCCGGCGGTGCCGCCACGTCACGGCTGGACACGGTGTGATCAACGGCCCCGTCACGGTGGGGGAGGCGAGGACGGGGCCGGGCCGGTCAGCGGTGGGAGGGAACCGACGTGGGGGGCTGCTGGGCCGGCTGTCCGGCCTGGGCCAGCCCCAGCTGAGCGCTGAGCAGATGGGCGTCGAGCAGGCCCACGTCGGAGGTGCGGGCGGCCCGCGCGTAACCGGTCAGCATGCGCTTGGTGAGGACGAGCGCCTCGGGCGAGCGCCGCAGCAGCGGCCTGATCCAGGCGTCGACCGCCGCGTCCAGGGCGTCGCGGGAGGCGACCTTGTGCAGCAGGCCGATCCGCCGGGCGGCGGCCGCGTCGAAGTTCTCACCGGTGAGCATGAGTTCGCGGATGCGGGAGGCACCGGCCTCGGCGATGAGCCGGCCCATGGCGCCGCCCCACGCGGGAGGCAGGCCGAGGGCGACCTCGGGCATGCGGAACCGGCAGTCCTCGGCGCCCGCGCGCAGGTCGCAGTAGGCGGCGAGGGCGAGCCCCGCGCCGATCACCCTGCCGTGCAGCCGGGCAACGGTGACCGCGTGCGTGGTCTCCAGGGCCGCGCACACGCGGTGCGCCTTGTCGTTCATGCGGCGCAGGGCGGTGCCGGTGGGGTCGTGCGCCAGCGCCGACTGGAACTCGCTGCGCTCGGCGCCCAGGTTGAAGTCCGCGCCCGCCCCGGTCAGCAGCAGGACCCGGATGTCCGGCCGGTCGTGGAGGCCGTCGAGGACGGTGAGGAGGTCGTCGAGGGCGGCGGCCGTGAGGGTGTTGTCGTTCGGTGTGGCGCCGAGCCGCACGCGCAGCACGGGGCCGTCGAGGTCCGCCTGGATCGCCGTGCAGGCGAAAGGGCGGTGGGGGTCGGTCGCTCGGACCGCCGCGGTTATGTCGGTCGTATCGGTCATGCGAGGGTGACGTCCAGGTTCAGCAGGCGCCGGAAGGCCACGCGCGGGGCCCAGGTCGGCCGGCGGACGAGGGTGAGCCGGGGGAAGCGCGTGACCAGCTGGTTGAGGAGGGTCGTGGCTTCGAGGCGGGCCAGGGGCGCGCCGAGGCAGTAGTGGATGCCGCCGCTGAAGGCCAGGTGGCCCGGCTTGCGGTGCATGTTGAACAGTTCCGGGTCCTCGTGCTTGGCCGGGTCGCGGTGGGCCGCCCCGATCAGCAGGTGGACCATCTCGTCCTTGCGGATCTCCACGCCGCCCAGTTCGCAGTCGCGCGAGGCGACGCGGCTGATCACATGGGTGGGCGGGTCGTAGCGCAGCGTCTCCTCGACGGCGGCGGGCACCAGGTCGGGCTGGATGGTGAGCCGGTCCCACTGCCTGCTGTGCTCCAGGAGCAGCAGGGTGGTGGTGGACAGCAGGGTGGTGGTGGTCTCCAGGGCGGCCAGCAGGACGAACAGGGAGAGGAAGTAGACGGCCTCGTCGGCCTTGTCGCGGTCGCTCTCCATGCCGTCCCACACCGATATCCAGCGCGAGACGGGGTCGTCGCCGGGACGGGCGCGGCGTTCGCGGACCAGACCGGTGAAGTAGGTGCGCAGCTCGGCGGTGGCCGCGTCGGACAGCGCCAACTGGCTGGCGGAGGGCAGCAGTTCCTGGGTGAACACCTGGTCGTGGGTCAGCTCGCGCAGCCGGGGGTGGTCGGCGGTGGGCAGTCCGAGCCAGTGTCCGATGACGGCGACCGGCAGTTCCTCCGCGACCAGGGCGTTGAAATCGGCCTCGCCGTCGTGCAGCCGCTCGGCCAGGTTGTCGAGCAGCCTGGTGGTGAACCGCTCCGTTATCCCGCGCATGGCGTCGAGCGAACCGCGGTCGAACATGCCGGCCGAGCGGCGCACCCAGGTGTGCTCCGGCGGGTTGAGCGCGGGCAGCGTCCGGCTCATCTCCCGGGAGGACGGCGCCGTCCAGCGGGTGCCGTCGCCCTGCTGCTCACGCCAGCGGGCGTCCGGCTCCAGCCACTCCCGGCTGCGGACGACCTGGTCGCAGACGTCGAAACCGGTCACGAGGTAGCCGCCCCAGGGTGCGGGTGCGACCGCACCCCGGGAGCGGAGTTCCGCGTAGACCGGAAACGGGTTGGACTGGCCCTTGGCCGTGCGCAGCCGGGAGAAGAGCGATACGGCGAAGCGTCTGTCGGCGGGCGGCGTGGTGAGTGTCTCCACAATGACCCTTTCTTGATCTAGACATCAGCCCGCATGCATACCCTCCGCTTCCTACGCACATACAAGGTGACTATGCACGGAGCGAGTTGCCTTGGTCACTCGCCCCTGGTCCAGGCCAGGAAGCGGCTGAACAGGCCCGCCTTGGGCTTCGGCGCACCGTTCACCGGGGGCCGGGGCGCGGTCGCGACCGGGGAAGCGGAGGACGCCACCGGGGATTCCGCCTTCTGAGCCGCCGTCGGCACCACGATGCGCGGGGTGAAGCGCACCGGCAGCGCCACCAGGGAGCGGCTCCAGGGGGCCGGGATCCAGCTCAGGTCCTTGAAGGGCATCCGGACCTCGATGTCCGGCAGCCGGTTGAGCAGGGACTCCACGGCGGTCACCGCGATCACGAACGCCGGGTCCTTGGCGGGACAGGCGTGCGGGCCCGCACCGAAGGCCAAGTGGGCCTTGGCGCTGAGCTGTTCGCGGTGCTCGGCGAGGCGCGGGTCGGTGTTGGCCGCCGCGAAGGAGATCAGCACCGGGTCGTTGGCCTTGATCACCCGGTTGCCCAACTCCACGTCGTGCGTGGGGTAGTGGGCCGCGTAGTTGGCGATCGGCGCGTAGTTCCACAGCACCTGGGTGACGGCGTCCTCGACCGGCAGCCCCGTCTGCCACTCCTCGCCGAGGATCAGCGCGCTGGCGGTGCCGATCGTGGCGGACAGCGGCGTGGTGCCTCCGGAGAGCAGGGTGACGAGCTGGTGCAGCACCTCCTCGTCGGTCAGCTGTGCCGAGTGCTGCATCAGCCGCGTGGTCAGGTCCTCGCCGGGGTTGCGCCGCTTCTGGGCGATCAGCTCGCTGAGCGCCTCGGCCAGCAGTTGGTCGGCGCCGTTGGTGCCGGAGAAGATGCCGGTGATGCCGGCGATGACCCGGTCGCCGATCTCCGGCGGGCAGCCGAAGAGTTCACTGAAGACCAGCAGCGGCAGCGGCTGGGCGTACTCGGCCATCAGCTCGGCCTGGCCCATGCGTTCGGAGCTGAAGCGGCTGATCAGGTAGTCGGCCGAGGCCTGCGTCTGGCGCACCAGCTGGAGCTCGTTGACGCTGGCCAGGCTGTCCGTGACGGCCTGCCGCAGCCGGGCGTGCGCCGCGCCGTCGCTGAACAGCGCGTTGGGCCGGTACGCCAGCATCGGCAGCGCGGGGCTGTCCTCGGGCACGCGGCCCTCGTTCAGCGCGTTCCAGCGCCGTGAGTCGCGGACGAAGGAGGCGGGGTTCTGCAGGATGTAGAGCGCGGCGTCGTAACTGGTGACCAGCTCGACCTCCACGCCCGGCGCGATGTCCACCGGCGCGCTCGGGCCGAGGGACCGCAGATGGGCGTAGTGACCGTCGGGATCGGAGCCGAAATGGGGGCCGTAGAGCTGGACGTTTGCGTGTGCGGGGCAGCCGGGGGGCGGCTCTATGCCGGGTCGCTGCTGCATGAGCGGGGGGCTCCTAGTCGATGAGGGAGAGGAGGTGATGCACGAGGGTGATCAGCGCGTGCGCCGACGACTGCTGGTCGCGGACGTCGCAGGGGACGACGGGGGTGTCCGCGGGCAGGTTCAGGGCCTCGCGCACCTCTTCGAGCGGATAACCGGGGGTGCCGTCGAAGTGGTTGACGCCGATGGCATAGGTCAGGCCGAACCGCTCGACCAGGTCGAGGATGGGGAACGACTCGGACAGCCGCTCCGGGTCGACGAGGACGAGCGCGCCCAGGGCACCCCTGGACAGCTCCTCCCACATCTCCTTGAAGCGTTCCTGGCCGGGGGTGCCGAAGAGGTAGAGCACCACCTCGTCGTTGATGGTCAGACGGCCGAAGTCCATGGCGACCGTCGTGGTGGTCTTGTCGGGGGTGCCCGAGAGGTCGTCGAAGCCCTCGCTGGCCTCGGTGATCTCTTCTTCGGTCCGCAGCGGCTCGATCTCGGAGATGCTGGCGATACATGTGGTCTTGCCGACCCCGAAGTGCCCCACCACGAGCACTTTCACCGCCGTACGGACACCTGAGTCCAGGTACACGAATCACGCTCCGAATCGGGCTCTGAGGCCGTCGAGCACGGCGTTCAGTACTTCACGGTCGACACGTTCCGCGCGGGGCACCGGCTTCCGCGCGATGATCAGGCCGCTCTCCTCCATCTCGGCCAGCAGGATCCGGACGACCCCCAGCGGCAGATGGGTGTGGGCGGCCACCTCGGCCACGGACAGGAATCCGTCCATGACCAGGTCCAGAACCTGACGGGCCTCCGGGGTGAGCGTGCGCACCGTGGTGGCGGCGTGCTCGCTCGCGGACACCAGCGTCGTGTGCCCGTAGGCGTGTTCCGGGGGCAGGGACCGCCCGTTCGTGATCACGAAGAACGGGACTAATGCGGAGGTGAGTTCCAGGTCATCCTGCTCGTCGCTCACGTACGGCTCGCCTCCCCGCGCGGGGCCAGATATGCGCCGAGGCGGGGCACGACCTGGTGCAGCCGGGTCGTGAAGTCCTCGATGTCGGCGTCGTGCTGGGCCGCGGCGGCGAGGAAGGCGCCCCGGCCGGCCGAGATCAGGAAGATCCAGCCGTGCTGGAACTCGATGACCGTCTGCCGCCAGAGCGCGTCCGGCTGGACGCCGGCGAACTGGGCGGTGGCCCGGCTGTAGGCGTGGATGCCGGTCATCGCCGCGGAGATGGTGTCCGCGAGGTCCTGGCTCATGCCCGTGGTGGCGCCGCGGGGCAGGCCGTCGGCGCCCAGCAGCACCGCGTGCCGGGCCCCGTGCACCTGGCTGATCACCTCGTCCAGGTCGGCGATCCGGATCCCGGTGCCGGCCTCCTGGCCGGCCGGGGCGTTCCGGGCACGCGCCGCCCCGGCCTCCTCGGCGTGCACCCGGGGCGGCGAGGTGAGGTTGTTGCCGAGCCGGGCGACGAGCCGGTGCATGCGGAAGGAGATCTGCTGCATGTCGACGTCGGGCGCCGCGGCCGCCGCCAGATAGGCGCCCTGCCCGGCCCCGATCAGGAAGATCCAGCCGTGCGAGAACTCGATGATCGTCTGGTTCCACTGCCGGTCCGGGCCGTCCCCGGCGAAGTGGGCCGTGGCCCGGCTCAGCGACTGCATGCCCGCCATGGCGGCGGAGATGGTGCGCACGTCCTTCTGCGCCATGCCGTCGGTCGCCCCGCGGGGCAGGCCGTCCGCGGACAGCAGGACTGCGTGGCGTGCCTTGGGCACGTTGGCCACGATGTCCTCAAGCATCCACGACAGGTCTGTGATCATGTGTCATCGGACCCTTCGGACGGTGCCGCGGAGAGGTTGCGGCCCGAGAGCGTGCCGCGCTGGAAGGCGCCCAGGCTGCGGCCCGCCGCCCGGCCGGCGTCCTCCGCCGCCGGAGGAATGTGCGGGAGACCGACGGTGTCGTGGTCGGGCACGCTGGCGATGGGCACCTGGCGGGCGCCACGCCGGGGCAGGCCGTTTGCGGTGCGCGCCACGGGCTCGGGCCGGGCGGCGACGCCCGGCTCGGTAACGGGGGGCTGGATCTCTTCCACCGGTGCCGTCTCCTCCTCGGTCCACAGCTCCTCGGGCAGCAGCACGACCGCGCGCACGCCGCCGTACCGGGAGACACCGGTGACGTCGACCCGGAAGCCGTACTGCTGGGCGAGCAGGCCGATCACCGGGAAGCCGAACTTGGGCTGGTTGCCCAGCTGGGACAGCCGGGGACGGTACTGACCGGAGAGCAGGGCGGTGGCCTTCTGCCGCTCCTCGTCGTTCATGCCGACGCCCGCGTCGTCGATGACGATGCACAGGTTCTTCTGCACCCGCTGGAACGTCACCTCGATCGGCGAGCCCTGCTGGGAGAAGCTGGCAGCGTTGTCAAGCAGCTCCGCCACGGCGAGGGCGACGGGCGAGACCGCCGACGCCTTCAGCGCGAAACCGGTCTGCTGCATGATCTCCACGCGCCGGAAGTTGCGGATCTGCCCCTGGGCGCTGCGCACCACGTCGTAGACGCTCGCGGCACGGCTGCGGCGGCCCAGCGGCGCGCCGCACATCACGGCGATGCCCTGCGCCTTGCGTGCCATCTGCGCGTTGGCGTGACCGACTTCGAGCAGGTCACCGAGGACGGAGTGACCGCCGTACTTGCGCTGGATGTCCTCCAGCAGGGCCAGCTGCTCGGCCGCGAGGCTCTGCAGGAAGCGCGCGGAGCCCTTGAGTACGGCCTTGGTGCTGTCCTCCGCCGCCTCCTCGGCTTCCTGGATGGTCTTGGCGTGATCGGTCCGGTGCTGGTGGAGCTCTGCTCGTAAGGCGGCGAGTCGGCCGTCGGCCTCACTGAGCCTCTGGGTGAGGGCGGCCTCGGACCTGTCCTTGTTCGCCGCTATGGCCTTGGCGCGACGACTGAGAACCAGGGCCGCGGCGACGCCGAGCGCCGCCACGACGACCAGGCACCAGACAAGTGCGTCTCGAATCATGGAAACCTTTCCTGGCGGTTAGCCTGCGGCCGTTGGCGGAAGTGCACCGCACACACCGATGGGACGACCGGTCGCGAACGGCTCGGGGCAGGCCAGGGGGCGACCGGACCGAAACCGTTTTCTGCGGTGCCTGAGCCGAGGGGACCAAGGTCACAGACGCGGGGATGCTATCACCCGCTTAGCGGAACCTTTGCCACCGCGAGGTGTGCCAACAACCCTGCTCACCGCACGGGTTGCGCCGGTTACGCGCCGCTCGTCCAGCAATTCCGGATACCGGTCCGGGAGTTGTCCCGCGGCGGGCGGCGGGGTCCCCGACGGGGCCGTGCGGCAGCGGAACTGACGGTCAGACACGTGGGCGCGCCGCGCGGCGGAGGCCGGAAAGGGGGGCGGGTCTCAGGACCGGTTCAGGACCGGGGCCAGGGCCGGCCGGTGATGCGCTCCACGCTCGTGTTGAAGCGCTGGAGGTAGCGGGCGAAGGTCTCCACGTCCTCGGCCGACCAGTCCTCGAAGACCCGGTCCAGGTCCTTGACGTGGGTGTCGCGCTCCTCGCGCAGCCGCCGCTCGCCGTCCTCGGTCAGCCGGAACTTGCGGGCCATGCCGCCCTCGGGGTCGGGGATCCGCTCCAGGAGCCCGGCCCGCATCGCGTGCGCGGTCTGCCGGTTCACGGTGGAGGCGTCGAGCTGGAAGGCGTCGCTGAGCTGCCCGATCGACATGGGCCCCTGCACCTCGATGCGGCTGAGCATGATGTACGCGCTCCGCTCCAGCCGGCCTTCTTGGTGCCGGCGGGTGGTACTGCTCAGCTGATGCCGCCCGAGGACCATGTGCTCGAACTCGACCAGGTGCGACGGCTTCCCCATGTACGTGCCTCCTTCTGGACCGACCGTATCTCAGGCCCCTCGGCGCATGCGTCCGCAGAGATGTGGTCGATACATAGAGTATGTACGATGCACATCCTGACCGCACACACCGAGGAGTCCCCCATGAATCCCCCGCAGCCGAGCAGCCGGTCGGGCGGCATCGTCGCCGTCCTGGCGCTCGCCGGAACCGTCGCCGCGATCATGCAGACACTGGTGACCCCGCTGATCGCCGAACTTCCACAGATTCTGCACACCTCGTCGTCGAACGCCGCCTGGGTGATCACGGTCACCCTGCTCGTCGGCGGCGTCTGCGTTCCGGTGTCCGGGCGGCTCGGCGACCTCGTGGGCAAGCGGCGCATGATGCTGATCTGCGTGGTTCCGCTGGTCGCCGGCTCGGCGGTGTGCGCCCTGTCCACGTCCGTCGTGCCGATGATCGTCGGACGCGGTCTTCAGGGCATGGGCATGGGCATGATCCCGCTGGGCATCGCGCTGCTGCGGGACGTCGTCCCCGCCGAGAAGCTCAGCGGCTCCATCGCCCTGGTCAGCGCCTCCATGGGCATCGGCGGCGCGATCGGCCTGCCGATCGCCGCCGCCGTGGCGCAGTACGCCGACTGGCAGGAGCTGTTCTGGGGCTCCGCCGTCCTCGCGCTGGTCATCGGTGTGCTGATCTTCGTCGTGGTGCCGGACGTCCCCGCCGCCGCCCGGGGCCAGCGCTTCGACGTCCTCGGCGCGATCGGTCTGGCGATCGGCCTGGTCGCGCTGCTGCTGGCGATCTCCAAGGGTGCCGACTGGGGCTGGGCCTCGGGCACCACGCTCGGCCTGTTCGCCGTGGCCGTCATCGCCCTGCTGGTCTGGGGCTTCTGGGAGCTGCGCACCCGCGACCCGCTGATCGACCTGCGCACCACGGCCCGCCCGCGGGTGCTGATCACCAACGCCGCGTCGATCCTCGTCGGTGTCGGCATGTACTCGTTCATGCTGATCGCGCCGCAGCTGCTGCAGTTCCCCAAGGCCACCGGCTTCGGCCTCGGTCAGTCGATGCTCGCGGCGGGCCTGTGGATCGCGCCCGGCGGCATCATGATGATGCTCATCTCCCCGCTCGGCGGAATGCTGATCAACTCCCGCGGCCCGAAGCTCACGCTGCTGTCCGGCGCCCTGGTGATCGCGGTCGGCTACGCGCTCGCGCTGCCGCTCATGGGTACGGCCGCGGGCATCATGGTCGCCGGCATCGTCATCAACAGCGGTGTCGCGCTCGCCTACGGCGCCATGCCGGCGCTCATCATGAGCTCGGTGCCGCTCTCCGAGACCGCGGCCGCCAACGGCTTCAACAGCCTGATGCGCTCGCTCGGCACCACCATCGGCTCCGCCGTGATCGGCGTCGTCCTCGCCCACATGACCATCGACCTGGGCGGCCACACCATCGCCTCGAAGGACGGCTTCCGCACCGGTTTGCTGATCGGCTGCGGTGTCGCGCTGATCTCCGCGGCCGTCGCCGCGTTCATCCCGTCGCCGCGCGCGGCGGGCGGCGAGGAGGCCGCGGAGCGGCCGGCGGCCGGCGCCGACCAGGCTCCGGCGCGCGGCTGACCGGACACCCGGGGGCGGCCGGTCTCACCCCGCTCCTTCCGGCCCGAGGCACCGGACGAACGCCTCGTACGCCCGGTCGTCGAAGAGGGCGAACCGCACCTCTTCGACGGCGGTCGGCGTGATCCGCACCGTCTCCACCGCGATCCGCGCCGCGTCGTCCATCGGCCACCGGTACACGCCGGTGGAGATCGCCGGGAACACGACCGTCCGGGCGCCCAGCTCGTCGGCCACCCGCAGCGACTCCCGGTAGCAGGAGGCGAGCGGCGCGGGATCGCTGTCCGGGCCCTCGTACACCGGGCCGACGGTGTGGATCACCCACCGCGCGTCGAGGTTCCCGGCCGTGGTGGCCACGGCCCGGCCGGTGGGCAGTCCCCGGCCGTAGCGGGAGGCGCGCAGCGCCCGGCACTCCGCGAGGATCGCGGGGCCGCCGCGGCGGTGGACGGCGCCGTCGACCCCTCCCCCGCCCAGCAGCGAGGAGTTCGCCGCGTTGACGATCGCGTCGGCGCGCTGCCGGGTGATGTCGCCCCGCACGAGAACGATGGCGGTCATGTCTGCCGCAGCCTCCGCCAGACGGCCCGGGCCGCGTTGTGCCCGGACATGCCGTGCACCCCGGGCCCCGGCGGGGTGGCGGACGAGCAGATGAAGACGGCCGGGTGGGGGGTGTGGTACGGGAACAGGGTCGGCCGGGGCCGCAGCAGCAGCTGGAGCCCGGAGGCCGCGCCGCAGGCGATGTCACCGCCGACGTAGTTGGCGTTGTGGGCGGCCAGCTCGGCGGGCCCGGCGACGGCGCGGGCGAGCACACGGTCGCGGAACCCGGGGGCGAACCGCTCCAGCTGGCGCTCCATGGCGTCGGTGAGATCCCCCGACCAGCCGTTGGGCACATGGCCGTACGCCCAGAAGACCTGCTTGCCCGCGGGGGCGCGGGTGGGGTCCACCACGCTCGGCTGCACCGTGATCATGAAGGGCCGCTCGGGGGCGCGGCCCTCGCGGGAGGCGGCCCGCAGGGCGGTGCCGATCTCGGCCTGGCTCGCGCCGATCTGCACGGTGCCGGCCACGCGGGCCTCGGGCGCGGTCCAGGGCACCGGGCCGTCCAGCGCGTAGTCGATCTTGAAGACGCCGGGGCCGTAGCGGTAGCGGTCGTAGTAGCCGCCGAAGCCGGCGATGCGGGCGAGGGCGGCGGGCGAGGTGTCGAAGACGTAGGCGCGGGCGGGCGGCAGGTCGTCCAGCCGCTTGACCTCGTAGTCGGTGTGCACCGCGCCGCCGAGGTCCGTGAGGTGGGCGGTGAGGGCGTCGGAGATCGCCTGGGAGCCGCCGCGGGCCACCGGCCAGCCGTGGGCGTGCGCGGCCAGCGCGAAGACCAGGCCGATGGCGCCGGTGGCGAACCCGTCCAGGGGGGCCATCACATGGGCGACCAGGCCGGCGAACAGGGCCTTGACCCGCTCGTCCTTGAACCGGCGCATCAGCCAGGTGGACGGCGGCAGCCCGGCGAGGCCGAAGCGGGCCAGGGTGAGGGGGTCGCGGGGCAGCGCGGTCGACGGCAGCGACATGAAGTCCCGCACCAGCGTGTCCCAGCGGGCGACCAGCGGCTCGACCAGTCTGCGGTACGACCCGGCGTCGCGCGGCCCGAAGGAGGCGGCGGTCTTGCCGACCGAGCGGGCCAGCACGGCGGCGGTGCCGTCCGGGAAGGGGTGGGCCATGGGCAGCTCGGGGTGCAGCCACCGGAGGCCGTAGCGGTCGAGGGGCAGGGCGCGGAAGGCGGGCGAGCTGATGCCGAGCGGATGGGCGGCCGAGCACGGGTCGTGCCGGAAGCCCGGGAGGGTCAGCTCCGCGGTGCGGGCGCCGCCGCCCACGGTGGACCGCGCCTCGAACAGGGCCACGGTGAAGCCCCGGCGGGCCAGCTCCACGGCAGCGGTCAGCCCGTTCGGCCCCGCCCCCACCACGACCGCATCGAGCATCGCCGGCACCTTCGGACCCCTTCGTCAGCCGATGGCCACTCGGGATCAGGATATGCCGGACGGCGGGGGGCGGTGGGGGCGAGCGCGTTTTGTGCGGGTGGAACGCGGTCAAGGGCGGGACGGGGCCGGACGCCGGGTCGCGGGGTTCAGACCGCCACCGTGCTCAGCAGCTCCGTGAGGCGGTGGGCCGTGGCCGTGTCGCGGGCGGCGGTGAAGGGCAGGGCGTTGCCGCCACCGATGCGGAACGGCTCGCCGGAGCGGGTGAGGTGGGTGCCGCCCGCCTCCTCGACCAGGAGCAGTCCGGCCGCGTGGTCCCAGGCCGCCTCCCAGGAGAACGCCACGGCGTCCAACTCGCCCCGGGCGACGGCCAGATACTCCAGGCCCGCCGAACCGCACGGCCGCGGGGCGACGCCGTCCGTCCACAGCGGACGCAGCGCCCGCTTCTGCGCCTCGGTGGTGTAGTCGGGGTGGGACGTGGCGACGACCAGGTCCCGGCCGGCCGCCGGGGCGCCCGCGGACAGCCGCTCGCCGTCCAGGAAGGCGCCCCGCCCGCGCACCGCGGTGGCGAGTCGGCCGCGCGCCGCGGCGTACGTCCAGGAGGCCAGCACGACCCCGCGGTGGGCGAGCGCGACCAGGGTGCAGAACCCGTCGTCGCCGTGCACGAACTGGCGGGTGCCGTCGACCGGGTCGACGATCCAGACCGGGAGGTCACCCCGTATCGCCTCGTATGTCGCCGGGTTCGCGTGCACCGCCTCCTCGCCCACCACGACCGACCCGGGCAGCAGCGCGCCGAGCGCCTCGGTGAGCCGCTTCTCGGCCAGCCGGTCGGCGTCGGTCACCAGGTCGTGGGGGCCGCTCTTCTGGTCCACGTCGGCCGCCGTGAGGCAGCGGAAGCGGGGCAGGATCTCGGCGGCGGCCGCCGCGCGGATCGCGTCTTCCACGTCGGCCGCGCGGCGGGTGAGAAACTCGTCGATGGTTTCCGTCTCTTCGTTCATGTCCCCTATGGGACCACGTCCCACTGACAATCCCCGCCCGTCCGGTGCACCCCGGGTGGAATCGGGATGAAGAACACGTGCCCCGCCGCGCGTCCCCGGTCAGCGTCCCACCGCGTACCCCTGCATGCCGCGCGGGTTGGCCGCCGCCGACAGCACGCCGGTCTCCGGGTCGCGGGCGACCGCGCACAGCCGGCCCTCGGACCAGGGGGGCCCGAGCGTGATGTCGTGGCCGCGGCGGCGCAGTTCGGCGACGACCTCGGCGGGCATCCGGGACTCCACGGTCACGGCGCCGGGTTGGTGGCCGCGCGGGTAGAAGGAGCTGGGGAAACCGTCGTTGTGCCAGTTCGGGGCGTCGATGGCGCCCTGGAGGTCGAGGCCGCCGCGGACGGGGGCGCGCAGCGCGACGGCGAGGAAGAAGTGCGGCTGCCACTGGTCCTGCTGGTCGCCGCCGGGCGTGC
The DNA here is from genome assembly GCF_007896895.1 of Streptomyces misionensis. Classification (GTDB taxonomy): domain Bacteria; phylum Actinomycetota; class Actinomycetes; order Streptomycetales; family Streptomycetaceae; genus Streptomyces; species Streptomyces misionensis_A. The sequence continues at coordinate 69,746 of NZ_VOGW01000102.1, read as the reverse complement.
CGAACGCCATCACCGGCACGCCGTCGCGCAGCGCGAGGGACGGGGTGAGGGTCGTACGGGGGCGGCGGCCGGGGGTGAGGGTGTTGGGCAGGCCCTCCTCCAGCCAGGCCATCTGGAGCCGGGTGCCGAGCGGGAAACCCAGTTCGGGCACGACGGGGTTGGACTGGAGCCAGCCGCCGCTCGGCGTGGCCGCGATCATGTTGCCCCAGCGGTCGACGACGTCGAGGTGGCAGGTGTCGCCGCGGGTGGCGCCGTCGGCACCGATCGCGATGTCGCCGGGGGTGGTGCCGGAGCGGCCGGCCGCGGTGCCGCCCGGGGTGGCGCCGTCGCCGCCCGCCCGGGGTCCGGCGGGGATCTCCGCGACGGTCGGCTCCCCCGCCCCCATCGGGTCGACGCCCCTGGCGCCGCCCGCTACCGGCGCGTGCGCCCACGCGGGCAGCCGCGGGGCACGCCCGCCGGGGCTGCCGGGGCGGAGCGCGTACGACGCCTCGGCCCCGATCAGGCCCCGTCGCCCGGCGTTGTAGGCGTCCGACAGCAACTCGGCGACGGGCACCTCGGCGGCGTCGCCGTACCAGGCCTCCCGGTCGGCCATGGCGAGTTTGCAGCCCTCGATGAGCTGGTGCACGTAGTCGGCGGAGCCGTACGCGGGCAACTCGCGCGGGAGCAGGGCGAGTTGCTGGAGGAGGACCGGGCCCTGGCTCCAGGGGCCGGCCTTGCAGACGGTCCAGCCGCGCCAGTCGTAGGTCACCGGGTCCTCGTACGACGCCGACCAGCCGGCCAGGTCGTCCTCGGTGAGCGTGCCGGTGTGCCGTTCGCCGCTGGTGTCCAGGGTGGGCCGCCGGGACTGCCGTACCAGCGCCTCGGCGATGAAGCCCGAGCGCCACACCGCGCGCGCGGCGTCGATGCGTGCCTCCCGGTCGCCGGCCCGCGCGGTCTCGGCGAGCAGCCGGCGCCAGGTGGCGGCGAGGGCGGGGTTGCGCAGCCGCTCACCGGGGCGGGGGGCGCGCCCGCCGGGCAGGTACACGGCGGCGGACGAGGTCCACTCGGTCTCGAAGAGCGCCCGCACCTTCTCGACGGCCGCGCCGACGTTGCCGACCGGCGGGTGCCCGTGTTCGGCGTAGCCGATCGCGTACTTCAGGACGTCGTCGAGGGACTTGGTGCCGTGGTCGCGCAGGAGCAGCAGCCAGGCGTCGAAGGCTCCGGGCACGGCGGCGGCGAGGGGGCCGGTGCCGGGGACGAGGTCGAGCCCGAGGTCCCGGTACCGCGCGGCGGTGGCGCCCGCCGGGGCCACCCCCTGCCCGCACAGCACCCGCACCCGTCCCCCGGCCGGCGCCAGCAGGATCGGCACCTCGCCCGCGGGCCCGTTCAGGTGCGGCTCCACCACATGGAGCACGAAGGCCCCGGCCACGGCGGCGTCGAACGCGTTCCCGCCGTCCTCCAGCACGGCCATCGCCGACTGGGAGGCCAGCCAGTGCGTGGAGGACACCATGCCGAAGGTGCCCTGAAGGGTGGGACGGGTGGTGAACATGCTTCCCCTCACGGTCCGGACCCTGGGGCGACACCGCTTCGGCGCCCACGATAGATCCTCGCGGGCGCCCCGGGGAGGCCGCCCGCGCCACCCGCCGGGTCGCTCGGGCCTGGGCCCGACGTGGTGACGGCCACCGGAAGTGACCGGCCGTCAGGCCGATGACGACGCCGACGAGAGTGCCGCGGAGCCGTCCGCCCACGAGACCGGCCGCGGGCACGCCGGCCATGTCCAGCAATCCCGGCCCGCCGCGCTCCTCCGCCGACCTCCCCCGACCTCCGCGGACGGAACAGCAGAACGACCCTAGGGCACGTCGGCTTCGTCGAAGAACGCGAGCATCCGGGTCAGCACGCGTACGCACGCGTCCACGTCGGCACCGGTGAGGTTGCCACTCACCTGCCGCAGGGCCGCGTGTTCGCGGGTGTGCACCGCGGTGATGGCCGCCAGGCCGTCGGCGGTCAGCCGGATCAGCGAGGAACGCTGATGGGCGGGGTTGGGGATGGCCTCGACCAGGTGCCGCGCGGCGGCATCGTTGACCATGCGCTGCACGAACTGCCGGCTGAGCGTCTGGGCCCGGCCCAGCTGAGGGACGGTCATGGGTCCGTGGCGGCGCAGCAGATCCAGGACGGCGCGCACGCCGACGGACAGCCCCTCGATCGGCTCGGCCTGTTCCACCTTGCGGTACACCCGCCGGTACAGCGGCCCCACCAGGGCGAACACCTCCGTCAGTCGATCGGCGAGCTCGTCGGGCGGCAGTGGGGTGCCGGTGCCTGTGTCGGTGCCTGTCATTCCCCAAGAATGACACTTCGGTTGCCAACTTTCGGCGATGATGACACCTTGGTTGTCATGTCTGCTGTCGCCGACCACTCCGAAACGTTCTCGTTCCCGACCTCCGACGGCTCCCTCTCCTATCGCGACGCGGGCGAGGGGCGGCCGCTGGTACTGCTCCACGCCGGGTTCTTCGATCACCGCATGTGGGAGGACCAGATCAGGGCGTTCGCCCCGCGCCACCGGGTCATCGCACCGGACGCCCGCGGACACGGCGCCTCCTCGAACGCGACCCGGCCGTTCCGTCCGGCCGACGACCTGGCCGCGCTGCTGCGCCACCTCGATGTCGGACCGGCGGTGCTCGTCGGGGTCTCGATGGGCGGGGGCACCGCGGTCGACACCGCACTGGAGCATCCGGAACTGGTGCGCGCCGTGGTCGTCAGCGGCGTGGGGACCAGCGAGCCGTACTTCGAGGACCCCTGGAGCCTGGAGGTCCTCGGAGAGCAGAGCAGTGCGCTGGCAGCCGGCGACATCGAGGGCTGGCTGATCGGGCACGTGCGGTTCGCGGCCGGCCCGCACCGCCCGCTCGGGGACGTCGACCCGGACATCGCGAACCGCCTGCGCGCGATGGCGCTGCGGACGATCTCCAAACACACGGCCGGCGAACCGGACCATCGCCTGCCGGTTCCGCGGACCTGGCGTCGCGCGGCGTCCATCGGCGTTCCCGTCCTGGCGATCAACGGTGCCCTCGACGTCAGCGACCACACGGCGATGGCCGAACGCCTCATCCGCGCGGTACCCGACGGCCGTGCGGTGTCCGTGGAGAACACGGCGCACTTCCCCAACATGGAGCGGCCGACCGAGTTCAACGCCCTCCTGGCCGAGTTCCTCGACACTCTGCCGGACCGGGGCCCGCGCGGGAGCGGATGACCGTGTCCGCTCGCCGCGGGCAGGCATTAAGGTGAAATCCGAACGATGCGGGCTTCCATCCGAAGGTCGGAGCAACGGGCTCCGGGACGCCGCACGCTGGGAGGAATCGAAGCCGTGCATGGCGAGTACAAGGTGCCCGGCGGCAAGCTCGTCGTCGTGGACGTGGAGACGGACGGCGGCGTGCTGCGCGACGTCCGGGTGGCGGGCGACTTCTTCCTGGAGCCGGACGAGGCGCTGGACGCCGTGAACGGCGCTCTGGAGGGCGCCCCGGCGGCCACGGACGCGGCGGGGCTGGCCGCGCGGATCGAGGCGGCGCTGCCCGCGGGCACGGTGATGTTCGGGCTGACGGCGGAGGGCGTCGCCATCGCGGTGCGCCGGGCCCTGGCGCACGCCACGGACTGGACCGACTACGACTGGCAGCTGGTCCACGAGGGCCCGCAGCCCCCGGCCCTGCACATGGCGCTGGACGAGGTGCTGACCGCCGAGGTGGCCGCGGGCCGGCGCCCGCCGACCCTGCGGGTGTGGGAGTGGGGCGCACCCGCGGTGATCATCGGCAGCTTCCAGTCGCTGCGCAACGAGGTGGACCCCGGCGGCGCCGCCCGGCACGGCATCGAGGTGGTGCGGCGGATCTCCGGCGGCGGCGCGATGTTCGTGGAGCCCGGCAACACCATCACCTACTCGCTGTCGGTGCCCGAGTCCCTGGTGCACGGCCTGTCCTTCCAGGACAGCTACGCCTATCTGGACGACTGGGTGCTCGCCGCGCTCGGCGACATGGGCATCCGGGCCTGGTACCAGCCGCTGAACGACATCGCGACGGACCAGGGCAAGATCGCGGGCGCGGCGCAGAAGCGGGTCGTCGGCCCCGGTGGCGGGCCGGGCGCGGTGCTGCACCACGTGACCATGTCGTACGACATCGACGCGGACAAGATGACCGAGGTGCTGCGCATCGGCCGGGAGAAGCTCTCCGACAAGGGGACGAAGAGCGCGAAGAAGCGGGTCGATCCGCTGCGCCGGCAGACCGGACTGCCGCGCGAGGCCGTCATCGACCGCATGATCGACTCCTTCCGCGCACGCTACGGTCTTGCCCCGGGCAAGATCACGGACGAGGAACTGGCGCGGGCCCGGGAGCTGGTGCGGACGAAGTTCGCCACCGAGGAGTGGACCGCCCGGGTGCCGTAGATCCCGCCTCCCGCGGGTGCGGTTCAGGGACGGGTCAAGGCATGCCCATGCCCTGATCAAGCACGTGTATGGGTTCCGTGCACGTAGGGGGTACCGGCACCGACATAGCCGGATTTGCCCCGCCGCCCGCTGGCTACCGTGGTCGGGCCTGAATCGGCCATGCACGACCACGGGGAAGAGGTGACGGCGGTGGCGGCGCCGATACGTTCACGCCTGCTCGATTTCGTGGGGACGGAACCGGCACCACCGGGAGCCGGCCTCTCGCAGCAGGCGCCCGAGCCGCGCCGCTCACGGCTGCTGGACCTCGCCGAGAGCGCCCCCGCGCCACGTCCGGTCACGGACGACCGGCCGGGCCCCAAGCCGGGCGTGCCGCCGTACCGGACCCCGGTGTGCGTGCCGGCGCATCCGCGCTCCGTCCTCGGGACGGGCACCCGGGGCCGCGCCGCACGTGTCCCGTTCGTCATGGTCGAGCTCTTCGCGCATCCGTCGTACGGCACGGTCGCCTTCGCCTTCACCACGCCGGCGAAGCTGGCCGCGGCACTCGGTGAGGCACAGCCGTGGGTGGCCAGTTCGCTCGGCCCGCTGGCCGAGGGCATGGACGAGCGGGGCGTCACCGTCCTCCTCGATCCGCGGCTCGCACCGGGAGAGACCAACTGGCGGCCCGAGGACCTGGCCGCCTTCGCGCAGGAGGTGCGCCGATGACGGCCGACTTCAAGGTCGTCTACGACGACCTGACCGCACTGGCCAAGGCCTTCCACGACCAGGCGGGCGACTACCGCAAACTCGCCCCGGACGTGTCCCCGGCCATCGTCAGCGGCGGCGACCCGGCGCTGGACGCCGCGATCAAGGAGGTCGCGAACCTCATCATCGCCCTGCACACCGGGCTCGCCGACCACCTGGACGACCGCGGTGACAAGGCCGCGTACGCGCGCGACTCCTTCCACCGGCACGACGTGGACGTGCACGGTGTCTTCGAGGACCTGACGGAGGGTCTGGACTGATGGGCGACAGCTGGGTCGGCGGTGACATCGGTGGCCTGCACACGATGGCGACCACCTACAAGAACGCCAAGGACAAACTCGACGGCGTGGTGAAGGTGCTGAGCAAGGCCGTCGACAAGCTGGCGGACGACGCCGGCTGGAAGGGCGAGGCGGCGGAGACCTTCCGCGGCAAGTGGTCCGAGGACGAGTTCACGGCCGGCGCCTTCGCCGAGCTGGTGTCCGAGGTGGGCGGCATCCTGGGCGACCTCGCCGACGCGTTGACGACCTGCGAGACGTCGCTGCAGAACGCGGAGCACGTCGCCGCCGGCAAGGGCGTGGCGACGGACCCCAAGGGCGCGCCGGTGCCGATCATGACGGCGAACCCGCCGAGCGCGGACGACCAGAAGGCCGTCTCGGCGATGAACGAGTACGCCAAGGTGCGCGACGGCATCCTGCACACCGCCCAGCACGCGCGTCTGGACGCGGCGCAGAAGCTGTCGGACCTGTACGACAAGGTGACGGCCAAGGACAGTTCGGTGTCCACCGGGGACAAGACCACCATCGCGGACTATCTGCGCGGCCTGTACGCGTACGACGCCGAGGACGCCCGGGCCGGCGGCGCGCAGGCGCGCGAGAAGCTCGACGACGCGAAGCAGGCGGCGCAGGACGCCAAGAAGGAACTGCGGGCGGAGCGCAAGGCGTACCAGAAGGCGGGCAAGGCGCTGCCCAAGGACCTGCCCGCCAAGGGCGCGTACGCGGACGCGCTCACCAAGGTGGACGACCTCGAGAACGCGATCGCGCGCGCCGAGAACGGCAGCACCAAGCTGCCCTACGACCGTGCGCTCAACGTGAAGGTGGCCGACGCGGCGGAGCTGCTGCGCGCGGGCAAGAGCCTGGAGGCGGTGCCGGACTTCCTGAAGGAGATCCCGGTGCTGGACGTCGCCGCGGCCGGTGCGTGCGGTGTGCTGGAGGCGTCCGACGACCACGACAAGGGGTGGTCGTGGCAGAAGTCGATCGCCGTGGACGGCGGCGCCAACGTCGGCGGTCTGGTGGCGGGCACGGCCATCACCGCGGGTGTGGTGGCCGCCGTGCCCTTCGAGGTGCCCACGGCCGTGGTGGCCGGGGTCGGCGGCGTCGTGGTCATCGGCGCGACCGGCATCATCGACCATTCCTTCCACGAGCACTGGAGCGAGGACATCCACGACCACGGTGTGGTCGGTGGTGTGTGGACGGGGACGAAACACGTCACCTCGGAGACGTACGACGACGGGAAGCGACTGGTGAAGGATGTCTGGCATGGCGTCAAAAGCATCTTCTGAGGCCCCCGCCCCCGGCTTCTCCGTGCCCGTGCCCGCCCTGCCGAAGCTCGGCCGGACGTGGTACACACGCGGCGCGCTGTACTGGCTGTGCCGGATCCGCACGGCGGTCTTCTTCCTGCTCGTCATCGCCATGCTCGGCTTCTTCTCGCTGAGCCTGTACTCGGGATTCCGCGACATCCTGCCGTCCACCGCGCGGGCCGTGTGGGACGGGGTGCAGGTGGTGGCGTCCTGTGTGACGTTCGTATGGGGCTGGGTGACCCAGCGCCGCGGCCACCGCGAGGCGCTGCTCGATCCCCCCTCCCCCGGGGAGACCTACCGGGCCAAACGGGACCACAGCAGGCGGGCCCCGGGCCTGGTCGCCCTGGGCCGCGGGCTCGTCATCCTCGCCGCGCCCGTCATGCCGGCCTTCGCCGCGTACGTCGCCGGCTGGTTGATCTCCTGGGTCGCCGTCCGCGAGTACCCCAGTGAGGTCGGCGCCCGCCGCTGGATGGAAGAGCACCACGCCGCACCATGAGAACGCGCACGACCGCAGTGGAGGTCCCGTCCCTGCCGGGACTGGGCACCACCTGGTACGAACGCGGCCCGCGCTACTGGCTGCGCCGGACCGTCAACGCCCTCTTCCTGCTCGCCGTCCTGGCCCTGTGCGGCTACGTGGCGCTGATGCTGTACTCCGGCGCTCCGCGCACCTCCATGCCGCCCCGTGTGCGCCGGGTCTGGGACGCCGTGCAGATCGCCGCTTCCTGCGCGACCCTCGTCCGGGGATGGGTCGGCCGGCGCCGGAAACTGCGCCGACAGCTGGTGGACCCACCGGCACCCGACGCGTTCCGTGCGACCAAGCGCGCGGAGCGAAGCCGCGCTGTGTACTGGTCCCGGGCCGGTCTCGTTCCGTTGCTGCTGGCGGCGCCGGTCCTGCCCCCGATCGTCGCATGGTGCGTCGGCTGGTCGGCCGCCGTCCTCACCGTCCGCGAATACCCCGGCGAAGTCGGCGCCCGTCGCCGGCTGGAGACACGAACCGGGCGGAGCGGCACGTGGTGATGGGTGCCGGGTGACCGGCCGAGCACGCAGCGAGTTACCGCTTCCGCTCACAGGCCGTCATGTGAGACTGTCGTCCCCCGTCCATCATGCGGACCTCTTCCGCACCCCTCCCCCGAGATGTGCGCCGTGCGTTCTCTGCCTCTGCCGCTCACCCTCACCGCGCGTCTGACCCCGGTCGTGGTCCTCGCCTGCGCCGGGTGGGCGCTGTCCTCAAGTCCGGCCGCGCCGTCCACCACCGCGGGGCACCCGGCGGATCCGCAGGCGTCCGCGCGCTCGTCCGCGCCCGCGCCCTCGGCCGACGCGCAGGCCAAGGCGTACTCCACCTCCCCCGCCCCCTGCTCCGGCGTGCCCGCGTCGACGGTGAAGTCGCTGGTGCCCGGGGCGAAGACGGGCGGCAAGGAGATCCCCTCGACGGACCCCACGCTGCGCCGCACCTGTTCCTGGAACGCCCTGCACGGCTACGCCTACCGCTGGCTCGACGTGTCGTACGAGATCGGCGACTCGGTGCAGGAGGCCACCCGGCAGTACCGGCAGCAGATGGACAAGAAGAGCGGCGGCGGCACCGTGCCGGGGCTCGGGGACAGCGCGTACTCGGTCGTGAACCTCAGCACCGAGGACAAGCAGCAGACCCGCGAGGGCGTCGTGATGGTGCGCGTCTCCAACGCCCTGGTGGTGGTGACGTACAGCGGCAGCGACTTCGACACCAGGAAGGCGCCCGGGACGGACGAGATCAACACCGGGGCCATCAAGGCGGCGCGGGCCGCCGTGGCGGCGCTCGGGGGTAGGGCGTCCTAGCCCGCGCGGACCAGGACGCCCCCGGTGAGGTCAGGCCGCGGTGCGCCGTTTGCCGGCGGCCGGCAGGGACAGGGCCAGGTACAGCACCAGCGAGGTGCAAAGGCCCACCGCCCAGCCGTAGTCGGCGAGCGGGGCGAGGGCGGGGATCAGGCGGCCGTCGAACAGCGGCTTGAGGCCGGCGCCGCCGATCGCGAGGACACCGCCGGCGAGGAAGGCGACGACCGCCCGCCAGTTCCAGCCGCCCGTGTACCAGTACCGGCCGCCGGCGCGGTACAGGTCGGCGAGGTCCAGCCGGGTGCGGCGCAGGAACCAGTAGTCGGCGACGAGGATGCCGGCGACGGTGCCGAGCAGACCGCCGACCAGCCCGAGCCAGGTGAAGATGTAGCCCTGCGGGTCGGAGTACAGCTTCCAGGGGAAGATCAGCACCGCGAGGACCGCGGTGATCAGCGCACCGGTACGGAAACTCACCTTCCGCGGCGCCACGTTGGAGAAGTCGAAGGCCGGCGAGACCAGGTTGGCCGCGATGTTCACCGAGAGGGTCGCCACCAGGACGGTGACCAGGGCGTAGAGCAGGCCGACCGGGTTGTCGGTCTTCGCGGCCAGTTGCACCGGGTCCCACACCGGCTTGCCGTAGACCGCCTGGGAACCGGAGGTGACCAGGACGGAGAGGAAGGCGAAGAGGGTCATGGTGGTCGGCAGGCCGAGCGCCTGGCCCCAGGTCTGGGCGCGCTGGCTCCTGCCGTATCGGGTGAAGTCCGGGATGTTCAGCGACAGGGTGGACCAGAACCCGATCATGCCCATCAGGGACGGCCAGAACAGCTTCCAGAACGGTCCGCCCCAGCTCAGCCTGGAGGGCTGGTCGAACAGCGGGCCGACGCCGCCGGCCCTGCTCGCCATCCACCACAGCATCACGAACGCGCCGACCAGCACGAACGGCGCCGCCCAGTTCTCGAAGCGGCGGATGGTCTCCATCCCCCGGTGGATGATGGCCACTTGCAGCGCCCAGAAGATCGCGAACGACAGCCACATGGTCCAGGCGTAGCCGCCGACGCGCGCCGCGTCCGACCAGCCGTCGCCGATCAGTTTCCCGGCGAGGAAGTAGATGGCCTCGCCGCCGATCCACGTCTGGATGCCGAACCAGCCGCACGCCACCAACGCCCGCACTACGGCGGGCAGGTTGGCGCCGCGCACCCCGAAGGAGGCGCGGGCGAAGACCGGGAAGGGGATGCCGTACCTGGGTCCCGCGTGCCCGGTCAGCAGCATCGGGACCAGCACGACCAGATTGGCGACGGCGATGGTGAACACCGCCTGCTTCCAGTCCATGCCGACGGCGATCAGACCGGAGGCCAGGGTCCAGGAGGCCGTGTTGTGGGCCATGCCGACCCACAGCGCCGTGAAGTTGTACGTCGTCCAGGTGCGCCCGCCGACCGGGACCGGCAGCAGGTCCTCGTTGGCGTAGCGGCCGCTGGGCTGCGGTGCGCCGGGGGCGATCTCCACCCGGCCGTCGGGAAGGGTGACTTGGGCCGTCGGTGGTATGCCGGCGGGAGCGGTGTCGGTCATGGGCGGGCCCCAATCGGAGAACGAGGCGGGT
>NZ_VOGW01000102.1:0-59344 GCF_007896895.1 Streptomyces misionensis | reverse complement strand
GGTGACGAACGGGAGTCGTGCGGTCAGGAGTTGACGGCCGGGATCACCTTCGTGCCGTAGGCGTCGATGGTGGCCTCCTGCGCGTCGTGCATGTCGTACAGCGCGAACTGGTCGACGCCCAGCGCGCGCAGGGCGTTCAGCTTCTCGATGTGCCGCTCGGCCGGGCCGATCAGGCAGAACCGGTCCACGATCTCGTCGGGCACGAACTCGGTGTCCGGGTTGCCGCTGCGCCCGTGGTGGGCGTAGTCGTAGCCCTGCCGGGCCTTGATGTAGTCGGTGAGTTCGCCGGGCACCTGGGCGGAGTGCTCGCCGTACTTGGTGACCAGGTCGGCGACGTGGTTGCCGACCATGCCGCCGAACCAGCGGCACTGCGCGCGGGCGTGGGCGAGGGCCTCGGGCGAGTCGTCGGCGGTGACGTAAGCGGGGGCCGCCACGCAGACGGTGACCTCGTCGGGGTCGCGCCCGGCCGCCCGGGCCGCGTCCTTGACGGCCTTCACCATGTACTCGGTGAGGTAGAGGTCGGCCAGCTGGAGGATGAAGCCGTCGGCCTCCTCGCCGGTCATCTTGAGCGCCTTCGGGCCGTACGCGGCCATCCAGACGGGGAGCCGGGCGCCCGGCCCGACCCAGGGGAACCGCACGACCGTGCCGCCGCCGAGGTCGGCGCAGTCGCCGCGGCCGAGGGCGCGGATCACCTTCATGGCCTCGCTGATCCGCGCGAGGGTGTTGGGCCTGCGGCCCGCCACCCGCATCGCGGAGTCGCCGCGGCCGATGCCGCAGACGGTGCGGTTGCCGAACATGTCGTTGAGGGTGGCGAAGGTGGAGGCGGTGACCTCCGGGGTGCGGGTGGACGGGTTGGTGACCATCGGCCCGACCGTCAGGCTCCGCGTCCGGGCGAGGATCTGGCTGTAGATCACGAACGGCTCCTGCCAGAGCACGGCGGAGTCGAAGGTCCAGCCGTGGGTGAAGCCGTTGTCCTCGGCCCGTCGCATGAGGTCGATGACGCGGGAGGCCGGCGGGTCGGTCTGCAGGACGAGTCCGAAGTCCATGGGCGCCACTCCTAGTTGAGGTACTGACAGGTGGAGCGCGGGGTGTAGACGCCGTGCCCGGCGTGCCCGGTGTACTCCCGCTGGTCGATGACGGGTTCGCCGCGCGAGAGGACGGTCTCCACCCGGCCGGTGGTCCGCTTGCCCTCGTACGCCGAGTAGTCGACGTTCATGTGGTGGGTCTCGGCGGACATGACCTGCTCGGCGTGCGGGTCGTAGATCACCACGTCGGCGTCGGCGCCCGGGGCGATGGTGCCCTTCTTCGGGTAGAGCCCGAACATCCGCGCCGGGGTGGCGCAGGCGATCTCGATCCAGCGGCGGCGGGAGATGTGCCCCTCGACCACGGCCTGGTGGAGCAGGTCCATGCGGTTCTCCACGCCCGGCATCCCGTTGGGGATCTTGGAGAAGTCGCCGCGGCCCAGCTCCTTCTGGCCGGTGAAGCAGAACGGGCAGTGGTCGGTGGAGACCACCTGGAGGTCGTTGGTGCGCAGGCCCCGCCACAGCGCCGCCTGGTGTTCCCTGGGCCGCAGGGGCGTCGAGCACACGTACTTGGCGCCCTCGAAGTCCGGCTCGGCGAGGTTGTCGGTGGACAGGAACAGGTACTGCGGGCAGGTCTCGCCGAACACGTTCAGGCCGTCGTCCCGGGCCCGCGCCAGTTCGGCGAGCGCCTCGGCCGCCGAGACGTGCACGACGTACAGCGGTGCGCCGGCGACCTGGGCGAGCCGGATGGCGCGGTGGGTGGCCTCGGCCTCCAGCAGCGCCTTGCGGACCTCGCCGTGGTGGCGCGGGTCGGTCTCGCCGCGGGCGAGGGCCTGTTCCACGAGGACGTCGATGGCGATGCCGTTCTCCGCGTGCATCATGATCAGCCCGCCGTTGCCGGCGGCGCGCTGCATGGCGCGCAGGATCTGGCCGTCGTCCGAGTAGAAGACCCCCGGGTAGGCCATGAACTGCTTGAAGGAGGTCACGCCCTCCTCGACCAGCAGGTCCATCTCCTTGAGCGTCTCCTCGTGCACATCGGAGACGATCATGTGGAAGGCGTAGTCGATCGCGCAGTTTCCCTCGGCCTTGGCGTGCCAGGCGTCCAGGCCCTCGCGCAGGGAGTGGCCGACGCTCTGGATGGCGAAGTCCACGATCGTGGTCGTACCGCCCCAGGCGGCGGCGCGGGTGCCGGTCTCGAAGGTGTCGGAGGCGTAGGTGCCGCCGAACGGCATCTCCATGTGGGTGTGGCCGTCGACGCCGCCGGGGATGACGTACTTCCCGGTGGCGTCGATGGTGCGGTCGGCGGTGAACGCGGCGGCAGCGGGGGTGCCGGACGCCGCCAGGGCGGCGATGCGGCCGTCCTCGATGAGGACGTCGGCGTGGATCTCGTCCGACGCGGTGACGACGAGGCCACCGCGGATGACGGTACGGCTGCTCATGCTGCTCCCTTGGATCACTCGGCTTCGGTCACGGCGCGGTCAGCGGCGTGTACGCGCCCGGCGCCCGGTCCCGGTAGAACTGCCAGCGGTCGCGGACCTCGCGGAGTTTGGCGAGGTCCAGGTCGCGTACGACGAGTTCGTTCTCCTTGTCGCTCGCGACCTCGCCGACGTACTGGGCCTCGGGGTCCACGAAGTACGTGGTGCCGTAGAAGTCGTTGTCGCCCAGGTCCTCCACGCCGACCCGGTTGATGGCGCCGACGAAGAACTCGTTGGCGACGGCCGCCGCGGGCTGCTCCAGCTGCCACAGGTAGCGGGACAGGCCGCGGGAGGTGGCCGAGGGGTTGAAGACGATCTCGGCGCCGGCGAGGCCCAGCGCCCGCCAGCCCTCGGGGAAGTGGCGGTCGTAGCAGATGTAGACGCCGATCCGGCCGACGGCGGTGTCGAAGACGGGCCAGCCGCTGTTGCCCGGGCGGAAGTAGAACTTCTCCCAGAAGCCCCGCACCTGGGGGATGTGGGTCTTGCGGTACTTGCCGAGGTAGGTGCCGTCCGCGTCGATCACGGCGGCGGTGTTGTAGAGGACGCCCGGCTGCTCCTCCTCGTACATCGGCAGGATCAGCACGATGCCGAGGGCGCGGGCGAGGGACTGGAAGCGCCGCACGGTCGGGCCGTCGGGAATCCGTTCGGCGTAGTCGTAGAACGCCTTGTCCTGCACCTGGCAGAAATAGGGGCCGTAGAACAGCTCCTGGAAGCAGAGGACTTGGGCGCCCTGGGCGGCCGCGTCGCGGACGGCCTGCTCGTGCACCTGGATCATGGATTCCTTGTCGCCGGTCCAGGCGGCCTGGAAGAGGGCGGCTCGGATCACTCGGCTCATCGAAGCCTCCGGTTGGTGGGTGTCCGGTGAGCCTAGGAAGCGGTCGGGCGCGGTTCGACGGGCAGCGTGTCACGTCCCCGCAGGGTCGGCGTGCCACCGTGTCATGTCTTCGTGGGCCCATGTTTCACCGCCGTTTTCCCAGGTGGTCTCAGGTTTCAGCGTTGTTGCGCGTCATGCGCGAGAAGCGCGATGTGCACCGAGGCGGCCTGCTCGAAATCGTCCAGGTCGACGCCGAGGCGGTCCTGTATGGCTTCCAGGCGGCGGTAGAGCGCGGGCCGGGAGACATGGTGGAGCCGGGCGGTGCGGGACTTGTTGCGGCCGGTCGCCAGATAGGTGCGCAGCACGCCGAGCAGTTCGGGTTCGGCCGTGCACAGCAGCCCGTCCAGCTCCCGTTCGGCGAAGGACTGCACATGCGGGTCGTCGCGCAGCAGCCGGACCAGGCCCCGCAGATGGACGTCCTTCAGCCGGACGACGGCCGGCAGGCCGAGCGCGGCCGCGGAGCCGGCGACGGCCTCGGCGACGTGCCGGGCCTCGCGCAGTCCGGCGGGCACCTCGTCCCAGACGGTGCGCGGGTCCGCGGCGGCGACCACGGCGTCCGGCCGTCCGGTCGCCTCGCGCAGCCGGGCCGCGAAGAGCGTGAGCAGGGTCTGCGCGGGCCGGTCGCGGGGCAGGCTGAGCAGTACGGCGGTGACCCCGTCGGACAGCTCGCCGGCCAGCCCGGCCAGGCCCAGCACTCGCAGCATCCGGTCGAGCACGGCCGGTTCGGCGTCGGGGACGACGAGCGGCACGAAGGTGCGCAGATTGACCGGCAGCCCGGCCGCGCGGGCCCGCGGCAGCAGCTGCCGGGCCGGTACGACGCCGGAGACGAGGTCGGTGAGCAGGCTCTGCGCGCACTGCTCCTCCCAGCTGTGCGCGGAGCCGCCGCCGAGCATCCGGTGCAGGACCAGGGCCTCGGCGGCGCGGTCGGCGAGCAGCCGTCCGGTGGCCGCCTCGCCCCGGTAGCCGCACAGCAGCAGCCGGCCCCAGCGCTCGCCGCGCCCGCCGAGTTCGGCGCGGATCCACTCGTCGCCGGCGCCGCCGGTCTGCCGGGCGATGCGCTCCCAGTCGCGCAGCACGTCGTCCACCGCGGACCGCTCCCCCGCGGTGGCGAGGACGCGGTGGGCGAGATTGGTGACGACGACCGGGCAGCCGCCGTGCCGGGCGACCTCGTCCAGCAGCCGTTGCAACGGGGCGCCGGCCGTGATCAGCGCGGTGAGGTCGGTACGGACCGTCTCGGAGAGGCTGACGGCGGCGAACTTGCGCCGCAGCAGCAGGGACTGGACCTCCTCGGTCAGCTCGGCGAAGGGGAAGGGACGGTGCAGGACGACCAGCGGCAGCCCGCAGCGCTCGGCGGCCCGGCGCATCACCTCGGGCGGCGCGGGAAAGGCCCGGCCGAGGCCGAGGACCACGGCGGCGGCCTCGGCGCGGTGCAGGGACCGGATGTACTCGGCCTGCTTGGCCTCGTCGCCGGCGAGGAGCACACCGGTGGTGAGCACCATCTCGCCGCCGGTGAGCATCACGCCCACGTCGGCGGCCTCGGCGACGTGCACCCAGCGCACCGGCCGGTCCAGGCCGCCGGCGCCCGCCACCACCTCGGGCCGGCCGGCGAGGACCCGCTCCAGGGTCAGCACCTGGCGGACCGAGAGGGCGGGTTCCGGCGGGGCGGCGGGTCCGGGTCCCGAGGTGGTGGTCATGGCCGTATCCCCTTGGTGCTCGGCGGTGCCGGGTGTTCCCTTCGGTGTCAGTACGCGCTCCGCAGCGCGCTTTCGAGGATGGCGGCGCCCTCCTCGGCCTCGGCGACGGTCAGCGACAGGGGCGGGGCGATGCGCAGGGCGCTGGTGTCGTGGCCGCCGCCCTTGCCGATGAGCAGGCCTCCGGCGCGGGCCGCCTCGAGGACGGCGGCGGCCGCCTGCGGGTCGGCCTCGTCGGTGCCCGGTTTCACCAGCTCGATGCCGATCATCAGCCCGCGTCCGCGGACCTCGCGCACCCCGGGCAGCTGGGCGGCGACGGACCGCAGCCGCTCGATGAGCAGGCCGCCGACCCGGCGGGCGTTGCCCTGGAGGTCGTGTTCGAGGAGGTAGGTGAGGTTGGCGAGGCCGGCGGCCATGGTGATCTGCGTGCCGCCGAAGGTGGAGATGCTGTTGGCGTCGAGGCAGTTCATGATCTCGGAGCGGGCGATGACACCGCCGATGGACATGCCGTTGCCGATGCCCTTGGCGAAGGTGACGATGTCGGGCGGCCCGCTGCGGGCGTGCGCCTGCCAGCCCCAGAAGTGGTCGCCGGTGCGGCCCCAGCCGGTCTGCACCTCGTCGGAGATCCACAGGATGCCGTACGCGTTCAGCAGGGCGCGGAATTCCGCGTACAGTCCGTCGGGCGGCGAGGTGAATCCGCCGACGCCCTGGACGGGTTCCGCGATCAGCGCGGCGGGCGGACGGGTGTGCCCGAGGACGTCCTTCAGATCGGCGACGCACGCGTCGATGAAGGCGCGGTCGTCCAGGTGGGCGAAGGGGCCCCGGGTGCGGACACCGCCGTGCACGTACAGGGTCTGGAGCGGGGACAGCGAGGTCGGGGACCAGCTGCGGTTGCCGGTGATGCCGACGGTGGAGAAGGAACGGCCGTGGTAGCTGTTGCGCATGGCCAGGACGGTGTTGCTGCGCCGGTAGGTCGTGGCGAGCAGCAGGGCGGCGTCGTTGGCCTCGGTGCCGGAGGTGGTGAAGAAGACGCGGGCGTCGGGGATGCCGCTCACCTGGGCGACGCGCTCGGCGAGTTCGACCATCGGCCGGTTGAGGTAGAGGGTCGAGGAGTGCAGGATGCGCCCGGCCTGCTCGCTGACCGCCTTGGTCACCTCGGGCAGCGCGTGCGCGGTCATGGTGGTGAGGATGCCGCCGAAGAAGTCCAGGTAGCGGCGGCCGTCGGAGTCCCAGACGTGGCGGCCCTCGCCGTGGGTGATCTCGATGGGGTCGTCGTAGTAGAGGGCGAGCCAGTCGGGCATGACCCTGCGGTGTCGGGAGTAGAGGTCGCTCACGGCTGCACCAGTCCTTCGTAGGCGTCGGGACGGCGGTCGCGGTAGAAGGCCCACTGCTGCCGCACTTCGTCGATCAGGTCGAAGTCGAGGTCGCGGACGAGGAGTTCGTCGGCCTTGTCGCCGGCGGTGTCGCCGACGAACCGGCCGCGCGGGTCCACGAAGTACGAGGTCCCGTAGAAGTCGTTGTCGCCGTACTCCTCCCGGCCGACCCGGTTGATGGCGGCGATGAAGTACTCGTTGGCGACCGCGGCGGCGGGCTGCTCCAGCTGCCACAGATGGCTGGACAGGCTTCGGTGGGTGGCCGACGGGTTGTACACCAACTGTGCTCCGCCGAGGCCCAGTTGCCGCCAGCCCTCCGGGAAGTGGCGGTCGTAGCAGATGTAGACGCCGACCCTGCCGACGGCGGTGTCGAAGACGGGCCAGCCCAGGTTGCCGGGTTTGAAGTAGTACTTCTCCCAGAAGCCCTTGAGCTGGGGGATGTGGTGCTTGCGGTACTTGCCGAGGCAGGTGCCGTCCGCGTCGATCACGGCGGCGGTGTTGTAGTAGAAGCCGGGCTGCTCGACCTCGAACACCGGGGCGACGATCACCATCCCGGTCTCGCGCGCGAGCTGCGCCATCCGGGTGACGGTCGGGCCGTCCGGCACGGGTTCGGCCCAGCGGTAGTGCTCCGGCTCCTGGACCTGGCAGAAGTAGGGGGCGTTGAAGACCTCCTGGAACCCGATGATCCTCGCGCCCCGGCGGGCCGCCTCGCGGGCGTGCTCCTCGTGTTTCGCCACCATGGACTCGGTGTCGCCGGTCCAGGTGGCCTGGACCAGAGCGGCGCGGACGACGTTGGCCATGAGCTGCTCCTTCGACACGACGTCAGAGCCTCTACGCCCGTAGAGCAGGCCGTAGAGGCACGAACGTAAGCCTCTTGGCGCCCCTTGCCAAGACCATTGCCGTCAAGCCTCGGAGTCGATCCTGTTTCGCACTCCTGTGGGTGAGCGCGGGCGCGGCCCTCAGGCGGCGGCCAGGGTGCAGTGCGCGGCGAGGTCGTCCATGGACAGGCCGAGCACGGCGGCCACGGCGGCCACGGTGAAGAACGCCGGGGTCGGCGCGCGTCCCGTCTCGATCTTCCGCAGGGTCTCGGCCGAGACGCCCGCCGCGGCGGCGACCTCGACCATGCTCCGGTCGCCGCGCGCCGCACGCAGCAGTCGCCCGAGCCGCTCTCCGCGGTCGCGCTCTTCGGGGGTGAGGGGGGTGCGCACCATGCGTCCATTGTGCCCGCCCCCGCCGTCCAATTAAAATACCGGTGCACCGCATCGTCGTGGTCGCGCGGCCGGCACCCCACGACGGCGGCCCGCATTCCCACCCCGGACGACCGGCCCGGCGGCGGTTCGCCCGGCCCCGCGGTGAGCCACCCACGCCCCGCCGACCCGCGGCCCAGCGGCCTCGGCGGCGATACGTTCGGCTTCGCGACCGGCGGTCGTCGGGGGCCGCCACAGCGACGGCCCCGCTCCCCGGGCCGGGGCGCGGACCCCGTACGCACACGGGTCGCCGTGTCCCGCAGGGGCCGCTTTCGGCCCCGTCGGCGAACATGCCCGCCCCCGGAGTTCATGCCATCGTGGGCATGAGCACCCCCCACCCCGGTTACCCGGCGGAGCCACCGTCAGCGAAGGAAAGCATCGCCATGACCAACGGCTACCCTCCTGACCCCTTCGGGGAATTCCTCGCCCGCTTCTTCAGTGGTGCCGCCGGCGGAGCCCCGGGCCCGCGCCACATCGACATCGGCCGGCTGCTCAGCCAGCCGGCGCGGGAGCTGGTCAGAGGAGCCGCCCAGTACGCCGCCGAGCACGGCAGCCGGGACCTGGACACCCAGCATCTGCTGCGCGCCGCCGTGGCCACCGAGCCCACCCGCAGCCTGCTGAGCCGGGCCGGTGCCGACCCAGACTCGCTCGCCACGGAGATCGACGACCGGGCGGGCCCGGTGCAGCACCCGCCGGGCGAGGTGCCGCCGCCGACCTCCCTGTCCCTGACCCCCGCGGTGAAGCGGGCCCTGCTGGACGCGCACGACATGGCCCGCTCCAGCGGCGCCGGGTACATCGGCCCCGAGCACGTGCTCAGCGCGCTCGCCTCGAACCCGGACTCGGCCGCCGGGCACATCCTGCACGCGGCCCGGTTCCCGGCGGGCGCGCTGCCCCCGGAGCCGCCGGAGAGCACCGGCCAGGTCCGCGTGGAGCGGCAGCGGCCCTCCACCACGCCCACCCTGGACAAGTACGGCCGTGATCTGACCGACCTCGCCCGGCAGGGCCGGATCGACCCGGTGATCGGCCGGGACACGGAGATCGAGCAGACCGTCGAGGTGCTGTCCCGGCGCGGCAAGAACAACCCGGTGCTGATCGGCGACGCGGGCGTCGGCAAGACGGCCATCGTGGAGGGCCTCGCGCAGCGGATCGCCGACGGCGACGTGCCGGACGGGCTCGCCGGGCGGCGGGTCGTCGCGCTCGACCTCACCGGGGTGGTGGCCGGCACCCGCTACCGGGGCGACTTCGAGGAGCGCCTGAACAACATCGTGGAGGAGATCCGCGCCAACTCCGACCGGCTGATCGTGTTCATCGACGAACTGCACACCGTCGTCGGCGCGGGCTCCGGCGGCGAGGGCGGCGCGATGGACGCGGGCAACATCCTCAAGCCCGCGCTCGCCCGGGGAGAGCTGCACATCGTGGGTGCCACCACCCTGGAGGAGTTCCGCCGGATCGAGAAGGACGCGGCGCTGGCCCGCCGCTTCCAGCCGGTGCTGGTGCCCGAGCCGACGGTGCAGGACACCATCGAGATCCTGCGCGGGCTGCGCGACCGCTACGAGGCCCACCACCAGGTCCGCTACTCCGACGAGGCGCTGGTCGCCGCCGTGGAGCTGTCCGACCGGTACCTCACCGACCGGCGGCTGCCGGACAAGGCGATCGACCTGATCGACCAGGCGGGCGCCCGGGTCCGGCTCGGCGCCCGCACCAAGGGCACCGATGTGCGCGCGCTGGAGCGCGAGGTGGACCAGCTGGTCCGGGACAAGGACCAGGCGGTCGCCGACGAGGACTACGAGGAGGCCAAGCGGCTGCGCGACCGGATCGCGGAGCTGAAGCAGCGCATCACCGAGACCAGCGGGGACGGCCAGGCCGACGAGGGCCAGCTGGAGGTCACGGCGGAGTCCATCGCCGAGGTGGTGTCCCGGCAGACCGGCATCCCGGTCAGCCGGCTCACCCAGGAGGAGAAGGAACGGCTGCTGGGCCTGGAGGCGCACCTGCACCAGCGGGTGGTCGGCCAGGAGGAGGCCGTCGCCGTGGTCGCCGAGGCGGTGCTGCGCTCGCGCGCCGGGCTCGCCAGCCCCCGTCGGCCCATCGGCAGCTTCCTCTTCCTCGGCCCGACCGGTGTCGGCAAGACCGAGCTGGCCCGCGCGCTCGCCGAGGCCCTGTTCGGCAGCGAGGACCGCATGGTCCGCCTGGACATGAGCGAGTACCAGGAGCGGCACACCGTCTCCCGGCTGGTCGGCGCCCCGCCGGGGTACGTCGGGCACGAGGAGGCCGGTCAGCTCACCGAGGTGGTGCGCCGGCACCCGTACTCGCTGCTGCTGCTCGACGAGGTGGAGAAGGCGCACCCGGACGTCTTCAACATCCTGCTCCAGGTGCTGGACGACGGCCGGCTGACCGACTCCCAGGGCCGCACGGTGGACTTCACCAACACGGTCATCGTGATGACCAGCAACCTGGGCTCCGAGGCGATCACCCGGCGCGGCGCGGGGATCGGGTTCGGTCCGGGCAGCGCGGACGCCGACGAGGAGGCGCGGCGCGAGCAGATCCTGCGGCCGCTGCGCGAGCACTTCCGGCCGGAGTTCCTCAACCGGATCGACGAGATCGTGGTCTTCCGCCAGCTGACCGGTGAGCAACTGCGGCAGATCACCGACCTGCTGCTGGAGAGCACCCGGCGGCTGCTGGACGGCCAGGGCGTCTCGGTGGAGTTCACGGACGCGGCCGTCGACTGGCTCGCCGAGCGCGGCTACCAGCCGGAGTACGGCGCCCGGCCGTTGCGCCGCACCATCCAGCGGGAGGTGGACAACCGGCTGTCCCGGCTGCTGCTGGACGGCACCATCTCCGAGGGCAGCCGGGTCACGGTGGACGTCGCGGACGGGCGGCTGGACTTCCGTGGTACGCCCGGGCCGTCGGCGCCCGCGCCCGAGGCCCGGCCGGCCCCGCCGCCCGATCCGATGGGCTGAGAGTCCTGCGGTGCCGGGGGCGGCTCGCTCCCGGCACCGCAGGGACGGGCGCTACGGCGCCGGGTCCACCACCATCGCCGAGCCGCCGCCGCGTCGTACCTTCTCGGCGGCGGCCAGCCATCTGCCGTCCGGGAGCCGCTGGACGCCGGTCGCGGCGCCGATCTCCGGGTTGCGGCTGAACCGGTGCCCGATGGCCTCCAGCTGCCCGCGCAGCGGGCTGTCGTACAGGGCGGGTTCGAGTTCCGTCCGGGCCGCGTTGCGCTGGCTGGCGCGGGGTGCGGCGATGGCGTCGACCAGCGGCAGCCGCCGGTCGAGGAACTCGGTCAGGGTCTGCAGGACGGTGGTGACGATGGTCGCGCCGCCGGGCGAACCGAGGGCCACCACGGGCCGGTTGTGCCCGTCGAGGACGATGGTCGGCGAGATGGACGAGCGCGGCCGCTTGCCCGGTCCCGGCAGGTTCGGGTCGGGCACGGACGGGCTCGCCGGGGCGAAGGAGAAGTCCGTCAGCTCGTTGTTGAGCAGGAAGCCCCGGCCGGGCACGGTCATCGCGCTGCCGCCGGTCTGCTCGATGGTGAGGGTGTACGACACGACGTCGCCCCACCGGTCGGCCACCGTCAGATGGGTGGTGTTCTGGCCCTCGTACGTCGTCGGGGCCGCCTTGCCGCCCTTGGCGCACGGCGCGGGGTGGTACGGGTCGCCGGGGGCGAGCGGGCTGGTGAGGACGGCGTCGTCCTTGACGAGGCAGGCCCGCGAGTCGGCGAACCGCTGCGACAGCAGCTGCTTGGTGGGGACCTTCTCGAAGGCGGGGTCGCCGACCCAGCGCCCGCGGTCGGCGAAGGCGATCCGGCTGGCCTCGATGAAGTGGTGCAGGTACTGCGCCTCGCTCATCCTGGACAGGTCGGAACCCTCCAGGATGTTGAGCGCCTCGCCGACCGTGGTGCCGCCCGAGGAGGACGGAGCGATGGAGTAGACGTTCAGACCGCGGTACGACGTCCTGGTGGGGGCCTGCTCCTTGGCCCGGTAGACGGCGAGGTCCTTCTCGGCGAGCTTGCCGGGGCGGGCCTTCCAGCCGGAGGCGGGGTCCACGCGCGGGTGTTCGACCGTCTTGACGATGTCGTCGCCTATGCCGCCGTGGTAGATCGCCCCCACGCCCTTCTGCGCCAGCTCCTCGTAGGTGCGGGCCAGCTCCGGGTTCTTGAAGGTGGAGCCGACGGCGGGCAGCTCGCCGCCCGGCAGGAACAGCTTGGCGGTGTCCGGGAAGTGACGGAACCGGGTCTCGTTGGCGGCGGTCTGGGAGCGGAAGGTGTCGTCCACGGTGAAGCCGTCGCGGGCGAGCCGCTCGGCGGGCCGCAGGACCGAGGCGAGGCCCCTGCTGCCCCATCGGTCCAGGGCCGTCTGCCAGGTGGCGGGCGTGCCCGGAGTGCCGACGCTGAGGCCACTGCTGACGGCGTCGTCGAAGGAGAGCGGCTTGCCGTTCTCCAGGAACAGGTCGGAGCCGGCGGACAGCGGGGCGGTCTCCCGGCCGTCGATGGTGTGGACCGTGCGCGTCCTGGCGTCGTAGTAGACGAAGTAGCCGCCCCCGCCCACGCCGGACGAGTAGGGCTCGGTGACGCCGAGCGCGGCGGCCGTGGCGACGGCCGCGTCGACGGCGTTGCCGCCGTGCTCGAGGACCTCGATGCCGGCGGCCGTGGCGCCCTTGTCGACGCTGGCCACGGCGCCGCCGTAGCCCACGGCCACGGGGGTCTTGCCGGCCGGTCCGCTCGCCCTCGGGGCGGGCGGTGCCGCGGCCCCCACCGTCACCATGGCGGCCGACACCGCCAGAACCGCCAGTCTGCGCGTGCCTGGACGACGCATCCGTACCTCCCGTCGGGACAGTTCGCGCAGCGTAACCAGATTGTCGCACTACCGACAGTACGCCTGGGGCACCCGCCACACGACCGTCACATTTCGAACGCCGGTACGCCCCCGCTCCCCTGGCCCGTTAGCATGCGCGGCCATGAACGACGACGTGCGCAACATCGTCCTCGGGCTGGTGGCGACCGGCATCTCGGCATCGCTGGGCTGGCTCGCCCGCACCTGTCTGTGGCGCCGCAAACTGCGGCGCAAGCAAGCCTTCTTCGGGCTGCCGGAGAACGCGGAGGCGCTGCTCGTCGTGAACCGTGACCCGGCCGCCGCCGAACCCGCGGTCCACCGCTACGACGTGTTCGCGCTGCTGGAGCTGTCGGCGCTCATCAAGGAGTGCGGGGCGCACGCCGACCTGGTCACCCAGGACGCGGTCCGCCAGGGCTTCGGCGAGCGCGCCGAATTTTGCGTCGGCGGCCCGGCCTCCAACCGCCGTACGGCCGCCCACATGGCGGCGATGCTGCCGGGGCTGCGGATCACCACCGATCCCGAACCGGTCGCCGAGCGGGGCACGTTCCACATCGGCGGCGAGCGCTACCGCAGGGAGCGGGGCGTGGCGGAGTACGTGCTGCTCGCCCGGGTCACCGCCGAGGAGCGGGCCCGCCCGGTGTTCCTGTTCTGCGGCCAGAGCGCGATCACCAACCAGGCTGCGACGCGCTATCTCGCCCGCCATCACGAGCGGTTGGCCCGCCGTTACGGCGACGGCACCTTCGTGCTGCTGCTGAAGGTCCTCAACTCCGAGGCGTACGGCCCGGACGTGGTGGAGCCGGTCGCGGATGTGACCCGGGCGGCCCGGACGCCGCCGGAACCGGCGGCGGCCGCTGCGGAGTGACGCCCTGTCGGGGTGAGCGCGCGTCGGGGTGACTGCCTGTCGGGTGGGGTGGCCGTTGGGCGGGGCGCCGTCTGCCCGCCCGTACGGCGAGCGCAACTCGTCCGGCGCGCAGCTGACCTTCTCCTCGCCCGCGCGAGCAGTGATCTCCGGCTGCCGCCGGACGAGCCTGGCCCGTGTGAACTGCCGCCCCTCTCACGGTGCGGGGACCATGGGGTCCCCGCCCGGCGGCAGTGCCTCCGTCCCGGTGCGGTGCGGCGGGATTGCCTCACCACGGGGCGGAACGCACCATCGTAGTCGAGGCCTCGGGGACCGGTGGTCCCGGCATGGGAGAACGGCCCTCGGGCCGTCCCCGGGGCCGCGTGGCGGATGGTCAGGGAATCCCGGGTAACGGACGGGAATCCACGGGGCGCCGGGTGAACCGGCCGGTGCGCGTCGCCTCGTACGCCTTCTTCCAGTCGCCGTTCGTCGGTTCGATCAACGGATCGACGGCCATACGCAGCCCTACTCCACTCTCCGCTGTGTGGTGGTGGTCGCCGCAAACTATCCAGACGGCCGGGGAGCCGAGGGACGACACGCACCTTTCCGGCATTAGCCGTATTTAAGCCCGTGTTGGGCGGCGGGTTCAGATCTCGGCGATCTCGCCGTAGAGCTGGGAGAGTTCGGGCACTCCGCTCATGGCCCACTGCCGCCCGGCGTCCACCACCTCCACCTCGCGGCCGGAGGCGAGGCACAGGACGGGCTCGCCGTCGGCGCGGATCCGCCAGGCGGCGCCGGGCACGGTGCGGACCAGCACCGTACCCAGGTACAGCCCGGCGTCATTGCCCAGCCAGGGCAGCGTCTCCGCGTCGTCGCGCCAGCGCGGGACCATCTGGTCCAGGGCCTCCAGGGAGGCCGGGGTGTCGTCCAGGCGCACTCCGGCCCGGGCCGCCTGGGCGCGCAGCAGCTCGCACTCGGACAGCAGCGCGGCGACCGACTCGGGGTCGGCCGGGAGCGCCGCGGTGGCGTGCTTCTTGTGCCGGGGGCCCAGGAACGGAAGGTTCATGGACCCAGCGTGGCATCAGACGTCGAGGTCGACCACCACGGGCGCGTGATCGGAGGCGCCCTTGCCCTTGCGCTCCTCGCGGTCCACGTAGGCGTCCTTGACGGCCTTGGCGAAGGGCGCGTTGCCGTACACCAGGTCGATGCGCATGCCGCGGTTCTTGGGGAAGCAGAGCTGGCGGTAGTCCCAGTAGGTGAAGGGCTGGTCGTACTTGAGCGGGCGCGGGACGACGTCGCTCAGGCCGGCCTCGCGCAGGGAGGCGAGGGCGGCGCGCTCGGCCGGGGTGACGTGGGTGGCGCCCTCGAAGGCGGCGGTGTCGTACACGTCGTCGTCGGTCGGTGCCACGTTGTAGTCGCCGAGGACCGCGAAGGGACGGCTGCCCTGCGCGTCGCCGAGCACGGCCGCGCGCAGGGCCTCGAACCACTGGAGCTTGTACGCGTAGTGCGGGTGGCCGACCTCGCGGCCGTTGGGCACGTACACCGACCAGACGCGGACCGGGCCGCAGGTGGCGGAGACGGCGCGGGGTTCGGTCACGCCGTCGTACCCGGGGTCGCCGGGCAGCCCCTTGACGACGTCCTCCAGACCCACGCGGGAGAGCACCGCCACGCCGTTCCACCGGCCGGTGGCGTGCACGGCGGCCTCGTAGCCCAGCTCGCGCAGCGGCTCGACGGGGAACTGCTCCTCGGCGACCTTGGCCTCCTGGAGGCAGAGCACGTCGGTGCCGCTGCTCTCCAGCCAGGCCAGCAGGCGCGGGAGGCGGGCGGTGATCGAGTTCACGTTCCAGGTGGCGATGCGCATGTCTCACAACCTACCTGGCGGGTACGACAACCGGTCCCGCTCACACCTCGGCGGACGCCCCGGGGCGCAGCCGCTGGTGGTCGGCGCCGCCCAGGGCGCCGATCTGGTGGTCGTAGATCGGCCGGGCCAGATCGGTGAGGAGGGCGTCGTGGATGTCGTAGGCGCGCCGCGGGCGCACCTCGCGGACGTAGTCGATCACCTCGGAGATCTTGCTCCAGGGCGCCATGACCGGCAGCATCAGCGTCTCCACCGCCTGGTCCGGCACGGTGAGGGCGTCGCCCGGGTGGAAGACCTTGCCGCCGTCGATCAGATAGCCGACGTTGGTGATGCGCGGGATGTCCGGGTGGATCACGGCGTGCAGCTCGCCGTGCACCTGCACGTCGAAGCCGGCGGCGCGGAAGGCGTCACCGTGCCCGACGGTGTGCACCCGCCCCGGGAACGCCGCCGCGATCCGCTCCGCGACCGACTTCAGCGTGTAGATCTCCGCCGCCGGGTTGTTCTCCATCGCGGCCCGCAGCCGGAACTCGTCGAAGTGATCGGCGTGCTCGTGGGTGACGAGGATGACGTCCGCCCCGAGCGCCGCGTCCTCCTCGCTGAACCCTCCCGGGTCGATGACGAGCGTCTGCCCGCCCTTCTCGATCCGCACACAGGCGTGGGACTTCTTGGTGAGCTTCATGGCACCCCATCCTGCCGGACGGGGTGCGAGGACGCGTGAGGTGGAGGCGGTGCCCGGGGCGCCGGGCGCGCTCACTCGGTGGGGGTCGTCTCCTCCTGGATGACCCGCTGGGCGACCCGGAACGCCCCTGCGGCGGCGGGCAGGCCGCAGTACAGGGAGGTCTGGAGGAGGACCTCGCGGATCTCGTCGGGCGTGAGGCCGTTGCGGAGGGCGGCGCGGGTGTGGGCGGCCAGGTCCTCCAGATGGCCGCCGGCGGCCAGCGCGGTGAGCGCGATGCAGCTGCGGGTACGGCGGTCCAGGCCCGGCCGGTCCCAGATCTCGCCCCAGGCGTAGCGGGTGACGAACTCCTGGAAGTCCCCGGAGAACCGGTCGGCCCCGGCCAGCTCCTGGTCCACGTGCGCGTCCCCCAGCACCTCCCGCCGGATCTTCAGCCCGGTCTCGTACCGGTCGGGCCGGCCCTCGGACGGCGCCGCGGCGGCGGCCGGGGCGATCTCGGCGACCGGCACGGGCGCCTGCGGCGGCACGGCCGGCACCGGCATCGCGGCCGACGCCCCCGGCAGCGCGATCTGGCCGGTGTCGAAGGGCTGCTGCCAGGCCGTGGCGAAGTGGTGGACCAGCAGGTCCGTGACGGCGGCCGGCTGCTCGACGGGGACCAGATGGGAGGCGCCGGGCACGACCGCGAGCCGGGCGTCCGGGATGCCCGCGACCAGCGTGCGGGCCTCGGCCGGGCCGGTGACCTGGTCCTCCGAGCCGACCAGCACCAACGTCGGCACACCCACCCGGCCCAGCTCGGCCCGGACGTCGAACGAGGCGAGGATCTCGCAGGCGGCGATGTAGCAGCCGGGGTCCGTGGTGCGCACCATCTGCACGGCCCACTCGGTGATCGCAGGCTGCGCCGCGGCGAACCCGCCGGTGAACCAGCGCTCGGGTGAGGTCCGCGCGATCGGGTCGAGCCCGTTGGTGCGGACGATCACCCCGCGCTGGCGGAACTCGTCGGCCGTGCCGAACCGGGGCGAGGCCGCGACCAGCGCGAGCGAGGCCACCCGCTCGGGGTGGCGCAGGGCCAGCTCGATGCCGATGGCGCCGCCCAGCGCGCAGCCCGCGTATCCGAACCGCTGCACACCGAGCCCGTCCAGGGTCGCCAGCAGCCGCGCGGCCAGCTCGCCCGCCGAACCGGCCGGATGGGCGGGCGCTCCGCCGTGCCCGGGCAGGTCGAACCGGAAGACCCGCCACTGCTTGGCCAGTTCCGGAACCTGGCGGTCCCACATGTGCCATGTGGTACCCAGTGAGGGACCGAGGATCAGGACGGGCGCCTCTTCCGGCCCGTCAAAGCGGTATTGCAGGGTGTTCGACGGTGTCTCACTCACGCCGTAGACCCTCTCACGTCTCACGGACGCCCCTATAACGCGGGGGCGCGGGAAACCGGTCCGACCAGGGTGAAGACCTCGCGGGCGGCACACCGCTCGAGACATCGGATGATCTCGCGTCGGCCTTGCCTTCCGGGGTGCGGCGTTCTGCACGGCCGGGGCACGACGTCCGCTCATTGTCCTCTCCGGCGGGCGAGGTACCAGCGTCGGCCAGTGGCAAAGGCGCGCCGTGTCGTGCGGACGGCGGCGATCTGGGTGGCAAGGTGGAGTTGATGATGCCAGGGGTTCTGGCCCCCGTGGCGTACCGACATGGCGTGCGCGAAGGCCACAGCATCGCGGTCGATGTACGGGTCCAGGTGCTCGAACCACGCCATGCTGGTACGCGCGGCCGCCTGCACCGGATGGAGTTCCGCGCGGCGATGGCGGTCGTACTGACGCAGCGCGTCCTCCACATCGAGGTATTCCTTCAGACTGTGTGCGAGGACGATCGCGTCGATGATTGCCAGTCTGGTGCCCGAACCCAGCGTGAAGTGGGTGGTATGGGCAGCGTCGCCGACGAGTGCCGTCGTGCCGTGGTACCAGGTCTTGTTCGTCACCTGCGCGAAGCGCTGCCAGTGCGGCGGTGCCTGCCGCGACCGGCTGATCAGGCGGTGGCCGTCGAGTGCGCGTTTGAAGGTGTCCTCCAGCAGTCGCGTTCCCTGGTCGTGGGCCAGCTCGTCGAGCCCCAGACCATGCCAGGTCTGCGGTGAGCATTCGACGATGCAGGTGCTGATTCCCGCGACCGACGGATAGGCGTGAAACCAGATCCATCCGGCCGACGTCCGCTCGAAGTCGAACACGAAACTGCGGAACGCCTGGTCCGTGCCGAGCCAGATGTAGGGATTGAGACCGAACTCGATGCGCGTTCCGAACGCTGCGCTCTGTCCACGGACTCGGCTGTTCGCACCGTCGGCGGCAACGAGAAGGTCCGCCTCGGGAAGCGTCGAGGCATCCGCGACACGGTGGCCGTACCGGAGGTCGACGCCGAGTTGTGCGGCACGCCGGGCCAAGACGTCGAGCAATGCTGATCGGCTGATGCTGTATCCGTAACCCCCGAAGTACGCCGTCTGCTCGCCGCCGGAGCCGTGCACCCGCACCTCCTGGTCCTGCCACAGCACGGACCTGGCGGTGACTTCCCGGGCGCTTTCCGGATCGTTGCGGTAGAGGACATCCAACAGGTCGTCCCCGTACACGACGCCCCACCCGTAGGTGGCCGCGGGCGGGTCGCGGTCGTACACGGTGACCTCGTGCCCGGCATCGCGCAACTTGGCCGAGATCGCGAAGTACAGTCCGGCAGGCCCCGCACCGACACACACGATCTTCACCGCCGCGCACCGCCCGTCCACCGGTCGATTGGAAGGCCTGCCGCCTTGGAGCGGTCCGGATGCCCGAGTTGGCCCGGGCATCCGGATACAGCACTCACACAACTGCCGCACGTTGATCGCGAACTCACTGCGCAGGAGCGTCAGTAGCCATGCCCGCCACCACCGTGATCGCCACCGCCACCGTGGTCACCACCGAACCCGTAACCACCACCGAACCCGTAGCCACCACCGAACCCGTGGTCACCACCGAACCCGTGATCGAAGCCCCAGCCGTCGCCGGAATGGCCGTTGTCTCCCCAGCCCCAGCCCCAGCCGTCGCCGAAGAAGCAGCGATCTCCCCAGCCGTCGCCGAAGTAGCAGCGATCTCCGCGGCTGTTGCCGTCATAGGAGGGGGCCGAAGCGACATGGGAGGACGAGGGGAAAGCGGCCGCGCTTGCAGCGCCGGCTCCGGCCGCGAGGGCAAGGATGGGAGCCGTGCACACCACAGCGGCTATGCGCCGCATCTTGCTCGTAGTTGCGCGCATTCTATGTACCCCCCTCCGGGGGTGGGAACAGGAACCTCGGGCGCTCACGGGGAACGCCTGCACGCGCCAGATCCTGCGCGCGGGTCCGGCGTGCGGTGATCCATCCGCCGGAGGCACTGGACGACGTCACAGCATTTTCCAGGCAGGCTTGCGGATCTTACTATTGAGTACAAGTGAGGCTTTACGGTACGAAACGCCCCGTTTCGTCAACAGTGACTCGCTTTATGGACAAAGTCAACGGGGGTCAGTGGCGAACAGAGGGAGGCATGCGGTGGACGTTCCGAGGTCGCAGGACGGCCGTCCGAACAGGATGACTCCTCAGTGTGCCGAGCCCGACCGCAGCACGCATGACTCGCGGCGGCGCCGCCCGGAGTCTCACAAAGCGGTGCTCAAGGCGACGAAAGACCTCCTCGGCGAGGTCGGATACCAGCGGCTCGCCTTCGAAGGCATCGCCCGGCGGGCCGGTGTCAGCAAGGCCACCATCTACCGGTGGTGGCCGAACAAGGCCGCACTCGTGATCGAAGCCCTCAGTGGGGAAGTTCCCCTGCCTGCCATCGACGAGACCGGTGATCTGGAAGCCGACCTACGCGCCGCCGTCCGTCTCACCATCGACCTCGTCTCCGCCATGCCCACGTGCCTGATCCTTCCGGCGCTTCTCGCCGACGTGATCGAGGACCCCACCGGCACCGGTGCCTTCGCCGAGCTCATCGAACCACGCCGCGCTTCGGTCGTGAACCTGCTGGAGCGGGCCCGCCTCGCAGGCCGGTTGCCGCCGGACACCGATACGTCACTGATGGTCGACATCTACTCCGGAACGGTCGTGTACCTGGCTGCGGTGAATCGCATCGCGCCGGACGAGGCGGTGGTCGAGCAACTCGTCAGCCTCCTCTTGCACGGCCGTCTCCCGGTCCCCCCGAAGCTCGTCCCCGCGGACCGCGACGGATCGCCCAGCGAGCGAGTCGGCCCCGCGTAGAAGTCGCCGCCCGCGGGGACGATCCCTGCCGACGGTGCCGTAAGCCGCGCGATCGAGGGCAGCGGGCTCGCCGACTCGTGGTCACCCACGGCACCGAGACCATGGTGCTCGTGCTCCTCGACATCCGCGGCCGGGCCCCCATCGGCGCGATCGTCTCCCCCGGGCTGTCCCCGGAAGAGGCAGCCCACGTCCACGACCACTTGACTGGCGTACGGACGCTGCAGGATCTGAGGAACTCGCCGCTGTTGATCAGCCCCGATCATTCGGGCCTGTTGCCGTCGTCGTCGTGCGCCGGCCGCGTCCAGTTCGGCTACCCGGCCGTACGACTGCCTCGCGCACCGGTTCGGGAACGCAGGCAACCATCCGGACAGGCGGCCGGGCTGTCCCCTGGATGTGGTGCGGTCAGTTGGTGGACGGGACGGGAGCTGAGGAGAGTGGCGAGTTGGTGTCGAATGCCGGAGCTGGCCGGCCGCGGCGCGACCTTGCAGCTGCCCTCGACTGCCGTGTCAGCCGTCCCCCTGCTCGATATCCAGATGGAGGGGGCCCCGAAGAACGGGGCTGGGCCGGTACGGGGGCGGATCGGCGACCAGTCTGGGTCGGTCGAGGCGGTGAACCAGCTCGGTCAGCGCGATCTGGGTTTCCCGCCGGGCCAGCGGGCCTCCGAAGCACAGGTGGATGCCGCTGCCGAACCCCAGGTGCTGGTTGTCACGTCGGTCCGGATCGAAGCGGTCCGGATCGTGGAAGCGCTTCGGATCGCGGCTGCCTGAGGCCAGCATGAGCATGATCCGCGAGCCCTGGGGGATGACGGTGTCGGCGACGGTGATATCGCTGTACGCCGCCCGCCAGGGAATGATGTGCACGGGCGGCTCGTAGCGCAGGAGTTCCTCGACCAGCGGCACGACGAGGCCCGGTTCGTGGCGCAGTCGCTGTAGCACCCGCGGATGACGCAGCAGCGTCAGAACGCCGTTGGTGATGAGGTTGACGACGGTCTCATGGCCGGCGATGAGGAGCAGTCTGGCGGTGGCGACGATATCGGCGTCGGCCATCCGGCCGCCGGGCCCGTCTTCGTTGGCCAGTCGTGACAGCAGGCCGTCTCCTGGCCGGCCGTGGCACTGTTCCACCAGCTCGCCGAGGCGCTGGCGCAAGTCCTTGCGGGCCCGCACGCCCTTGTCGCGCTTCTCCTTCGGGTCGGTCTCGGGGTTGTAGTCGATCGAGTTCATGATGTCGTTCACCCAGAGGTGGAACCTCGGCTCGTCCTCGCGTGGCACACCGAGCAAGTGACAGGTCACGGTTACGGGCAACGGGAAGGCGAAGTCGTCGACGACGTCGATCCGCTTCCTGCCCGCAAAATCGCCGATCAGGCCGCCGACGGTGGCGGTCAGGAAGCCTTCGAGTCCGGTCACCAGTCCAGGGGTGTGCGGGGGACCGAAGTGACGCATCGCCATACGCCGCAGGCGATCGTGCTCGGGCGAGTCCATGTGGATGAACGCCGAGGCGGCCCCTTCCTCGGCCGGGGGCACCGGACACGACAGATTGCGCAGGTCGGAACTCAGATGCGGGTCATTCAGCATGTCCGTGATCTCGCGATAGGTGCTGACGACGTAGCTGTCGTCCTCCTGCCGAACCACCGGCGTCCTGCGCAACTCGGCATACAGCGGGTAGGGGTCGGCCCGGGCGGAGTAGTCGAAGATCCGTTCCAGCATGCCGGGTGCCCCGGTCGTGGTCGTCTGGTCTTCCTCCTGCTGATGCCGTTGCACGGCCGTGGCACGGCACTCACCCGGGTCATGGCCCGCGACGACCACCGTGGCACCCTGCGCGAGCAGGGCGGGGCCGGGGAAACCGACGGGCACCGGTCTCGTGTCGGCCGGCTGGTCCGGCGTGGGGCAGGGAGGCGGGAAAGGTGCGGCCGTCTCGATCAGCCGTCGGTAGTGGTCCAGCCACTTGCCGTTGTCGAAGCTCACTGCAGCCGTGACGCGGCCCCGACAGCCGTATGCGGTGACGAAACGGTGGTCGTCCAGCGATCCCTGGGTGACGACGACCTCGTCGGCGAAGGTCGGCACGCCGACGGACTTGATGTTGACGCCGAACTGGATCGACCAGAACAGCGGGATGGACCGGTAGGGCCGGCGGTCCGCCCGGGCGCTGACCATGTTGTGTGCCGCGACTTCTGCCTGCTGCACCGCGTTGGCCCAGTGCTCCTGTGCGATGAGCCGGGACTCGTAGAAGGGGTTCGGGCAACGTGCCACGTCTCCCGCGGCGAAGACGTCGTCGAGGGCGCGGCCATTGATGTCGAGGGCGCGGCAGCCCGTGTCACAGGTGATGCCCCGCAAGCCCGCCGCCAGTCCCGCCCCCCGCAGCCACTCGGTGTTACGGATGCTCCCGAGTGCCACCACTGCCACATCGGCGTCAACCGTGCTGCCGTCGTCGAAGTGAGCACGGCGAAACCGTCCCTGCGCGTCGCCCTCAAGCCGGGCGACCTTGACTCCGCACCGCAGGTCGACACCGTGAGCGCGCTGCATGTCCGCCGCAACCCCACCGATCACTGCGCCGAGCGCCCCGAGCAGCGGGGCCGCCCAAAGTTCGGCGACGGTCACCGGGATGTCCCGATCTCGGCAGACGGAGGCGATCTCGGAGCCCGTGAATCCCGCACCGATGACCAGAACCCGGGAAGGCCCGGCGGCGAGGGCCCGCTCCAGGCTCTCGGCATGCTCGCGCGTACGTACGACGAACACTCCGTCCAGGGCCGCCTCGGACTCGACGAACCACGGTCGGGCCCGTACCCCGGTAGAGATCAGCACCCGGTCGAAGGGAACCTCGCGTCCGTCGGTGAGCGTCACGTGGTTGGTCGCGAGGTCCAGCCCGCCGGCGGGCACGCCCAGCAGCCACTCCGCATCGATGCCACGTCGGCGGGGCAAAGTGGTTCCCCCCGCCGGCACCCACCCGGTCAGTACTTGCTTGGACAGGGGAGGCCGGTCGTACGGCTCGCCCAACTCGTCACCGATCATGGTCAACGATCCGGTGAAACCCTCGTCTCGCAGAGCCTCCGCGGCCCGCAGCCCCGCCAGCGAAGCTCCGACGACCACGATGCGGCCATCACGCTTGAACGCACGCAGGTTGTCGGCACTGGTCATGACGGCGGCGCCTCCGCCGGTGCGTGCGACGCCTCCAACTGGTCGACCAGGATTGCCTGGACCGGGCATGCCGCCGCGGCGCGTAGCACCTGGTCGCGCCAGACGTCATCGGGGTTCGGGTCGTATACGAGCGCTTCGTCACCGCGCATCCGGAACGCCTCCGGCGCCAGGAACGCGCACTGCGCATACCCCTCGCATCGGGAAAGATCAACGACAACTCTCACCCCGACCTCCCCAGAGAACGGGAGCTCCAGACCCGCCAAGCCGGCGCCACTCCGGGCGCGGATCCGGCCGTTGCCCAGCCCCACGAAAGTGTGCGGGGGGGGTGACCGCGCTCGTCGGGATCCCCATGAAAGGATCGATCATCGCGGCTCAGGCGATGGGCGCCTGACCACGGACGCATCCCTGGTCGGCTGCATTCTGTTCACGCAAGCCACGCTCTTCGGGCTTGCCGTTTCGACGGAATCCATGTGGCACGGTTGGCCGGAAAGCCGTCACAGAACGAGCGTAACAGCGGCACCGATACCTGCGAATCGGATGGCCCGGGAGACGAACGCCTGGTGTCCGACGTTGACATCGACGACGCTGGACAGCGGCCCTCGACCGGGCAGCGGTGAGACGCACGGCGGGCAATGCCTGCCTCGGCGTGCCTGTCGGCCTCGCGCGCACAGCAGCGTGATCAAATGGGGCATGGCATCGTCCTGGACCGGTAATCGGGTACGCCTGCGCGCTGTCGAGCCTGGCGACTGGACGGCGTTCGCGCGTTTCGCCGACGATGACGGGCCGCAAGGAGGCCGGCTGGACCTGCCGAAGTCTGCCGAGAGCTACCGTGCCTGGGCGAAGGAGCAAGCCGTCGCCGAGTGCGATGACGACCGCTTCCGGTTGGCGGTCGAAGCGACGGCCACGGGAGAGCTGGTCGGTGCAGTCGGCTCACACCGCACCGGCCCTCGCTCAGGCTGGTTCGAGTTCGATATCACCATCAGCGCCGGCCACCGGCGCAAGGGCTACGCGACGGAAGCCGCGGTGCTGCTGCTGCGCTTCATGTTCGCCGAGCGGCGCTATCACAAATGCCTGGCGGCGGTCTTGGCCCCCAACAAGGCATCGCTGGCCCTTTTTCGTGGGCTCGGTTTCACCGAGGAGGGGCGCTTGCGGGAACACGTTTTCTTCGCCGGCCGGCACCACGACCTCGTCATGATGGGCTTGCTCGTCAACGAGTTCGACCGGCGACACACGATGAGCGAACCATGAGCCGGTGATCCGCGCGTGTCTGGAACGGCGCTCGGACTTGATCGACGTTCGTGGTTCGCGGGTGGAGGCGGCCTGCCACCGAGAGGAGCAGTGCCCTCAGCCGCGCAAGGTGGCACGCAGGTGCAGGCCGGCGGTTGCGAGACCTTCGAAGGTGGTGAGGCGGTAGCCGGGTTCCGCGCCGGGCAGCTCGCTCAAGTGGTAGCGGCGGGCGGTCTGCGCGGTCATGAGCGTGAGCATGGCCATGGCCAAAGCGGCTCCCTCGCAACCGTGCGGCCCGGTACCGAAGCCGAGGAAGACCCCGGGTCTCGACGACGAGTCCGGATCGTCGAGCCAGCGTTCGGGCCGGAACCGGTCCGGTTCCGGGTGTTCCCGTGCGTCGCGGTGGGCGGTGTAGGGGCAGACGAGAACGGTGGATCCGGCGTCGATGGTGTAGTCGGCGAGCTGAGTCCGCCGCGGGGCGCGCCGGGTGAGCAGCCAGCTCGGGGGGTGCAGTCGGAGCACTTCGCGTACCAGCGCCTGGGTGTACTGCAGGTTGTCGAGGTGGGTGCTGGTCGTCGTGGCCGGGTCGGCGGGCAGCAGGGCGGCTTCGGCCGCAACGCGGTCCGCGGCCTGGGTGTACCGGGCCAGGTGGAGCAGGATCCATGCGGCTGCCCGGGTGGGTGTCTCGAAGGTGGCGACGGTGATTCCGGGGAGGGTGTCGAGGATGACTTCTTCCGACAGCGGGCCGTAGCGGGACGAGGGCCGGAGCATCTGTCCCAGCACGTCGTCACCGAGCCGGCCCGATGAGCGGCGCCGGCGGACGATGGACCGCAATGCGTTGGTGAAGGCGACTTGCCGCCGCGTGCGGAACCGCCGTGCCGGTGTGGGAACCCAGCGAGGCCACACCCAGTGCGTGGGGCGAACGAGCACCTCCCGGGCCACGAAGAGCTGCCAGGCGAAGGGCAGCAGGGCAGGAGCGTCTTCGGAGAAGAGGTAGCGCACGCCGATCTCTGCCAGGACGGGCCGGACCACGGGCAGAATCTCGACATCCCGGTCCGGGGGCCACTGCTCAGCAAATCGAGCGGTCCCGGGCGCGATCTCACCGATCCGGGCGGCAACCGCCTGCGGGCGCAGTCCGCGCATGCGTGCAGCGCGAGCGTGCACCCATTCCTCGGGCATCTGCGCTCCGCCGGCCCGCTTCAGCGGCGGGAAGAGGGGCGAGGAGAGCTTGCGGAAGTCCTGCGCGCGGCGCAGGACCGCTTCACACACCCTGGCCGTAGCGGCTACGTAGACACCCGACTCCAGTTGCCACACGTCCCCGCACTCGTCAGCGCCACGGCGCGCCACCGCCAGCCGGTCGCGGCTCCAGGCCGCGAAGCCGCCTCCGGGCAACCGCGGCGGCTCGTGCACTGCGCCCATGGGATCGCCCCTGACTTCTCGCACCCTGTCAGGTCGACAGCGTCGGCACGCGGCCAGAAGCCGGCGGGAGCCCAAGGGCGCCCGCCGGGCGTGTCGTCACACCCTGTCGTCGCCGGTGTGCGTGCCCCAGTCGTGGGCCCCGTACGCACCGTAGTTGCGGGTGAAGGACAACTTGGCGAGCAGCTTGGCGATCATGAGCCACTCCTCTCGCTTGCCTGCCGCATAATGTGCCGATACGTACCAGCTTTTCGCATATGGTGCATCGGTGCAAGGCTGGATCAGAGCCGGTCCCGACAGAGCGCTGCCCAGCTGAGCGATCAGCCGCCCTCGCCGTCGGGGGACAGAGAGCGCCCACGTTCACGAACCCATGGAGCAGCACGGCGCCCAGTGCGGAGACGGACACCAGGAACGCGCACACCCACACCGGCCGCCGGCGACCGAGCAGCAGGACCAACAGCGCGGCCGGCGACGCCGCGGCGGCTTCGAGGCGGAACAACGTTCCCTGGCGGATCTGCCGCCCGACCCAGGATGCCGGTGAGCGTCTGATCGCCCTCTGCCGGCAGGGCGAAGTTCGGCACCTTCGCCGGGTCCGTCAGGGCAACCCCCTATAAACGTCACAAGCTGCGTCGCCGCCGTTGCCCCCCCCTCAGAGGCAATGGATCATCCTGCGCCGTTCTCCGGGTACCGTCAGGGTATGAGTCATCCGCACCCCGAGCTGAAAGCCGCACCGCCCCTTCCCCGAGGAGGGCTGCGGGTCATCGCCCTGGGCGGCCTGGGTGAGATCGGCCGCAACATGACCGTCTTCGAGCACGCGGGCAAGCTGCTCATCGTCGACTGCGGCGTCCTGTTCCCCGAGGAGACCCAGCCCGGCGTGGACGTGATCCTGCCGGACTTCACCTCGATCCGGGACCGGCTGAACGACATCGTGGCCGTGGTACTCACCCACGGCCACGAGGACCACATCGGTGGCGTGCCGTACCTGCTGCGCGAGCGGTCCGACATTCCCGTCGTCGGCTCCAAGCTGACTCTGGCGTTCCTGGAGGCGAAGCTCAAGGAACACGGCATCCGGCCGCGCACGGTGCGGGTGCGGGAGGGCGACCGGCGTGGCTTCGGGCCCTTCGACTGCGAGTTCGTGGCGGTCAACCACTCCATCCCCGACAGCCTCGCGGTCGCGATCCGCACCCGGGCCGGGATGGTGTTGCACACCGGCGACTTCAAGATGGACCAGTTCCCGCTCGACGACCGCATCACCGACCTGCGCGCCTTCGCCCGCCTCGGCGAGGAAGGGGTGGACCTGTTCCTCACCGACTCCACCAACGCCGAGGTACCCGGCTTCACCACCTCCGAGCGAGAGCTGAACCCGGCGATCGAGCAGGTGATGCGCACCGCGCCGCGCCGCGTCATCGTCTCCAGCTTCGCCAGCCACGTGCACCGCATCCAGCAGGTCCTGGACGCCGCCCACCAACACGGCCGCAAGGTCGCCTTCGTCGGCCGGTCGATGGTCCGCAACATGGGCATCGCCCGTGACCTGGGCTATCTGAAGGTCCCCTCCGGTCTCGTCGTCAGCACGAAGGAGCTGGAGAAGCTCCCGGACCACAAGATCGCTCTGGTGTGCACCGGCTCCCAGGGCGAACCCATGGCCGCGTTGTCACGGATGGCCAACCGCGACCACCTGATCCGCATCGGCAAGGGCGACACCGTCCTGCTCGCCAGCTCCCTCATCCCCGGCAACGAGAACGCCATCTACCGGGTGATCAACGGACTCACCCGGTGGGGCGCCCACGTGGTCCACAAGGGCAACGCCAAGGTGCACGTCTCCGGGCACGCCAGCGCGGGCGAACTCGTCTACTGCTACAACATCGTCAAACCCCGCAACGTCATGCCCGTGCACGGCGAATGGCGCCACCTGCGGGCCAACGCCGACCTCGCCATCCGCACCGGTGTCGACCCCGACCGGGTCGTCATCGCCGAGGACGGGGTCGTCGTCGACCTGGTCGACGGACGCGCATCCATCACCGGCAAGGTCCCCGCCGGCAACGTCTACGTGGACGGCATGGAAGTCGGCGGCGCCACCGAAGCGTCCCTCAAGGACCGCCTCACCCTCGCCGCCGAAGGCGTGGTCACGGTGGTGGCGATCGTCGACGCGGACACCGGCGCCCTCGCCGAGGCCCCCGACTTCCTGGCCCGGGGCTTCGTCCACGACGACGCCACCTTCGAGCCGGTCGTCCCCGTCATCGAGAAGACCCTGGCCACCGCGGCCGAGGAGGGCGTCGGGGACGCGCGCCAGCTCGAACAACTCCTCGCCCGCGCCGTGGCGGACTGGGCGTTCCGCACCCATCGCCGCAAGCCCCTCATCATCCCCGTCATCATCGACGCCTGAGCCACAGCCGGCAGCGCTGTCCCGTTCCGTCCCGCGGGGCCGCCGGCGTCGAGGTCGGGCACGGGGGCCGGCAGCCGCCCCAGCGGGCGGCCGGGGGGCGGGCCGGTACGTGCGCGGCACCGGCCGGAGCACCATCGTGGTGCAGCCGACCGCGCGTGCCGTCCGACCCCGGCGTGGGACAGCGTTGCCGGCCAGCCGAGGGCGGCGCGGAGCCCGTCGAGGGCGTCCACGCCGGCGGTGACGTAGTCGCGCATCTCCACCACGGTTCGCACAGCGCGGGACACATGCTCGTCGTCGTTGAGTCCGGCAATGCCGCCGGCGATCTGTGCCTGGCCCATGTCCCAGATGGGCTTGATCAGCCACAGCGACCTCGTCGAGCACCACCGGAGAGTTCTCTGGTGCGGCTTCCAGGACCCGGCGGACGTCCGTCTCGGACAGGAGCCGGCCGCTGGGATGGTGCGGGTTGACCGACTGTTCGACGTCGGCGGGCGCGGGCGGGCCCACGCGGTTCAGCGGCCGGCGGCCAGGGTCCGCAGTCGGTCCAGCGTCTGGCGAATGATGTCCTGCAAGTCTTGATCGTCGGTGGCGGTGACCCATCGCGAGAAGGCGACGCGGAACACGGCGATGCTGGTTTCGGCGGCCAGGCTGGCCTCGATGTCGTCGATGCCTCGCTGTCGCAACCTGTCGGCCAGGGCGGCCGACAGGGAGGTGAGCTTGATCAACTCGCGTTCGCGGAGATCGGCGTTCGCCATGATCACGGTCTGTCGCTTCCGTGCGAGCTCACGGTCGCCGCCCACCATCCGGGCCACGGTGTCGAGTACGGCCGCGACGGCATCCAGCGCCGACGTCGTGGCCGGCACCCCCTCGAGAGCAGCCAGCGCCTCCTCCTCCAGGGCGGAGGAATCGCCGAAGAGGACCTCGCGCTTGTCGGCGAAGTACCGGAAGAACGTGCGGGCGGTGACGCCCGCCCGCTCGGCTATGTCCGCCACCATCGTCTGCTCGAAGCCACGCTCCAGATAGAGCGATAGTGCGGCCTCGCGCAGCCGGTCACCGGCCCCAGGCTTCCACCGTCCCATGCCGCGAGTGTAGGTGATGTCACCTCGTGCCACTCCGCTCCACTCGCGCGATGTCACTTGATGACATCACCGTGGTAGGGTGATGTCATTCGATGACATCGGCTTGTGGAGGCCCAGGATGAAGCGCATCCAGTACCACCAGTACGGCGGACCCGAAGTGATGCGTCTGGAGGATTTCGAGCCGGCTCGACCTGCCTCCGGCGAGGTCCTGGTCCGCGTGCGGGCAGCCGCGGCCAATCCGATGGACTGGGGTGTCCGCAGCGGCGCGATGAAGATGGTGACGGGGCGGAAGTTCCCGCGCGGACTGGGCTACGACTTCGCGGGCGTCGTCGAGGCCGTCGGCGAGGGCGTCACTCGGCTCGCCATCGGCGACGACGTACTCGGCGGGGCGTCGATCAAGGCGTCGGGAGCTTTCGCCGAGATGGTCCTGGCCGCGGAGAAAGGGGTGGTGAAGAAGCCCGAGAACCTCTCCTTCGAGGAGGCCGCCGCCATCCCGACCGTTGGTCTCACCGCACTCCAAGCCATGGTCAGGAAGGGAAAGCTGCAGCCCGGGCAATCGGTCTTCGTCAACGGCTGCCTCGGTGGAGTCGGCCGAGCCGGCGTGCAGATCGCGCTGGCGCACGGCGCCGCAGTGGGAGGCAGCTGCCGCGGCAGCGCCACGCACGACGTGCGCGACCTCGGCCTCGACCCGATCGTCGAATTCGGCTTCGACCCGACGCCGCTCAGCGGCCGATTCGACCTCGTCGTCGACACCGCCGGCACGCTCCCGACCGACGCTGCGAAGAAGATGCTGAGGCCAGGCGGACGCATCGTCGGCATCCACCCCACCCCCGCGAACCTCGCAAGGAGCGCACTCCCGGGCCCGTACAACGTCTTGATCGCCACGCCCGTCACGGCGGATCTCGAGGAGGTCGCGCGCGCCGCCGGCCGCGGCACATTGCGGGTGCCGGTCGCCCGCACGGTGCCGCTCACCGAGGCCGTCAAGGCGCTCACCGAACTCGAACGCGACGGCACGCCCAAGGGCGGCAAGCTCGTCATCACGACCGCCTGACCCTCACATCCGCCCGCCTCTCGGCCTTTCCCCATGACAGGAACTCTTCGAATGAATGCACAGGTCTGGGTGCTCGGCGGCACCGGGCGCAGTGGCCGCAGCATCGCAGCACAGCTCGCCCGGCTCGGCCTGAGCGCCGTCCTGGTCGGCCGGGACGCGAACCGCCTGCACGCCGCGGCGCAGCCGACCGGCAGCGAAACGCTGCCGGCCCCTTCCCTTGCGGCCGCCGTCGCGGAAATCCGGCAGCGACGCCCCGCCGTGGTCATCAACACGGTCGGACCGTTCACCACCACGGCCCCTGAGGTCATCTACGCCTGCCGCGCCGCCGGCAGCCACTACATCGATCTGGCGAACGATGTCGCGGCGGTCTCGGCCACGTACGAGATGCACGACGCGGCCGTCCAGGCGGGCCATACGCTGGTCACCGGTGCCGGGTTCGGCGTGACCGCCACCGAGAGCGTCGTAGTGAAGCTGTGCGAGGGCCGTCCCGCGCCGCTTCGGGTCCGGGTCGACATGGTGCCCTCGATCGCGATGGAGGAAGGCACCGCCGGTGAAGCCTTGATCGGCACCCTCCTGGGCAGCCTCCACGGTCGTCGCATCACCGACGGCCGCCTGGTACCCGCCCGGATCTTCGGCGACACGGTTCGCCTCACCCTGCCCGACGGCTCGCAGGTCACCACCGCGAGCATGCCGTCGGGCGAACTGCTCGCGGCACACCGAGCGAGCGGAGCCCGCCACGTACTCTCGGCGACCAGCGAAGCACCGTCCTCGCCCCTGATCCGGGCCATGATGCCCGCCCTGAGCACCCTCATGCGATGGGAGCGGCTGCGTTCATTCACCACCCGCCACCTCGCCCGGGTACGAGTCGAGGCGAAGGAGCGTCCGCGCGAGCACTCCTGGGGTCACGCCGTCGTGACCTGGACAGACGGCGAGACCCGAGAGGGCTGGCTGCGCCTGGGCGACGCGCAGGAGTACACCGGAGCAGTGCCCGCGGAGATCGCCCGCCGGCTGCTGGCCGGTGAGGGCCGGCCTGGCGCCTACACTCCGGCCGCCCACTTCGGCCCCACCCTCGCCGAATCGTGCGGTGCCACGTACCTGCTGCCGCAGAGCGGCCGACAGTGACCTGCCGCCGATCCTGCCCGATGCGCCGGCTTGGCGGTGGCGGTCGCCGCTGACCACCACTGCGGAGGTCGTTGTGTCCACCCCGATGCGCGGCTGACCGTCCATGGCCGCAGGCCCCTGGTCGACCAGGTCCGGTCCGGCAGGACCGTCGCCCACGTAACCGATGAGATGGGCATCTCCCGCGCCACCGCCCGCAAGTGGGTCCGCCGCCGGCGCGGCAAAGGCGATGCGGGCCGCGTCCTTCGGAACCCCAACAGAATGATCTTCGAGTGGTCAGGACAGGTCCGGGGCGGGGATGGCCTGGCCGAAGTCGCCGACGTGCAGTGCCGCGGTGGGCATCGCCCAGTGCAGGGTGCCGCCGTCGGGAAGAGCCCGCGTACCGTCCGCTGCCCCGACCGGATGAAGCCTCGGCGAGAGGGCCGCAGAACCGAGCCGGCCGCCGGGGCCGGGGCGGCGTGTCCCCGTGTGCCGACGGCCGGCCGCCGGCGCCGGAGCGGACGGCACGGGACCTGTGGCCTCCGGCAGAAGGCCTCGGAGGGTTCGAGCCGTCGGGACGGTCGGACGGCGGTGATGCGCGCCGTGCCCGGTCGGGGGCACCGTGACGCCTCCGACCGGTCGCGGGATCGTCTGTCAGCCGTTCAGGGCTTGGCGCAGGACCTTGCCGGTCTGTGCGACGGCGTCCTTGGCGGACGGTGTGTCGCGCAGCGCGTCGAGCATCATGAAGTCGTGCACGGTCCGCGGGTAGTGGAGGTGCTGGACGTCGACGCCCGCGGCGCGCAGCTTGCCGATGTAGGTCCTGGCGCCGTCGAGGAGGACGTCGGAGTCGGTGACGACGAGCGCGGGGGGCAGGCCGCGCAACTGCTCGGTGGTGGCCTTGTTGGGCGAGGCCAGCGGGTTGTCGCGGTCGGCGGCGCGTGGGGCGTACTTGTCCCAGAACCACTTCATGTTGGCGCGGGTGAGCCAGCAGTTCTCCGAGAACCGCTTGTAGGAGGCGGTGTCGAAGTTCGCGTCGGTGACGGGGTAGAGCAGGACCTGCCGGCGGAACTTCACGCCGCCGCGCTGCTTGGCCATCATGGTGACGGCGGCGGTCATGTCGCCGCCGACGGAGTCGCCGGCGACGGCGAGGCGTTTCCCGTCGATGCCGATCTCGTTGCCGTGCTGGGCCACCCACTTGGAGGCGGCGTAGGCCTGCTCGATGGCGACCGGGAAACGCGCTTCCGGGGAGGGCGTGTAGTTGACGAAGACGACTGCCGCGCGGGCTTTGTTCGCGAGCTGGCGTACCAGGCGGTCGTGGGTCTTCTCGTTGCCCAGCACCCAGCCGCCGCCGTGGATGTAGACGAGGCCGGGAAGGGTTCCCTTGACTCCGGCGGGACGGACGATGCGCAGGGACACCTGTCCGGTGGGGCCGCCGTCGACGGTCTTTTCGGTGATGTCGGCGGGGAGTTCGGGCACGGGGCCGGCCTGGAGCTTGTCGAGGACCTCCCGGGCCTGCGCGGGGGTCTGCTCGAACAGCGGCTTGCCGTCCTGGTGGGCGAGCTGGTTGAGGAAGGACTGCGTGGTGCGGTCGAGCGAGATGGGCGGCACCCCGCAGGGGACATCGCCGTTGGAGGTGTCGCCGCCGGCCGTGCCGCCGCCGGTGACGACCGACGCGGGGAGGGTGGTGGCGGCGCCGGGTGCGGCGCCGTATCCGGCCAGGACGGCGCCTGCGGCCACGGCCGCCGCCACGGTCGACAGGCTCCTGCGACGGGCTTGTCCCTCGGTTGCACGCATCAACGTCTCCTTCTGGGTGAACTTTCCCCCCTCCACGTACAGTTGCGGGCAACTCGACCGGTCGCGCAGCGGACGGGCCGTTCGGGTGATCGGGCTCTGCCGACGGAGTGACGACCGGTACCAACCGGTGTGCGCGGTCGTACACCCCTTCAGCGCCGCTGCCCCCGGCGTTCGTCACCGTGCTTCACGCCCCGCGGAAACGACCCCGCCCGCGCCCTGCGCCGGGCAG
The DNA here is from genome assembly GCF_007896895.1 of Streptomyces misionensis. Taxonomy (GTDB): domain Bacteria; phylum Actinomycetota; class Actinomycetes; order Streptomycetales; family Streptomycetaceae; genus Streptomyces; species Streptomyces misionensis_A. Next base: position 25,825 of record NZ_VOGW01000102.1, on the reverse strand, counting down.
CACGCGAAAGGCCCGGATTGCCGCCCGGGTGCCGAGCCCGGATAGTGAAAGGGAGGCCGGAGAGCAGCAGGCGTCTCCGCGTACGTCGTGTGCCCCTGCCGACCGATGAAGCACGTGCTGCCCGAGCATCCGTTGCCTGCCGTTCCCGCCGTCATCAGCTTTCCGCGGAGTGCCCCGTCACCGCGAAGGAGTCCGTCATGGCCGCCCCGGTCACCACCGATGTCACGCGATGCACGATGGCCGGCCTCTATGTGGTGCGTCAGCGGCTCCGAACGGCGCATCCGGGTCGAGTGCCACCGCGAGTCCGACCGCCACGGACACTCCGTTACGAGGCCGGCGGGTGATGCTTTTGACGAGCCGGTCGCGCTGGGGCCGCCACAGGAGTCGGGGGCGTAGGGCCGTGCGACCTGCGGTTCGGTGCAGCGCGTCGCTCGGCCCTCGGGAGAACATCGACGCCGCGGTCGGCGGTCGCGTCGCGGACGCCTTCGTCTGAACCCGCCCCCGTGCCACCGCCTTCCGGGCCGCTCACGGCCGGGGGGCACCCGCACCCTCCACCGAAAGGACCGGATCATGCCCGTATGCTCCACCCGCGACGGAGTCGAGATCTTCTACAAGGACTGGGGCCAAGGACGCCCGGTCGTGTTCATCCACGGCTGGCCGCTCAACGGCGACGCCTGGCAGGACCAGCTCAAGGCGGTCGCCGACGCCGGGTACCGCGGCATCGCCCACGACCGGCGCGGCCACGGCCGCTCCACACCCGTCTGGGACGGCTACGACTTCGACACCTTCGCCGACGACCTCAACGACCTGATCAACCACCTCGACCTGACCGACGTCACCCTGGTCGCCCACTCGATGGGCGGTGGCGAACTCGCCCGCTACATCGGCCGGCACGGCACCAGGCGCCTGCGCTCGGCGGTACTGCTGTCCGCGGTCCCGCCGATCATGGCGAAGTCGGAGAGCAATCCCGCGGGTGTGCCGGACGAGGTGTTCGACTCGATCAAGAACGGCATCCTCAACGAGCGCTCACAGTTCTGGAAGGACACCGCGGAGGGCTTCTTCTCCGCCAACCGCTCCGGCAACAAGGTCACGCAGGGCAACAAGGACGCCTTCTGGTACATGGCCATGGCGCAGACCATCGAGGGCGGCGTGCGCTGCGTGGACGCCTTCGCCTACACCGACTTCACCGACGACCTCAAGAAGTTCGACATCCCCACCCTCGTCGTCCACGGCGACGACGACCAGGTCGTCCCCATCGACGCCACCGGCCGCAGGTCGGCCGAGATCATCGCCGACGCCGAGCTGAAGGTCTACGAGGGCGGCTCGCACGGCATCGCGATGGTCGCCGGCGACAAGGAGAAGTTCAACCAGGACCTGATCGAGTTCCTGCGCCGCTGACCGCCATCGGCCGCGCCACCGGGCGCAGCCGCGCAGCGCCACAGCAGCAGATGCGGCCACCCGGGCCTCGCAACTGCCGGGGCAGCTCGCGGTGTTCGACCGTACGGCGGCACTGCTCCCGGTGCGCGGCGACCGGCCGCGGTCGGGGTCGCCGGTGGTCCACTCCCCCGCGCTGGTGGCGGCACTGACGACGCTGTTCGAGACCGTGTGGGCGGCGGCCACGCCGGCGTCGACGGAGAGCCGGGACGACCGGCCGGTACCCGGCGGGGCGAACGGTCCCCGGAACACGGCTGGTTCGACGGCACCGAACGGCCCGAGCGACCCGGACCCCTGCGCCGGGCACCGGCCGGCTCGCCGTCCGCCCGTGCGGGTCCTGACCGGCACCGGCGATCCCGCGGGAGCGAGCCCCTGGGCCGGGGCTCACCGCCGCGAGGGGTTCAGGAACGCACGAGGGGCGTGTCCACCAGGTGTTCGGCCAGGAACCAGGACTGGAGCTCGCCGGTCCTGATCACCTGCGAGACGAGGAGGTCGTTGGTGCCGTCGTCGCCCAGGTCGGCGGTGCGCGCGGCGGCGTCGTGGGCCTCGACGAGGATGGTCTCGTGGGCCTCCAGCAGCCGCGACAGCATCGCCGGGACCTCCTCCACGCCGTCCGGGGGCCGCGGGATCGACGTGATCTCCGCGACGTGCCGGGAATCGCCCACGGCGACGCCGCCCAGCGACTGGACGCGTTCGGCGAGGGTGTCGACCAGCTCCAGCTGCTCGCCCGCGTGCTTGTCCAGCACCAGGTGCAGCTGGTAGAAGGTCGCGCCCCGCATCAGCCAGTGGTGCTTCTTGTAGAGGCCGTAGAGGATCTGCGTGTCCGCCAGGACCTTGTTCAGGCGCTGGCAGGAGTACATCCGGGCCTCGTACGACAGGCCGAGCGGGAACTGCTTGACGGTCCCGAAGTCCTGGATCACCTCGCCCTTCTGGTGCAGCCACGGCTGGCTGCCGCTCACGTGATGAGAGCTGGTGGTCATGATTGCCGCCTCCTGCGGTGCCGTGCTGTGCGTACCCAGGTGACGCTAGGCGGCCGGGCGGCCCCGGCTTGCCCGGCAGCGCACACCCCGGTGCCCGTCAGCGCACAGTGCCCCCGCCGTACGCCGTCGGCACACGCGCGAAGGCCGCGCGGCGCCCCCCGCAGGGAGTTCCGCGCGGCCTTCGCGCCGGACGACCGGTCACGGCCGCCTCACGTGGCCGGGCGCACCGCGTGGTGGATCAGTCGTGCAGGGCGGAGCGGAGGACGAACGCCGCCTGCTTGATGGCCGCGTCGGCGGCGTTGGTCTCGCGCAGGGCGTTGAGCATGACGAAGTCGTGGATGACGCCCGAGTAGCGCACGGCGGTGACGGGCACGCCGGCCCGGCGGAGCTTGCTCGCGTAGGCCTCGCCCTCGTCGCGCAGGACGTCGGCCTCCGCGGTGATGACCAGGGCCGGCGGCAGGCCGGTGAGCTGCTCGGTGGTGGCGCGCAGCGGGGAGGCGGTGATCTGCGCCCGCTCCGCCTCGTCCGTCGTGTACTGGTCCCAGAACCACTGCATGCCGTCGCGGCGCAGGAAGTAGCCGGTCGCGAACTGGTGGTAGGAACCGGTGTCGAAGCTCGCGTCGGTCACCGGGTAGAACAGCACCTGCTGCACCAGCGCGACGTCCCCGCGCTCCTTGGCCATGAGCGTCAGCGCCGCGCTCATGTTGCCGCCGACCGAGTCGCCGGCCACGGCCAGCCGCGCGCCGTCCAGTCCCTTGGTCCCGCCCTGCCGCACGATCCACTGGGCGACCGCGTAGTTCTGCTCGATGGCCACGGGGTAACGGGCCTCGGGGGACAGGTCGTACTCCGGGAAGACGACGGCCGCGTTCGCGCCCACGGCGAGTTCCCGGACCAGGCGGTCGTGGGTGTGGGCGTTGCCGAAGACCCACCCGGCGCCGTGGATGTACAGCACCACCGGCAGGGTGCCCTCGGCACCGGCCGGCTTGACGATCCGGGCGCGGACGCTGCCGGTCGGACCGCCCGAGACGGTGATCCACTCCTCGTCCACCTCGGGCTTGGCGATGTCGCCGGACTGCACCTCGTCGACGGCCTTGCGGCCCTCGGCCGGGGGCAGGTCGAAGAGGTAGGGCGGGTTGGCGGTCGCCTCGGCGAACGCGGCCGCGGCCGGTTCGAGCACCGGCTGAACCGGCTCGTGGACGTAGGACATGGGAACTCCTGACTCAAGTACGCGCCGGCTCCTCCGGCGACGCGGCCCGCCTCGGCGCGGGGTCCGCCGGGCCGTGCTCCGGGCCACGCTAGGTCCGCGGGGCGCGCGGTCGTTGCCCGTGCGCGCACCGGTCCTGGCCCCATCGTGCACGGCGCCGGCCCGCCGTGCACTCACGGACAAATGCCGGTGCGCTGACCGGACTCCGGGCCGCGACGGCCGGGCCTAGCGTGCTGGTGAAGCAGCCGCGGCACGGTCTCTCGTGCGTCAGATCCCAGCCTGACTCGGACGCGGCCCCCCTCACATCCCGCGCTGTGCGCCCCGCAGGAGGTTGTCGAAAGGTGTCCACGATGCCGGTCGGCGGGCTGATACCCCGCGCCACCGACGACGCGGCGGACCTGATCGTCCGCAACGCCAAGATCCATACCGGTGATCCCCGCCTCCCGCAGGCCGAGGCGATCGCCATCCGCGACGGCGTCATCACCACCGTCGGCGCGGACAAGGACGTGGCCGACCAGGTCGGTCCCGCCACGAGGGTGATCGACGCGCTCGGCCGCAGGGTGATCCCCGGTCTCAACGACGCTCATCTGCACGTGATCCGCGGCGGCCTCAACTACGTGCTGGAGCTGCGCTGGGACGGCGTCCGCTCCCTGCGCGAGGGCCTGGCCATGCTGCGCGAGCAGGCGGCCCGCACGCCCAAGGGCCAGTGGGTGCGCGTGGTCGGCGGCTGGTCGGCCGAGCAGTTCGCCGAGCGGCGGCTGCCCACCGTCGCCGAGCTGAACGCCGCCGCACCGGACACCCCGGTCTTCGTCCTGCACCTGTACCAGGCCGCGATCCTCAACCGCGCGGCCATCAAGGCGGTGGGCTACGACAAGGACACCCCGGACCCGCGCGGCGGGCAGATCGTGCGCGGCCGCACCGGCGAGCCCACGGGCATGCTGCTGGCGGCGCCCAGCGCCCTGATCCTCTACTCGACGCTGGCCAAGGCGCCGGTGCTGGACGAGGAGCACCGCAAGACGTCGACCCGTCACTTCCTGCGGGAGCTGAACCGGTTCGGGCTCACCTCGGCGATCGACGCGGCGGGCGGGTTCCAGAACTTCCCGGAGAACTACGAGACCGTCACGGAACTCGCCCGGGACGGCGAGCTGTCGCTGCGCATCGCCTATCACCTGTTCCCGCAGACCGCGGGCCAGGAGATCGACGACCTCACCCGCTGGATCGGCATGGTCCGCCCCGAGGACGGCGACGAGTGGCTCCGCCTCAACGGCGCCGGCGAGAACCTCACCTGGGCGGCGGCGGACTTCGAGAACTTCGCCGAGCCGCGTCCCGAACACGCCCCGGACTACGAGGTGGAGTTCGAGAAGGCCGTGCGTCTCCTCATGGAGAACGACTGGGGCTTCCGCCTGCACGCCACCTACGACGAGACCATCCGCCGCGACCTCGCCGTGTTCGAGAAGCTCGCCGCGGAGGGGCTCTTCCCCGGCGGGAACCGCTGGCTGTTCGACCACGCGGAGACCGTGTCGGCCGACAGCCTCGACCGGGTCGTCGCCCTCGGCGGCGCCATGTCGGTGCAGAACCGGCTGTCGTTCCAGGGCGAGGCGTTCGTGCGCCGGTACGGCATCGGGGCCGCCGCGGACGCCCCGCCGATCCGCGCGATGCTCGGCCGGGGCCTGACCGTGGCCGCCGGCACCGACGCCACCCGCGTCTCCTCGTACAACCCGTGGATCGCGCTGCACTGGCTGGTCACCGGCCGCACGGTCGGCGACCTGACCATCCACCCGCCGCACAACCGGGTCGACCGGGAGACGGCGCTGGAGATGTTCACCACGGCCGGTGCCGCGCTCACCGGCGAGCAGGACCGCAAGGGCGTGCTGCGTCCCGGCTTCCTCGGCGACCTCACCGTGCTCTCGGAGGACTACTTCGCGGTCGCCGACCCGGAGATCCCGCACATCGAGGCCCTGCTCACGGTCGTCGGCGGGCGTGTCGTCTACGGCGCCCGCGAGTACGAGGGCATGGACGAGCAGATGCCTCCCGTGACACCCGAGTGGAGCCCGGTGGCGCACTTCGGCGGCTACCGGGCCGCCCCGCCGACGGGCAGGTCGGGAGTGCGCCAGGCCGAACTGCTCGGCGAGGCCGCCGCGGAGTCGGAGCTGCACCGCCAGTGGCGTGCCCGCCGGGGTCTCGCGCCCGAGCAGGACAACCCGGTCTTCGACCCCTGCTTCTCCCTCTGAACCGGTCGCGCCCACCGCGATCCGGCCCCAGGACTTTCCCTCCCCCGGTCCCGGACGACCGTCCGGGACCGCTGCAACCCTTCTGTGAAAGGCATACTCATGGTCACCATCGCCGACGTCACCGCCGCCCCCGGCCCGGACCTGCTGACCCCCGACAACTGCGCGGTGCTCTTCGTGGACCACCAGCCGCAGATGTTCTTCGGCACGGGCAGCGGCGACCGCACCGCCATCATCAACGCGACCGTGGGCCTGGCCAAGGCCGCCAAGGTCTTCGACGTTCCGGTCGTCCTGAGCACCGTGGCCGCCGAGTCCTTCTCCGGCCCGCTCATGCCGCAGCTCGCGGACGTCTTCCCGGACCAGAAGATCATCGACCGCACCACGATGAACGCCTGGGAGGACGTCGCCTTCGTCGAGGCCGTCAAGGCGACCGGCCGCAAGAAGCTGGTCATCGCCGGTCTGTGGACCGAGGTCTGTGTCGTGCTGCCCGCCCTGTCCGCGCTGGCCCAGGGCTACGAGGTCTACGTCGTCACCGACGCCTCGGGCGGCGTCAGCCCGCAGGCCCACGAGCACGCCGTCCAGCGGATGGTCCAGGCCGGCGTGGTGCCGGTGACCTGGGTGCAGGTGCTGCTCGAACTCCAGCGTGACTGGGCGCGTGCGGAGACGTACCTGCCGGTCATGGACGTCGTGAAGGAGCACGGCGGCACCTACGGCCTGGGCGTCGTCTACGCGCAGGCCTTCATCGGCGAGCACGCCGCCGGCTGACGCGCGGTTCACGGTCGACGACGGACGTCAGGAACAGGCAGAGAACGCAATGGACAGCGGACTGTTGGTGCTCCGGCTGGTGGTGGGACTCCTCATCGCCGGACACGGGGTTCAGAAGGTCAGTTTCCGGTTGGGCGGCAACGGGCTGGCCGGGGGGACCGAGGAGTTCCGCCGCGACGGCTTCCGCGGCGGGCGGCTCACCGCCGTCGCGGCGGGCGGCAGCCAGATCGGTGCCGGCCTGTTCCTGGCGGCCGGACTCCTCACCCCGCTGGCGGCGATGGCCGCCATGGGGGTGATGACGGTGGCCGGCACCGTCAAGTGGCACAAGGGGCTGTGGGTCCAGAACGACGGTTACGAGTACCCGCTGGTCCTCGTCACCGTCGCGGCGGTCCTCGCGCTCACCGGGGCGGGCCGCTGGTCGCTCGACCACCTCCTCGGGGCGGCTTCCTGGCCGCTGTGGACCTCCCTGGCGGCGATCGTCGTCGGCCCGGCCAGCGGGCTGACCACCCGCGCCGTGCTGGGTCACGCGCCCGCCCCCGCCCCTGCCACGGACGGGAGGTGACGGCATGCGCAGGCTGCTGACCGACGCCGCCCACACCCTCGTCCCGCCGAAGGGCGACCGGCACGGGCCGCTGCCGCCGCTGATGCTGGGGCTGACCGTGGTGACCGGTCTGATCGACGCCGTCACCTATCTGGCGCTCGGGCACGTCTTCGTCGCCAACATGACCGGAAACGTCGTCTTCCTGGGCTTCGCCCTGGCGGGCGCGCCGGGCCTGTCCGCGGCCGCGTCCGTCGTCTCGCTGCTGTCGTTCCTCGCCGGGGCGCTGGCGGGCGGACGCTTCGCCACCCGCCACGCCGCGCACCGCGCGCGGATGCTGACGGCGGCCACCGCGGTCCAGACGGTCCTGGTCGCCGGCGCGGTGCTCGCCGTCGCGGTCGGGCACGGTGAGGTGACCGGCCCGGTGAAGTACGCGCTCGTCGTGCTGCTGGGCCTCGCCATGGGGCTCCAGAACGCCGTCGCCCGGCGCCTGGGCGTCCCGGACCTGACCACCACCGTCCTGACGCTGACCCTGACCGGGCTGGCCGCCGACTCCGCCCCGGCCGGCGGGGCGGCCCCCCGGCCCGGCCGGCGCATCCTCTCCGTGCTGGCCATGTTCCTCGGGGCCCTCGTGGGCGCCGTGCTCCTGCGGCACGCCTCGCTCCTCCTGGTCCTGGTCCTGGCCCTGGTGCTGCTCGCGGCGGCCCTGGTCACCGTCCGCCGCCACTGGTCCTCCGCCGCCGAGTGGACGAGGCCGCAGTCGTGAAGCAGGCGCGCGACTCGGCCTGGGCGCCGCTCGCGGCACGCGTCTTCCGCGCCCTGTGGATCGCGCAGCTCGTGTCCAACACCGGCAGCTGGATGCAGACGGTCGGCGCCCAGTGGCTGCTCGTCGGGCACGACGCCGCCCTGGTGACGCTCGTGCAGACCGCGTCCAGCCTCCCGGTCGTCCTGCTCGCGCTGCCGTCCGGTGTGCTGGCCGACCGCCACGACCGCCGAAAGGTGCTCCTGGCCGCCCAGTTCGCCATGCTCGCCGTCTCCGCCGCGCTCACGGTGCTCGCCTTCCGGGGGGCGCTCTCCCCCGGCCTCCTGCTCGGTCTGACCTTCCTGCTGGGCTGCGGCACGGCGCTGATGGGCCCGGCCTGGCAGGCGATCCAGCCGGACCTCGTGGAGCGCGAGCAGCTGGGGCAGGCGGCGGCGCTGGGCGCGGTGAACATGAACCTCGCCCGCGCCGTCGGTCCGGCCCTCGGCGGCGCGGTGGTCGCCGCCGCGGGCGCGGGCTGGGTCTTCGCCTTCAACGCCCTGTCGTACCTGGGCATCTCGGGGGTGCTGCTGCTGTGGCGACGGCCGGCGGGGCACGAGCCCGCCGCCCGCGGCGAAGGGCTCTTCGCCGCCGTCCAGGCCGGCCGCCGCTATGTCTGGCACGCTCCCGGTGTGCGCCGGGTCCTGCTGCGCACGGTCCTGTTCATCCCGGGCGGGGCCGCCCTGTGGTCGCTGCTGCCCCTGGTCGCGAGCCGTTCCCTGGGACTCGGCTCGGGCGGGTACGGGCTGCTGCTCGGTGTCGTCGGCGCGGGCGCGGTCGGCGGCGCCTTCGCGCTGCCCGTGATCCGGCGGCGGCTGGGTGCCAACGGCACCCTGGCCGCCGGGGCGGCGGTCTTCGCCGTGACGCTGGTGGTGCTGGCCACGACCCGTCTTCCCTGGCTCGCGGTGGCGGCCCTGCTGCCCGCGGGGCCGGCCTGGATCGGCGTGCTGTCCACCCTCAACGCCGCCGTCCAGCAGCGGCTGCCCGGCTGGGTGCGGGGCCGGGGACTGGCGATCTATCTCGTGGTGTTCCAGGGCGGGCAGGCGCTGACCGCGCCCGTGTGGGGCGCGCTGGCCGACGCGCTGGGACTGACCGTCTCGCTGCTGACCGGGGCCGGGCTGCTGGTGGCCGGGGCCCTGAGTGTGCGCCGCTGGCCGCTGCACAGCGTGGACGGCCTCGACCCGAGCCCCTCGGACCACTGGCCCGTGCCGCCCCTGGTGTTCGAGCCCGGACCGGCCGACGGCCCGGTACTCGTCTCCGTCACGTACCGGGTCGCCCGCGAGAACTGGGGCGCCTTCAGCGACCGCATGCGGCAGGTGGCCCGCTCCCGGCGCCGCACCGGTGCCCTGACCTGGGGCCTCTACCAGGACGGCGCTGATCCGGACCGGTTCGTCGAGAACTACCTGGTGGCCTCCTGGTCCGAGCACCTGGCCCAGCACCACAGCCGGCTGACGGCCAACGACCGCCGGTTCGAGGAGCGGGCCCGCGCCCTGCTCGTGGCCGGCACCGCCCCGGAGGTGACCCATGCCTTCGACGCCACGGCCGGTTCCGTGGCCGTCGCCGGGGAGCACGGCGCGGGCCACCGGGCCCGGGGATCGACGCGTCCGAGCGGTCGCCCGGCCTGACCCCGGGGGCCCGGAAAACCCCGGAAGCCGGGGGTGGGATCGCCCGATCCCACCCCCGGCTTCGGCTCTTTCCACCCCGGCTTCGCGGGCGTGACGCACGGCTTGTCCGGCCGTCCCGCCCGGCTATCGCGGGTGCACACGGACCGCGGAACGGCGCTCGGCCTCGGTGTAACCGCCCCAGACGCCGTAGAACTGCTGGGACGTCAGGGCGAAGCGGCCGCAGGGACCGCTCACCGGGCAGCTGTCGCAGATCGCTCGCGCCGCCTCCTCGCGGTGCCGGCGGGCCCGCCCGCGTTCACCGGCGGGCGAGAAGAAGACCGAGCTGTCCATACCGCGGCACGCGGCCTCGGCCTGCCATTCCCACATCCGCGCAAGCGGCTTCGTCCGAGTCTTCATCGACCTCTCCTCCCACGGCCCGAAGGCGTCACAGCTCCGTGGCGGGATGCGGCCGGGTACGGCCGGGGAGCCGCTCGAGTGCGGCGAGCCGCTGCGCGAACGGCACCGGTTCCAGACTCTGTCCGGCGGGCTTCGGGGCCGTGCCGAGCCCGCTCACCAGGGCCGCCAGTTCGCCCGCGGCCCGTGCGATCCGGCGGTCGAGGCCCTCGGCTCCCCAGTCCTCGGAGGCGGCGTAGACCCCGGTGGGGACGACGACGGCCTTCAGGTAGGAGAAGAGCGGACGCAGCGCGTGGTCCAGGACCAGCGAGTGCCGTGCCGTACCGCCGGTCGCGGCGATCAGCACCGGCTTCCCGGCCAGGGCGCCCTCGTCGTGCACGCTCAGCGCGTCGAAGAAGGACTTGAACAGCCCGCTGTACGACGCGGAGAACACCGGCGTGACGACGATCAGCCCGTCGGCCGCGGCCACCGCGTCGAAGGCGTCGGCCAGTTGCGGCTCGGGAAACCCGTTGGTGAGGTTGTGCGCGATCTCCACCGCGAGGTCGCGCAGCTCGATCACCCGGAGGGCGGCCGGCTGGGGTTCGGGAGCGGTGGCCGCCGGGGCGGCGACCGCGGCCAGCCGGTCGGCGAGCAGCCGGGTGGAGGACGGGACGCTCAGTCCCGCCGATACGACGACGAGCTTCATACGGTGCTCTCCTCCTTCGCGTCCGTGCCCCGCGCGGCCTGCGCGTTCTTCGCGGCCAGCAGCGACCGGTGGTCCGGGGCGTCCGGCACCTGCGCCGGGCGGTTCTTCGCGAACTCCTCGCGCAGCACCGGCACCACTTCCTCGCCCAGGAGGTCGAGCTGCTCCAGGACGGTCTTCAGCGGCAGCCCCGCGTGGTCCATCAGGAACAGCTGGCGCTGGTAGTCACCCGCGTACTCGCGGAACGACAGGGTCCGCTCGATCACCTGCTGCGGCGAACCCACCGTCAGCGGGGTCTGCGCGGTGAACTCCTCCAGCGAGGGACCGTGCCCGTACACCGGCGCGTTGTCGAAGTACGGCCGGAACTCACGCACCGCGTCCTGCGAGTTCCTCCGCATGAACACCTGACCGCCCAGCCCGACGATCGCCTGCTCCGGCGTGCCGTGCCCGTAATGGGCGTACCGGTTGCGGTACAGCTCGATCATCCGCCGGGTGTGACCCATGGGCCAGAAGATGTTGTTGTGGAAGAAGCCGTCGCCGTAGTACGCCGCCTGCTCCGCGATCTCCGGCGACCGGATCGAACCGTGCCACACGAACGGCGCCACCCCGTCCAGCGGCCTGGGCGTCGAGGTGAAGCCCTGCAGCGGCGTGCGGAACTTGCCCTCCCAGTCCACGACGTCCTCACGCCACAGCCGCCGCAGCAGCGCGTAGTTCTCCACCGCCAGATCGATGCCCTCGCGGATGTCCTTGCCGAACCACGGATACACCGGGCCCGTGTTGCCACGTCCCATCATCAGGTCCACCCGCCCGTCCGCCAGGTGCTGGAGCATCGCGAAATCCTCCGCGATCTTCACCGGGTCGTTCGTGGTGATCAGCGTCGTCGAGGTGGACAGGACCAGGTTCTGCGTACGCGCGGCTATGTACCCGAGCATCGTGGTCGGCGACGACGGCACGAACGGCGGATTGTGGTGCTCACCCGTCGCGAACACGTCCAGACCGACCTCCTCCGCCTTCAACGCGATCGCGACCATGGCCTTGATCCGCTCACGCTCGGACGGCGTACGCCCCGTGGTCGGGTCCGGCGTGACGTCACCGACCGTGAAGACGCCGAATTGGGTACTCGGCGCTGTTTTTTCCGGGGGCATCGGGGATTCCTTTCACCGTGGGAGAAAGCCGGGCGGCACACGATTCGGCGATCCGAATGACGAGGTCGCCGGCAAGGGCGCTCACGGCCCTTTCAGGGCGCTGACGCGCTTTCTTCCGGCGACCCTAGAACGCGGTGACCAGCGGGCCTTGCCGGGGAACGCACGGGGTTTTGCCCGGGAAAGCACTTCCGCCCGGCTTCCGGTACGGAAGCGGCGCCGTCCGGGATTCACTGTTCATGAGGAACGCCGGACACCGGAGGCCCATGGAACACAACGGTCCCCTGGGGTGTTCAGCAGGATGCTTGCAGCTCTTGATGCTTACTCAGAAACGGACAAAAGTAATGTTCCAGCGTATTCTTGTCGCTGTTGACCCCAGCCCCGCCCGCCACTCCGTCATCCGCCTGGCCGGCGACATGGCCCGCCTGACCGGGGCCAAGGTCGGTGTTCTGCACGTCGCCCCTTCCTCGGCGTCGCTCGCCGCCGTGGTGCCCCTGGAGGACGACGCGGAGGCCAAGGCCATCCTCGACGAGGCGCTCGCCTCGCTGCGTGACGCGGGCGTGGAGGCCGAGGGCACCGTCGCCCACGGGCTGACCACCCAGATAGCCACCACCATCTCCGCCGCCGCCGTGGAGTGGCAGGCCGACCTCCTGATCCTCAGCCCCCACCACCGCGGTTCGCTCGAAGCGCTCGTCAACCCCCGGGTCAGCGACAGCGTCGCCCACCACAGCCGTGTCGCCGTACTGCTGGCGCCCGCGGACGACTCCGCCGACCGGGACTGATCCGCCGGTGGCCGGGTGAGCCACGAAGCCCGTCGCGCGCAAGGTGCGGCCCGCGAGTGCGGGCCGCACCCGGCCGCTCCCGGTCGCGTCCGGAACACGGCCGGGTCGCGAGCGGTGCGCTGCCGGACCGGTAACGGTGCACGGAGGAACAACCGGCCCCCTCCTCGTCTCCTTAGCCTGGCGCGGCCCCGTGAGCGACCACCCGAGGAGCACCATGGCCGGACAGTCCGTAGCCGAGCAGTACGTCGACCTCCTTGCCCGCGCCGGCGTGCGCCGCATGTACGGGGTGGTCGGCGACAGCCTGAACCCCGTCGTCGACGCGGTCAGACGGCACGGCTCCCTGGAGTGGATCCAGGTCCGGCACGAGGAGGTCGCGGCCTTCGCCGCCGGTGCCGAGGCCCAGTTGACCGGGAAGCTCGCCGCGTGCGCGGGGTCGTGCGGGCCGGGCAATCTGCATCTGATCAACGGCCTGTTCGACGCGCACCGCTCGATGGCCCCCGTGCTCGCGCTCGCGGCGCAGATCCCGAGCGGGGAGATCGGCACCGGCTACTTCCAGGAGACCCACCCCGACCGGCTGTTCCAGGAGTGCAGTCACTACTCCGAACTGGTCTCCTCCCCCCGCCAGATGCCGCGCGTGGCGCAGACGGCGATCCAGCACGCGGTCGGCCGGCGCGGGGTGTCGGTGGTGTCGTTGCCCGGAGACGTGGCCGCCGAGCGCGCCCCGGCCGGCGGGGCGGAACTCCACCTGCCGCTGGAGAGGCCGGCGGTCCGGCCCGCGGACGGGGAACTGGCCCGGCTGACCGAGCTGGTGGACGCGGCCGAGAAGGTGATGGTGTTCTGCGGCCGGGGCGTCGAGGGCGCCCACGCCGAGGTGATGGCGTTCGCCGGGAAGGTGAAGGCCCCGGTGGGCCACGCGCTGCGCGGCAAGGAGCACATCCAGTACGACAACCCGTACGACGTCGGCATGTCCGGTCTGTTGGGCTACGGCGCCGCCTACGAGGCGATGCACGAGTGCGATCTGCTGCTGCTCCTCGGCACGGACTTCCCGTACACGGACTTCCTGCCGCGCCACGTGCGGACCGTCCAGGTCGACATACAGCCCGAACGGCTCGGGCGCCGTACGCAGTTGGACTTCGCCGTCTGGGGTGACGTGCGCGAGACGCTGCGGTGCCTGACCCCCGCCGTCCGGGAGAAGCCGTCCCGCCGGTTCCTCGACCGGATGCTGCGCCACCACGTCCGCGCGCTCGAGGGCGCCGTCGGCGCGTACACGCACGACGCAGGCCGGCACACCCCGATCCACCCCGAGTACGTGGCGTCCGTGCTCGACGAAGAGGCCTCGGACGACGCGGTGTTCACCGTGGACACCGGCATGTGCTGCGTGTGGGCGGCCCGCTATCTGACGCCGAACGGACGGCGCCGCGTGCTCGGCTCCTTCGTGCACGGTTCGATGGCCAACGCGCTGCCCCAGGCCATCGGCGCACAGTTCCTCGACCGCTCGCGGCAGGTGGTGTCGCTCTCGGGCGACGGCGGATTCTCCATGTTGATGGGCGACTTCCTCACGCTCGTGCAGTACGGCCTGCCGGTGAAGGTGGTCGTCTTCAACAACTCCTCGCTGGGCATGGTCGATCTGGAGATGATGGTCGACGGCCTGCCGCCGCACGGCACCGGCTACCCGCACACCGACTTCGCGGCCATCGCCGACGCGGCCGGCGCGCGCGGCATCCGGGTCGAGAAGCCGGCGCAGGTACGCGAAGCCCTGCGGGAGGCGTTCGCTCACGACGGTCCGGCGCTGGTCGACGTGGTCACCGACCCCAACGCCCTCGCACTGCCGCCCAAGATCACGACCGAGCAGGTCACCGGCTTCGCGCTGTCGGCCGGCCGCGCCGTCCTCACGGGCGGCGTCGGACGCATGATCGACCTGGCCCGGGCGAACCTCCGCAACGTTCCGCGACCGTGAGCAAACGGCCGTCCGGCGGTGAGCACGGACAGGCCATACCCCGGGCGCTGACGGACAAACACCCCCGGCGCCCGTCACTAGGTTCTCTCGCATGCCGGCGGTGCTCCGCCCGTCCGCCACCGCCCCGACCGCCAGGCCGGCGCGGGCACCGCCCATGACACCCGAAAGCGAGTCCTCCCATGTCCGGTTCCTCCAGGCCGACCGTCGTCCTCGTCCACGGCGCGTTCGCCGACGCCTCCAGCTACGCACAGGTGATCCCGCGGCTGATCGCCCGCGGCCTGGACGTGGTCGCCCCGGCCGTCCCCAACCGCAGCCTGATCGGCGACGCCGCCTACATCGCCTCGGTCGTCCGCCGGATACCCGGCCCCGTCGTTCTGGTGGGCCACTCCTACGGCGGCGCCGTCATCACGGTCGCGGGCACCGAGGACAACGTGAGCGCCCTCGTCTACCTCGCCGGCTACGCCCTGGAGAAGGGCGAGAGCCTCGGTGAACTGCAGGGCCGCTTCCCGGACTCCGACCTCGCCGCCGCGCTCGTCCACACGCCGTTCCCCATGGAGGGCTCGACCGAGACCGGCACCGATGTGTCGGTACGGCCCGACAAGTTCCCGGCCGTCTTCGCCGCCGACCTCGACCACCGCCTCGCCGAGGTCCTCGCCGTCTCCCAGCGCCCGCTGGCGGCCCAGGCGTTCGCCGACGCGGCCCCGGCCGCCGCCTGGAAGACCAAGCCCTCCTGGGGCCTGGTCGCCTCCTCGGACCGCACCATCAACCCGGACGTGGAGCGCTACGGCTACCGGCGGGCCGGCATGAAGACCGTCGAGGTCGACTCATCCCACCTGGTGATGCTCGCCCACCCCGACCGCGTCGTCGAGCTGATCGAGGAAGCCGTCCGGGCCACCTCCGCCTGAGCCACCCGCCGCGCCCCGCCCGTCCGTCCGGCCGTGCCGAAGCGGCCGTACCCTCCGCAGAGAGCGAACCATGAACTCACCCGTCTCGCGCCGTACCGTGGCCGTGTCCCTCCTGGCCGGCGCCGCCGCGCTGGGCACCGGGGGCGCCGCGTTCTCCGTGCCGGCGGCGGCGGCCGACCGGCCGCGCCGACCGCACCAGCACCCGGACGCACCCACCGTCGTACTGATCCACGGCGCGTTCGCCGACGCCTCCAGCTGGAGCGGCGTGATCGAGCGCCTGCAGCGGCAGGGCCACCGCGTCCTGGCACCGGCCCTGCCGCTGCGCGGACTGGCGAGCGACGCCGCCTACATCCGCAGCGTCCTGGACAGCGTCAACGGCCCGATCGTGCTGGTCGGGCACTCCTACGGCGGCGCGGTCATCAGTCAGGCCGCGGCCGGCTCCCGGCAGGTCGAGGCCCTGGTCTACATCGCCGCCTTCGTGCCCGAGATCGGGGAGAGCGCGCTCCAGCTCACCGACAAGTTCCCCGGCAGCACCCTGGGGCAGGCCACCACCACCCAGTACTACCCGCTGCCGGACGGCGGGCAGGGCGCGGAACTGGTCATCCGAAAGGACCTGTTCCGCGAGCAGTTCGCGGCCGGTGTCCCGGTCCGCACCGCGCAGGTCATGGCCGCGGGCCAGCGACCGATCACCCTCGCCGCCCTCCAGGAGCCGGCCACCGCCGCCGCGTGGCGGGAGATCCCCAGCTGGTACCTCGTCGCGAGCGAGGACCGCAACATCCCGCCGGCCGCCGAGCGGTGGATGGCCGAGCGCGCCCGCGCCCGCACCGTCACCGTCCGCGCGCCGCACGCCGTGTCCGTGACCGACCCCGGGCCCGTCACCGACCTGGTCCTGAAAGCCGTCCGGTCCGTTCGCCCCGGTCGCTGACCCGTTCCGGAAGGCGCGGCGGACCGTGACGCTCGCCCCCGAAGCCGCCCCCTGGTCGGTGATGACGTACACCGACCCGGCGGTCACCGGGGTCACCACCGAGACGCCGCGGTCCTGCGGATCACGCCGCCCGACGAGACGGCCTTCATCCCGGTCCGCCGGACCGGTGGCGAGGTCTCCGGCACGGGCAAGGCATCGGTCCCCCGGCTGAGCCCCCTCAGGGCGGGCGACGGCACCTGATCCCGCGCACGACGGCGGACGCGGACCCGGCACGAGCACGGACACGGACACGGACACGGAGGCGCATACAGATGCGGAAGGGAAGGCGGAGGCGCGGATGACTGCCGAGACGATGGGCGACGAGGTGTACCAGCCGGACGGGGCCGAGGTGCGCGACGACGCCGGTCTGCTGGACGCGTCGGACACCCTGGACCACGGGGTCGGCGACGAGGTCCTGGACGAGGGCTACTCGCCCCCGGACAGGCCGTGGGGCGTGGAGCACACCGGTGTCACCGCGTCCGAGCGGTGGCACGGGGAGAGCCTGGACGAGCGCCTCGCGGAGGAGGTGCCCGACATCGGGGTCCCGGAGGGCGACGGGATCGGCGACGCCTGGGACACGGACGGCGAGCCGATCGACGACGAGGTCGGTGCCGAACGCGCGGGCCGGCTCGTCGCGCCGGACGAGGGCAGCCACGAGAACACCGAGTCCGACCTGCTCGCGTCCGACATGGGGCTGGACGGCGCCGGTGCCTCGGCGGAGGAGGCCGCGATGCACGTGATCCCCGGCACCGGGCCCTTCTGATGTTCCCGCCCGCCCGTCCCGTCGTCCCGTGACGGGCGGGCGGGAACGGGTCAGCGCACGGGGAACCCGAAGGCGTACCCCTGGTCCTTCAGCCGGGGCAGCAGCGCCGCGAGCGCCGCCACGGTCTCGGAGCGGTCGCCGCCGCCGTCGTGGAAGAGGATGGTGGGACCGCCCGGCAGTTCACGCTCGACCGTGTTCAGGATCGCCTGGACACCGTGCCGCTTGTAGTCGTCGGAGTCGACGTTCCAGCCGAGCGGGCGCATCCCCGCCGAGGCGGCGATCTGCCGGCTGTAGGGGGTGAACGCACCGCCCGGCGCCCGGTAGTACTGCGGCTTCACCCCACCGGAGGCCTGTTCGATCATCCGGGCCGCCCCGGTGACCTCGGCGTACTGGAAGGAGCGGGACCTGTGGTCCATCGTCGTGTCGTGATGGACGCTGTGGTCGCACAGCCGGTGTCCCGCCGCGACGACCTGCCGCACCACGTCGGGGTGTTCGGCCGCCTTCGACCCGATCATGCAGAAGACGGCCCTGGCCCCGTTGTCCTTGAGCACCTTCAGGACACGCGGGGTCCACACCGGGTCGGGACCGTCGTCGATGGTTATGTTCACGGCGCGCGGCCCCTTGTCCGAGGCGTGGGCGATGTCCATGCTGACCACAGGGGCGGGCAGTCCGGGTTCCGGCACGGAGGTCTGGCCCGGCACCGGCTGGCGCGCGCCGGGGTGGGCCGGCGCCGCGGGCGGGGCGGCCGCCCGCGCCCGGCCGTCGGGACGGCTCGCGGCCGCGCCGCCCGCGCTGGTACCGGCGAGGGGGCCCAGCACGGAGGCTCCCACCACGGTGACGACGGCCGCCGCGACCGCCGCCCAGCCCGTCCCGCCCCGTCTCATACCGCGCCGCATCATGCCCTGACCTTTCGTTCACTTCCTGCCCCCGCACAAGGCAGGACGCGCGGAACGACGTGCCGGATGCGTCTTTCGCGAAGTCAGGAAGCGGTGGTGCGCGGTGGGTGACGATGCGACGGGGGCCGATGGACGCGGGGACCCGCGAAGCGATGCCCTCGGACGTCCGCTCCGGTCAGTTCAGCAGAGCGGCCGTGAACGTCGTGCGGTGGTCCGCCAGCCAGGTCCGCACGCGGTCCCAGCGCTGCCATCCGCCACGCTCGGCCAGCGCCTGGAGGAAGACGGGGTCACCGTCGGCCACGCGGCGGGCGACGAAGGCCCGGCAGACCTCCGTGGCCTGCTCGACGACGCCGGGCAGGTCGGCGCGCTCCCCCCGCGAGAGCCCGTAGCCGTCGGCGAGGATCCGCAGCCGTGCGGGCGCGTCCAGCCCGCAGGGGTGGAGGGCGGACGCGGATCGGGGATCGAGCATGGGCACCCAGTAGCGGGCGGTCATGGCGAGGTCCCAGAGGGGACGGCCCGGGGCCGCCAGGTCGAAATCGATCAGGGCGGCGGCACGGCCGTCCCGGAAGACGACGTTCTCCGGGCACACGTCGTTGTGGCACAGCGTCGTTCCCCCCTCCGGGTCGGCCAGGTCCCGGGGCCACTCGGCTCGGGGGTCGAGCCCGACGGCCGCGCCGGCCTCGTGCAGGCGCCGCAGCAGGCTCCCCACCGATGCGAGGGCCGTCTGCGTCATCGCCCAGTCCGGGAACGGCGGCAGAGCCACGTCGCCGGGGACGAAGGTCAGCAGCTCGCGGCCGTCCGCGGTGAGACCGACGGGGGTCGGCGCGGCGTCGAAGCCGTGCTCCTTCAGCGCGCGGAGACAGGCGTGCAGGGCGCGCGCGCCCGGCGGTGCGGGGCGCTCGACCAGCTCGCCCCGGCGGAAGACCGCTCCCGCGTTCGCCATCCCGCCGACCAGCGCCTCGCCCTCAGCCGTCATGCGGATCACGCTATCGCCGGATCGGCCCCGCGCGGGCCGGGAGGGATACGGACGGGTTGCCCCGTGCGCCGGGGCGCACGGGGCACCGTACGGGTCAGAGGCCGCGCAGGCGGGCCAGCGTGGCGTCCAGGTCGGCCTTGCCGGGCCGGTTGTAGGGCAGCTTGCCGAGCATGGCCGCCATGCCGCAGGTGTTGGTCACGGCGGAGAACACCAGACCGCCCGCGACACCGGCGGACAGCAGCCGGAAGGCCGGGTGGACGAACTCGCCGAGCGCAAGGCCGAGCAGGACGAGCGATCCGGCGGTGAGGCGGACCTGGCGGTCCATGCTCCAGGCGGTCTTGACGTCGCAGGCCAGGGGGCGGTCCAGCTCGTGGCCCTCGGCGGCCCAGGCGCCGGTGCCGCCCGCGAGGGTCGCGGTGCGGATGCCCTTCGCGGCGAGCTGCGTGCAGGCCTTCTCGGAGCGGGCGCCGGAGGCGCAGACCACGAGGACCTCGCCGCGCTCGGCGGCGACACGGATGTCGGGCAGCGCGCGGTCGAGCTGGTCCAGCGGGATGTTCAGGGCGCCGGGGACGTGACCGCCGGCGTACTCGCCGGGGGTGCGCACGTCGATGACGGTGAGTTCGTGGAGCCGGCTCTTGGCCTGGCGGGGATCGATGGCGGTGATGGTCATGGCAGAGGTGATCCTTGCGTGTCGGTGTTGTCCGGAGCGGGGGTGTGGGTGCCCCGCGCGCGGTGACGGTGAGGGGGGTACCGGACCGCGGCGGGGCGGTCAGAGGAGCGCGTCGACGAGCATGAACACGGCGACCGCGAGCAGGACGTACGCGAAGACGCGTTGCAGCGTCCCGCCCTTGAGCTTCTTCGACAGGCGTTTGCCGTCCCAGGCGCCCAGCACGGCCGCCGCGGTGAACGGCGCGATGACCGCCCAGTCCAGGTGCGTGCCGCTGCCGGCGCGGGCGCCGAGCGCGGCCAGCGAGTTGATCGTGATGACCAGCAGGCTGGTCCCGACGGCCCGGCGCATGGGCAGTTTGAGCACACCCACCAGGGCGGGGACGGCGAGGAAGCCGCCGCCCACGCCCAGGAACCCGGTCACGGCGCCCAGACCGGCGCCCGCGGCACCCGCCCTGCCGGGGCTCACCCGGCCGGTGGACCCGGCACGGGCGGGGCGCAGCATGCGCACCGCGGCGAGCGCCGCGATGACCGAGAAGGCGATGGTCAGCACCGCCTGGGGCAGATGGCCGGCGGCGGCCCCGGCGAGCATCGCGGGCAGGATGCCTGCCGCGGCGAACAGCAGTCCGGTGCGCCAGACGACGTTGCCGTCCCGGGCGTGTCCGGCCAGCGCCGTGACCGAGGTGAGGGTGACGATGACCAGGCTGGCCGTCGTCGCCTCGGCCGGGGTGAAGCCGAGGAGGTAGATGAGGGCCGGTACGGCGAGGACGCTGCCGCCCCCGCCGAGCCCGCCCAGGGCCAGGCCGATCACGGCACCGGCGACGAGCGCGAGAACCAGGGTCGTCATGCTATCGAGCCGCTGTTCCCGTGCTCGTCCACGACCGGGTGCTTGGCGGCGGCCCACGCCCGCATGCCGCCCGTGACGTCCACCACCCGCGCGGCCCGCGCGGCCGGCAGCCCGGCGGTCTGCTGCGTGCACTGCCCGCTGCGGCGGATCACCACCAGCGGCCGGGCCTGTGCCGCCGCCGGCAGCGCCGCCCCGGCCACCGGGCCGGACAGCGGCGCGTACACGGCGCCGGGCGCGTGGCCGGCGTCCCACTCGCGCCGCTGACGCACGGCGAGCAGAACGGCCGGGGCGCCGCCGGCCCGGATGCGCCGGGCGGCCTCTTCGGCGGTGGCCCGGTCCTCGCCGGTGGGGAAGAGGGACATCACACAACCTCTCGGAACTGGGAAAGGGCGGACGGGAGGGCGTTCCGGTCACGCCGGCCGCCCCTCGCGGCGGCGATGGCGCGGCCGTCGTCCACGGTCACCGCGCCCCGCCGGGGCGGGGCGCGAGACCGGTTCAGCATTACCCCCGGGGGTATATGCCTCACGATAACACGAGTACCCCTGGGGGTATCGCCCCCCCTCGCTCGATCCCAGGTGAGCCGCCTCACCGGCCCGCGACCGGGAGGCCGCGGACACCCGGCGCCGGGCCCGCCACCCCAAGGCGCGGCCGACTTGCCTCCATATACCCCCGCGGGTATACGGTACTTCCCATCAATACCCCCGTGGGTATCTCTCGATCCCTTTCTCCCATACCCCGCCGGGTATCCAGGGAGCCAGTCCCCCGCACCACCCGCGCCAGGAGGCACCTCATGTACTTCGCGCAGCACTACCTCGACTGCCTGTCCCAGGCGGCCTACGTCATCGGCGACCCGACCAGCGGGAAGGCGGTCGTCGTCGACCCCCGCCGGGACGTGGACGAGTACGTCGCGGACGCGGAGGCGCACGGGTTCACCGTCGAGGCGGTGATCAACACCCACTTCCACGCCGACTTCCTCGCCGGCCACCTGGAGCTGGCCCAGCGCACCGGCGCCTGGATCGGCTACGGACAGCGCGCCGTGACCGAATACCCCATCCGCGGGCTCGCCGACGGCGAGCGGATCTCCCTGGGCGAGGTCACCCTCCGGATCCTGGAGACGCCGGGCCACACCCCCGAGTCGATCAGCATCCTCGTCTTCGAGAAGCCCGAGGACACCGTCCCCTACGGGGTGCTCACCGGGGACGCCCTGTTCGTCGGCGACGTCGGCCGCCCCGATCTGCTCGCCTCCGCCGGTGTCACCGCCGAGGAACTGGGCGCGATGCTCTACGACAGCGTCCACCACAAGCTGATGGCCCTGCCCGACGAGGTCCGCGTCTTCCCCGCCCACGGCGCCGGCTCGGCCTGCGGCAAGAACCTGTCCACCGAGCTCCAGTCGACCATCGGCATCCAGCGCCGGACCAACTACGCCTGCCGGCCGATGGACCAGGACGCCTTCGTCCGGCTCGTCACCACCGGCCAGTCGGCCGCCCCCGGCTACTTCTCGTACGACGCCGACCTCAACCGCCGCAACCGCGGCCTGTTCCAGGCCGTCGAGGGCGCTCCGGCGCTGGACGCGGCCGAGTTCGCCCGGCTGCGTGCCGGCGGTGCCGTGGTCCTCGACGCCCGCGACCAGTTCGCCTTCGCCGCCGGACACCTGGCCGGCTCGGTCAACGTCCCGCTCGACGGCCGTTTCGCCGAACAGGCCGGCAGCGTCCTCACCCCGCGGGACGAGATCCTCATCGTCGCCCCCGCGGACCGCGCCGAGGAGACCGTCACCCGCCTCGCGCGCATCGGCTTCGACCGCGTCCACGGCTACGCCGCCGATCCCGAGCAGGTCTTCGCCGCCCTCTGCGACCGGACGCGCCGGGCCGGGCGGCTGACCGCCGAGGCCCTGCGCGAGGAACTCGCCTCCGCCGAGCCCCCGCTGGTGCTGGACGTGCGCAACTGCGGCGAGCGCGACGGCGGCCGCTTCATCGAGGGCGCCCTGCACATTCCGCTGGCCGAACTGGCCGAGCGCCTCGGCGAGGTCCCGGCCGAGGGCCGTCTGGTGGTCCACTGCGCCGGCGGCCACCGCTCCTCCATCGCCGCCAGCCTGATCCGGCGCAGCGGCCGCACCGAGGTCTACGACCTGCTCGGCGGCTACGGCGCCTGGGAATCGGCCGCCGCCTGAGCGGGGAGCGGCAGCCGCGGTGCGGCCGCCGCCCGCGGCCGGCCGCTCCGGGCGGCCCTTCGGCCCGGCGCCCGCACGGGCGCCGTCCGCTCACGCGCCGTCCGCTCACACCGCACGTACACACGCCTACGCGCCGTCATGGCTCGCGGGGCTCCCGCCGGCCCCCCGTTGAGTACCGGTACTCACGTGCCCCGCCGCCACGCCACGGCACCCCGTACTCATGACCGACACCCTCCCGGCCCCGCGGCACCGTCGCCCCCGGGCGCGCCGAGCCCGTCCGGGCGCGGACCTCGCCCTCGCGATCGCGCCGTTCCCGCCGGAGACCGGGCGGCTCGTCCCGGACTGGACACAGCTACGGCCTGGACGCACGGGCCGCCCGAGGCGACCGGGCGGTCATCGACGCGGCCGCCCTCGCGCACACATCGGGCGGCCGCGGGCCGTACTGATCGCCGCACTCGTACCAGCGGTCCTCGCGGCGGCCTTCCGGGCCCGCCGGACGGTGGTCGCGCGCCTGCCGGTGGCCCTCCCGGCGGGGGGCTCGCTCGTGGCCGCGCGGCACGAGTGGACCACAGCCACACCCCGCCACCCGGATGCGTCCGCTGCGGCGCGAACCGCTGAGGCCGCCGGACGCGGACCGAGCCCCGTCAACCGGTTCCACCTCGTGCGAATCGGGCCGTTTTCACGCCGTTTTGGGGCCCTTTCCTGTGACGCCACCCATAGGAGCCAGATCACGTCCTAAGCAGGGCCGTAGGACGGGACCGGCCTGAGCAGGGCAGAAATCTCCATATTGGCCCATTTCGGACATTACTCCGAAGTTGGGTAGTACGTCACATGCTTGCCAGCCGCTTCGGCCCTGGCTAACTATTGCTGTCGTTGCCGGGACACAACGGGCCGGACCGAGCGGAACTCCGCCGGAACCGCCCGGTCCACCCGCAGCACGGGGCCCGCGCCCCACCGCCACCGCGACCATCGCGGCCGGCACGACCATGACCCCCAGGGAAAGAGTTCCTTTCGTATGACCATGGCCAACCGCACCCGCATCGCCCGCCTGCGCACCCTCGCCATCACCGGCATCGCCACCACCGGCGCCGCGGCCGCGGCACTGACCCTGATGCCGACGAACGCCCAGGCCGCCGAGATGCCCCAGGTGCACGCCGCCGCCGTGGCCAAGGCCTCGAACGGCAGCGCGGCCAAGTCCGGTTCCGGCAACCTCGACGGCTGGATCAAGCAGTCGCTGGCCATCATGAAGGCCAAGGGCATCCCCGGCAGCTACGAGGGCCTGAAGCGCAACATCATGCGCGAGTCCGGCGGTAACCCGAACGCCCAGAACAACTGGGACGTCAACGCCAAGAAGGGCACCCCGTCCAAGGGCCTGCTCCAGGTGATCGACCCGACGTTCAACACCTACCACGTGGCCGGCACCGCCCACAGCGTCACCGACCCGGTGGCCAACATCACCGCGGCCGCCAACTACGCCGCGCACCGCTACGGTTCGATCGACAAGGTGAACTCCGCGTACTGATCGACCGCGGCCCCCGCACCGAAGGCCGGTGCCGGCAGCTCCACGCTGCCGGCACCGGCCTTTTCAACGTCCGCGCGCGGATGCGGCGTCGGTCACCACTCGTCCGCGGCACCGAGCCCGGTGAGCGCGCCGACCGGGTCCGGGTCGGGGGTGCCCCGGGGCCACCAGTCGTCCTGGCCCGGCTCGGACTCGTAGCCGTACCACAGTCCGTCGCGGCCGAGGCGGAGCTGCACATGGCCGCGCGGATGGGTGAGCCGGTTGCGCCAGGGCCGGAACGCGGGCAGGTCGGCGGCGAGCAGCAGCGGGCGCGCCCGGTCGAACCGGCCGGCCGGCGGGTCCCACGGCTCCTCCAGCACGGCCAGTCCCTCCTCCCCGCCCTGCCGCCAGGCGGCGACGGCCCGCGCGAGATCGCCCGGGGTACGACCGGTGGCCGCCGCCAGTGTCGCGTACAGCGCACGGGTGGTGACGGTCAGACCGGAACCGGGGCGGCCCGCGGCGAGCCGCACCGCGTCCTGCCAGGGGCTCAGCTCGCCGACCGGATCGCGACCGGTGGCGAGCAGCGCGTGTGCGCGGGCGGCGGCGTCGGTCGCCAGCTGGTCCAGCGCGAACGGATCGGGGCCGCCGGGCGCCGCGGGGTACGCCGGAGGCTGCTCGGGGTGCGCCGGAACCGGCAAGGGCGGGGGCGGCGGCGGGAGTTCACGCGCGGCCAGCGCCTCGGTGGCCCGGATGCCCGGCAGTGCCGCGGGCTGCCGCTCCCGGGCGGCGCGGGCCGCGCGGGCGGCGTTGCGCCGGGAGAGGGCGTCCAGCAGCTCCCGCTCGCCCCGGCCGCGGAGCAGCAGCAGGACGAAGGGGTCGGCGTCGAGCAGCCGCGCCGTCTGGTAGCACAGGGCGGCCGCGTGCTTGCAGGGGTGGCCCGAGTCGGGGCAGCTGCACCGCGGGACGAGGTCGCCGGGGCCGGGCAGCAGCGGGACGCCGCAGTCGGCGAGGGACTGGGGCAGTTCCCTGTCCAGCAGGGCGGCGATATGGCCCGGCCGGTCGGCGGCCGCGTCCAGGAACCGCTCCCACTCCTCGTCCTCCAGCGGGCGCACCCGCACCTGGACCCGGTACGGACGGGGCCGGCTCCCCCGCACGTACGCGAGCACCAGCCCCGGCGTCACGGTGATGGCGTCCACATGCCCCCGGTCGGCGTATCCGCGGCCCCGCGCCACCCGCTTGGCGTCGAGCGCGCCCCGCTCCAGCGCCGCCGTCCACGCGTTGCCCCACCAGGTCGCCGCGAACTCCTCTCCCCCGGCCGCCCGGGACGCGAACGCCGGGAAGGTACGCCGGAGTTCACCGTCCCGGTGAGGGGTCCCCATGGTCGGCGGTACGTGCGGGACGGCGCCGGCGGCCGACGCGCCGTCCCGCACGTACCGCCGACCATGGGGACCCCTCACCGGGACGGTGAACTCCGGCGTACCTTCCCGGCGTTCGCGTCCCGGGCGGCCGGGGGAGAGGAGTTCGCGGCGACCTGGTGGGGCAACGCGTGGACGGCGGCGCTGGAGCGGGGCGCGCTCGACGCCAAGCGGGTGGCGCGGGGCCGCGGATACGCCG
>NZ_VOGW01000101.1:93514-104398 GCF_007896895.1 Streptomyces misionensis | reverse complement strand
GTTCCGGGGCGTCGTCCGCGCTCTGCGCTTCCGGGCGCTCCACGCTGTTGTCGGTGGCGGCGCGCAGGGCGGCCCGTGCGGCATCGGCGGGCCGGCACGGGGCAGCGGCACCGGAGCCCGCGCCGTCCGGACGGGAGCCGTCCCCGAGGCGCACGGCCTCCTCGGCTCCGGCCACGCCACCGGGACCGGC
Source organism: Streptomyces misionensis (assembly GCF_007896895.1). Lineage (GTDB taxonomy): Bacteria > Actinomycetota > Actinomycetes > Streptomycetales > Streptomycetaceae > Streptomyces > Streptomyces misionensis_A. Next base: position 104,208 of record NZ_VOGW01000101.1, on the reverse strand, counting down.
GTCCCCGGGGTCCGCGAAGTCGTCGCCGTCCGGCTCACCGGCGCGGCCCGCATCAGGGCCCGCGCCGTCGCCGTGCGCCGGGTCACCCGCGGTGCTCGGGTCCTCGCCGGGGCCCTCACCACGGCTCGACGTGTCCGGCTCCAACGGCTCGTACGGCTCGTACGGCTCGTACGGCTCCGCGCCGGGCGCAGTACGGTCCCCCGCGGCCCCGCTCGCCGGCGCGTCGGGACCCGTCCGCGCCCGCCGCCGCGCCTCGCGCAGGGCCGGGGGGCGCCGCGCGGGCCCGCCGTGGCCGCGGGGGCCCGGGGCCGGGCAGGGGAGCGGCGTGGCGCTCCGGGGGAAGGGCGGCGGGGATCGGGGGCAGGTGGGCGATGTCGTCGGGTTCGAGCGGGCCGGCGCGGCAGGCGTCGTGGCCGCCCGGGGTGAGGCCGGGCAGCAGGCGGCCGCGGGCGACGAGCCGCAGCGCGTGCAGGGCGGCGGCGCCCCAGCAGGCGGTGGCCGGGTGGGCGGCGCGGTCGCGGCGGGCGTGGACCAGCAGCGGCAGGGCCCGGTCGAGCGGCAGGGTCAGCGCGGGTACCCGCCTGCGGCGCACCCCGGCTCCGTGGGGTCGCACGACGGTCAGCTCGCCGGGGTCGCCGACCGTGGCGGGCAGGGGGTCGCCCGCGGGGTCCCAGAAGGCGAGGCGGCCCTCGCGCGGGAGGGGCGCGGGCAGATAGACACAGGCGAGGCGCGCCGGGACCGTGTCCCGGGAGCCTCCCGTGTGCTCGGTCACCGCAGCCGTGCCGCTCATCCGTTCGCCACCTCCTCCCGTACGTCGGATCGGACCGTCTCCGACTCTACGGGCGGGGTCTGACAACGGCCCCGGCCGCCCGGTCCGCGGTCCGCTACGGGACCGTCCGCGACACCACGTACACCATCGGATACGTCGGGTCGGCCATGTTCACGACCACGTCCTGGGTGGGGGCCGGGTTCTTCTGGGTGCGGGTGAGGCCGAACCAGGAGCCGGGTCCGCCGAAGTTCCAGCCGCTGACCTTGCGGTCGCGGGCGCCGACGGCGATGTCGCCCTTCCTCAGCTCGTCCCTGCGGGAGCCGATGGACTGGAGGAAGCTGTCGAGACCGGCCTGGTTGGTGCGGAACTGCACGTAGAGGCGGCTGGTCTTCCAGTTGTTCGTCTCGTAGGAGGCGATGCGGTCGGCGGGGTGCGGGACGTTCACCTGGTAGAGGCGGCGCTGCACCTTCGACGGCGAGCCCGCGGTGAGGCCGGTCGCGGAGTACTTGGCCTCCTTGTCCTTGCCGCTGTTGCGGCTCTGGTTGGCCGAGATCACCAGATAGCCGGCCGGCACCCCGATCAGCAGCACGATGATCAGCAGGGTGAGCGCCCGGCGTTTCGCCTTGTGGCGGGGGTTCTCCGGGGGCCGCCGGGCGGGGCCCGGCGGGGCGGCCTGGCGGGGCAGGGAGGTGGTCATGCGGTGTCCCGTTCTCGACGGGCCTGGGCGTAGCGCTCGTAGCGCTCGTACCGCTCCACCCGGCGCCGCTTGGCGCGGCGGAAGCGGCGGGCGACCAGGCGGGCCAGGTCGGCGGCGCCCACCATGCCGGCCTCGGGGCCGAGCTGGGCGCGGGTGATGCGGGCCTCGGGGCGGTAGCCGCGACCGGTCAGCTGGCGCTTGAACGCGTCCCGGGCGGGGCCGATGAGCAGGTCGTCGGCGGCCGAGACGCCGCCGCCGATGACGAAGCAGGAGGGGTCGAGGGCGGCGGCCAGGTTGGCGATGCCGACGCCGAGCCACTGGCCGATGTCCTGGAGCAGTTCCACGCACATCGCGTCGCCCTCGCGGGCCAGCTCGGTGATCATCGGGCCGGTGATGTCCCCGATGTTGCCCTTGACGTGCTCGATGATCCCGTAGGCGACCGGCGAGTCGGCGGCGGCCAGCTCACGCGCCTCGCGGACCAGCGCGTTGCCGGAGCTGTACTGCTCCCAGCAGCCGCGGTTGCCGCACGGGCAGCGGTGGCCGCCGGGTACCACCTGCATATGGCCGAACTCGCCGGCCACGCCGAACTTGCCGCGCTTGACCTGGCCGTCCTCCAGGATGGCGCCGCCGATGCCGGTGCCGAGCGTGATCATCACCAGGTGGTCCTCGCCGCGTCCGGCGCCGAAGCGCCACTCGGCCCAGGCGGCCGTGTTGGCGTCGTTGTCGACGAGGACCGGGACGGAGAGGCGGCCGCTGAGGCGGTCGCGCAGCGGTTCGTTGCGCCAGGACAGGTGGGGGGCGAACAGGACGCGGTTGCGGTCGGCGTCGACCCAGCCGGCGGCGCCGATGCCCACCGCGTGCACGTCGTGCCGGTCGGAGAGGTCGAGGACCAGCTCGACGATGGTGTCCTCGACGACCTTGGGGCTCTTGGACTTGTCCGGGGTCTCCGTGCGGAGCTTCTCCAGGATGTTGCCGTCGGCGTCCACGACGCCCGCCATGACCTTGGTGCCGCCGATGTCGATGCCGACGGTGGGCACCCGGGGCGCGGTCAGGTGGGATCGGCGTTCCCTGGTCCCTACCGTGCGGAGCACAGGGGCCCGGCGGGAGCCGATGGGGGCGGTGAGGTCGCGATAGGTGCTCATCGTTGGTCGATTCTGCCTCACCCGCGGCAGGGGTGTCGTACAGGGCGGGGCGGAGGGGCGGGCGATCCCGGGGGTGTCCCGGTCGACCGCGGCGCCCCTCCGGGCCTCAACTGCGTTGCAGTTCGTGGCGGAGGGCCTCCAGGTCGGAGCCGCCCGCCATCTGGCGCGTCAGTTCGTCGAGGGTGATCTCGTCGCGTGTGTGATTGCCCACCATGGTGCCCCGGCGCAGCAGGACGAACCTGTCGCCGACCAGGTAGGCGTGGTGGGGGTTGTGGGTGATCAGGACCACGCCCAAGCCCTCGTCGCGGGCCGCGGCGACGTACTTGAGGACGACGCCGGACTGCTTGACGCCCAGGGCCGCGGTCGGCTCGTCGAGGACGAGGACCTTGGCGCCGAAGTGGACGGCGCGGGCGATGGCGACGCACTGGCGTTCGCCGCCCGAGAGGGTGCCGATGGGCTGGTCGACGTCCCGCAGGTCGATGCCCATGCGCAGCAGCGCCTCGCGGGTGGTGCGGCGCATCAGGCCGGTGTCGAGGCGCTTGAAGGGGCCGCTGCCCTTGCGGGGCTCGGAGCCGAGGAAGAAGTTGCGCCAGACCGGCATCAGGGGCACCACGGCCAGGTCCTGGTAGACGGTGGCGATGCCCCGGTCCAGTGCGTCGCGCGGGGAGGCGAGGCGGGTCTCCTCGCCGTCGACGGTCAGCGTGCCGCCGTCGTGCTGGTGCAGTCCGGCGATCGTCTTGATCAGGGTGGACTTGCCCGCGCCGTTGTCGCCGAGGACGCAGGTGATCTCGCCCGCGTGCACCTGGAGGGACACGCCTTCCAGGGCGCGGACGTTGCCGTAGTGCTTGCTGACGTCGGTCAGCTCGACCAGGGCCGTGGGTGTCTTCGGCTGCGTCATGCGGTCGCCTCCGCGCGCTTGCGGACCCAGGCGTTGAGCAGGGTCGCGAGGAGCAGCATCGCTCCGAGGAAGAACTTGAACCAGTCGGGGTTCCACTCGGCGAAGACGATGCCCTTGCTGGTCATGCCGAACAGGAGGGCGCCCACGGCGGAGCCGATCGCGCTGCCGTAGCCGCCGGTGATCAGGCAGCCGCCGATGACGGCCGCGATGATGTAGATCAGCTCGTTGCCGACGCCCTCGCCGGACTGGACGGCGTCGAAGGAGAAGAGGAGGTGCTGGCCGGAGATCCAGGCGCCGAACGCGACGCCCATGTAGAGGCCGATCTTGGTCTTGGCCACCGGCACGCCGACCGCGCGGGCCGCGTCCTCGTTGCCACCGACCGCGAAGATCCAGTTGCCGACGCGGGTGCGCAGCAGGATCCAGGAGCCGACGGCGACCAGGGCGAGCCACCACAGGATGGTGATCTTGAAGTCGACGCCGCCGACGGTGACCGTGGAGGCGAAGACGGCGCGGGCGCTGGAGAAGCCCTCCATGTCGGCGATGGTCTTGGTGGAGACCGTGCCGTCGATCAGCTTGGTGAAGCCCAGGTTCATGCCGCACAGCATCAGGAAGGTGCCCAGGGTGATGATGAAGCTGGGCAGCCTGGTGCGGGTGAGCATGAAGCCGTTGAAGGCGCCGACGGCCAGGGTGACCAGGAGCGACACGCCGACGCCGACCCAGGTGTTCGCCGTCATCTGGTAGCTGAACATCGAGGAGATCAGCGCCGCGGAGGTCACCATGACGCCCGCCGACAGGTCGAACTCGCCGCCGATCATCAGCAGGGCCACCGGTACGGCCATGATCCCGATGGTCGAGGAGGCGTACAGGACGGTGCTGAGGCTGGAGGCGCGCAGGAAGCCGTCGGCGACGAAGGCGAAGAAGACGAAGACGGCGAGGGCGCCGACGACCGAGCCCAGTTCCGGGCGGGCGAGGAGCTTCTTCAGCGGTGAGGTCCGGAGAAGCCTCTCGTCGATCACCTGTTCATCGGTCCTGCGTTCGGCGGTCGCGCTCATCGGGTGCCCCGCTCGGTGTACGCCGCCAGCGTGGCCGCCTGGTCCTTGGTGATGATCTGCGGGCCGGTCAGCACCGGCTTGCCGCCGCCGAGGACGTCGCCGTTGTACTTGTAGGCCCACAGCAGGTCGACCGCCTCGTAGCCCTGGAGGTACGGCTGCTGGTCCACGGCGAAGCCCAGGGTGCCGTTCTTCAGGGAGGCCGCGACCTGGGCGTTGAGGTCGAAGGTGTCCACCTCGGCCTTGCTGCCCGCGTCGCCCTTGGCCTTCACGGCGGTGTCGGCGTACGGCGCGCCGAGGGTGACGACGGCGTCCAGGGACTTGTCGGCCTGGAGCTTGGCCCCGATGGCGGACTGCACGTCCGGCATGTTGGTGCCGTTGACGTAGAGCTTCTGCAGGCTGCCGTGGAAGGTCTTGGCGACGCCGTCGCAGCGCTGCTCGTGGCCGACGTTGCCCTGCTCGTGCAGCACGCACAGGGCCTTCTTCTTCCCCCGCTTGTTCAGCTCGTCGCCCACCGCCTCGCCGGCGATGGTCTCGTCCTGGCCGATGTGGGTGAGGGCACCGAAGGCCTTGGACTGCTCCGAGCCGGAGTTGACCGTGATCACCGGGATGCCGGCCTTCTCGGCGCGCTTCACCGACGCCTTCATGGCGTCCGGCTTGGCGAGGGTGACGATGATCCCGTCGACCTTCTTGTCGACCGCCGCGTCCACCAGCTGGGCCTGCTGCTGCGCGTCGTCGTCGTGCGAGTAGAGGAAGTTGATGTTGTCCTTGACGGCGGCCTGCTTGGCCCCGCTCTGCACGATGTCCCAGAAGGTGTCGCCGTCCCCCGAGTGCGTGATCATCGCGAAGGTCCAGCGGGGCGTGTTCACCGCCGCCCTGCCCTGGGCCACGGCGGCCTTGCGGGCGTCCTCGGCCCGCTTCCCGCCGGTGCTGCTGCAACCCGCCAGGGACACCGAGAGTGCCCCCGCGACCGCCATGACTGCCCAGGTCCGAAACCGTGCCACGAGGCCGTGCCCTTCTCCCTGTCGCCAGCTGTGTGTCAGCTGTCCTTGCTCCGACGTGCGTAAGGGGCGGGCGACCTCACCGTCGGTGTGTCCCGGCGGCGACCTCACCAGCCCCAAACACTTCAGTATCGGTCATCGGCGGGAACGGGCGTGCGACCGGGGAGGAGATTCCGGTCACCTTGTCCGGACAATGCGACGAATCCCACGGCGCGGTCAGGGGCGGACGAGCAGCTGGAACTCGAAGGAGTAGCGGGCCGGGCGGTAGGTGTGGTCGCCGAACTCGACCGCGCGGCCCGTGTCGTCGAAGGTGGTGCGCCGCATGGTGAGCAGCGGGGCGCCCTCGGCCTCGCCGAGCCGGTCGGCCTCCATGGCGGTGGCGCCCCGGGCGCCGATCGACTGGCGGGCGCTGTGCAGGGTGATCCCGGCGGCGCGCATCAGCCGGTACAGGCCGGTCGCCTCCAGCTGCGCGGTGTCCAGGTCGAACAGGCCGGGCGGCAGGTGGTTGACCAGATAGGCCATCGGCTCGTCGTGCGCGAGCCGGAGCCGCTCGACGCGGTGGACGTCGCCGCCCTCGGCGACACCGAGCGCGGCGGCGATCTCGGCGGAGGCCGGGACGATCGTGTTGACCAGCACCTTGGTCGCCGGACGCTGTCCGGCCGCCTCCAGGTCGTCGTAGAGGCTGCTCAGCTCCAGGGGGCGCTTGACCTGGCTGTGCACGACCTGGGTGCCGACGCCCCGGCGGCGCACGAGGAGGCCCTTGTCCACGAGGGACTGGATGGCCTGGCGGACGGTGGGCCGGGACAGACCGAGCCGTGCGGCCAGCTCGATCTCGTTGCCCAGGAGGCTGCCGGGGGTGAGGCCACCGCGCTCGATGGCCGCCTCCAGCTGCTGGGAGAGCTGGAAGTACAACGGCACCGGCGAGCTACGGTCCACACGGAGGTCGAGCGCGACGGTCGGGTCCACAACAGGTTTCGGCACGGGCCCGAGCGTAGCCGTGTGACGGGTTGACGGGAAGTCGTGAAGTCCGGTTGTCCTGACATGGGAATTGACAGGGCGCCGACTCCGCCCCCACTTTGTTCCCATGCGCATCGGCGTCATCGGTACGGGCCGCATCGGCACCCTCCACGCGAACACGCTCAGCCGTCACCGCGAGGTCGGATCGCTGATCCTCACGGACACCGATCCGGCCCGGGCCCAGCGGCTGGCACAGCGGCTGGGCGAGACGGCCGCGCCGGGGGTGGACGAGATCTTCCGGTGGGGCGTGGACGCGGTGGTGATCACCACGGCGACCGCGGCCCACGCCGAGCTGATCGGCCGGGCGGCCCGCTCGGGCCTGCCGGTCTTCTGCGAGAAGCCGATCGCCCTGGACGTGCCGGGCACGCTCCAGGCGCTCGCCGAGGTGGCGGCGGCCGGGACGGTGCTCCAGATGGGCTTCCAGCGGCGGTTCGACGCGGGGTACGCCGGCGCCCGCGAGGCGGTGCGCTCCGGGCGGCTCGGCCGGCTGCACACCGTCCGCGCCCTGACCTGCGACCAGTCCCCTCCCCCGGCCGACTGGCTGCCGCTGTCCGGCGGCCTGTTCCGGGACACGCTCATCCATGACTTCGACAGCCTGCGCTGGGTGACCGGGCGTGAGGTGACCGACGTCTACGCCACCGGCTCGGACGCCGGTCCCGCGATGTTCCGGGAGGCCGGCGACGTCGGCACGGGGGCGGCGCTGCTCACCCTGGACGACGGCACGCTGGCCACCGCGAGCGCGACCCGGGTGAACGGCGCCGGCTACGACGTCCGCATGGAGCTGGCCGGCGAGCACGACACGGCCGTGGTCGGCCTGGACGACCGTACGCCGCTCGCCTCCACCGAACCGAGCGGGCCGCCGCCCGCGGACAAGCCCTGGACCGGCTTCCTGGAGCGGTTCGGCCCCGCCTACGAGGCCGAACTGTGCGCCTTCGTGGACGTGCTGCGCGGCGAGCGCCCCAACCCCTGCGACGGCCGACAGGCGCTGGAGGCGCTGCGGATCGCCGAGGCGTGCGAGATCTCGCGCCGGGAGCGGCGGGCGGTGGCGCTCGCGGAGGTCCCGGGGGCGTAGGCGGGCGCCGGGGCCGTCGTACGAGGGCGTCGCACGGCGGGGGTTTCCGCGGGTGTCCCCGGGCGCCCGGCTACCAGCGCACCGGCAGGGTGCGCAGGCCGCGCATGAGCATGCCCGGCAGCCACTCGCCGTGGGGGCCGTCCAGGGCGAGTCCGGGGGCGCGGTCCAGCAGGGTGGCGATGGCCGTACGGCCCTCCAGGCGGGCCAGGGGCGCGCCGAGGCAGTAGTGGATGCCGTGGCCGAAGGCGAGGTGGCCGCGGGTGTCGCGGCGGATGTCGAAGCGGTCCGGGGCCGGGAACCGGACGCCGTCGCGCTGGGCGGCGGTGAGGCCGATCATCACGTGTTCGCCCCGCTCGATCCGCACGCCCCCGAGCTCCAGCGGCTCGGCCGCGTACCGGATCGTGGCGTTCTCCACCGGGCCCTCCCAGCGCAGCGTCTCCTCCACCGCGCCGTCGATCAGGCTCATGTCGGCGCGCAGGGCGGCGAGTTGGTCGGGGTGGGTGAGCAGGGCGAGGACGCCGTTGCCGATGAGATTGACGGTGGTCTCATGGCCGGCGATGAGCAACAGGAAGGCCATGCCGCGCAGTTCCTCGGGCGAGAGCCGGTCGCCGTCCTCGGCGGTGGTACGGACCAGGTCGCCGAGCAGGTCGCCGGTGGGTCCGGCGCAGCGCTTGTCCTCGATCAGTTCGGTGAGGTACTCGCCGAGGCGGACGACCGCCTCGTGCTCGGCTTCGGGGTCGGTCGGGGCGACCACCTGCGTGGAGATCTTGCGGAACTCGGTGCGGTCCATCTCGGGGACGCCGAGCAGTTCGCAGATGACGGTGAGGGGCAGCGGGTAGGCGAGGGAGGCGATGAGGTCGGCCCCCTCGTGCGCCAGCATCTCGTCCAACAGGTCGTCGGTGATCCGCTGGACGCGCGGGCGCAGTTGCTCGACCCGGCGCATGGTGAAGGCGCGGGCGACCAGGCCGCGCAGCCGGGTGTGCTGGGGCGGGTCGGTGGTCAGCAGGTGCCTGCCAATCAGCTGCTGGTCGATGAAGGTGACGCCGATCTTCGCGCCGTCCTTGGCGAGCCGGGGGTCGGCCAGCGCGGCGCGCGCCTCCTCGTACCCCACGACGAGCCAGGTCTCGTAGCTCGCGTCCGCGTCCGGCGGCCGGACGCGGTGCACGGGTCCGGCCGCGCGCAGCCGGGCGTACACCTGATGCGGGTCCCGGCGAAACGCCTCCCCGTACTCCCCCAGATCGACGACCTGCCGCCTGTCCATGACTCCCCTTCCGGACTCCCCCGAGGCCCGCCGGGCGCTTCCCGGTACAGAAAGAACGCGCGCGGCGCCGCAACGGTGCCCGTTTCCCGGGAATTTCCGTGCCGGGCCCGGACATGACTCGCCCCGCGGCCGATGGGTGGGGGTGGGTGACCGCGGGGCGAGGCTCCTGGCCGGTCAGCAGCCGAAGTCGATCAGGTCGAACGTGGCGTAGTGGTCGGAGGTGTAGTAGTCCTCCTGGTTGCGCTCACCGGTGACGATGCGGCGGGCGCCGCGGGTGGAGGAGCCGGGGGTCTCGACGGTGTACTCGTGGTAGTACCCGGACGGCCGGCCGGGCAGGACGCCCTCACGGTTGGAGAAGACCGTGCCGTCCTGCGGGTACGGGTAGGGGCCGCCCTTGGCGATGAGGCCCAGGGTGTCGTCGGCCTGCGGGGGCAGGGCGCTGTGGCAGATGCTGCCGACGGAGGCCGCGGAGGCGGGGACGGCGGAGGCCGTGGCGGCGGGGACGGGCACCGCGCCCGCCGTGGTGGCGGAGACGGTGCCGCCCACGAGGAGGGCGGACAGGACTGCGGCTGCGGCGCCGATCCGAGCGGCGCGTGGGGGGAATCGCATGCCGTCATGATGACGCGCGTAGACAAGAACATGTCAACGACGCCGTCGAAGATTTCGCCGTCGATCAACCTGGTTTTTCAGCGAGTTCACCCGCCTCCTCGGGACCGCCACACGAGGGACACAGGGCGGTCACCGGATGCCCGGCGGGGCTCACCCGCGGGGGTCGCGTGCCCGCGGGTGAGCCCCGTGCCCCGGCTGGGACAGGATCGCCTCCGGCTCCACCGCGGCCGGCAGGAGGCGCCCTCCTGACCACCGGCGACCTGGCGCGAACGAGGGCTGCGGTGTGTCACGCACGTTTGGGCACAGTTCCTGTCGTCGCGGGAAGGGGGTTGCCTCGGATCGAGCCACCCCGGATCACTGGACTGAAACAGTCGTCTCGGTGAGGGGTGGGCGGTCCTGGTGCCGACGGAACACGAGGTGGTCGTCCGGCCGCTCGACCGGCGTGCCACCTCTGGCCGACGGGGTCGTGGCCGAAGCCGTGGCGGGCTCAGCCCGCGTGCGTGGAGAACAGACCGCCCGTCGGGCCCTGCTTGTCGCCGCCCTGCGCCTTCTTCAGGGCGTTGGCCAGACTCTCGATGGTCAGGGACTGGAGGATCACCCGGCCGTTGCCCTCCAGGGTGGCCAGGGACAGGCCCTCGCCGCCGAAGACGGCGTTCATCAGCCCCTGCCGGTTGAGGCCGCCCACCCGCTGCACGCCGTACTGGATGCCCTCCTCGAAGGCGACGACACAGCCCGTGTCCACCTCGATACGGCCGCCGAAGTCCGCCGGGTTGAGGTCGATGAAGTTGCCCGCGCCCGCGATGATCACCGTGCCGTACCCGGTGAACTTCTCCAGGACGAAGCCCTCGCCGCCGCTCATGCCGGTACGGCCGCCCGCGAAGGCGATGCCGAACTCGACCGTGGACTCCGCGGCCACGAAGGCGTCCTTCTCGGCGAACCAGGCGCGGTTGCCGTCGAGTTCCAGCGCGCGCATCTCACCGGGGAGCACCCCGGCGAAGCCGACCGTGCCCTGACCGCCCTGGGCGGTGAAGTACTGGAACGCCAGCGACTCGCCGGCCAGCATCCGCTGCCCCACCTGCATCGCGGTGCCCATGGCCTGGCGCAGCAGCCCGCCCATGCCGCCGCCCGAACCGCCCTGCTGCTGCCCGCCGCCCCCGGGCCCGGACAGCCGGGTCTCCA
>NZ_VOGW01000101.1:82273-93216 GCF_007896895.1 Streptomyces misionensis | reverse complement strand
GCGTTCTGTCGGCGGCCCCCGCTCACCCCTGCGTGATCGCCTCCGGTGCGCTCAGCCGGGGTGCCCCTGACGCCGGCGGCAAGGTGCCGTCGACCGGGTCGTGGTGGATCCGCTCCGGGGGGAGGTTCAGGGCGGTCAGGCCGTAGGCCGTCGCGGTGACCATCATGGGCGGACCGCTCACGTAGGCGATGCGGCCGGACCAGTCGCCGTGCCGGGCGACCGCGTCGGCCACCGAGGCGTCGGCGGCGGCGCCGGGGCCCTCGCCGATCACCGGGACGACGCGCAGCCAGGGGCAGTTCTTCTCCAGCCGGGACAGGGTGGCCGTGTCGTAGAGGTCGTCCAGGGTGCGGGCGCCGATGAACAGGTGCGCGCCGCGGCGCAGGGAGCGCCGGGACAGCTCGTCGATCAGGGCGCGGGCGGTGGCCCAGCCGGTGCCGCCGGCCACCAGCAGGACGTCCCGCGAGGGGTCGTGGTCCAGGGTCATGGTGCCCTGGGCGGGCCCGAGGCGGAGGGGGTCGCCGACGCGGGTGCGGGCCACCAGCGCGTCGCTGACCCCGCCGGGGCCGGTGCGGCGGACGTGGAACTCCAGTTCGCCGTCCTCGCGGGGCGCGCAGGCGATGGAGTACGGCCGCCAGGTGAGGGGCAGCAGCGGGCTCTGGATGCGGGTGTACTGCCCGGCCTGGTACGGAAACGGTTCCGCGGTGTGCACGCGGAGCACCGCGAGGTCGGGGCCGCGCCGTTCGTGGGCGGTCACCGTGCCGTTCCAGTACGGCGGTTCGGCCAGCGCCCCGGCCGCGCCGTCGACCATGGCCGCCACCGCGAAGCGGAGCATGCGCAGCCACGCCCGCTCCATCTCCTCGGTCCAGCGCTCGCCGGCGCTGCGGTGCAGGGCCTCGGCGAGCGCGTGCTCGAACACCTCGAAGTGCACCGGCTGGACGCCCAGTTTGCGGTGGTCGCGGCCGAGCCGGGCGCAGAATTCGGTCACCTCGCGCGGCCGGTCGAGGTGCTCGATCAGGTACCAGAAGGCGCGTTCCAGATGGACCCGCTGGAACTCCATGGAGTCGGGGAAGAGCGAGCGCAGATAGGGGTGCCGCTCGAACATGGCGTCGTAGAGGTGTCCGATGAGACCGGCGAACGGGGTGACCAGCGGCAGATGGCGGGTGATGACCTGCTGGTCGGCGGCGCCGTCGTACGGCTGCGCCCACTCCTGGTGCCCGCCGGCCCGCGGGCGGCCCGGGCCCGGGTCGGGCCGCCCGGACGGGGACAGGAGTTGCTGGCGCAGGCGCATCGCGTCCCGCCGGGCGAGGAGCGCGTGGTACTCGTCGTGCGCGTCGCTTCTGGTGGTGTTCACGGGCTGGCTCTCTCCCTGCGGTACGTCGCGCGCCGCCGTCCCGGTCCCGGCCCCCGTCGCCCGGCGGTCGTCGGCGCGCTCTTTCAGCGCCGTCTTCGCGTGGACCGTACGGCGGCCACGGTCACGGCCGCCCGCGCGACGTCCCGTCGAACGGGGCGAGCGCGCCGCCGACCGGGGCCGACGGGGGTGGACCGTGTCCTGCGGAGCCGGTGGTCCGGCCGGAAGACGCGCCAGTATTGCACCGCGGGCCGGGTGCCGTCCGGCCCTGGCCGATGGGGCCGTTCGGCCCTGTTCACCGCCCGCCACCAGCTGGTTCGCTGTGGACCACGGCACGCACCGTGGGCAGCGCGAGGGGCGGGCCGCCGCCTCCCCGCGGTGCCCGCCCCTCGATCCGGGTGACGTTTGCTCAGCCACCCAGCTCCTGGTGGCGCGCGGCCAGCCGGTCCGCGCCGTTCTCCGTCAGCGAGCCGTACAGGCGCAGCCGGGAGATGCCGCCGTCGGGGTATATGTCGATGCGGGCGTGGGTGCCGATCGCCGGTTCCGGCAGGACGAACCGGTGGTTGGTGTCGGGCTGGAGGCGGGTGCGGGGCAGGATCTCGCGCCACTCGCCGTCCTCGCCGTCGCGCACCGAGACCGACGCCCAGCCGGCGCTGTTGCCCTTGAGGTAGGCGGTGTCGATCTCCAGGGCGCGGATCTGCGACTGGGCGACGAGCCGGTAGCGGATCCAGTCGTTACCCCGGTCGCGTCGGCGCCGGGTCTCCCAGCCGTCGTCCATCTTGCGGGAGCGGCCGGGCTGGATGGTGTTGGTGGCCGGGGAGTAGAAGAGGTCGGAGGCGTCCTCGACCCGGCCGCCGTTCTCCAGGGCGACCACGTCGAAGGTGCCGAGCGCCGCCAGCCACCCGGGGTCCGGGGCGACTTCGCCGTGGACCCGCAGCCGGGCGATGCCGCCGTCGGGGTGCTGGTTGACGCGCACATGGGTGAAGCGCTGCTCGGCGGAGACGGCGAAGCCGTTCGCGGCGTGGCCGCCGACGGGCGTGCGCGGCACCAGGGTCGTCCACTTGACGTCGCCGGAGAGCAGTTCTCCGGGTGTGGGCGAGCCCGGCACCGAGGCCGCCTCGACGGAGACGGCCTGCGGGTAGTTGCCGCGGAAGTGGGCGGTGTCCACGACGATGCCGCGGATCACTCCGGGGGCGCCGAGGCGGACGAGCGCCCAGTCGTGGTCCTCGTCGGTGGGCCAGGGGTCCTGCGGGCCGGTGCCGCGCCGGCGGCGGGTCTCCCAGCCGTCCATGATCTTGCCCTTGTGGCCGAAGTGCTCGGGGTCGAACTCGGCGCGCTCGGGCACCAGCAGGTTCTCGCGCTGGGCGAAGAACTCGTCGTTGGCGGCGATGACACCGGCGCCGAGGCGCCGGTCGGCGAGGTTGGCGTGCCGGGTGAAGGGGAAGTCGGCGGTGCGGTAGTCCGCGTACGGGTCACCGCCTCCGTAGGGGTGCGCGTCGCCGGTAAAACCTGATGTCGCCGTCACGATGATCAGTGGTTCCTTTCGGGAGTCGGCCGGGCGGGTGCGGGGTGGCTCACCGGGGGCGGTCGAGCAGCGTGCCCTGCGGCGGGGTGAACTCGCCGTCGGCGTAGACGCGCCGGCCGCGCAGCCAGGTGGACTTGACGACGCCGTGCAGGGTCCTGCCGGCGTAGGCGGTGACCCGGTTGCGGTGCTGGAGGCCGGCCGGGTCGACGGTGAAGGTCTCGTCGGGCGCGAGGACCGCGAAGTCGGCGTCGCGGCCCGGGGCGATGGCGCCCTTGCGGCCGTCGAGACCCGCGAGGGCGGCGGTGCGCGCGGACATCCAGGTGACCACGTCTTCGAGGGTGTGGCCGCGCCTGCGCGCCTCGGTCCAGACGGCGGAGAGGCTGAGCTGGAGACCGGAGATGCCGCCCCAGGCGGTCGCGAAGTCGGCCGTCTTGAGGTCGGCGGTGGAGGGCGAGTGGTCGGTGACGACGCAGTCGATGGTGCCGTCGGCCAGCGCCTCCCACAGCAGGTCCTGGTTGGCCGCCTCGCGGATGGGCGGGCAGCACTTGAACTCGCTTGCCCCGTCGGGGACTTCCTCGGCGGTGAGGGTGAGGTAGTGCGGGCAGGTCTCCACGGTCATCCGGACGCCGTCGGCGCGGGCGGCGCGGATCAGCGGCAGCGCGTCGCCGGACGACAGGTGCAGCACGTGCACCCGGGCGCCGAGCCGGCGGGCCTGGGCGATCAGGGCCGCGATGGCGGTGTCCTCGGCGTCGCGCGGGCGGGAGGCGAGGAAGTCGGCGTAGCGGGGGCCGCCGTGCTGCGGGGCGGCGGCGAGGTGGTGCGGGTCCTCGGCGTGCACGATGAGCAGGCCGTCGAAGCCGGCGATCTCCGCGAGGGAGACGGCGAGTCGCTCCTGGTCGAGGTGCGGGAACTCGTCCACGCCGGACGGGGAGAGGAAGGCCTTGAAGCCGAACACGCCGGCCTCGTGCAGGGGCCGCAGGTCCTTGACGTTGTCCGGCAGGGCGCCGCCCCAGAAGCCGACGTCGATGTGCGCCTTGTCCCGGGCCACGTCGCGCTTGATCCGCAGGTGCTCGACGGTGGTGGTCGGCGGGAGGGAGTTGAGCGGCATGTCGACCAGGGTGGTGATGCCGCCGGCCGCCGCGGCCCGGGTGGCGGTCCAGAAGCCCTCCCACTCGGTGCGGCCCGGGTCGTTGACGTGCACGTGGGTGTCGATCAGGCCGGGCAGCAGCACGTGGTCGCCGACGTCCTCGACGCGCGCGCCGGCCGGGGCCTCGGCGTCGTACGGCAGTACGGCCGTGATCGTCCCGTCGGCGACGGTGACCGTGGCGGCCCGCGTCCCTTCCGGGGTGATGACGCGCGTCGAGCGCAGCACCAGTTCAGCGTCGGACACCCGAACCCCTCTCTGTACCGCCGTGTCACACCAGGGAAACAGGGATGTACAGCCATGAAACGGATTTCAACGTTCTGTTGAAGGAGTCTTCACTCCCCCTCCCACGCCGTCAAGAGGCACGCTTCCGGCGACGAGCGAGGGTCGGTCACCCTGGACGTTTCCACAAAGCGGAATTACAATTCCAGTAAGCAGAATGTAGCTACGCACAAGCGGGGAGTCAACCGTCTGCCGGGTAGGCTGCTGCCCTCCGTCCGCCCCGAAAGGAACGCGCCGTGCCGACGTCCAGCGCCAGCACCCCCGACTCCGCCAAGTCCGCCGGCGGTGGCGGGGTCCAGTCCCTCGAGCGCGCCTTCGACCTGCTGGAACGGATGGCGGACGCGGGCGGCGAAGTGGGCCTCAGCGAACTGTCCGCGACCAGCGGGCTGCCGCTGCCCACCATCCACCGGCTGATGCGCACGCTGGTGGCCTGCGGCTATGTGCGCCAGCAGCCCAACCGGCGCTACGCGCTCGGCCCCCGGCTCATCCGCCTGGGCGAGTCCGCGTCCCGGCTGCTCGGCACCTGGGCCCGGCCGTACCTGGCCCGCCTGGTGGAGGAGACCGGCGAGACGGCGAACATGGCGCTGCTGGACGGCGACGAGGTCGTGTACGTGGCCCAGGTGCCGTCCAAGCACTCGATGCGGATGTTCACCGAGGTGGGCCGGCGGGTGCTGCCGCACTCGACCGGTGTGGGCAAGGCGCTGCTGTCCGAGGTGCCGGACGACGAGGTGCGCGCACTGCTGACCCGTACGGGGATGCCCGCGGCGACGGACAAGACCATCACCACGCCGGACGAGTACCTCACCGCGCTGGCGGAGGTACGCCGGCAGGGGTACGCCGTGGACGACAACGAGCAGGAGATCGGGGTGCGGTGCCTCGCGGTGTGCGTGCCGGAGTCCCCGACGGCCGCGGCGATCTCCATCTCCGGGCCGGCCGGACGGGTCACCGACGCGGCGACGGAGAAGATCGTGCCGGTGCTGCGGCAGGTGGCCCTGGAGCTGTCCCAGGCCCTGGCGAGTTCGGGCGCGTAACGCTCCGCGCGTACGGGGGGGCGCTACCAGAGGGCGTCGGACGACCGACCGGCCGCCGCGGGTCCGTGGCGGTCGCCCGCGCGGCTCGCCGAGCCCCCGGGCGGGGAACCCTGATCCCGGTGCGCCGCCCGCCCGAACAGATCCACCGCGTCCCTGACCTCCCGTAAGGGTCCGGCCAGGGCGCTCATCGACCCGATGGCGCCGGCGACGAGCAGCAGGGAGCCGCGCAGCCGGGGTATCTCCGGCGAGCCGTCGGCGGCCATCGCCGCGAGGGCGGCCAGTTCCTCCTCGGCTATCGCCCGGTCCGGGAAGTCCGCGCGCAGCGCGGCCAGTTCGCGGCGCAGGCGGGCCACCGCCACCCGCAGTTCCGCCACCCTCGGGTCCTCGTCGCGGCCGGTCACCGGCCTCTGCCCCAAGCTCCGCAAAGCAGCCCTCCCCAGGCATGCCACGCCGTCGTGCGCGGGCCAGTAAACGCCACCGGACCTGGCTAGCGCCACAGGGCGTACCGAAATTCAGCCCAAGGACACCGGCCGGCCGGGCAGCCGTCGGGTATGCAGGACCCATGACGGACATCCAGGACCACAGGGAACGGGGCGCGGACGTGGCCGGGCTGCTGCTGGCCGCCGGTGGCGGCCGGCGGCTCGGCGGGCGGCCCAAGGCGCTGCTGGAGCACCGGGGGCGCCCGCTGGTCGAGCATGCGGTGGGGGTGCTGCGGGCGGCCGGGGCGGGGCGGATCCACGTCGTGCTGGGCGCGCGGGCGCGGGAGGTCCGCGAGCGGGCCGCGCTGGACGGCTGCGTGCTGGTGGACAACCCGGACTGGGCCGAGGGCATGGGCTCCTCGCTGCGCGCGGGGCTGGCCTCGCTCGCCCGGACGGACGCACGGGCGGCCCTGGTCTGCCTGGTCGACCAGCCGGGCATCACACCGGCGGCGGTGGCGCGGGTGCTGCGGGCGTACGAGGGCGAGGACTCGCTGGTCTCGGCGGCGTACGACGGGGTGCGCGGTCATCCGGTGCTGTTCGGCGCGGCGCACTGGGCGGGGATATCGGCGGCCGCCACCGGGGACCAGGGGGCCCGCGCCTATCTGAAGGCCCGCGCGGACGCCGTCCGGCTGGTGGAGTGCGCGGACGTGGCGGAGCCGTACGACATCGACACCGAGGCCGATCTGAGCCACCTTGAGTGAACGGGGTGGCACCGAGCGCCACCTTGCCTCGACCCTGAGATTCTCGACATCAACAGACCATTGAAGTTCCACGATGAGGAAACTAGTATCCACTGCTCAGAAGCACTCGGCCGCACAACGGGTGCGATTCGTCCTGTTCGTGCCGTTGGGCACGTGGTGCCACCGCTGAAGGAAGTGACAGCTCATGTCCGCACCAGCGCCGTCCCCGCTGGAAATCGTCGACGCCGAGCCCCTGCCCCGGCAGGAAGAGGTCCTCACGGACGCGGCGCTCGCCTTCGTGGCGGAGCTGCACCGGCGGTTCACCCCGCGCCGTGACGAACTCCTGGCCCGCCGGGCCGAGCGACGCGCCGAGATCGCCCGCACCTCCACGCTCGACTTCCTCCCGGAGACCGCCGCGATCCGCGCGGACGACTCCTGGAAGGTCGCCCCGGCCCCGGCCGCGCTGAACGACCGGCGGGTCGAGATCACCGGCCCCACCGACCGCAAGATGACCATCAACGCGCTCAACTCGGGCGCGCGGGTCTGGCTCGCCGACTTCGAAGACGCCTCGGCTCCCACCTGGGAGAACGTCGTCCTCGGCCAGCTGAACCTGATCGACGCCTACACCCGCTCCATCGACTTCACCGACCCCCGGTCCGGGAAGTCGTACGCGCTGCGGCCGGCCGACGAACTGGCGACCGTCGTCATGCGCCCGCGCGGCTGGCACCTGGACGAGCGGCACCTCACCGACGCCGACGGCCGCCCGGTCCCCGGCGCCCTCGTGGACTTCGGCCTGTACTTCTTCCACAACGCCCAGCGGCTGCTGGACCTCGGCAAGGGCCCGTACTTCTACCTGCCGAAGACGGAGTCGCACCTCGAAGCGCGGCTGTGGAACGACGTGTTCGTCTTCGCGCAGGACTATGTGGGCGTCCCGCAGGGCACCGTCCGCGCCACCGTGCTGATCGAGACCATCACGGCCGCGTACGAGATGGAGGAGATCCTCTACGAACTGCGCGACCACGCCTCCGGGTTGAACGCGGGGCGCTGGGACTACCTGTTCTCCATCGTGAAGAACTTCCGCGACGGCGGCCCCAGGTTCGTACTGCCGGACCGCAACGCCGTCACGATGACGGCCCCGTTCATGCGGGCGTACACCGAACTCCTCGTGCGCACCTGCCACAAGCGCGGCGCGCACGCGATCGGCGGCATGGCGGCCTTCATCCCCTCCCGCCGGGACGCGGAGGTCAACAAGGTCGCCTTCGAGAAGGTCCGCGCCGACAAGGACCGCGAGGCGAACGACGGTTTCGACGGCTCCTGGGTCGCCCACCCCGACCTGGTGCCGATCGCCATGGAGTCCTTCGACCGGGTCCTCGGCGACAAGCCCCACCAGAAGGACCGGCTGCGCGAGGACGTGCACGTGGAGGCCGCGGACCTGATCGCGATCGACTCGCTGGACGCGAAGCCGACGTACGCGGGGCTGGTCAACGCCGTGCAGGTGGGCATCCGTTACATCGAGGCCTGGCTGCGCGGGCTCGGCGCGGTCGCCATCTTCAACCTGATGGAGGACGCGGCCACCGCGGAGATCTCCCGCTCCCAGATCTGGCAGTGGATCAACGCGGGCGTCGAGTTCGAGAACGGCGAGAAGGCGACGCCCGAGCTGGCCCGCAAGGTCGCCGCCGAGGAACTCGACGGCATCCGCAAGGAGATCGGCGAGGAGGCCTTCCGCGCCGGGCACTGGCAGGAGGCGCACGACCTGCTGCTGAAGGTGTCCCTGGACGAGGACTACGCCGACTTCCTGACCCTGCCGGCGTACGAGCAGCTCAAGGGCTGACCCGTACGGGTGCGCCCCGGGAGGTCTCCCCCGGGGCGCACCCGTTCTGTCCCTGGGGCGCACCCGTACGTCTTCCCCTGGGGGCCGCTCCGGCGCTGGGGGTCCCCCGGCTCCGCCGCTCAGCGCAGGTGGACCGCGCCGTCGTGTTCCACGGCCGGTTTGCCGTGCAGATCGGGGACCTGTTTCAGCCAGTCCGGGCGGCCCGCCTGGGTCCGCGCCGCGCGGGCCGCCTCCTCGGCCGCCAGCTGCTCACGGCTCGGGAACTCGGTGGGCAGCCACTCGGCCGACAGCCGGACCCGGGCCAGGAGATAAGCGACATAGGCGTCCCGGACGTCGTCGGGGCCGGCGAACCCCGCATCCTCGGCCAGCCAGGCGTCCGGCACCTGGGCGACGATCGACCGCAGCAGCTCCTCGGTGACGCGCGGGGCGAGTTCCGCGTCGGCGGCGCGGACGTCGGGTCCGTAGTGGCCGAGGGCGTGGTGGCGGAAGTCGTACCGCTTGCCCGGGGTCGTGGTGTCCCAGCGGTGGTGGAAGACGAGGGCGGCGCCGTGGTCGATGAGCCACAGGCGCGGCGGCACCGTGCCGCGCGTGGGCCAGACCATCAGGTTGGAGCTGTGCACGGTGCGGTCGACGTTGACGGTCAGCGCGTCCAGCCACACGATGCGGCCCGCCTCCAGCGGGTCCACCGGGAAGGCGCGGGCGACCTCCGGGGTGAAGTCGCGGGCGCCGGGCAGGTAGTCCATGCCGAGGTTGATCCCCGCGCTCGCGCTGTGCAGGTCGCGCACCTCCTGGTGCGGCTCGGCGTCGGCGACGGCCGGGTCGAAGTGCACGAGCACCAGCTCCGGGAAGCGCAGCCCGAGCGCCCGGGCGAGTTCTCCGACGATCACCTCCGCGACCAGTGCCTTGTGTCCCTGCGCGGACGCGGTGAATTTCACGACGTACGTCCCCAGATCGTCGCCCTCGACGATCCCGGGGACCGAACCACCGGAGTGCAGGGGCTCGATGTAGCGGGTCGCGGTGACCTCTCTCAGCATTTTCCAAGGCCCCACGGCTTGTTTGCTTCACATTCCACGGCTCGCTCCAACGGCTGCAATCCAGGGCAACCAAGTGAGCATAGTAAGCGGGGCGGCTCGCGCGCATTACCGGGCCGCCGTGGGGCCCGGCCGGTCTCTTTCCGCCTGCGCCGGACGAAGGGAGCCATCGGCAGAGCAGGTCCGGGCATGAATGTCGAGCACCGCACCGAAAGCTTTCGACCATCCCACCGGAGCCCGGCCGGACCGGCCGCCGGGGTACGTGGGCGGGCCCGCGAGTGACATCCGTCACGGAGGGTCCGGCGACTAACCGGGGCGCTTAGTAGTCGGCCCGCCGATGACATATGGGATTTGTCCGGCTTGACCGCAGCGCGGGGAGCCTCTCGGAGCGTGGATCTCCCCGGGCCCGGGGCCGCCCCCTCCCCGGTTGCGGGTGCGTCGTTCTGACGGTGCGCCGGATACCGCGTGAACGTCGCGTTCGCGAAGTCAGCACTTCCGGGCCCTCCTGACAAGAGCCCACCGGGGCTACGACCCGAGGTAGTAGCGGCGCCCTTTGCGGTCCTTGTGAGGCCGTGTCGAGACTGGGCGCTCGGCGATCACCGAGCGAGGTTCTTCTATGGGCAAGCACCGTAAGACGTACTACTTCCGGCGGATGGTCATCGGCGCCGTCGCGGTCGGCGCGGTGGGCGTGCCGTCCGTCGCCCTGGCCTGTTCCGACTGGCCGCAGGGCACGGCGGACCCGACGACCACCGCCGGGGCCGCGGGCGCCTCCGCGGCCTTGGCGAACACGCCCGTGCAAACGGGCACGTCCACATCGACGGGCGCGCCCGCGCCGGCAGGCATACCCGAGCGGACGGTCATACCCCAGCAGCGGGGACACCACGTCCACCACCGGGGCGGCGCCACCGCGGCGCCCGCGTCCCGGGCCGCCGCCGCCCCGCACCCCGGGGCCGCGCGCCCGACCGTGGCCGTCCACCCGGGGAAGACGGCCGTCGCCACCGCCTCCGCGGTCGTCCCGACGCCCACCGATCCCGCCACGACCGCCCCGGCGCCCGCCGCCCCCTCCGCGTCCACGGCCACGTCCACGTCCGGTGCGCCGGGGACCGCCGACACCGCGTCCGGGGTGACCGCGCGCATCGTGCAGCTCGTCAACTCCGAGCGTGCGCAGGCGGGTTGCCAGCCCCTCACGCTCAACCCGAAGCTGACCGCGGCCGCGCAGGAGCACAGCGCGGACATGGCGGCCCACCAGAACATGTCGCACACCGGCTCCGACGGTTCCGACCCGGGGACCCGCATCACACGCGCCGGGTACGGCTGGAGCGCGTACGGCGAGAACGTCGCCTACGGCTACGCCAGTGCCGACGAGGTCATGGCGGGCTGGATGAACAGCCCCGGCCACCGGGCCAACATCCTCAACTGCGGCTTCCGGGAGATCGGCGTCGGTCTCGCGCAGCCCGGCAGCTACTGGACCCAGGACTTCGGCACCGGGCGCTGACCGCCGCCGGCGGCCGGCGGTCAGCGCCCGTCGGCCAGCGGGTTCGGCAACGGCAGGTACCGGGCGTCCGCGCCGTCCGCGCCGGTCCACCGCAGCA
>NZ_VOGW01000101.1:44991-82253 GCF_007896895.1 Streptomyces misionensis | reverse complement strand
GGTCGTAGCCGGGCCGGTGCTCGGCCAGGGCGCCGGCGATCTCCATGAGGTGGTTGACGACCAGGCAGTACACCAGCCGCTGCCAGCCGGCGGCGCGGGACACCTCCGGGAGCAGCTTGACCCCCTCGGCGTCGCGGAACAGCGCCTGCACGGGCGTACCGGAGGCGTCCACGGCGACGAGGGTGTTCTGGAGGTGCGCCTCCAGGACGACCCCGTGCTCGCCGAACGCGGTCAGGGCGGGCGGCACGACCTGCCGCAGATACGCCTCCCACCAGGCCGCCGGGTCGGTGGCGGCGGCGAGCGGGCTGCCGTCGAAGCCCTCGGCCAGCCCCGCCGCGAGCAACGGCACGGCGCCCGGCAGCAGATGGCCGCGCAGTCCGTCGCGGACCACCACGGCCAGTTCCTCGTAGGCGAAGGACGCGGTGCGGTGGCCGCGGTCGGCGAGCCACGCGGCGGGCCCGCCCATCGCGGCGAAGGCGTGCCCGGCGGCGGTGTCGGTACGGCGCAGCCGGCGCAGGTCGTGGCGCCACAGGCGGCGGATGTCGTTGGTGATGCGGACGTCCAGGCTGAACTTGAGGAACAGGTCGCCGCGGGGCTCGTAGACCGTGCGGACCGCCGCCGTCGGCCAGGCGGGGAAGGCGGTGGGTCCGAGCCGGAGCAGCCGGCCGTCGGCGAAGGCGGGCGCGAGGGTGTCGGCGATCAGGTCGAGCTGCCAGGGGTGGGCGGGCAGCAGCCGGTAACCGGGCGGGGCGGCGCCGAGGGCGTCGAGGGCGCGGGTGTCGCCGTCCTCGGCCACCTGGTCCTCGCGGACGGCCAGCAGCACCAGCGGGAAGCGGGCGTGCGCCTCGGGGGCGTACGGCAGCCAGGACGCGACCGGGCCGCCGCCGCGCGCCTTGGGCGCCGGGTGGTACGGGTGGCCGGTGACGAGGGACTGTTCGGAGCGCAGATAGGGGTCGGCCGGCGGGGTCGCGCCGGCGCGGGCGGTGAGCAGGGCCGCGACCGCCGCCCGGCTGTCGATCATCTCGGCCGGCAGGTCGCCGCCCGCCGACCCGGTGCGCCGGCGCAGTTCCTCGGCGACGAGTTTCACCAGTTCCGGATGGCCGAGGCGGTGCCAGCCGCCGGCCGCGTGCACCTCGGGGTCGGCGGGGCGCCGGCCGGGGCGCACGCGCAGCAGCCGCCCGGTGCCGGGCAACCGGTACGCCGGCGGCTCGCCGGGGCGGCCGGGCAGTGGCTCGGCCACCTCGCGGATCAGGCAGTTGAGCAGCGGGGCGGTCGCATGGGCGTCGGCGCGCCGGCCGATCGCGTCTGCGGGGGGATTGGGGTCCACGCGGTCCATTCGTTCTTCGTGGGGGGTGGTCTCGGGCGTCCCGGGCGGGTGCCGGGGCTTTTCAGTGGGCCGGGAGCGATCAGTATGGCTTCGTCCCCGACCATGGTGTCGTGGTCCGTGCCGACCATGGTGTCGTGGTCCGTCCCTGCCATGGTGCCGCCGTCCCCGACCATCGTGCCCTGTGCCGCCTCGACCGAGGAGCCGACCGTGTCCCACTCCCCCACCGCCGAGGCCGAGGTCGCCGCGGAACTGGCCGCCCTGCGGCCCGGGCTGCTGCCCCGGTACGAGGCGGAGCTGCCGGGTGCCCGCGCGGCCGTGCTGACCCGGCTGTGGCGGGGGTTCGCGCACGAGCCGCTGCCGTGGATCACGGGCCGGACGCACGGGAGGTACGGCCTGGCCCTGCGGCTGGCCGACGGCCGGACGCTGCACGGGCCGCACGCGGACCCGTACGCCACCGGCGCCCACGTCACCGCCGTACGGCTGGGCACGGAGCGGTACGACGACCCGGCGCGTCTCATGGGTGCCCTCGCGAACGGTGGCGGCTGGGGGCCCGGGGCCGCCGGTTTCACGGTGGAGCTGGGGCACAGCGTGGCCTCGCTGGCGCTGTCCCGGGCCGGTGCTGATCACCCGAAGGAGTGGCCGGTGGCGGGCTCCCCGGCGGAAGGCGGGAAGAGGGACTGGGAGTGGGAGCAGCGGGTGGTCGACGGGCACCCCTTCCACCCCAACTGCCGTTCCCGGCCGGGGTTCTCGGTGGCGGAGCAGCTGGCGTACGGCCCGGAGCACGGCGCCGTGGTGCGGCTCGGCACGGTGGCCGTGCCCGCCGCCGAGTCGCTGGTGACCGGCCGGTGGCCGGACGAACTGCGGGACGGACGGCGGCTGTTGGTGCCGGTGCACCCGTGGCAGGCGGCGCATGTGCTGGAGCGGCCGTACGAGGAGTGGCGCCCGGCGCATCCGCTGATGTCCCTGCGGACGCTGGCCCTCGCCGACGGCCCGCATGTGAAGACGGCGCTGAGCGCCCGGCTGACGTCCTCGGTGCGGGACATCTCCCCGTACTCGGTCGAGGCGGCGGCCACACTGTCCGCGTTCGCGGAGGAACTGGCGGGCCGCACCGGCGGAGCCCTGCACATCACCCGCACCCTGGGCGCCGTCACCGCCCGTTCCGCGGACCTGGCCGCGCTGCTGCGGGAGTCGCCCGAGCAGTACGCACGACCCGGTGAGCAGGTGCTGCCGGTGGCCGCGCTGGCCACCACCGCGCTGCCGCGCGACCCCGCCTGGCTGGCCGGGTTCGCCCGGCTGGCGCTCACCGTCGGGCTGCGCCTGCTCGACCTCGGGGTGGCCCTGGAGGCGCACGGCCAGAACCTCCTGGTGGTGCTGGCGGCCGACGGGAGCCCGCGGCGGCTGGTCTACCGCGATCTGGCCGACATCCGGATCAGCCCCGTGCGGCTGGCCCGGCACGGCATCAGGCCGCCCGCCCTGACCGGCCGGCTGATCGACGACGACGAAACCGCCCTGCGCCGCAAGCTGTTCGGCTCCCTGCTGGCGGGTGCCCTGGCCGCCGTGGCGGGCTCGGGCCCGGCGCTCGGGGCGGCGCTGGCGGCCGTCCTGCCGGACCTTCCGGACACGTCCGACCTCGCGGCGCTGCGTCACGGACCGGTCCCGGCCAAGGCGTTGACGCTGATGCGGCTGTCCCCGCACATTCCCGGCGACCAGTGGACGGCCCTGCCCCACCCGCTCGTTTTGGAGCCCGGCGCGGTTGATCAATAGGATCCGTCGATGATCAGAAGACAACGGCTGGCGGCGGGAGTGTGCGCTCTGCTCGCCGCCCTGACGGCCGGGCTCGCGTTCCCGACCGCGGCGGCCGCCGACGAGACGGAGCAGGCCGCTCCGAAGGTCGAACTGGTGCTGGACGTCAGCGGATCCATGCGGACCCGGGACATCGACGGCGGTACCCGGATGGCGGCGGCGAAGCAGGCGTTCGACGACGTCCTCGACGCGACCCCGCAGGACGTGGAGCTCGGCATCCGCACGCTCGGCGCCAACTACCACGGAAACGACCGCCAGGAGGGCTGCAAGGACACCGCGCAGCTGTACCCGGTCGGCCCACTGAACCGGACCGACGCCAAGACGGCGGTGGCGACGCTGGTGCCGACCGGCTGGACGCCGATCGGGCCCGCGCTGCTGAAGGCGGCGGGCGACCTCGACGGGGGCGACGGCACCCGCCGTATCGTGCTGATCAGCGACGGCGAGGACACCTGTCAGCCGCTGGACCCGTGCGAGGTGGCCCGGGAGATAGCCGCCAAGGGCATCGGCCTGACCATCGACACCCTCGGCCTGGTGCCGGACGCCAAGACCCGGGACCAGCTCAGCTGCATCGCCGACGCGACCGGCGGCACCTACACCTCCGTGCAGCACAAGGAGGAACTGACCGACCGTGTCGGACAGTTGGTGCACCGGGCGGCCGATCCGGTGGTGACGCCGGTGGCCACCTCGGGCGCGGCACAGTGCGAGAAGGCGCCGACGCTGAAGTCGGGTCTGTACACGGACCGCGCGGAGTTCGGCCAGCAGCGCTGGTACAAGGTGGACGTCGACCCGGGCAAGGAGCTGCGTGCCTCGGTGAGCGTGGCGGACGACCGGGCCGTGAACCCCTCCTACGGGGTGCTGCTGCGGGCGGTGACCCTGAAGGGGCGGGAGATCGTCCGCGGTGAGGCGGCCGGTACCGGCCGCACCGACGTGGTCTCCACCGGTCTGCGCTATCCGAAGCCCGCGAGCGACGACGACAACGCGCCCGCGGAGACGGTGTGCCTGGAGGTCGCCCACTCCTTCTCGGCGCCCGCGGGTGTGAAGAGCACGCCGGGTCTGCCGCTGGAGCTGACCGTGGACGTGGTGGACGGTCCGGCCAAGGCGCACGACGTGGCCGCGTTCGGTCTCGGGCGCGGCTGGTGGCTGCTGGGCGTGCTGGTGCTGACCGGCTTCGTCGCGGGTCTGCTGTGGGGCTGGCTGTCACGCTGGCGGGTCGCGGTCTGGAGGACGAACTGATGCGGATCAGACATGCGTTGGGCGCCGCGCTGCTGGCGCTCGGGCTGGCCGCGGGGCCGGCCGCGGCGGACTCCTCGCCCTCCCCCGGCGCCTCCGACGGCTCCGGCGGCGCGCCCACGCAGGCGGGCACGTCGTTCCGTACGGCGACGGAGATCCGGCAGGGGCAGCAGGCCACGGCGTCCGGGTCCACCGGTGACTACCTGTACTGGTCGTTCCCGGCCGACACCGGGCAGCGGCCGACGGTCAAGGCGAGCGTGAAGCTGCCGCAGTCGCACGGGTCCGAGACCTGGCAGCTCGATGTGTACGACGGACTGCGACGCCGGCAGTCCTGCCAGTACGGCGCGTCCACCCGGACCGCCGAACCGGGCACCTCGTCCGTCGAGTTGGCCTGTGTGATGCGTACCGTGCGCGGCTGGTCCGAGCCGTGGGCCAACGACCCGCTGCCCGGCACGTACTACGTCCGGCTGACGGTCGTGGACCTCGGCGCGGGGGACCTCGGGCAACCGGTGAACGCCGAGGTGCGCGTGGACTCCAAGGACATCGGGGGCGCGGCGGCGGTCGACGGCTCCCTCGGCAAGCCGCTCGTGCCCGGCATCGCCGTCACGTCCGCGTCGCAGGACGACGGTTCACGGCACGCGGTGCTGTCCAGCTTCGGCTCCAAGGACGGCTGGTCCTCCGGCTGGTGGTCCGACCGCTGGGTCTGGACGGTGATCGGCGGGGTGCTCGCCGCGCTGGCCGGGGTCGGCGGGTACGCGCTGACGCGGGGCTCGGGACGACCGCGCAACCTGTGACACACCGCCGAGAAGGCCCGCCACGGCACCGTGGCGGGCCTTCCGTCTTCTCCGCCCGTCTCGTCTTTTCCACCCGTCTCGTCCGCCTGCCTCCTCCGCCTGCCTCCTCCGCCTGCGCGGCGCGCCCGCCGCGCTTCACGCCTCCCGCAGCGCCTTGGCGATGGCCCCCTCCCCCGTCACCGTGACCCGCCCCGCGCGCACCGCGTCCGCCAGCGACAGGCGCCCCTGCGCGACGGCCTCGCAGGTCGCCGCGTCGAAGGTGAGGCGGGCGTCCGGATCGCGGGGCGCGGGGCCGTCGCCGTACACCGGGTCGCCCTCCGCCGCCTCCGCGCCCACCCGCACGTGGAACTCGCCCTCCGCCAGGTGGACTTCGACCAGTCCCTCGCCGTCCAGCGCGCGGAGCAGGGGCAGCGCGAACCAGTGGGCACGGACCGCGTCGGTGGGACGGCGGTCGGCGAGTTCGGGCTCCCCCCAGGTGCCCAGGGCCTGGAGGACCGGGAGCAACCCACGGCCACGTGCGGTGAGTTCGTAGACCGTGGCCGCGCCGGGCGGCGGCAGCCGGCGGCGCGTGGTGAGGCCGTCGCGCTCCATGTCCTTGAGGCGGGAGGCGAGGACGTCCGTGCTCACGCCGGGCAGGTCCGCGTGCAGATCCGTGTAGCGGCGGGGACCGGCGAGCAGCTCCCGGACGATCAGCAGGGTCCAGCGGTCGCCGACGAGGTCGAGCGCGCGGGCTGCGGAGCAGTACTGGTCGTAGCTTCGGCGAGGTGGCATGCGACGCAGTCTAGACGCGTTGTTGGACTTTCCAAGCTCCCGCTTGGTAAAACCAAGTAACACGAGTTCCCGGAGGGACGCATGGAGTTCCGGCAGTCGAACAAGCTCAGCGAGGTCTGTTACGAGATCCGCGGCCCGGTGATCGAGCACGCCAACGCGCTGGAGGAGGCGGGGCACAGCGTGCTGCGCCTGAACACCGGCAACCCCGCGGCCTTCGGCTTCGAGGCGCCGGACGAGATCCTCCAGGACATGATCCGGATGCTGCCCCAGGCGCACGGCTACACGGACTCCCGCGGCATCCTCTCCGCCCGGCGCGCGGTCGCCCAGCGCTACCAGAACCTCGGCCTCGACGTCGGCGTCGACGACGTCTACCTGGGCAACGGCGTCTCGGAGCTGGTCTCCATGGCGGTCCAGGCCCTGGTCGAGGACGGCGACGAGATCCTCATCCCCGCACCGGACTTCCCGCTGTGGACCGCCGTGACCACTCTGGCCGGCGGCAAGGCCGTGCACTACCTGTGCGACGAGCAGGCCGACTGGAACCCCGACCTCGCCGACATGGCGTCGAAGATCACGGACCGCACCAAGGCCGTCGTCATCATCAACCCCAACAACCCGACGGGCGCGGTGTATCCGAAGGAGGTCGTCGAGGGCATCCTGGACCTCGCCCGCCGGCACGGCCTCATGGTGTTCGCCGACGAGATCTACGACCAGATCCTCTACGACGACGCCGTGCACCACTCGGCCGCCGCGCTCGCCCCCGACCTGGTCGTCCTCACCTTCTGCGGGCTGTCCAAGACCTACCGGGTCGCGGGCTTCCGCTCCGGCTGGCTGGTCGTCACCGGGCCCCGGCAGCACGCGAAGGACTATCTGGAGGGCCTGACCATGCTGGCCTCCATGCGGCTGTGCGCCAACGCGCCCGCGCAGTACGCCATCCAGGCCGCGCTCGGCGGCCGCCAGTCCATCCGCGAACTCGCGGCGCCCGGCGGGCGGTTGTACGAGCAGCGCACCGTCGCCTGGGAGAAGCTCAACGAGATCCCCGGGGTGTCCTGCGTCAAGCCCAAGGGCGCCCTGTACGCGTTCCCCCGCCTCGACCCCAAGGTGCACCGCATCCACGACGACGAGAAGTTCGTCCTGGACCTGCTGCTGCGCGAGAAGATCCAGGTGGTCCAGGGCACCGGCTTCAACTGGCCCTCGCCCGACCACTTCCGCATCCTCACCCTTCCCCAGGCCGACGAACTGGAGGCGGCGATCGGCCGGATCGGGCGGTTCCTCGGGGGCTACCGGCAGTAGCGGACCTCCGGGACGGCCACTTGGTCGTAGTCCTCGCTCCGGACGGCGCCGTCGGCGACGTACCCGGCGCGCTCGTAGAAACGCCGTGCCCTCGTGTTCCCGGCCAGGACCCACAGCCGGAGCGGGTCCAGGCCGTGGGCGAGCGCGTGCGCGTGCGCCGCGTCGAGCAGGGCACGGCCGACGCCGGTTCCGATGCGGTCGGGGCGCACGTAGAGGGCGTACAACTCGCCTCCCCGGTGGGCGGGGCCCACGCAGGCCCAGCCCGCCACCGCGCCGGTGCCGTCGACGGCGACCAGGTCGGCGCCGCTCCCGGCCGCCCGGTCCAGGCGCCCCCGCAGGCGCTCCGCGTTCTCCTCGGCCGACATCCGCTCCAGGAAGGACGCGGGCAGCAACCCGGCGTAGGCGGCCCGCCAGCCGGCCACCCGTATCTCCGCCACGGGCGTGACATCGGCCGGCGTCATCGTTCGTACCGTCACCATCGCGCCACTGTAGGGGCCGAGCCCGGTGCCACGCCCCTGCTTATGCACACGGCGCGACCGGCTCGCCGGGCTTCGCCGGTCCGGAGCACGGCACCGCGTGCGCCCGGGTGGGCTCGGACGCGGAGAGCGGCCGTCTGGCGCAGTCCGTCCTGCGGGCCGCCGGGATGCTGTGGCACCGTGCCCGCATGGGTGACCTCCTTCTCGTCCGGCACGGTGAGACCGAGTGGTCGCGGTCCGGCCGGCACACCGGCTGGACCGACGTGCCCCTCACCGAGCACGGCCGCGAGGAGGCGCGCCGGCTGCTGCCGCTGATCCGCTCGCAGCGGATCGGGGCGGCGTTCGTCAGCCCCCTGCGGCGGGCCCGGGAGACCGCCGAGCTGATCGGCGTCCACGACGCCCGGGTGGACGCCGATCTGTGCGAGTGGGACTACGGCGGCTACGAGGGCGTCACCACCGCGGAGATCCAGCGCACCCGGCCCGGCTGGTTCCTGTTCACCGACGGGGTCGCGCCCGGTCCGCCGGAGCATCCGGGCGAGAGCCCGCGGCAGGTCGGGGAGCGCGCGGACCGGATGCTGGCCAAGGTCGAGGCCGCCCTCGCCGACACCGACGGCGTCGTGGTGCTCGTCGCCCACGGCCACTTCCTGCGGGTGCTGACCGCCCGCCGGCTGGGCCTGCCGGCCGGGCACGGCGCCCTCTTCCAGCTGGCCACGGGCACGCTGTGCCGCCTCGGCACCGAGCACGACCGGCCGGTGGTGGCGGGCTGGAACATCCGGCCCGGCTGAGCGGCGCCGCCCGTTGTCGGACCCCGGTCGTACGCTTCGAGGAAGCCGCCCGTACGAGACCGGCGGACCGGGAAGGAGCGCATCGTGACCCGACCGCCGACCGCCGCCCAGCGCCGGCTGATCGACGCCGCCGACCCGGTCACCGGGCGACTGCGCGGCACGGACGCCCAGCTCACGGCGCTGGTGCGGCAAGGCCTCGCCTTCCGTCACCCGCGCCCGCCGCACGACCACTTCCTCACCCCGGCCGGGCAGCGGATACGGGAGGCGGAGCCCGGGGTGCCCGCGCCGCCGGACCCCGCGCCCGCGAGCGAGGTGTTCGCGGCGCGCGCCGGCGGGGCGCGGGAGCCGGTCCCGCCTTCGGCCGAGGCCCGGCTGCGCGAGGTGCGCGGTGCCTGGCAGGGGCTGCTGGAGCTGCGCCGGATGACCAATCCGGACGGCGCGGTGGACCGGCCGTGCGGCTGGGAGCGCGGCCATCTGGTGCGGGCCGCGGCCCTCGCCCTGGAGGCCGCCGGGCACCGGCCGGCGACGGCGGAGGCGGACGGATACCGGGTCCGGGCCACCCCGCAGCCGGACGCGGTCGCCGTGTACGCGCCGGACGCGGCGGCGCTGTCGGCCTGCGCGGCCACGCTGGAGCGGGCGGGCTGGCAGCCGGGCGAGTACACCGAGCCGCGCACCCGCGGGCGCTACCTGCTGGCCTCGCCCCGCCGGGTGTGACCCGCCGCCGCGCATGCGAGGATCACCGGTGCGCTGTCCCGGGGCAGTGCGCCGTACCGGAGCAAGAGGGGAAGCCGTGAGCGAACCGTTTTCCGTCCGCGTCACCGTCCGCGGTTACGAGACCGATGTGCAGGGCCACCTCAACCAGGCCGTGTACCTCAACTACGCGGAGCACGCCCGCTGGTCGCTGCTCCAGGCCGCCGGGGTGTCGCAGACCGGTCTGGTGAGCACGGGCGTGGGTCCCGTGGTCCTGGAGACGACGATCCGCTATCTGCGCGAACTCCTCGCCGGTGACGAGGTCGACGTGACCTGCGCGTTCCACTGGTCCGCCGGCAAGACCTTCACCATCCGCCAGGAGATGCGCAAGCCCGACGGCACCCTCGCCGCCGAACTGAGCGGTGTCGGGGGCCTGCTGGACCTGAAGGAGCGCAGGCTGATCGCCGACCCCGCGAAGGTGTTCGAAGAACTGGCCACGGACCCTTCGCTGTTCGGCCTGTGAGCCGTGCGCGCGCGGCACGGGGTGCGGCGGCCCGCCGCACCGCGTGCCGGTGACGCCTCCTCAGTGCGCGGACGCCAGCTCCTCCCCCGCCTCCATGGGATGCGTGACGTCCTGCGCGTCACGGCCCCGGCCCAGGTGGTTGAAGACCAGGTTGAGCAGGACGGCCGTGACGCAGCCCGTGGAGATGCCCGAGTCCAGGACGATCTTCGCGGTGTCGGGGAAGGCGTGGTAGAAGCCGGGCGCCGTGATCGGGATGATGCCGACGGCGAGGGAGACGGCGACGATCAGCACGTTGTTGTCCTTGTCCAGGCCGGCCCGGACCAGCGTCTGGATGCCGCTCGCGGCGACCGAGCCGAACAGGACGACGCCGGCCCCGCCGAGGACCGGGCGGGGCACGACCGCGATCAGTGCGGCGGCGGCCGGGCACAGGCCCATCAGGACCAGGAAGCCGCCGCCGGCCGCCACCACGAAGCGGCTGCGGATCCGGGTCATGGCCACCAGGCCGATGTTCTGCGCGAAGGCGCTGCACATGAAGCCGTTGAACACGGGGCTGAGGGCGGAGCCCAGGGTGTCGGCGCGCAGCCCGGCCGCGATGGTCCGCTCGTCGGAGGGCCGTTCGACGATCTCGCCGAGGGCCAGCATGTCGGCGGTGGACTCGGTCATCGAGACCACCATCACCACGCACATCGACAGGATCGCGGCGATGTGGAACTGCGGTGCGCCGAAGTGGAAGGGCGCCGGGAAGCCGACCACGGCGGCCTTGGCGACCGGGGAGAAGTCGGTGACCCCGAACGGGATCGCGATCAGGGTGCCGACGATCAGGCCCAGCAGCACCGCGATCTGCTTGAGGAAGCCGCGGGTGAAGCGGCGCAGCAGCAGGACGATCAGGAGGGTGAGGCCGGCCAGGGTGAGGTTGGTCGCCGAGCCGTAGTCGTGGGCCGACGCGTCGGGCCCCTGGGCCCAGCCGAAGGCGACCGGCAGCAGCGAGACACCGATGAGGGTGATGACCGAGCCGGTGACGACCGGCGGGAAGAAGCGGACGGCCTTGCAGAACACCGGGGCGGCGAGGAAGCCGAGGACACCGGCGACCATGACCGCGCCGAAGATCATCGGCAGGGCGTCGGACTTGTCCTTGGCGGAGGCGATGATCGCCGTCATGGGGGCGACGCCGGCGAAGGTGACGCCGTTGACGAAGGGCAGCCGGGCGCCGATCTTCCAGAAGCCGAGGGTCTGGAGGAAGGTGGCGAGGCCGGCCGTGAACAGACAGGCACCGGTGAGGAAGGTGAGGTCGGTGGCGGACAGGCCCGCGGCGGCGCCGACGATCAGGGGCGGGGCGACGACCCCCGCGTACATGGCGGCCACATGCTGGAGGCCGCTGGTCGCCATCTTCAGGGCGGGGAGTTTCTCGTCCACCGGGTGGACTGCTGGCACGTCGACGGTTGGGGCGGACACGGCGGCTCCTCCGGTCGGTTAAGACACGTCGGCTGTGGACGTGGGTTTCAGGGAGGTGGTGCGCGGTCGTGCGGGACCGGTAGGACCCAGGCGGGTCGCGAACGGAGACCGTCCCGGGGCGCGCGCCATGCGCGCGCCCCGGAGCCGGCCGCCATGGACCTGCTCGGGTCCACGGCTGCCGGCCGGGAGCCGTCCCTCCCGGCCGGAGTCGGGGGGGGTCAGCGCCGTCCGGCGATCCGCGCCAGCCGGCGCGCCTCGTCACGGGTGGCGCGGGCGATGGCGTCCTCGTCGACCGTCAGCAGCCGTCCGTCCTCGACGATCTGCCGGCCGTTCACGAAGGAGGCGGTGACCGGGGCGGCCGCGCCGAAGACCAGGGCGGTCACCGGGTCGGCGATGGAGGAGTGGGCGAGGGTGTCCATGCGCCACAGCACGAGGTCGGCCAGCTTCCCGGCCTCCAGCGAGCCGGTCTCGGCGGCGCGGCCGAGCACCCGGGCGCCGCCGTGGGTGCCGAGCCGAAGGGCCTGCCGGGCGTTCAGCGCGGCCTCCTTGTGCGCGCCGAGCCGGTTGATGAGCAGGGCGTTGCGCAGCTCGGTGTGCAGCTCGCCGGACTCGTTGGAGGCGGTGCCGTCGACGCCGAGCCCGACCGGGACGCCGGCGGCGAGCAGGTCGGGGACCCGCGCGATGCCCGCGGCCAGCCGGGCGTTGGACGAGGGGCAGTGGGCGACACCGGTCTTCGTGCGGGCGAAGGCGGCGATGTCGGAGTCGTTCATGTGGACGCAGTGCGCCATCCACACGTCCTCGCCGAGCCAGCCGGTGGACTCGAAGTAGTCGGTGGGGCCCATGCCGAACAGCTCGTGGCAGAACTTCTCCTCCTCCACGGTCTCCGAGCCGTGGGTGTGCAGCCGTACGCCGAGGCGGCGGGCGAGTGCGGCGGCTTCACGCATGAGGTCGGTGGAGACGGAGAAGGGGGAGCAGGGCGCGACCGCGACCTGGGTCATCGCGTCGGCGGAGGGGTCGTGGTGCTCCCGTACGGTGGCCTCGGTCGCGGCGAGCGCGTCCTCAAGGGTCTCGACGGCGAAGTCCGGGGGCAGGCCGCCGTCCTTCTCGCCGCGGTCCATGGAGCCGCGGGCGAGGGTGAAGCGGACACCCGTCTCCCGGGCGGCGTGGATGATCGCGCCGGACAGGTCGCCGGCGCCCCGGGGGTAGACGTAGTGGTGGTCCATGGCGGTGGTGACGCCGCCGCGGGCCATCATCGCGAGCGAGCCCTGGGCCGCCGCGTGGGCCATGGGCTCGTCGATGCGCGCCCAGACCGGGTAGAGCGCGACGAGCCAGTCGAACAGGTTGTGGTCGGTGGCCAGGCCCCGGGTGATCCACTGGTAGAAGTGGTGGTGGGTGTTGATCAGTCCGGGGGTGGCGAGGTGCCCGGTGGCGTCGATACGGCGGACGACGCCGTCCAGGCCCTCGGGTGCCGTGCCCGCGCCGAGCGCCTCGATGCGGTTGCCGGCGAGGACCAGGTACCCGGAGGCGTACTCGGTGTCGTCGGCGTCGACGGTCGCGATCGAACAGTTCTCGATGACGATGCGCTGGGCTGCTGCCATGTTTCGTCCTTTTCGCTCAGCGGACTTCTGTGGGGAGGGCACGGCAGGACCCTGGGAGATTTGAGTGCCGCGGCCGGAGCCCGGTGGGGTGGTACCCCGGCCGCGGGTGCCGAAAAGGAGGAGGGTCAGAGGTTGGTGAGGTCCACCGGGATCCTCGGCTCGCAGCCGTCCCGCAGGACGGTGGCCTCGATCAGGCCGTAGGGCCGGTCGGCGGCGAAGTAGACCTCGTTGTCGTTCTTGAGCCCGAACGGCTCCAGGTCGACCAGGAAGTGGTGCTTGTTGGGCAGGGAGAAGCGGACCTCGTCGATCTCGCCGCGGTTGTTGATGATGCGCGAGCCCATCTGGTACAGCGTCTGCTGGAGGGAGAGCGAATAGGTCTCGGCGAAGGCCTGGAGCATGTGCTTCTTGACCTGCTCGTAGGACTTCTCCCAGTGCGGCATCTTCTGCTCGTCGGCGGTCCAGTTGAACCGCCAGCGGGCGGCGACCGAGGTGGCCAGGATGCGGTCGTGGGCCTCCTGGAGGGTGGTGTACTTGTCCTTGACGTAGCCCCAGAACTCGGAGTTGGTCGAGTTCATGACGGTCAGGTCCTTCAGGCCGGAGACGACCTCCCAGGACGAGCCGTCGTAGGTGATCTGCGTCAGCCGGGTCTCCTGGCCCTTGCGGACGAAGGAGTGCTTGACCTCGTCGGCGCCGATGAACCTGGAGTTGGCCTCGGAGGTCTCGATCCGCTCCCAGGCGTACTCCTCGATCCGGATCCGGGCGCGGTGGATCGGCTCCTGCGAGGTGACGAAGTGGCGGGCGAGGTGGATGCCGAACTGCTCGGCGGACTCGATGCCGTGCTCCTTGGCGAACGCGAACACCGTGTTCTTGGTGGTGTCGGTCGGCAGTACGTTGGCGTTGGAGCCGGAGTAGTGGACGTCCTCCATGTCCCCGCTCAGCGAGACCGAGACGTTGAGGTCCTTGATGTGGTGGGTGGCCCCGTCCCGCGTGATCCTGACGACTCGGTTCTCGGCCTTGCCGTACTGGTTCTGTCCCAGGATCACAGGGCGGCCAGGGCGGGAATTGACGGTCATGTAGCTAGCTCCCTCGGTAAACGGAGTAGCCGAACGGGTTGAGCAGCAGCGGTACGTGGTAGTGCTCGCCCGGTACGACGGCGAAGGTGATCGCCACTTCCGGGAAGAACACGGCCGGTCCGCTGTCCCGAGTCGCGGGGGCGTCCTGCTGCGCATCGGCTTGCTGGTTCGCTGTTCGCTCTTCGAAGTACGGCTCCACGGCGAAGTCGAGCCGCACGTGAGTGGTCCCGGCCGGCAGGTCCGGCAGGTCCTTGCACCGGCCGTCGGCATCGGTCGCGGAGCCGCCGAGCGCCCGCCAGTCCGCCGCGCGCCCGGAGCGGGCGCTGAGGTGGACGGCGACGCCGGCGGCGGGGCGGCCGATCGAGGTGTCCAGGATGTGCGTGGACACGGAGGCGGTGGTGCTGGTGCTCATGGGTCAGGCGTCCTCTTCGACGAGTCGGGCCAGTCGGATGCGGTTGATCTTCCCCAGCTCGGTGCGGACGATCTCCCGCTCCCGCTCGGGTGTGTTGCCGATCCGCTCCTTGACCGCGTCCCGCATCTGCTCGCCGGTCCGCCCGGTGGCGCAGATGAGGAAGACATGGCCGAACTTCTCCTGGTAGGCCAGGTTGAGTTCGAGCATCTCGGCCTTGAGCCGGTCCGAGGCGCCGGCCATGCCGCGCTGTTCGCGGGCGGAGGCCGGATCGCCCGGCCGGGGCCGCCCGATCGGCGGGTGTCCGGCCATCGCCTCGTCGAGGTCGGTGGCGGTCAGCTCGGCCGTGGCGGCGTCGCTTTCGGCGTAGAGCTCGTCGGGGGTGGCGTAGGGGCGAGCGGCGGTCAGCCGCCGCACCCACGCGGTGGAGGCGCACGCCTCGTGGAGGACGGCGGCGGCCGCCCGCTCCTCCAGATCGTTGAACCGGGCCAGGCCCGGGGGCGTGAAAGTCGACGTCACGGGAGCCTCCGTGGCCTGTTTCGGCCTTCGTGCTGAACGGGCTGCCGATAGCTAACGCCCCGGAAAACGCCGCGTCAACACTTTGTTGAAAAATCCGCGTAACAAGCCGGGCGGGCCCCCGGTGGCTTCAGGCGCCCTTCTCCCGGTTGAGGTAGTTGTAGACCGTGAAGCGGCTGACGCCCAGTGCGCCCGCCACGATCTCCACGCCGTGGCGCACGGAGAAGGCGCCCCTCGCCTCCAGTATCCGCACGACCTCCTGCTTGGCCTTGCGGTCCAGTTCGGCCAGCGGCCGGCCCTCCTTGCGCTCCATCGCGGCGAGGATGTGGTCGAGGGAGTCGGCGAGCTGGGGAAGGCGTACGGCGACGGCGTCGACGCCCTCCCAGGACAGCACGACATCCTCCGGACCGGCCTCGCCGGGCGGGAGCATGACCCCGCCCATGGCGTCGACCAGCGGCTTCACGGCCGCGATGAACGACTCGTCCCCGGTCATCCAGCACCCTCCCCGTCGTCGCCCAGGACGTTGACCTGGAGCGAGATCCGGGTGGCGCCGGCCTCGAGGCTCCTGCGCAGGAGCGCGTCCACCGAGGCCAGCACCCGCTCGGCGGCGCCTTCGGCGGTGTTGCCGAACGGGCCGACGTCCACCGCGTCCAGCCCCGCCGTCTCTATGACCTCCCGCGCCGCCAGGGCGTGGGCGGGGGCCTCCTCCAGGTCGAAGGGTTCGGTCGTGAACTCAACTTTCAATCGCACGCGCACAAGGTAGCGCGCGGCGCGGACACCGGGACCCCCCGTCGGCGACCGGTCCGCGGACCCCCTTGACAAGCACCGGCACCCGACGGCAGTCTTCCATTACGCAGAAACGAACTTCCGTAATACGGAATTACGACCACGGAAGGGAGCGCGTCCCGAATGCCAGGTTTCGACTTGAGCACCGCCGCAGACCAGCGCTTCGACGTCAACCTGTCGATCCTCTTCACGGAACTCCCGCTCCTGGAGCGCCCCGCGGCCGCCGCCGCGGCCGGCTTCACCGCGGTCGAGCTGTGGTGGCCCTGGATCGACTCCCCCACCCCCGAACACGCGGAACTGGACGCCCTGAGGCGGGCGATCGAGGACGCGGGCGTCCGGCTGACCGGGCTGAACTTCTACGCGGGCCGGCTGCCGGGCCCGGACCGCGGCGCCCTGTCGGTCCCCGGCGAGGAGTCCGAGCGCTTCCGCGCCAACATCGAGGTGGCCGCCGGCTTCGCGCACTCCCTGGGCTGCACGGCGCTCAACGCGCTGTACGGCAACCGGATCGAGGGCGTGGACCCGGCCGAGCAGGACGCGCTCGCCCTGGAGAACCTGACCCTCGCGGCCCGGGCCGCCGACCGGATCGGCGCCACCCTGCTGATCGAGGCGCTGAACCGGCCCGAGTCGCCGTCGTACCCGCTGGTGTCGGCGCCGGCCGCGGTGGAGGTCGTCGACAAGGTCAACGCGGCGACCGGCCTCGGCAACGCGCGGTTCCTGATGGACCTGTACCACCTGGCCATGAACGGCGAGGACCTGCCGGCGGTGATCGACCGGTACGCGGCGCACACCGGCCATGTGCAGATCGCCGACAATCCCGGCCGCGGCGCCCCCGGCACCGGCTCGCTGCCGCTCGCGGAGCTGCTCGGCCGGCTGCGGAAGGCCGGTTACGACGGCTGGGTGGGCCTGGAGTACAAGCCGGGCGACCGGCCGAGCGCCGAGGCCTTCGACTGGCTCCCCCGCGAGGCGCGCGCGGCGCGCTGAACCCCCGAACTTCGCACGGCAGTTGAGAGAGGCCTTTTGAGCATGAGCACTGTTGCGGATTCCTCCCGCCCCGCCCGTCCGGCGATCGCCTGGATCGGCCTCGGCATCATGGGCTCCCCCATGTCCGAGAACCTGATCAAGGCGGGTTACGACGTCACCGGCTACACCCTGGAGCAGGCGAAGCTGGACCGGCTGGCCGCCGCCGGCGGCCGGGCCGCCGGCTCGATCGCCGAGGCCGTGCGCGACGCCGATGTGGTGATCACGATGGTGCCCGCGTCGCCGCAGGTCGAGGCCATCGCCTACGGCCCGGACGGCATCCTGGAGAACGCGAGGCCCGGTTCGCTGCTGATCGACATGTCCTCGATCACCCCGCAGACCTCGATCGACCTGGCCGCCGCCGCGAAGGACAAGGGCATCCGGGTGCTGGACGCCCCGGTGTCCGGCGGCGAGGCCGGGGCCGTCGAGGCCGTGCTGTCCATCATGGTCGGCGGTGAGCAGGCCGACTTCGACCAGGCGAAGCCGGTCTTCGAGGCGCTCGGCAAGACCATCGTGCTGTGCGGCCCGCACGGCTCGGGGCAGACCGTCAAGGCCGCCAACCAGCTGATCGTCGCCGTGAACATCCAGGCGTGCGCGGAGGCCGTGGTCTTCCTGGAGAAGTCCGGCGTGGATCTCCAGGCCGCGCTCGACGTCCTCAACGGCGGCCTCGCGGGCTCCACCGTGCTCACGCGCAAGAAGGACAACTTCCTCGACCGCGACTTCAAGCCGGGCTTCCGGATCGACCTGCACCACAAGGACATGGGCATCGTCACCGACGCGGCCCGCAGCGTGGGCGCGGCCCTGCCGGTCGGCGCGGTGGTCGCCCAGCTGGTCGCGTCGCTGCGCGCCCAGGGCGACGGCGGCCTGGACCACTCGGCGCTGCTGCGGGCCGTGGAGCGGTTGTCCGGCGCGCAGGTCTGACGGCCCTTCGAGGGCCGGTCCCCAAGACGTCCGGGCCGCGGTGCCGTCGACACCTGTCCCGTCGCGCCCATGCGGCGCCGCGGCCCGGATTCAAGTTCAACAAACTGTTGACGCCTTGTTCACCCCACTCCTAGGCTCCACGCAGACTTCTAGGCTCCACAAGGCGGAAGACCTTTTCCGCCGCCACCCGCATGGAAGGTCCACGATGTCGCAGCGCGTGCTCACGACAGAGTCCGGCGCCCCGGTCGCCGACAACCAGAACTCCGCCACCGCCGGCGTCGGCGGCCCGCTCCTGCTCCAGGACCAGCACCTCCTGGAGAAGCTCGCGCGCTTCAACCGCGAGCGGATCCCGGAG
Source organism: Streptomyces misionensis (assembly GCF_007896895.1). GTDB lineage: Bacteria > Actinomycetota > Actinomycetes > Streptomycetales > Streptomycetaceae > Streptomyces > Streptomyces misionensis_A. The sequence continues at coordinate 64,437 of NZ_VOGW01000101.1, read as the reverse complement.
CGGGTGGTGCACGCCCGCGGCTCCGGTGCGTACGGCCACTTCGAGGTGACCGACGACGTCACCGGCCACACCCACGCCGACTTCCTGGCCGAGGTCGGCAAGCGCACCGATGTGTTCGTGCGGTTCTCCACGGTCGCCGACAACCTCGGTGGCGCGGACGCCGTGCGCGACCCGCGCGGGTTCGCGGTGAAGTTCTACACCGAGGAGGGCAATTACGACCTCGTCGGCAACAACACCCCGGTGTTCTTCATCAAGGACCCGCTGAAGTTCCCCGACTTCATCCACTCGCAGAAGCGGGACCCGTTCACCGGCAAGCAGGAGCCGGACAACGTCTGGGACTTCTGGGCGCACGCCCCGGAGGCCACGCACCAGGTGACCTGGCTGATGGGCGACCGCGGCATCCCGGCGTCCTACCGGCACATGAACGGTTACGGCTCGCACACCTACCAGTGGACGAACGCCGAGGGCGAGGCCTTCTTCGTCAAGTACCACTTCAAGACCAACCAGGGCGTCCGGTCCCTGTCCACCGAGCAGGCGCAGGAGCTGGCGGGCAAGGACCCCAACTCGCACCAGACGGACCTGCTCCAGGCGATCGAGCGGGGCGTGTACCCGTCCTGGACCCTGTACGTCCAGATCATGCCGGCGGCCGAGGCGGCGGACTACCGCTTCAACCCCTTCGACCTGACCAAGGTGTGGCCGCACCGGGACTACCCGCTGCGCCGGGTGGGCCGCCTGGTCCTGGACCGCAACCCGGACAACGTGTTCGCCGAGGTCGAGCAGGCCGCGTTCTCGCCGAACAACTTCGTGCCGGGCATCGGGCCCTCGCCGGACAAGATGCTCCAGGGCCGGCTGTTCGCCTACGCGGACGCCCACCGCTACCGGCTCGGCGTCAACCACACGCTGCTGCCGGTCAACTCGCCGAAGGCGGTTCCGGGAGGCGCCAGCAACTACGGCCGCGACGGCTTCATGGCGTCCAACTCCCAGGGCCGGTACGCCAAGAACTACGAGCCGAACTCCTACGACGGACCCGTGGAGACCGGCCGGCCGCTGTCGGCGCCGCTCGCGGTATCCGGTCACACCGGCACCCACGAGGCGCCGCTGCACACCAAGGACGACGACTTCTTCCAGGCGGGCGAGCTGTACCGGCTGATGTCCGAGGAGGAGAGGTCCCGGCTGGTCGCCAACATCGCCGGCGGCCTCGCGCAGGTCTCCCGCGACGACGTGATCGAGAAGAACCTGGCGCACTTCCACGCCGCCGACCCCGAGTACGGCAAGCGCGTGGAGGAGGCGGTCCACGCCCTGCGCGAGGACTGAGCCCGTCTGTCATCCGCAAGCGGCGTACGGAAGCTGATCCTGGATCGGTGCTTCCGCACGCGGCCCGCGCGGTGCCGTACGGCCCGGATGAGGGGTCGCCGTACGGCACCGGCGCGGGCAGGGCGAGGACCGCGGCGGCGTGCGAGCCAGTGCGGTGGTCAAGGAGCGGGGCACCCGTCTCGACCTGAGGGAAGGGTCTTCCGCCTCCGTCGCACCCCCGCGGTCCCACTCGCCCGACCGAAACCCCGTCCGGCGGCGCGAAAGCCCTGTCGCGCCCGACTCGCGCCGCCGGACGGCACCAGCACCCCCGCTCCCTACGCCGGTTCCCCACCCGCGGCGAGGGAGCGTTCGGCGTTGTCGAGGAGTTCCTTGTAGGTGAGGACCTCGACACGGGCGACATGGGCGTTGTACGTCCGCAGGGTCTCCCCGATCTCCTCCTCGGGCACGTCCGGATGCAGACCGGGGTGCCCGACGAGCACCAGCGCGCCGGCCCTGCGGGTCTCGATGCCGAACTCCGCGCGGATGCGCGTGCGGTGCTCGTCCAGCCCGACCAGGTAGTTGACGGCCTGCCCGACGGCCTCGTGCACCGCGTCGGCCGGCACCCATGCGCTGCGGTGCCGCCTGATCAGGGGCCTGTTGAGCCCCATGGCCCGCTTCAACTCCACGATGTGCAGGGCGCCGTCCGCGCGGATCAGCGGAATGTCCACCTCGTCACCGGGCACCAGCCGGCGCCGGGCGGCCTCGCCGACGTACCGGCCGCCGAAGATCCAGTGATTGCCCTGCAGGGCACGCTGGAGGTCCGCTTCCGAGGCCGTCGGGTCCTTGACGACGGCCCGCAGCGCCCGGAGGCCGGCGTCACGGCGCCGGAGTTCGGCGGCCTGGAGGATCAGCCGCCCGTCGCGGTCGGCGGCGAGCAGCGCCGGCGCCTTTGGCGAGGCGGCGATGCGGCGGGCCTGCTCCGCGGGATCCTCGATGTCGATCCGGCCGCTTCTCAGCAGCCGCTCCAGCCACAGGGAGGTCTCCGCCATGCCGCGCGGGATGACATAGCGCCCGCCCCGGCCGGTCGTCCGGGGCCCGGAGGAAGCCCGTGTCGGCGCGTTGGGCCCTGAAGTGGCCGAGCACGTCTTCCGCGCTCGCGCCGGGGTGGTCCCGCAGATACGCCTCGCTCGCCGCGACCAGCCACTCGTGCATGGCGCGCAGGGAGGACGCCACGAAGTCGCGGTGCCGCTCCTTGCGCGCCCCGTCCTGGAAGAGCCGGTACCGCTCGGCGAAGTCCGGCTTCAGGATGCGGCCCTCCGCGTAGTCCAACGAGTCCTGGAGCAGGCGGACGACGTGCCACTCCCCCGCGCCCGCCGCGGCCGACCGGGCCGCTTCCAGGAGCCGTACCAGCTCCTTGCCCTCTCTGCGTCTCCCCGCGCTGCCGCTGTGCATGTACGCGAGGACGGCCGCCAGTGCCGGGTGCACGGTGTCGCCGGCGGCCTCCTTGCACACCTCGCGCAGCTGCCACTCCAGTGTCATGTCGCTTCGCACGCCCATGCCGGGAAGTGTGGCGGCCGCCACTGACAGCGGCGGGTGCCGATGTGCGTTCTTGGGCGGGGCGCCGCACGCTGAAGGCATGGGACATCCGGCACAGCACCCGCACATCGTGGTCCACGCACCCGCCCTGGACGGCTCCCGGCGGGTCACCGAGGGGGAGGTGACGCTGGGGCTCGCGTCGCACCTGGACGATGTAGTGGAGATCCTGCGGCTGGCCGACCTGGACCGAATCGAGGTCGAGGAGGACGACCTGATCGAGTGGCAGGGAGGCGGGCCCGAGGACTGGCCGGGGCTCTCGGAGCACGAGGTGTAGCGGTGGACGGGAGGAAGGGGCGGCCCCGAGCGGGGCCGCCCCTTCCTGGTGCCGGGGTCGTCAGGGCTTCAGCGGGCTGATGGCGGTCGGGGCGTGGGAGCGCTCCGTGGCCAGGGGCTCGAACTCGGTGATGTCACTGATGTCCATGGTGCGGCTCATCGAGATGTTGGTGATCCGCTCCAGGATCGCCTCGACCACCACCGGCACCCGGTACTCCGCGGCCAGCTTCTTCGCCTCTTCGAACGCCGCGCCCAGCCGGTCCGGTTCGGTGACCCGGATCGCCTTGCAGCCGAGGCCCTCGGCGACCTTGACGTGGTCCACGCCGTAGACGCCGATCTCGGGGGTGTTGATGTTCTCGAACTCCAGGTTGACCTGGAAGTCGAGGTCCAGGCCGAGCTGCGCCTGGCGGATCAGGCCGAGGTAGGCGTTGTTCACCAGGACGTGCACATAGGGGATCCGGTGCTGGGCGGCGGCGGCCAGTTCCTCGATCAGGAACTGGAAGTCGTAGTCGCCGGACAGGGCGACCACCGGCGCGTCCGGGTCCGCCTTGGCGACGCCGATCGCGGCCGGGATCGTCCAGCCGAGCGGTCCCGCCTGGCCGCAGTTGATCCAGTGCCGGGGCTTGTAGACGTGCAGCATCTGGGCGCCGGCGATCTGGGAGAGGCCGATCGTGGTGACGTACCGCGTCTCGGGGCCGAAGGCCCGGTTCATCTCCTCGTAGACGCGCTGCGGCTTCATCGGCACGTCGTCGAAGTGGGTGCGCCGCAGCAGCGTGGCCTTGCGCTCCTGGGTGGCGGCGACCCAGTCCGTGCGGTCGGGCAGCCGGCCCGCGGCCTTCAGTTCCCGCGCCACCCGCACGAAGAGTTCCAGCGCCGCCTTGGCGTCGGAGACGACCCCGTAGTCCGGCGGGAAGATCCTGCCGATCTGGGTGGGCTCGATGTCGACGTGCACGAAGGTACGGCCGCGCCGGTAGACGTCCAGCTTGTAGCCGGTGTGCCGGTTGGCCCACCGGTTGCCGATGCCGAGGACGAAGTCCGACTCCAGGAAGGTGGCGTTGCCGTACCGGTGCGAGGTCTGCACGCCGACCATGCCGGCGTTCAGCTCGTGGTCGTCGGGCAGCGCGCCCCAGCCCATCAGGGTCGGGATGACCGGCGTCCGGGTCAGCTCGGCGAACTCCGTGAGCAGTTCACAGGCGTCGGCGCCGATGACGCCGCCGCCGGCCACGATCACCGGGCGCTCGGACGCGAGCAGATAGGAGATCGCCTTCTCGATCTGGGCGCGGGTCGCGGCGGGCTTGTACACCGGCAGCGGCTCGTACGTCTCCGGGTCGAACTCGATCTCGGTGAGCTGGACGTCGATCGGCAGGTCGATCAGGACCGGGCCCGGCCGGCCGGAGCGCATCAGGTGGAACGCCTGCTGGAAGACGCCGGGCACCTGGGCGGCCTCCAGCACGGTCACGGCCATCTTCGTCACCGGGCCCGCGATGGCGGCGATGTCGACGGCCTGGAAGTCCTCCTTGTGGATCACGTTCGTGGGCGCCTGGCCGGTGATGCACAGGATCGGGATCGAGTCGCCGGTGGCCGAGTACAGGCCGGTGATCATGTCGGTGCCGGCCGGTCCCGACGTGCCGATGCACACGCCGATGTTGCCCGGCCTGGCCCGGGTGTAGCCCTCGGCCATGTGCGAGGCGCCCTCCACGTGGCGGGCGAGGGTGTGGTGGATGCCGCCGCCCTCCTTGAGGGCCTTGTAGAACGGGTTGATCGCGGCGCCCGGCACACCGAAGGCGTCGGTGACGCCCTCGCGCTTGAGGATCTCAACTGCCGCGCGGGCAGCGGTCATACGAGCCATCGAGTACTCCTGCCTCGGTGTCGGATGCGTACTCCCGTCGCGCCCCGCGGTGAGCACGGTGTTCGCAAGGTCCGGGCTCGGCCTGACCTGGGCCCGGACTTTCGCATAGCGGAATTCACTTTCTGCTATCTGGAAGCAATGTAGGGGTGAGTGTCGGCCTCGTCAAGAGACGCCAAGACACCGGGCAAGCGCCGGACAAACGCCGTACGAGGGGGCACCATGGGGTCGCTGTCCCGAGGTGTCGTGCGAGAGTGAGTGGGCCATGCCCGAGAGCGTGCCGGTGCGTTGTCCGGCCTGTCGGCGTGAGCACGTCTACACCGCCCCGGCGTATCCCTGCGTGTGCGGGGCGCCGACCGCGCCGCGGCTGGATCCGGTCGCCGCGCCGGTGGTGGCCGCGCACCGGTCCTGGGACGACGAGTGGATCGCCGTGCCGTGCGCCGGCTGCGGGCACCTCGGCCACTGGCCGCAGCCGGAACTGGGCTGCCCGTGCGGCACGGTGCTGCGCGTCCCGGTGGCGGGCGCCGCCGCGGATCCGGGCGCCCCCGGGGACCCGGCGCCGTCCGACGCCGCCCCGACGCGCCGCGCCTTCCAGCCGCACGCGGTGCGCACCGCCCGGGACGCGGTCACCGCGACCGCGCTGTATCTGCGCTGGCTCGGGTACGCGGACATCCGCCGCGCCGACCAGCGGCCGGTGAACGGCATCGGGCTCGCCGCGCGCGGGCTGCTGGCGCAGGTGGACCCGACCGTACGGCCCGCCGCGCCGCGGGACGTGGAGTGCCTGTGGCTGACGGCGATGACGGAGTCCGCCGACTGCGTCTACTTCTCCCTCGCCGGGTACACCGACGCCGCCCGCGGCTGCGCGGACGCCCTGCGGGTGCCGCTGTTCGTGCTGGACCTCGCGGGCGTCCCGCAGCCGGTGAACGACCGCGCCGACGCCCTGAACGCGGACGGCGCCCCGGTTCCGGGGCGCCGTCCGCGGGACCGGCGGGGCTGAGGGCGGGGCGAGCGCCCCGGCCCCGGTTCAGTCCCGGTACCGCTCGCGCAGTTCGATCTTGCGGACCTTCCCGGAGACCGTCATCGGGAAGGAGTCGAGGATCGTCAGCCGGCTGGGGACCTTGTAGTGGGCGAGCCGGTCCCGGCAGAAGTCCCGCAGTTCCTCCAGGGTGAGCGGGTCGGCCGGGTCGCGCGGGATCACGCAGGCCAGCACCTCCTCGCCGTACTTCTCGTGCGGCACCCCGACGACCTGGACGTCCCGGATCTTCGGGTGGGCGTAGAGGAACTCCTCGATCTCGCGCGGGTAGACGTTCTCACCGCCCCGGATGATCATGTCCTTGATGCGGCCGACGATCTCCACGTAGCCGTCCTCGCGCATCACCGCGAGGTCCCCGGTGTGCATCCAGCGGCCCGCGTCGATGACCTCGTCGGTGCGCTCGGGTTCGTCCCAGTAGCCGAGCATCACGCTGTAGCCCCGGGTGCACAGCTCGCCCGCCTCGCCCCGCGGCCGGGTGACACCAGTGGCGGGGTCGACGATCTTGACCTCCAGGTGCGGCAGCACGCGGCCGACGGTGGCGGTGCGGTGCTCCAGGTCGTCGTCGGTGCGGGTCTGGAGGGAGACCGGCGAGGTCTCGGTCATGCCGTAGCAGATGGCGACCTCGGCCATGTGCATCTCGGCGACCACCCGCTTCATCACCTCGACCGGGCAGGGCGAGCCCGCCATGATGCCGGTGCGCAGGCTGGACAGGTCGTAGGAGGCGAAGTCCGGCAGGTTCAGCTCCGCGATGAACATGGTCGGGACGCCGTACAGGGACGTGCACCTCTCGCGCTGCACCGCCTCCAGGGTGGCCTTCGGCTCGAAGGACGGGGCCGGGATCACCAGGCAGGCGCCGTGCGAGGTGGCCGCCAGGTTGGCCATCACCATGCCGAAGCAGTGGTAGAAGGGGACCGGGACGCAGATGCGGTCCCGCTCGGTGTACTTGACCAACTCCCCCACGAAATAACCGTTGTTCAGGATGTTGTGGTGGGAGAGGGTCGCGCCCTTCGGAAACCCGGTCGTGCCCGAGGTGTACTGGATGTTGATCGGGTCGTCGCAGGACAACTCCGCCTCGCGGGCCCTGAGTCGGTCCCGGTCGACGGTGGCGCCGCGGGCGGTGAACGCCTCCCAGGACGGGTCCCCGAGATAGACGACCTCCCGCAGTGCCCGGCAGCGGCCGCGGACCTCCTCGATCATGGCGCGGTAGTCGCTGGTCTTGTGCGCGACGGAGGCGAACAGCAGGCGGACACCGGACTGGCCGAGGACGAACTCGACCTCGTGGGTGCGGTAGGCCGGGTTGATGTTGACCATGACGGCGCCGACGCGGGCGGTGGCGTACTGCACGAGCACCCACTCGGCCCGGTTGACCGCCCAGATGCCCACCCGGTCGCCCTTGGCGACGCCGCTCGCCAGCAGGGCGCACGCGAGCCGGTCCACGTCGGCGTCGAAGGCGGCGTAGGTCCAGCGCCGCCCGGCGGCCACGTCGACCAGGGCCTCGCGGTCCGGCCAGGCCGCCGCCGTGCGGGCGAGGTCGGCGCCGATGGTGTCGCCGAGCAGCGGGGTGGTGCCCGTGCCGTGCGTGTACGACAACTGCCGTGCGGTCACCGGAAGTCCTCCTCGCGGTACTCGTCCTCCGAGCCCTCGGCGGTGGCCTCGCGCAGCTCGATGCGGCGGATCTTGCCGGAGACGGTCTTGGGCAGCGCGCCGAACTCGAGGCGGCGGATGCGCTTGTAGGGGGCGAGCACCTGGCGGGAGTGCTCGAAGACGAGCTTGGCGGTGTCGGGTCCGGGCTCGTAGCCCTCCGCGAGCACGACGTACGCCTTGGGCACGGCGAGCCGCAGTTCGTCCGGGGCGGGCACGACGGCCGCCTCGGCCACCGCCGGGTGCTCCAGCAGCGCGCTCTCCAGCTCGAACGGGCTGATCTTGTAGTCGGAGGCCTTGAAGACGTCGTCGGCGCGGCCGATGTAGGTGAGGTAGCCGTCCTCGTCGCGGGCGGCGATGTCGCCCGTGCGGTAGTAGCCGCCCGCCATGGCCTCGGCGGTGCGGTCCGGGTCGCCGTGGTAGCCGGCCATCAGGCCGACCGGTCGCGCGGCGAGGTCCAGTGCGATCTCGCCCTCGGTGGCGCCGGGCGAGCCGGTGACCGGGTCGAGGAGTTCCACGCGATAGCCGGGGCTGGGGCGGCCCATGGAGCCGGTCTTCAGCCGCTGCCCGGGGCTGTTGGAGACCTGGACGGCGGTCTCGGTCTGCCCGAAGCCGTCCCGGATGGTCAGCCCCCAGGCGCGCCGCACCTGTTCGATGACCTCGGGGTTGAGCGGCTCGCCCGCGGCCACCACCTCGCGCGGCGGGGTGCGCAGCTGCCCCAGGTCGGCCTGGATGAGCATGCGCCACACGGTCGGCGGGGCGCAGAAGGTGGTCACCCCGGCCCGGTCCATCTCGGCCATCAGCCGGGCCGCGTCGAACCGGCCGTAGTTGAAGATGAAGACGGTCGCCTCGGCGTTCCACGGGGCGAACAGATTGGACCAGGCGTGCTTGGCCCAGCCGGGCGAGGAGATGTTCAGATGGACGTCGCCGGGCTTGAGGCCGATCCAGTACATGGTGGCCAAGTGGCCGATGGGGTACGAGACATGGGTGTGCTCGACCAGCTTGGGGCGGGCGGTGGTGCCCGAGGTGAAGTAGAGCATCAGGGGGTCGTCGGCGCGGGTCGGGCCGTCGGGTGTGAAGCCGGCGGGGGCGTCGTACGCGTCCTCGTACCGCGCCCAGTCCTCCCCCGGCGCGCCGCCGACGGCGATCCGGGTGTACGTGCCGGGTACCTCGGCGAACTTGGGGGCGTCCTCGGAGCGGACGATCACATGCCTGATCCGGCCGCGCTCGACGCGGTCGCGCAGGTCGGCGGGGCCGAGCAGCGGGGTGGCCGGGATGACGACCGCGCGCAGCTTCATCGCGGCCAGCGCGGTCTCCCACAGTTCGGCCTGGTTGCCGAGCATGACCAGGACGCGGTCCTCGGCGGCGACGCCCCGCGCGCGCAGCCAGTTCGCGGCCCGGTCCGAGCGCTCGGACAGCTCGGCGAAGGACAGTTTCGTCTCGCGGCCGTCCTCCTCCACGATGTGCAGCGCGGTGCGGTCGTTGCCGGCGGCGATCACGTCGAACCAGTCCAGCGCCCAGTTGAAGTGCTCAGGCCGGGGCCACGCGAACCCGTCGTGGGCGGTGGCATAGTCCTCGCGGTGTGCCAGCAGGAAGTCCCGTGCGTTCCTGAAGGCCTCGGTCGCCGTCGTCATCCGTCGTCCTCCTATGTTCCCGGCCATCACCGGGCGGCTCCCCGGCATCGTCCAACCCGTGACGCAGGTCTCACTACCCCCGAACGGGGGTGTGGTCCCCGCGGTGGACACGCGCTCCCGGGTGCCGTTCCCGCTCGGGCGCCCGGCCGACCGCGGCGACGGCTGCACGGCGATCGCGTCGAACCGGTCCCGCGCGCCCGGTCGGCGCGGTCACCGCCGCTCTCCGCCCTCCTCCGTAGCCCTCCGCCGCCCCGTCGGCGAAGCGGACCAGCTCCTCCGCCCTCCTCCGTCGTCATCCGCCGTCATCCGCCGTCATCCGCCGTCATCCGCCGTCCTCCGCCGTCCTCCTGTGTTCCGACCATTGCCGGGCGGCTCCCCGGCATCGTCTAATCCGTGATGCAGGTCTCAATCCCCCCGAACGGGGGTGTGGCCCGCGCGTGCACGGGGGTGTGGTCCGCACATCAGCCGCACCGAGGGAGCGACGAGTGACAGCACAGGCCGTGACGGTGGTGGAGATCCGCGGGGCGCTGCTCAGCCTGCGGCGGGCGACCGGGCTGCCGGTCGCGTTCGGCGGGCTGGTCGAGTCCGGCCGGCCGCAGGTGCGCATCAGCGAGCTGAGCGGCACGGCCACGGCCGCGCTGCGCTGTCTCGCGGTGTCCTCCGGCAGCGGTCTGGGCGGCAAGGCGGTGGCGCTGGCCCGGCCGTGCGCGGTGACGGACTACTCCAGCTCCCGGCAGATCAGCCACGAGTACGACGTGCCGGTGGCCGCGGAGGGCATCCGCTCGGTGCTCGCGGTGCCGGTGGTGGTGCGGCGCCGGGTGCGCGGGGTGCTCTACGGCGCGCTGCGCTCGGCCCAGCCGCTCGGCGACCGGGCGCTGGGCGCGGCGGTGGCGGTGGCGCGGGACGTGGAGCAGTCGCTGGTGGTGCGGGACCAGGCGCGGGAGCTGCTGGCGGCGGTCCGGCCGGAGCCGGCCGGCGACGCGCGGGCGGCCGACGGGGCGGGGACGGCGGTCTGGGAGCAGGTGCGCGAGGCCCACGCGGCGCTGCGCGCGCTGGCGCCCCGGATCAACGACCCGGCCCTGCGGGCCGAGTTGCTCGCCGCCTGCGGACTGCTGACGGCGCCGCGCCCGGCCGGCGGGCCCGCTCTGGCGCCGCGCGAGCTGGACGTGCTGTCCTGGGTGGCAGCCGGTGCGACCAACGCCGCGGTGGCCGAGCGGCTGGGGTTGCGCCCGGAGACCGTCAAGGGTTATCTGCGGTCGGCCATGCGGAAGTTGGGCGCTCACACCCGAGGGGAGGCGGTGACCGCGGCACGCAGGGCGGGGCTGCTGCCGTAGCCCCTCGGAGAGGAAGGAAACCTTCCCATTCATGCGCGGACGCTTTGAATTTCCTCATGCTTGACCGTTTGTTATTTCCCTCACCACGGCTTCCGTCCGAATTTCCAGGATCGTTGCCTAGAATTTGGCCCGGACACGACATACGAGGGGAGCGGTGACCGTGCGACGGGACTTCCAGGAGCCTGCGAGGTGCCGCTCCGACCTGGTCATAGGCCGCGAGGAGCGATGCGCCGCCGCCCGCGCCCAACTCGCCTCCGGCGGCAGTGTGCTGCTTCACGGATCGGCCGGAATTGGGAAATCGACCATCCTGCGGGCATTGGCAGAGGAATACGCGTCCCCCGCGCACACCGTGCTGCGCTGCTCGGCGACCGAGTCGGAATCCCACCTTCCCTTCCTCGCCCTCGCCGACCTCCTCGGCCTGGTCCTCGACGACGTCTCCCCGCGGCTGCCCGCAGCCCAGCGCACCGCCCTGGAGTCGGCGCTCACCGGGCGCGGCGAGTCCAGCCTCCAGCGCGACGGCCTCGCTCTGCGCCTCGCGGTGCTCTCCGCGCTGCGCGCGCTCGCCGACCACGGCCCGGTGCTGATCGTCGCCGACGATCTGCAGTGGCTGGATCCGGCCAGCGCCGAGCTGCTCGGCTTCGCCGCCCGCCGCCTCGGCGGCACCCCGGTCCAACTGCTGTGCGCGGTACGGACGGAAGGGCAGGAGAGCCAGGAGTACGACCGTCATCTGCGCTCCTGCCCGCCGGACACCCTCGCCGTCCGGCTCGGCCCGCTCTCCCACCCCCAGGTCGCCGAACTGCTCGGCCACCGCGGCCACGGGGGCCTGCCCCGCTCCACGGTCCGCGAGATCTACCGCACCAGCGACGGCAACCCGCTGTTCGCGCTCGAACTCGGCCGCGCCCTCGCCGGAAGCCCCACCCCGCCCCGGCCCGGCGAGCCGCTGCCGGTGCCCCCCTCGCTGCGCGCCCTGGTGCTCAGCCGCCTGGACATGCTGTCGGTGGAGGCCCGCCGCACCCTGCTGGTGGCCAGCGCCGGTGCCCGCCCCACCCAGGCCCTGCTGCACGCGGCCGGACGGGAGAACGCCGAGGCCGAGTGCGCCCAGGCCGCCGAACTCGGGCTGCTGGCCACGGAGTCGGACGCGCCCGCCGTACGCTTCGCGCACCCCCTCATCTCCGCCGCGCTGTACGCGGAGGCACCCCCGCAGGAGCGGCGCGCCGCGCACGCGGCCCTGTCCACGGCCGCCTCCGACCCCATCGAGCGCGCCCGCCACCTCGCCCTCGCCACCACCGGGGCCGACCCGGAGGTCGCCGCCCGGCTCGCCGAGGCCGCCGCCCTCGCCCGGGACCGCGGCGCGCCCTCGGTCGCCGCCCAGCTGGGGCTGCTGGCCGCCCGGCACACCCCCGCCGACGACTCCCCGAGTCCGGAGGAACGGCGCCTGACCGCCGCCGAGGACGCCATCACCGCGGGCGAGGTGGACCTGGCCCGGGACATCGCCCGGGAGGTGCTGACCCGGGCGAGCGTACCCGCCGAACGGGTGCGGGCCTGGATCATCGTCATCGACACCGCGGGCCACACCATGGCCGAGGTCGACGCCTTCTTCCCGCAGGCCCTCGCCGACGCCGGGGACGACCCGCGGCTGCTGGCCCTGGTCCACTACCAGCTGGGCTGGCGGGCGCTGATCGTGGAGGGCGACTTCACCGCGGCCCGCGAGGCCGCCGCGCACGCCGCCGAGCTGGCCGCGCGCGGCAAGGACCGGCGCACCGAGCTGCTGGCCCTCGCCTTCCAGGCGCAGACCGAGACCTTGATGGGCCATCCGGAGGCGCCGCGCACCATCAAACGGGCCCTGCGCGAACCCCAGGACCCCCGGGTGGCCTGGCACCACAACGGGGCGGGCAGCGCCCGGTTCCGCTGGCTGGTCATGGGCGACCAGCTGGCCGAGGCACGGGCCACGGTCACCGGGCTGCTGCGCGAGGTGCGCCGGCGCGGCTCGGTGGAGAGCGAGGTGCACTTCCTGCGCGGCCTGGCCGAGACCGAACTGCGCGCCGGGCACTGCGGGCGCGCCCTGGACCTGGCCCGCGAGAGCCTGCGGCTCGCCCGGGACTCCGGGATCGGCGAGACCGCGTCGGCGATGCTGACCTCGCTCGCGGAGGCCTCCGGCGGGGACGTGGACCGGGCGCTCACCCTCGCCCGGGAGGCCGTCGAGCACGCCGAGGGGGACGGCGACCAGATGTATCTGTCGCGGGCCCTGGGCGCCCTCGGGCACGCCCAGTTGGTGGCCGGGGACCCGGTGGGCACCGTGCGCTCGCTGCGCCGGGTGCGCACCCTGGAGCTGGGCCTCGGCATCACCGACCCGGCGCGCGGCCGCTGGCAGGGCGATCTCGCCGAGGCGCTGGTCCGCACCGGCGAGCCCGCCGAGGCGCAGGACGTCATCGACACCGCCCGGGAACACGCCCTCAGGCTCGGCCGGGAGAGCGTGCTCGCCGTCCTCGACCGCTCCGAGGCCCTCGTGCGCGCCGCCCAGGGCGCCACCGAGGCCGCGCTCGCCCAGCTGAGGTCCGCTCAGGACCGGCTCGGCAAGCTGGGTTACGGACTGGAGGAGGCGCGGGCCGCGTTCGCGCTGGCCCGGCTGCGCGGCCGGCGCCCGGGGGCCGCGGCCTACGACGAGGCGACGAGGCTGTTCCGCCGCTGCCGGGCGCTGCCCTGGCTGCGCCAGGTGGAGGAGGCCCTCGCCACCCTCGACGCGGAACCGGTGCGGGCGGTGCGCGACACCCTGGACGCGCTGGACGTGCTGGCCGCGATGGAGCGTCAGGTCGCGGCGCTGGTCATGGAGGGCGCCACCAACAGGGAGATCGCCGCCCGGCTGTTCATCAGCGTCAAGACCGTCGAGGCCACGCTGACCCGGGTGTACCGGAAGCTGGGTATCCGGTCGCGGGTCGACATCGTCCGATTGGCGGCAGGTCGGCGCGCGCACTGAGCACGGCTCTTGTTAACTGAACCGGACCGAGGGTTTTCCCTCACCCAACCCCCTAGGGGGTTCCCTCATTGGGAGCCGAGGGTTCCGGGACCTAGCGTAATGGGCGTGCCGCTCGCCCGGGCACAGGGGGTCGGTCCCGCGACCTCCGTGCACAACCCCGCCCGTGCGAACCCCCCACCGGTGCAACCCACTGAGGAGACTCATGTTCGGGCCCAGACGTGCCAGACAGACCGCCGCGAGCGTGCTGGCCGGCGCCGCCGCGGCGGCGACCGCGCTGCTCGCCGCCCCCACGGCGAGCGCGGCCCCCCAGCCCATCGTCGGCGGTACGGCGACCACCACGGCCGCCTACCCGTTCGTCGTGCAGATCACGGACGCGGCCGGCAGCCAGTTCTGCGGCGGCACGCTGGTGGCCGCCAAGAAGGTGGTGACGGCCGCGCACTGCATGGCCGGCGAGACCACCGGCAGTGTCCGCGTCGTCGGCGGCCGCACCAGGCTCGACGGCACCGACGGGACGGTCAGCCGGGTCGGCAGGATCTGGGTGAACCCGGACTACCGGGACGCCACCCAGGGCGACGACGTCGCCGTGCTGACCCTCTCGACGGCGATGCCGTACAAGCCGGTGTCGTACGTCTCCTCCACCCAGACGAACGTGTACGCGGCCGGCACCACGGCGCGGATCCTCGGCTGGGGCACGACGTCGGAGAACGGCACCTCCGCCAACCAGCTGCGGACCGCGACCGTGCCGGTCGTGTCCGACTCCGGTTGCCGTTCCTCCTACGGTGCGGACTACGTGCAGTCCGACATGGTGTGCGCCGGATACAGCTCCGGCGGCGTAGACACCTGCCAGGGCGACAGCGGCGGTCCCCTGCTCATCGGGGGCGTCCTGGCAGGGATCACTTCTTGGGGCGAGGGGTGCGCGGAGGCGGGGTACCCGGGTGTCTACACCCGGCTGACCACCTTCTCGGACCAGGTGACCGCACAGGTCGACTCGTGACCCGGAAGAACTCCCGAGCATCCCTCGGGTAAGGCCAGGGGGGCGTTGCGAGCGACCACGAGCAGCCCGCAACGCCTCCCTCTCCACGTCCACCCCCGTGGGACGCGGGGCTACTTGTCGGCGGTGAGGCGTCCCGCCGCGCCCCAGCTGTCCGCGGGCACCTCGTGGATCCACACCTGCACGCTCTCGGCGGGGACCCGGTAGGCGTCCACGAAGGCGTCGGTGATGCGCTTGACCAGGTCCCGCTTCAGCTCGGCGTCCCGCGGGCCCTGCTGGACGGTGACGATCGGCATGACTGAACTCCCTTGTGCCGGGCGGCCTTCGCCGCTCCTCTGCGTTGCCGGGGTCCAGTCCACCGCGTGGTGCGCCGCCGACCAAGGAGCAGTCCGCGACCGCGGCGATCAGCTTTCGTGATCGGCGCAGGCCAGCAGCAGGGTCTCCAGGTGCGGGGTGGGGTCCGCGGCCGGTACCGCGAGGCCCGTGGACAGGGCGAGGCCGGGGGCGCGGAAGGGGACGTAGGCCACCCTGGGGGTGTGCAGCACGCGCGCGTGGGAGGCGTAGACGACGGTCCACAGGGGCCGGGCCCCGATGGTGGCGAGGGTGTCCTGGAGGGAGCCGTTCAGCGGTCCCGGCGCCGGTTCGAACCCGGCCGCGTGGCAGGCGCCGACGACCAGGTCCACGAGGGCGGGGTTGTTGCGGCGGGGGGTGAGCGCGAGGGGCAGCGCGGCCAGGTCGGCCAGGTCGATCTCCGGGGCGCGGGCGAGCGGGTGCGTGGCGGGTACGGCGGCCACGAGCGGGTCGGGCCACAGCGGCAGCACCCGTACGCCGGGCGGGGGTTCGGCGCCGCGCACGAAGGCCGCGTCGAGCCGGCCGGCGGCGACGCGGGCCAGCCGTTCCCCGACCGGCAGCGAGCACAGCTCCACCGGGACGCCGGGGGCCCGCTCGGCGAACGCGGCGAGCACCCGGTCCAGATGGGTGCCGAGCCCGGTGCTGGTGCCGAGCCGCAGCCCCTCGGGCGGGACGACGGCGGCGCGGGCCCGTTCGGCCGCCGTGAGCACGGCGCGCGCCTCCGGCAGCAGCCGTTCGCCGGCCGGCGTCAGCCGCACCCGGCGCGGCGAGCGGTCGAACAGCTCGGCGCCCAGCTCCCGTTCCAGCCGCTGTATCTGCTGACTCACCGCGGACTGCACGATGTGCAGCCGGTCGGCCGCCCGCCCGAAGTGCAACTCCTCGGCGACGGCGACGAAGTACCCGAGCTGCCGCAGTTCCATGGGCCGACTGTAGACGGTCCCGCCACCGGGAATGGCCGCGGCGCCGGCCGCCGTTGCCGTGGGGGAGATCGATTCCGTCCAAGGAGCAGAGATGACCGAGGCGTTGGTGCTGGGTGGCGGCGGAGTGGGCGGGATCGCCTGGATGACCGGGCTGCTCGCGGGACTCGCGGATGCGGGACAGGACGTCACGGGGGCCGGATTGCTCGTGGGGACCTCGGCCGGGGCGGCCGTCGCGGCCCAACTGGGCAGCGGACTCGGCCTGGAGGAGCTGTACGCGCGGCAGGTGGACCCCGCGCGTCAGGCCGCGGAGATCATGGCCGAGCTGGACCTGGAGAAGTTCACCGAGTGGTTCGGCGCCGCGCTGGCCACCGCCTCGTCACCGGCCGAACTGCGGCGCGCCGTCGGGCGGATGGCGCTCGCGGCACGGACGGTCGGCGAGGCGGAGCGGCGGGCGGTGATCGAGTCCCGGCTGCCGGTCCACACGTGGCCGGAGCGGGCCTTGAAGATCGTCGCGGTGGACGCGGAGAGCGGTGCCTCGCGCGTCCTCGACCGGGACTCGGGGGTCAGCCTGGTGGACGCGGTCGCGGCGAGCTGTGCGGTGCCGGGGGTGTGGCCGCCGGTGACGATCGGCGGGCGCCGCTACGTCGACGGAGGGGTTCGCTCCGTCGCCAACGTCGACCTGGCCGCCGGCGCGGACCGCGTCCTGGTCCTGCTCCCGCTGGGCGACGCCGAGCCCTTCCCCAGCGACCACCCCCTGGACCGCACCGTCGCCGGCCTGCGGGCCGGGGGCGCCGAGGTCACCCTGATCGCCCCGGACGAGACGGCCACCGCCGCGATCGGCCCGAACCCCCTGGACCCCGCGACCCGCCGCCCGGCCGCGGAGGCGGGACGGGAGCAGGGACGGGCGTTGCGGATCGGCTGAGGCGGACCGGGTGCCCGGGCGGCCCGCCGCCCGGGCCGCGCCGGCGGCCCCGCCTCCCGGTCAGGGCACCTGGTCGCACACCGACGGCAGCCACGTCTGGTCCGGGGCCCGGGTGAGGGCGTCCAGGTTGGTGAGGAGGCCGTCGAGGTGGCCGGGGTGGGCCAGGTAGTCGATGGTGGCCTCGGCGAAGGCGTCGCGGACGGTGGGCGGCATGGCGTCCGAGGCGTCGAAGCAGTGGGCCGCCTGCCGGTCGAGGAGGGTCGCGGCGAGCCCCCGGTGCCAGGCGGGACCCGCGGCGCCGGGGGCGGGCTGGGCCCCGGCGTGCACCGAGAAGCCCGACTCCGCGGTGCTCCAGGCGCGTTGGACGTCCGCCGAGGCCAGGTAGCGGATCAGCTGCTTGGCCTGCGGGGTGGCGTGCAGCAGGGCGACCAGGTCGCCGGAGACCTCCCAGGCGTTGTGCGCGGTGGCGCCGGGGATCAGCCGGGCCGAGGGTTCGTAGCGGCCGTCCACCCGTCGCCACGCGTCGGACTGGGTGCGGATGAAGGACGCCTGGTGTTCGAGCGTGCAGCCGCGCGGGTGCGCGGCGACCGGCGCCGAGGCCTTGCCGTAGTCGGTCTGCAGGGTACGGCGCAGCAGGGTGTCGGAGGTGCCCGCGCCCATCAGCAGGCCCCAGGTCTTCCATGCCTGCCGCACCTCGGGGGAGCGCCAGGACAGCCGGCCGCCCGCCCAGGCCTGGTAGGCGCGCGGGCCGTGTTGCTGGAGCAGGATGTCCTCGATCCAGTCCGTGCCGGGCCAGCCGCTGGTCGCCCCGGAGCCCATGCCGACGCACCACTGCTCCGGTCGGTCCCTGGCCTGTCCGCGCTGCCGCTCGCTGGTGCCGGCGGGGTACCACACGATGCTCTTGAGGTCGGCCTTGAGCGGGAACCAGTAGACATGCCCGTCCGCGAGCGGCGTCGCCCAGGACGTGCTGAAGTCCTTCTGCGGGATGAGGTCCTCGAGCGGCTGGAGCTGCTTCTGACGGGCGTAGTCGGCGAGTTCGCCGGGGCCGGTCAGCACCACGACGTCCGGCGGCGTCCCGGACTCGACGTCGGCGCCGAGCACCTGGCTCTCGGCCGAACTGCCCTGGTAGTCCACGCGCACGTGGTACTTCCGCTCGAACGGCTCGATCACCGTCCGCCGCAGGTTGCCCTCGTCGTCCCCGGTCCAGTTGGCCAGCAGGGTGACGGTCGGCTCCCGGCCGGCGGCGCGGGCGCCGAGGACGACGGCCGCCGTCAGCAGGGCGAGGCAGCTCGCCACCACGGCGACGGTGCGGGCGCGGCGGCGCGCGGGGCCGCCGCCCGGGTGCGCGCTCACCGCGGCCTGAACCGGTACTCGTCGATGTGCCGCCGCAGTCCCGTCTCGGCCAGTGCCATGACCAGGACGCCTCCTATCAGGATTCCCCCGGCCGCCGAGGCCCGGAAGCCGGTGTGGGCGAGGTGCGCGGCGGTCTCCCGCCCCGCGTCGGTGATGGCCGGCCCGGTGAGCCGGCGGTCGAGCAGCTGCCGGGTGTCCGTCATCCCCTGGTGCGTCCACACCGTGAACAGCAGGGTGACGGCGAGCCCGGCCGCGAGCAGGGCGCCGGCCGCGAGCAGCCCGCGGTTGTAGCGGCGCCGGAAGCGGCGGCGCAGGAACAGCTGGGTCTCCAGCAGACAGCCGGCCAGCGCGAGCGCGATCACCAGGGTGGCGGCCCAGCCGAGCCACAGCAGCGGGCCGAAGGAGGTCTGCCGGTGCACGGCGGCGCGCTGCTGTTTCTGGAGGACCTTCAGCCTGGCCAGTATCCCGGAGCCCTGGTCGGTCAGGATGCTGGTGGCGTAGCTGAGGTAGGCCTGCCGCAAGGCGCTGCCGGCCGGCTGGAGCTGCGCCTGCTGGACCTTGACGGCGTAGACGGTGATCAGCGCGGCGACGGTCTGCAGGGCCTGCCGGCCGGACGGTCCGCCGACGTCGTCCCCGGCGGCGGCCGCGAGGCTCTGCGCGGCGACCGAGATCTGCTTCTGGAAGTCGCTGGTCGGGGTCGCCGCCCCGGCGTCCTGCTCCGCCTCGCCGAGGGCGTACAGCGCGGTGTCGATGGACAGCACCGCCGGGGCGCTGGAGGTGCGCAGCGGGTCGGCGTCGCCGTGCACCCCCTCGTAGGACACGAACAGCGACAGCGTGAGCAGCGCGGACAGGGCGAGCAGCAGCCGGTGCCGCACGGCGAGTTCGTGGGCGGTCGTGCTGGCGCCCGGGGCCGGCCGGGGGCGGCGGCGCCCGCCGAGCACGCGCGCCACCGCGCCGAGGCCGCCGTCCGCCGGTGCGCGCCGGCCCTCCTGGGGCACGGTGCCGGGCCCTGGCGCGCCCGCGGGCGCGCCGGAGCGGACCGGCGCGGCGGCGTGCGATTCCGCCGGGGGCGCGCCGGGGTGTGCGCCGGTGCCTGCGTGCGGGGGCATGGCGGCGCCCGGATCGGGGCGCGCGCCGGTGGCCGGGGCCAGGGGCGCCCCGGCGGCGGGCTCCGAGCCGCTCGCGTGGGCGTCGTACCCGCGCTCCCCGCGCCGCGCCGGATCTCTGTCGGGGCTCATGCGGACGGCCCCCTCAGCGGGCGGCCGCAGTCGCCGCCGCAGTAGGC
>NZ_VOGW01000101.1:43415-44716 GCF_007896895.1 Streptomyces misionensis | reverse complement strand
CGAGGCTGGCGCCGGTGGCGCGGAACCGGGTGGAACTCTCCGGCAGCTGCTCGCCGAACTGGAGGGACCGGAACTCCCGGAGTACTTCCCAGAGTTGGCGGGAGATCTCGGCGGCCGAGCGGAACCGGGCGCGGGGCTCGGGGTGGGTGGCGCGGGCGATGAGCCGGCGGAAGGAGTCGGGGGCGAGGCCGCGGGCCGGTTCGGTGGCGCGGGCCAGGGCCTGCAGGGTCATGCCGACGGTGTAGAGGTCGCTGTCGATGTGCCAGCCGCGCCGGTCGATCTCCTCCTTCGGCGGCGCGAACGTCGCGGTGTACATGTAGGCGGAGGCGCGGTCGCCGATCGCGCGGACCGCGCCGAGGTCGATGACCTTCACGGCACGGCCGAAGTGGATGACGTTGGCGGGCTTCATGTCGCAGTAGAGCAGGCCGCGTTCGTGCATGTACTCCAGGGCGCCGAGGATCTTGCAGCCGTAGGTGAGGACGTGGTCCAGGCGGGGGCGGCCGTGGAAGACGCGCTCGATGTCGTCGGCGTCGAAGAGCTGTTGCAGGGAACGGCCGCCGATGTAGTCCATCACCAGGTACCCGGTGGGCGGTTCGGCGCCCGCCGCCCGGTGTTCGGCGTACGTGATGATGCGCACGATGTCCGGGTGGTGCAGGTCGGTGAGGGAGCGGCGCTCCTCGACGGCGGTGCGGCGGGCGAGCGCCCCGCCCGCGTTGATCTGGCTCTTGAGGACGACGCGGTGGCCCTCGGCGCGGGTGTCCTCGGCGAGGTGGATCCAGCCGAGACCGCCGTGGGCGAGGCAGCCGAGCACCCGGTAGTGGTCGGCGACCAGCTCGCCGCGGGTCAGCTGGGGCAGGAAGGAGTACGGCGTGCCGCAGCGGGGGCAGCGGCCGGTGGCGCGGGCGGGCTGGCCGCCGTAGCCGACGCCGACGATCATGCTGCAGTCGCCGCCGTCGCAGCGGCGGCCCCCGGTGGGCGGGCTGGGGTCCGCCACCAGGACGTCGTCGGGCTCGGGCACCTCGGGCAGCACGACCAGTCCGTGCTGGTCGAGTTCGCCGACCCCGGCGACGGCGTGCACGGTCGCCGGCCCCGGACCGTCCTCGGACACGACCGGTGCGGTCACGGCCTGCGCGGCGCGCGCCCCGGGCCGGGGAGACGAGCTGTGCGGCTCGATGTGCCGGTGCCCGCAGGTGTCGCAGTACCCGGTCCCCATGATGCGCCCGGCGCATCCGGGCCGTACGCAGGAGGTCATGAGCCGGGCTCCTTCCGGGTTCCGGGGTCGGTACGCGCGAAGGGCGGCT
>NZ_VOGW01000101.1:25295-43139 GCF_007896895.1 Streptomyces misionensis | reverse complement strand
AGAGGATTCGGCGTTGTCGCCGGGCGCGCCTCCCGCCCCTGAGCAGAACCCGATGAACCGCTCCACCGCCGTCTCCGCCGCCTCGATGTCGCACGGGGCCTGGCGGAGGAGCGAGAGGGCGCACTCGTAGAGGCGGTAGGCGGCGATCACCCGGTCGCCGTCCTCCGAGGCGCGGGCGCGGCACAGGCGCCATTCCGCGGTGACCCGGCCGCGCAGTTCCTCCCAGCGGTGCAGCCGGGCGTCGAGGACGGCGAGGGCCTGGTCCAGGCGCTGGCGGCGGCGGTCGGCGGCGTCCTCGAAGGTGAACAGCAGGTCGGCGCGCCGGGGTTCGCGGTCCGCGGCGGAGCTGTGGGCGACCCACGCGCGCAGCATCCGGCTGCGGCCGACGGCGGCCTCGGCCGCGTCCAGCAGCGCTCCGGTGCCGGGCCCGGCCATCACCCGGTCCCGGCGGGTGTCGAGCGCGGGGCCCAACTCGTCGACGATCCGGTCGAGTTCCGTGCCGAGCCGGGCCCAGCGTTCGCGCAGCGGCCGGTGCACCAGCGACTCGGCGGCCTGCGCCGCGCGTCCGCCCTGGCGGCGGTGGACCAGCAGCAGCCGGGCCCCGTGCGGGGCGAGCCGGTCCAGCAGGGCGAGCAGGGCGTCGGGTTCGGCGGACTCGTCGACCCCGACCAGGACCGCGGCGAGCGGGACCCGCAGGGTGGCGAGCCGTTCCGGCCGGGGGTCGTCGCGGATGCCGAGGCGTTCGGCGATGCGGTCCATGACCTGGGCGGCCGTCAGCCCCTTGACGTCCAGGGCGAGGTCGTGCGCGCCGGCCGGCGGCACGGTCTCGGGCGGGTCGTGGCTGAAGGCGCTGGTGTTGCGGTGGGTGCGCAGCTCCCGGTCGGCGAGCGTGACGGCCCGCTCCAGCGTGAAGGCACGGTCGCCCAGCTCCGGCACCACGGTGACCAGCACCGGCCAGCCCTCGCCCCGGAACCAGCCGGCGAGTTCGGTGGCGAAGGGCACGTCGAGCCGGCCCCCGCCGCCGGGCGTACGGCTGCGCAGCCGGGGGTCGACGGCCTCGGCGCCGTCGGTCCAGGCGGCGACCTGCGGCAGATGGCTGAGGATGGTCTCGGTGGGGCTCATCTGGCTGAAGGCGGATACCTGCCCCTCGTCCACGCTGAGCACGATCCCGATGACCTGGTCGGTGGCGTGGTCGACCACTCCCCCGCCGCTGAAGCCGGGCGCGGCCAGCTCGTCCGGGGTGAGCGGGCGCAACTGCACCCGGCTGTCCCGGCCGCGCGCGGCGACCAGGGTGGCGCCGTGCCAGCGGCCGCCGTCGTCGCCGGCCGGGAAGCCGTACATGCTCACGGGTCCGTGCGGGGAGGCGAGCCGGTAGAGGCGGGTGGCGTGTTCGGCGGGCAGCGGCTCGGCGAGGCGCAGCAGGGCGAGGTCGCCGCTGCGGTCGCCGAACGCGTCCTCGCTCTCCGGTACGTGCTCGTCCGGAGAGACGGTGGCGGCGACGGCTCCCCGCCCCGGGACGCCGACGAGTCGCACGACGTACGGCGCGCCCGGCGTGACGACATGGCCGGCGGTGAGCACCCGGTCGGCGGCGAGCAGCACCCCGGCACCGAGCACCACGCCGTCCGGGTCCTCGATGCGGGCGATCCAGGTCGGCGTGCGTAACCGGGACTTGACGGCTCGTTCCCCCGTGCGCGTCATGCTGCCGAGGTTACTCCCCGTACCGGCCCGGAACTACCGGTGTGCACGAGGTGGTGACATGTGAAGGGTTCGAACGAGTTCGCCACATTCGAACTTCCTGTCTATACACTGTGTGTATAGTCCACACATGGCCCTTTCGATCAACACGACCCCGACGCCCGCTTCCGCGACCGGAAAGATGCGCGAACGGCGCCGCGGGTTCCGCGCGGCCGCACTCGTCCCGGCCGCGGTCGGCCTGGCGCTGGCCCTCACCGGCTGCGCCCAGGTCGACACCACGTCGCCGAGCACCGCGCGAAAGCAGGCGGCGCAGGGGGCACAGGGATCGCCCGCGGCGTTCGGCGACGTCGACTGCCGCAAGGCGAAGTGCATCGCCCTCACCTTCGACGCGGGCCCCAGCGAGAACTCCCCGAAGCTGCTGGACATCCTGAAGGAGAAGAAGGTCCACGCGACGTTCTTCCTCCTGGGCAAGCGGCACATCGAGAAGTACCCGCAGCTGGTCAAGCGGATGTCGGCCGAGGGTCACGAGGTGGCGAGCCACACGTGGGACCACAAGATACTCACCGACATATCCGACGACCAGGTGCGCGACGAGCTCGAACGGCCCAACGACGCGATCGAACGGCTCACCGGGCGCAAGCCCACCCTGATGCGCCCGCCGCAGGGCCGCACCGACGCCAACATCCACAAGATATGCAAGGAGCTGGGGCTCGCGGAGGTGCTGTGGAGCGTCACGGCCAAGGACTACGCGACCAATGACTCCGCGCTCATCGAGAAGCGCGTCCTCGAACAGGCCGACCGGGACGGGATCATCCTGCTGCACGACATCTACCCCGGCACCGTGCCCGCCGTCCCCGGCATCATCGACGCCCTGAAGGAACGCGGCTACCACTTCGTGACGGTTCCCCAGCTCCTCGCCCCCGGGAAGGCGGAGCCGGGCAAGGTCTACCGTCCCTGAGTCGCCCGGGGCACCCCCGCTGGGCCGACCGGGTGAGGCGGCGGCGAACCCGCTGCCGGCGGACGGCCCGTGCCTACGATCGGTGCCGTGCCGATCTTCTCCCTCACCCGTACCGTCCCGCTCCCCGTGGCCGAGACCTGGCGCCGGCTCACCGAGTGGCACCGCCACACCGGTGCGGTGCCGCTGACCCGGATCAGGGTGCTCACCCCCGGGCCGACCCGGGTCGGCACCCGATTCACCGCGCGCTCGGGCGTCGCCCCGCTGACCCTGGACGACACCATGGAGGTGACCGTCTGGCGCCCGCCCGTGGGCGTGGAGGGCGGGCTGTGCCGGCTGGAGAAGCGGGGCCGGGTGATCCTCGGCTGGGCGGAGATCGAGGTGCGGCCGGCGCCCGGGGGCGGCAGCCGGGTGCGGTGGCGGGAGGAGCTGCGGGTGCGCTCCCTGCCCCGCGCCCTCGACGGCCTCGTCGGGCTCACGTCCCGCACGGTGTTCGGACACGCGCTGGACCGGCTGCTCAAGCGGCCCTGAACGGCCGAACGCGCGAGGGAACTCCAGTTCTTGCGGTCGGAGACGACCGGGGACAAGCGGTCCTCCCGATCTCGCGACCCTCGAACGACCGTACGACAACCGGGACGTCAGTCTTAGCGGCCCGTCGCCGCCACCGTCACGCCCGGCCCGATCAACGTCAGGCCGCCGATGCCGCCGACGGCGGACAGCCGCCGGGGCGAGCGGGCGAACCAGCCGCGGGCGGCGGAGGCGACCAGACCCCAGGTGCTGTCCGAGGCCGGCGCGATGACGTTGAAGACCAGGCCGAGCAGCAGCACCCGGAGCGGCACCCGGCCCTGCGCGCGGTCCACGAACCGGGGCAGCACGGCGGCGCAGAACACCATGGTCTTGAAATGGGCCACGCCGGCCGCGAAGCCGAGGTGGACGAGATACGCGGCGCCCGCGAGCGTGAGCGCCGTGAAGAGCGGCACGGAGCGTTCCACCACCGGCCCGACGCCGAGGGCCACGGCGGCGACGAGGACGTACGCGCCGAGGGTGTTGCCGGCCACGGAGGTCAGCGCGGTGCGGCGGCCGTGCGCAGGCGCCCGCCCGATGACGAAGAGCACGCTCGGGCCGGGCACCACGATCAGCAGAGGGACAGCGCCGCGAAGGCGAGCAGCCGGTCGGTGGGGACCATGTCCCCGTGCGGCACAGGGGCCGGGGCGCGCGGCAATCCGTTTCCCCGCGCCGGCTCACGCCACCGAGCCGATCCGCGCCTCCCCCGCGTCGTGGTGGATCGGGGTGTGGCCGCCGGTCAGCGCGCGGCCGCTGCCGCCGCGCCGCTCGGCGACGATCTGCGCGGCGATCGACAGGGCCGTCTCCTCCGGGGTGCGGGCGCCGAGGTCGAGGCCGATCGGGGAGCGCAGCCGGGCCAGTTCCGGCTCGGTGACGCCCGCCTCGCGCAGCCGTCGCGCGCGGTCGAGATGGGTGCGCCGGGAGCCCATCGCGCCGACGTAGGCGACCGGCAGCCGCAGCGCCACCCGCAGCAGCGGGATGTCGAACTTGGCGTCGTGGGTGAGGACGCACAGCACGGTACGGGCGTCGGTCCCGGTGCGCTCCAGATAGGTGTGGGGCCACTCCACCACGATCTCGTCGGCATCCGGGAAGCGGGCGCGGGTGGCGAAGACCGGTCGGGCGTCGCACACCGTGACGTGGTAGCCGAGGAACTTCCCGGCGCGCACCAGGGCGGCGGCGAAGTCGATCGCGCCGAAGACGATCATCCGGGGCGGGGGTACGGAGGACTCGACCAGGACGGTGACCGGGGCGCCGCAGCGCGAGCCCCGGGCGCCGATCTCCACGGTGCCGGTGCGGCCCGCGTCCAGGTGGGCACGGGCCTCGGCGGCGACCGTGCGGTCCAGCTCGGGGTGGGCGCCGAAACCGCCGTACGCGGAGCCGTCGGGGCGGACCAGCAGGGCCCGGCCGCGCAGCCCGGCCGGCCCCCGGGCGATCCGGGCGAGCGCCGCCGCCTCACCGCGGGCGGCGGCGGCCAGCGCGGCCGTGGCCACCGGCCGGGCGGGATCGTCCGCCCGGACCGGGGTGACCAGGATGTCGAGGACGCCGCCGCAGGTCAGGCCGACCGCGAACGCGTCCTCGTCGCTGTAGCCGAAGCGTTCGAGGACGGTTTCGCCGTCCTCGAGGGCCTGCCGGCACAGCTCGTAGACCGCGCCCTCCACACAGCCGCCGGAGACCGAGCCGATGGCCGTTCCGTCGGCGTCCACCGCGAGGGCGGCGCCGGGCTGCCGGGGCGCGCTGCCGCCGACGGCCACCACGGTGGCGACGGCGAAGTCACGGCCCTGCGCGGCCCACCGGTTCAGCTTTTCGGCGATGTCCAGCATCTGTCGTTCTCCTCAACGCGCTTGTGGAAAAGGTGAGTTGGCGGGCGGCTAGTGGACACCGAGCCAGGCCTCGACGGGGTGGAGGGCGAAGTAGACCAGGAAGACGGCCGTCAGGCCCCACATGAAGGCGCCGACCTCGCGGAACCGGCCCTGGGCCGCCTTGATGGCCGTCCAGGAGACGACTCCCGCCGCGACACCGGTCGTGATGGTGTACGTGAACGGCATCAGGACGACGGTCAGGAAGACCGGGATGGCGGTGGCGCGGTCGCCCCAGTCCACGTGCCGGGCGTTCATCAGCATCATCGCGCCGATGACCACCAGGGCGGCGGAGGCGACCTCCTGCGGGACGATCGCGGTGACCGGGGTGAAGAACAGGCAGGCGGCGAAGAACAGGCCGGTGACCACGGAGGCCAGGCCGGTGCGCGCGCCCTCGCCGACGCCGGTCGCCGACTCGATGAAGACGGTCTGCCCGGAGCCGCCGGTCACCCCGCCGATCGCGCCGCCCGCGCCGTCGATGAACAGCGCCTTGGACAGGCCGGGCATCCGGCCCCGGTCGTCGGCGAGCCCGGCCTCGGTGCCGACCCCGATGATGGTGGCCATCGCGTCGAAGAAGCCGGCCAGGACCAGGGTGAAGACGATCACCGCGACGGTCATCCCGCCGACCTGGCCCCAGCCGCCGAAGCCCACGTGGCCGAAGAGCGAGAAGTCCGGCACGGAGACCGCGCCGCCGTGCAGTTCGGGCGCGCCCGCCGCCCACTGGCGGGGGTCGATGACGCCGAGACCGTTGAGGACGGCGGCGACGACGGTGCCGGAGACGATGCCGATGAGGATGGCGCCGGGGACGCCCCGGGCCTGGAGCATGAAGATCAGCAGCAGGGTGCCGGCGAAGAGCAGCACCGGCCAGCCGGTGAGCTGGCCCGCGGGTCCGAGACCGAGCGGGGTGCCCTTGCCCTGGTGCACGAAGCCGGACTTGTAGAAGCCGATCAGGGCGATGAACAGGCCGATGCCCATGGTGATGCCGTGCTTGAGCGCGAGCGGGATCGCGTTCATGATCATCTCGCGCAGTCCGGTGACGACCAGCAGCATGATGACGGCGCCGTACAGCACGCACATGCCCATCGCCTGCGGCCAGGTCATGTGCGGGACCACCTGCGCGGACAGCACCCCGGAGACCGACAGGCCGGCGGCGAGCGCGAGCGGCACCTTGCCGACGAAGCCCATCAGCAGGGTGGTCAGGGCCGCGGCGAACGCGGTCGCGGTGATCAGGGCCTTCTGGCCGAGCGTGTCCCCGTGCACGTCCTTGCCGGACAGGATCAGCGGGTTGAGCAGGAGGATGTAGGCCATCGCCATGAAGGTGGTGATGCCGCCGCGCACCTCGCGCGCGACCGTGGATCCTCTGCGGGATATGTGGAAGTACCGGTCGAGCCAGGACCGGCCGGCCGGGACGCGGCTGCCGTCTCCGGCGTCCTCGGCGGTGGTCCTGGGCTCCACTGATGGATGGGTCATGGTGCCGTCTCCCAAGGTTCACAGGGGCACCCACGACTCCCTCGGGGAGCGCGGGATTTGGGATGTGCACGAAAACCCGGGGGACGGCCCGGCGCTGCACGTGTGGGGTGGGCCGGGGATGAGCGGTCGCCCGGCGCCGGGGTGCCGCGGCGGGCACCCGGCATCGGGGTGCCCGCGGCGGCGGTGGGCGAATTACGCGGTGCCCGTGAGGTGTTCCGGGCGCACCGGCGTGCGGTTCAGTTCCAGGCCGGTCGCATTGCGGATCGCGGCCAGCACGGCCGGGGTGGAGGAGAGCGTCGGGGCCTCGCCGATGCCGCGCAGGCCGTACGGGGCGTGCTCGTCGGCGAGTTCGAGGACGTCGACCGGGATGGTCGGGGTGTCGAGGATGGTCGGGATCAGATAGTCCGTGAAGGAGGGGTTGCGCACCTTCGCGGTCTTCGGGTCCACGATGATCTCCTCCATCACCGCGACGCCCAGGCCCTGTGTGGTGCCGCCCTGGATCTGGCCGATCACGGACAGCGGGTTGAGCGCCTTGCCGACGTCCTGGGCGCAGGCCAGCTCGATGACCTTGACGAGGCCGAGTTCGGTGTCCACCTCCACCACGGCGCGGTGCGCGGCGAAGGAGTACTGGACGTGCCCGTTGCCCTGTCCGGTGCGCAGGTCGAAGGCCTCGGTCGGCCGGTGCCGCCACTCCTCCTCGACCTCCACGGCCTCGCCCTCCAGGACGTCGACCAGGTCGGCGAGCGCCTCGCCGCCGTCGGTGACGACCTTGCCGCCCTCCAGCAGCAGCTCCGCGGTGGCCCAGGCCGGATGGTAGGACCCGAACTTGCGCCGGCCGATCTCCAGGACCCGCTCGCGGACGAGTTCGCAGGCGTTCTTGACGGCGCCGCCGGTGACGTACGTCTGGCGGGAGGCGGAAGTGGAGCCCGCCGAGCCCACCTGGGTGTCGGCCGGGTGGATGGTCACCCGGGAGACGCCGAGTTCGCTGCGGGCGATCTGGGCGTGCACGGTGACGCCGCCCTGGCCGACCTCCGCCATCGCGGTGTGCACGGTGGCGACCGGCTCGCCCGCGATCACCTCCATGCGCACCTTCGCGGTGGAGTAGTCGTCGAACCCCTCGGAGAAACCGACGTTCTTGATGCCGACGGCGTAGCCGATGCCGCGGACGACGCCCTCGCCGTGCGTGGTGTTGGACAGACCGCCGGGCAGCTGCCGTACGTCGGCGCCCTCGCTGGACTCCCACTGGCGCTCGGGCGGCAGCGGCATCGCCTTGACGCGGCGCAGCAGTTCGGCGACCGGGGCCGGGGAGTCGACGGGCTGCCCGGTGGGCATGAGGGTGCCCTGCTCCATGGCGTTGCGCTGTCTGAACTCCACCGGGTCCAGGCCGAGTTCGCGCGCCAGCTTGTCCATCTGCGCCTCGTAGGCGAAGCACGCCTGGACCGCGCCGAAGCCGCGCATGGCGCCGCAGGGCGGGTTGTTGGTGTAGAGGGCGATGGCCTCGATGTCGACGTCGTCCACGACGTACGGTCCGACGCCGAGCGAGGAGGCGTTGCCGACGACCGCCGGGGAGGCGGAGGCGTAGGCGCCGCCGTCCAGCACGATCCGGCACTTGACGTGGGTCAGCTTGCCGTCGCGGGTGGCCCCGTGCTCGTAGGTCAGCTTGGCCGGGTGGCGGTGGACGTGCCCGAAGAAGGACTCGAACCGGTTGTAGACGATCTTCACGGGTTTGCCGGTGCGCAGCGCCAGCAGGCAGGCGTGGATCTGCATGGACAGGTCCTCGCGGCCGCCGAACGCGCCGCCGACGCCGGCCAGGGTCATCCGCACCTTCTTCTCGGGCAGGCCGAGCACGGGCGCGATCTGGCGCAGGTCGGAGTGGAGCCACTGGGTGGCGATGTAGAGGTGGACGCCGCCGTCCTCCTCGGGCACGGCGAGCCCGGACTCGGGGCCGAGGAAGGCCTGGTCCTGCATGCCGAAGGTGTACTCGCCCCGGACGATCACGTCGGCGCGGGCGGCGGCCGCGGCCGCGTCGCCCCGGACGATCGGCTGGCGGTGCACGATGTTCGGGTGCGGGACGTGCCCGATGTGGTGGTCGTCGCGGTGTTCGTGGACGAGCACCGCGTCGGGCGCGAGGGCCGTCCTCTCGTCGGTGACCACCGGGAGTTCGCGGTAGTCGACCTTGATCTTGGCGGCGGCGCGGCGGGCGGTCTCCGGGTGGTCGGCGGCGACGATGGCGACCGGCTCGCCGTGGTGGCGCACCTTGCCGTGGGCGAGTACCGGGGTGTCCTGGATCTCCAGGCCGTAGTGCTTCACCTCGGTGGGCAGGTCGTCGTACGTCATCACGGCGTACACGCCCGGCAGGGCCAGGGCCTCGGAGGTGTCGATGGAGACGATCTCGGCGTGCGCGACGGTGGAGCGCAGGATCTGGCCCCAGAGCATGTCCTCGTGCCACATGTCGGACGAGTAGGCGAACTCGCCGGTGACCTTGAGGGTGCCGTCCGGACGCAGGGTCGACTCGCCGATGCCGCCCTTGGTGTGGGAGCCCTGCGTGATCTTCGTGGGTGCGCCGTTCGCGGGCATGGTCAGACCCCCTCGGACTGGCGGGCGGCCGCGAGGCGGACCGCGTCCATGATCTTCTCGTAGCCCGTGCAGCGGCACAGGTTGCCCGACAGCGCCTCGCGGATGTCGGCGTCGGACGGGTTCGGGTTGCGCTCCAGCAGTTCGTCGGAGGCGACGAGCAGGCCCGGGGTGCAGAACCCGCACTGGACGGCGCCCGCGTCGATGAACGCCTGCTGGATCGGGGCCAGTGCGCCGCCCTCGCCGGTCCGCGAGTCGGTGCCGCCCGCGGCCTGCCAGCGCTGGGCCGCGTCCAGGGACGTGCCCTCGCCCTCGCCCTGGGTGCGCTGCCTGGCGTAGTCGGCCAGCCCCTCGACGGTCACCACGTCCCGGCCCTCGGCCTGCCCGGCCGCGACCAGACAGGAACAGACCGGCACGCCGTCGAGCCGTACCGTGCAGGAACCGCATTCGCCCTGTTCGCAGGCGTTCTTGGAGCCGGGCAGGCCGAGCCGCTCGCGCAGCACGTACAGCAGGGACTCGCCCTCCCAGACGTCGTCGGCCTGCTGCGGGCGTCCGTTGACGGTGAAGTTGACGCGCATCACGCAGCTCCCTCGGTGGTGCGGCGGGCGTCGCGGTACGACTCCCAGGTCCAGGTCAGCGTCCGACGGGCCAGCACGCCGATCGCGTGGCGGCGGTAGCCCGCGGTGCCCCGGACGTCGTCGATCGGGTTGCAGGCGGCCGCGCACAGGTCGGCAAACCGCTTGACGGCCGACGGGGTGATGATCTTCCCGTTGTCCCAGAAGCCGCCCTCCTCCAGGGCCGCGTTCAGGAACTCCTCGGCGGCCGTGGCGCGCACCGGCGTGGGCGCGGCCGAGCCGATGCCGGTGCGCACGGTGCGGGTGGCCGGGTGCAGGGCGAGCCCGAAGGCGCACACGGCGATGACCATGGCGTTGCGGGTGCCGACCTTGGAGTACTGCTGCGGTCCGTCGGCCTTGGCGATGTGCACGGCGCGGATCAGCTCGTCGGGCTGGAGCGCGTTGCGCTTGACGCCCGTGTAGAAGGCGTCGATCGGGATCATGCGGGTGCCGCGCGCGGCCGAGGCCACCTCGACCTCGGCGCCGGCCGCGAGGAGGGCGGGGTGGGCGTCGCCGGCGGGCGAGGCCGTGCCGAGGTTGCCGCCGACGCCGCCGCGGTTGCGGATCTGCGGGGAGGCGACCGTGTGCGCGGCCAGCGCGAGGCCCGGCAGCTCGGCACGGAGCCGTTCCATGATCGCGGTGTACGGCACGGAGGCGCCCAGCCGTACGGTGTCCTCGCCGGCCTCCCATTCGTGGAGTTCGCCGACGCGGTTGAGGTCGAGCAGGTACTCGGGCCTGCGGTGGTCGAAGTTGATCTCGACCATCACATCGGTGCCACCCGCAATCGGCACAGCGGTGGGATGCTCGGCCTTCGCGGCGAGCGCCTCCTCCCAGCTGGCGGGGCGAAGGAAGTCCATGACCGGCTCTCTTCTTCGTCTCGTGGGTCGTGCGATGTGAGCCAATCCGTGTGCGGCGGGCGCGGCTCGTTCCTGTCCTGTTGACGCGGAGTGGAGCCAGTACACCGCCGCGTACTCCGGCGGGGTCAGTCACCGAAACCATGAAGGAGTTCGCTGGCCAGCCGGAGCATCTTGTAGATTCGTATGAACGGAGGACATCGGATTCCTCTCCGTTTTCCCGGGGAGACGCGGGAAGCGGCTTCCCGCCATGGAGCGGGAGCGGCGGCGGAGACCCCGAGCGGGCCCCGGGGCGCCGCGCCGGTCGCTCCCCCGCCTGCCTCCCAAGATCCATCGTAGATTTCGAGACACAGAAACGGCGGCGACGAGATGCGGCTGCGCGCACTGCTGGACACCGATGCGCTGGGCCTGCTGCTGCTCGGCGGCGAGGACGAGCTGGACCGCTCGGTGCGCGGTGTGATGACGACCGACCTGCGCGACCCCAGCCGCTACCTCTCCGGCGGTGAGCTGGTGCTGACCGGCCTGGCCTGGCGCCGGGACGCGGCGGATTCCGAGCCTTTCGTGCGCATCCTGGTGCAGGCCGGGGTGGCGGCCCTCGCGTCCGGCACCGCCGAGCTGGGCGGGGTGCCGGAGGACCTGGTGGCGGCCTGCGCCAAGCACCGGCTGCCGCTGTTCGCGGTGGACGAGTCGGTGTCGTTCGCCACGGTCACCGAACATGTCGTGCGCCAGGTCTCCGGCGAGCGCGCCGGGGATCTGGCCGCCGTCGTGGACCGGCACCGCCGGATGATGACCTCGGGCCCGGCGGGCGGCGGCCCGGACGTGGTGCTCGACCTGCTCGGCTCCGACCTCGACATGCGCGCCTGGGTGCTCTCGCCCACCGGCCGGCTGATCGCGGGTTCCAAGGTGGCGGGCCCGGCCCTGCCCGCCGAGACCTGCGCCCAGCTGGCCGCCGAGCACCTGGCCGCCACCCGCGGCGGCCGGCGCGGCCCGCACCGGGTGGTGCTGGGCGGTACGACGTACTCGCTCTTCCCGGTCCGCTCCTCGGGGCGGGCCCCGCAGGCCGCGCGCGATGTGCGCGAGACGGTGCTGTCGGACTGGCTGCTGGCCGTGGAGGCGGACGCGGGCGACTGGCCCGAGCAGCGCATGGACCTGCTCCAGGGCGTCACCCAGCTGATAGCCGTCGAGCGCGACCGCCGCGAGGCGGCCCGCACGGTCCGGCGCCGGCTCGCCCAGGAGGTCCTGGAACTGGTGCAGACGGGCGCCGCGCCCGCCGAGATCGCCGCCCGGCTGCGGGTGGCCGCGCCGGTGCTGCTGCCCGGGCTCGGGGCGGCCCCGCACTGGCAGGTCGTGGTGGCCCGGGTGGAGTGGGAGGGCGAGGAGGTCGCGGGCGGTCCGGTGGCCCAGTCGCTGCTGGAGGAGGTGCTGGTCGACCCGCTGGCGACCGGCCCCGAGCCGTCCGACCGCATCGCCGTGGCGCACACCGGTGAGGAGGCGGTCGCCCTGGTGCCGCTGCCCGCCGTACCGGCCGTCGCGGCCGACCACGAGGGCGCGGAGAACGGACTGCTCGCCGACGCCCTGCTGCGGGCGGTGCGCGAGCCGCTGACGGCGGGCCTGGACGACGACGGCCGGCTCACCCTGGGCGTCAGCGCGGCCGTGCACTCGGCGGAGGGCCTGCGTGGCGCCCTGGAGGAGGCCCGGCACGCCCGCCGGGTGGCGGCGGCCCGCCCCGGCCGGGTCTGCGCGGCCGGCCACCAGGAGCTGGCCAGCCACGTCCTGCTGCTCCCCTTCGTCCCGGACGACGTGCGCCGCGCCTTCACGGCCCGGCTGCTGGACCCGCTGAAGGACTACGACCGCCGGCACCGGGCGGAGCTGATCCCGACCCTGGAGGCGTTCCTGGACAGCGACGGCTCCTGGACGCGCTGCGCCACCCGGCTGCACCTGCACGTCAACACGCTGCGCTACCGGGTCGGCCGGATCGAGCAGTTGACGGGCCGGGACCTGTCCCGCCTGGAGGACAAGCTCGATTTCTTCCTGGCGCTGCGGATGAGCTGAACCGACCGGGCGAAGCGGACAGACCGCAGCGCGCCGACTCCCCGCCACTTTGTGAAATCTTTCACCCACCCTCTTGGCCCGGCCACTCGATCGGTGCTGGAATGCGGCCACCACTCATGGGCTCGATGGCGTGCTAGGGGAGGCCAACGTGGCGCATACCGCCATGTCTGGGAACGGAACGACCGCCGGTGACGATCCTCTCCAGACCGCGGTGTGGAGGCTGCGTTCGCGGGCCTGCTGGGCCGACGCCGCGGCCCTGCTGCCGCCCGACAGCCCGGGTGCGGCGCTGCAACGGGCCATGCTGCTGGTCGAACGCTGTCTGTACACCGAGCGCGGCTGGGCGGACGCGGAGGACGCGCTGCGTACGGCGGAGGCGCTGGCGCACACCGACGAGGAGCGGGGGGCGGCCGCCTGCGAACGCGGCCAGCTCGCCTACGCCGCGACCCTGCACGGGGTACGGGACCGGGTGGACGAGGCGCGGGCGGCTCTGGGGCGGGCGGCGGCGCTGATCCCGCCGGGGGCGGCGGCCCGGGCGCTGCTGGACTTCCGCCGGGGCCTGCTCGCGGAGAACCTGTCCCGTTCCCCGCAGGCGGCGCGGGCCGCCTACCGCCGGGCGCACGCGGGCGCCACCGCGCACGCGGACCCGCTGCTGCTGTCCTTCACCTGGCGCCATCTCGCCGGACTCGCCCTGCGCGACGGGGAGTTGACGGAGGCCCGGCACGGCTTCGCCGAGTCCCTGCGGATTCGCGAGGAGCTGGGCTACCTGGTGGGCACGGCACCGGCCCTGGTGTCGCTGGCCGACACCGAGGAGGAACCGGCCGCGTCCCGGCTGCGAGAGGAGGCCCGCCGTCTGTTCCGCCTCCTGGGCGGCGTACCGACCTGGCTGGCGGCCCAGCTGGCCCCGCCGGCGGCCGGGCCCGCGACCGCGTGAGCGGAGGTGCCCGCGGGGACGGGGTGCTCAGAGGGAACTGAGAGACGGCTGTGCCAGTCTGGCGCGCCCCGAGCCCCCATCCCAGGAGAAGAACGTCGGATGACCCTCGTCAACGGCCTGCCGGCCCATATTCTGCTCGTGCACGTCGTCGTGGTCCTGATACCCCTGACGGCCCTCGCCCTGATGGCCGCGGCGCTGTGGCCGCGGGCCGCGCGCCGGCTGGGCGTGCTGCTGCCCGTGCTGGCGTTCGTCGGGCTCGTCAGCGTGCCGCTGACCACCAACGCGGGCGAGTGGCTGGAGCGGCACGTCGACTCCGACCCGCTGGTCCGCAGGCACACCGAACTGGGCGACGGGCTGCTGCCGTGGGCCCTCGGCCTCTTCGTCCTCGCGGCCTTCGTGTGGTGGTCCGGGCGCCGCACGGCGGGCGCCGAGCGCGGCGGGCGCCGGTCCGCGCTTCCGGTGCGGGTCGTGGTGGGCGTGCTGTCCGTGGTCGTCGCGGTGGGCGCGGTGGTGGACGTGTACCGGATCGGGGACTCCGGGGCGAAGGCGGCGTGGCACGACGGCTTCTCGAAGACGGCGCACCAGGAGGGCGGGTCCGACGGGTCCTGAGCGGCGGCCCGCCTCGCGGCGGGCGACCGCGCCACCGGCCGGGTGTCTCCCAGGGAGGAGGCCCCGGCCGGCGTCCGTGAGCGGCCGGGCGCGGGGCCGCGGCTCAGCTCGCGCCCGCGAAGTGCTCGGTCACCAGCCCCGGCACCACGTCCAGGTCCCCGGCGACCAGCGCGTCCAGCAGGGTCACGTGTTCCGCCGCGTCCGCGGCCAGGTCCGCGCGGGCATGGCGGACGGCGCCGCCGACGAGGGGCCACTGCGCCCGCCGGTGCAGGTCCTCCGCGATCCGGCACAGCTCCTCGTTGCCGGACAGTCCCAGCATCGCGCGGTGGAAGGCCCGGTCGGACTCCGCGTACGCGGCCGGGCACCCCGAGGCCGCCGCCCGCACCGAATCCTCCGCCAGCGGCCGCAGCGCGGCCCACCGCTCCGCGGGCACCGTCCGGGCCAGCCGCAGCATCACGGGCACCTCGATCAGCTCCCGCACCTCCGCCAGCTCGGCCAGCTCGCGCGCCCCGCGCTCCACCACCCGGAACCCGCGGTTGGGCACCACCTCGACGGCGCCCTCCAGGGCGAGCTGCTGCATGGCCTCCCGCACGGGCGTGGCCGAGACCCCGAAGCGCTCCCCGAGCACCGGCGCCGAGTAGACCTCACCCGGCCGCAGCTCCCCGGTCACCAGCGCCACGCGCAGCGCCTCCAGGATCTGTCCGCGCACCGAGGCCCGCCGCACCGAAGGCCGCTCGTCCGCGGCCGACGGCCCGGCAACCGGAGGGTCACCGTGCGTGATCCCTGCCGGTATGCCCCCCGGCGCACCGGCGTCCGGCTCCCCTACCGGGCGCCCGGCGCGCGCCGGGCGCTGTTGCGCCGGCACCCGTGCGCCGTTTCGCGCCCCGGCGGAGCCCTGCACGCCCTGCTTCACCGGGTCCTCCTGGCGGCTTGTCGGTACTTGGGGTCATTAACGATGGCTTGTCGGTTGTTCGTCAAGCACCTTAGGCGTACCGAGCGGCAGGTCAAACTCGATCGAGGGCAGATAAGGAAAGCCTCACCTAAACAATGGGACCACTCATCGAGGCGGGGGCCGCGCCGAAGCACCACATCTTCCCCGCCGCCCGCCCACCGCACCACCGGATTCACCAACCGACGGGCTCCCACCAGCGCCTGACGGACCCTCAACGACAGGACGGCCCCCATCGTCCATTAAGATCGACGCGAATCCGGCCACCCCGCTCGGACAGGTGATTCACAACTTCCTCACCTCGCGCAGGAACTTTCCGAGGAACCATCCGTACGGGTAGTCTTATTCGAACTCAACTCCCGCCCCTCACGCGGTAGTTCGAGCAGAACGCCGTCCCTGGGCATCCCCTCGCACCTTCTTGGCGGCCTCTTGCCGCGAAACCCCCTGAGGGCCGCCGGGAGTGGGCCACTATGGCGGGCGTTACGCCCTATCCCAATGCAAGGGACCCCTATGAGACTGACCGACATATCGCTGAACTGGCTGCTTCCCGGCGCCGTACTGCTCCTGGGCATGCTGGCGGCGGTGGCGGTGCTCGTGCGCGGCAAGCGCTCCTCCGGGGAGAACGCGAGCGCGGACGACTCCTGGGAGCGCAGCGAGGAGCGCCGCAGGCGCAAGGAGGCCATCTACGGCACGGCCTCCTACGTGCTGCTGTTCTGCTGTGCGGCGGTGGCGGCCGCCCTGTCCTTCCACGGCCTGGTCGGCTTCGGCGAGCAGAACCTCGGGCTCTCCGACGGCTGGCAGTACCTGGTGCCGTTCGGCCTGGACGGCGCGGCCATGTTCTGCTCCGTGCTCGCGGTGCGCGAGGCCAGTCACGGTGACGCGGCACTCGGCTCGCGCATCCTCGTGTGGCTGTTCGCCGCGGCCGCGGCCTGGTTCAACTGGGTGCACGCGCCGCGCGGCGCCGGGCACGCGGGCGCGCCGCAGTTCTTCTCCGGTATGTCCCTGTCGGCGGCCGTCCTGTTCGACCGCGCGCTGAAGCAGACCCGCCGTGCGGCGCTGCGTGAGCAGGGCCTGGTGCCGCGTCCGCTGCCGCAGATCCGGATCGTGCGCTGGCTGCGGGCGCCCCGTGAGACCTACCGCGCGTGGTCGCTGATGCTGCTGGAGGGCGTGCGCAGCCTCGACGAGGCGGTCGAGGAGGTCCGCGAGGACAAGCGGCAGAAGGAGCAGGCGCGGCAGCGGCGGCGCGAGCAGGAGCGGATGGAGCGCGCCCAGCTCAAGGCGATCAGCCGCGGGCACGGGCGACTGGTGGGCCGTCCCGGCGGCCGGCAGGTGGAGGTGCAGGCGGTGGAGCGCGGGCCCGCGCCCGCACCCGCGGAGCCTGCCATATCGGGTACGGACCAGCTGCCCGTACCGTCCCGTCCCTCTCTTCAGCCGGTTCGCAAGGGGACTGAGCCGGTGACCGTCGACCTCACCGCGGAGGACGACACGATGGCCCTGCCGCGTCTGGACTCCCTGGAGCGCAAGCTCAAGGATCTGGAGCAGCAGTTCGGCTAGTGCTGTGGCCGGAGAGGTCTGCCGGGAAGCTCGCGGCGTCCGGTGCGGTGCATCGCAAGGCGGAGCGTGACCCGCGTACCGGATGTACTCGGGTGACGCGACAACGCGGCGAGGTGCCGTGCCGGGCGTCGCGAGCCGGTGAACCCTTCCGGTCGCAGCACCAGGAGCGCGGCTCCTCATGGGTCGGGGGTGTGACCGCACGGGTCGCGCCCCCGACCCATGTCCGCGGTCTCTCACGCCGCTTCGGCGCCGAGTTCGAACCACACCGACTTGCCGACCCCGTGCGGCCGTACGCCCCAGGCGTCGGCGAGGGACTCCACCAGGACCATGCCCCGGCCGTGGGTGTCGTCGTCCGGCTGCGGGGTGCGCACCTCGGGTCTTCGGGGCACGAAGTCCCGTACCTCCACGCGGAGTCCGCCGGGCGCCACGACGGCGGTGAGCACGGCATCGTCGTCCGTGTGCACGAGCGCGTTGGTGACCAGCTCGCTGGTGAGCAGCTCGGCGATCTCCGACTGCCCCGGCTTGCCCCAGTCCCGCAACAGCTCCCGCAGCTCCCGCCGCGCCTCCGGCACGGCCCGCAGATCCGCCCGCCCGAGCCTGCGCCACAGCCGCTGCGGGTACGGCGACCCGGCCTGCGCACGCGGTCCGCGCCTGGCCTCCGCCCACCCACGCCCGGCGCCTTCACCGGCCCGCCGGCCGTCCTCCCGCCCGGCACTCGCACCGGCCCCGCGGCCGGCCTCCCGCCCCAGGCCCTCGCCGGTACCGCGGCCAGCCTCCCGCACCGAACCCGCACCCGTACCGCGCCCGCCGTCCCGGACCTCCGCGGCCCCGGCGCTCCTGTCCCACGTGGCGTCCGCCGCCCGACCGCTCGCGTCCCGCGTGACGTCCCCGGCCGCGGCGCCCCTCTGCCGCGTCGCGCCCGCGGCCGCACCGTCCCTCTCCCGCGCGGCGTCCACGGCCGGACCCCGCCTGCGCCGCCCGGCACGGGGGCGGCGCCCCGCGGCATCGGTGACGGGCACCGCCATGTCGCTCACCGCCCCGGCAACCACCCCGGCCCTGCCGTCCACCGCGCCCGGACCGGTCCCCTCGGCGACCGGGTCCGCGCCCCGGCCGGACCTCCCGGCCACCGGATACGCCGTCTCCCCCACAGCCCCCGGCAACCGCCCG
>NZ_VOGW01000101.1:17700-25015 GCF_007896895.1 Streptomyces misionensis | reverse complement strand
GCCCGTGGTCGCGGGACCTCCTCGTGCCTGCCTCTCCATGGCCCCCGCCCGCACGCCGCTCGAACCCTGCCCCTCCTGGTCGAACACGTTCACGGGGGGATGCTTGCCCAGCGCGCACCCCGGCAGTCCTGGGGGTGGGGCGATGACCGGTGGTTCGGCCACCGGTGCGGCCTTTGGGCCGAGGCGCCGGGCACACACGGGGGCCGTACGCGGACCCGCGCGCGGGCCACCTGGAGCCGCTGACGCCCCGTGACGGCGGAGCAGACGCGTCCGGCACAGGCGGTCGGCATGCCGTCACGGGCCGTGAAACTGGCCGAAATCCGCTCCCCGGTCCGGGTGGTGTCAGGGGCGCGGCACGTTGCGCAGGTTGGAGCGGGCCATCTGCACCATCCGGCCGACCCCGCCGTCCAGCACGATCTTGGACGCGGAGAGCGCGAACCCGGTGACCATCTCGGCGCTGATCTTCGGCGGGATGGACAGCGCGTTGGGGTCGGTGACGATGTCCACCAGCGCCGGCCCCTTGTGCCGGAACGCGTCCTTGAGCGCGCCGGCCAGCTGCTTGGGCTTCTCCACCCGCACCCCGTACGCCCCGCACGCCCGGGCCACCGCGGCGAAGTCGGGGTTGGCGTTGGCGGTGCCGTACGCGGGCAGTCCGGAGACCATCATCTCCAGCTCCACCATGCCGAGCGAGGAGTTGTCGAAGAGCACCACCTTGACCGGAAGGTCGTGCTGCACGAGGGTCAGGAAGTCGCCCATCAGCATGGCGAACCCGCCGTCCCCGGACATCGACACCACCTGCCGGCGCCGGTCGGTGAACTGCGCGCCGATCGCCATGGGCAGCGCGTTCGCCATCGAGCCGTGCGAGAAGGAACCGATGATCCTGCGGCGGCCGTTGGGCGAGATGTAGCGGGCCGCCCACACGTTGCACATGCCGGTGTCCACCGTGAACACGGCGTCGTCCTCGGCGACTTCGTCGAGCACCGCGGCCACGTACTCGGGGTGGATCGGGATGTGCCGGTCGACCTTCCTGGTGTACGCCTTGACCACGCCCTCCAGCGCGTCGGCGTGCTTCTTCAGCATCCGGTCGAGGAAGCGCCGGTTGGTCTTCTCCTTGACCCGGGGGGTCAGGCAGCGCAGCGTCTCGCGCACATCGCCCCACACGGCGAGGTCGAGCCGGGACCGCCGGCCGAGCACCTCGGGCCGTACGTCGATCTGGGCGATCTGCACGTCGTCGGGCAGGAAGGCGTTGTACGGGAAGTCCGTGCCGAGCAGGAGCAGCAGATCGCACTCGTGGGTGGCCTCGTACGCGGCGCCGTAGCCGAGCAGCCCGCTCATGCCGACGTCGTACGGGTTGTCGTACTGGATGAATTCCTTGCCGCGCAGGGCGTGGCCCACCGGTGCCTTGAGCTTCCCGGCGAACTCCATGACCTCCGCGTGCGCCCCCGCCGTGCCGCTGCCGCAGAAGAGGGTGACCTTGCCGGCCTTGTCGATCATGTCCACCAGGGCGTCGATCTCGGCGTCGCCGGGGCGGACGGTGGGCCGTGAGGTGACCAGCGCGCTCTGCGCGGCCCGTTCCGGCGCGGGCTCGGCGGCGATGTCGCCGGGCAGGCAGACCACGCTGACCCCGCTCTGCCCGACCGCGTGCTGGATCGCGGTCTGGAGCAGCCGGGGCATCTGCCGGGGGCTGGAGATCAGCTCGCTGTAGTGGCTGCACTCCAGGAAGAGCCGGTCCGGGTGGGTCTCCTGGAAGTAGCCGAGGCCGATCTCGCTGGAGGGGATGTGGGAGGCCAGGGCCAGCACGGGGGCCATCGAACGGTGGGCGTCGTACAGGCCGTTGATGAGGTGCAGGTTGCCGGGACCGCAGGAGCCCGCGCAGGCGGCCAGCTTCCCGGTGATCTGGGCCTCGGCCCCGGCCGCGAAGGCGGCGGTCTCCTCGTGCCGGACGTGGACCCAGTCGATGGAGGAGTGGCGGCGTACGGCGTCCACGATCGGGTTGAGGCTGTCGCCGACGACACCGTAGAGGCGGCGCACGCCGGCGCGGACGAGGATGTCGACGAACTGCTCGGCTACGTTCTGCTTGGCCATGTTCTCTCGTCTGCCCCTTCCAGGCCCCGGGTGTCCGTGGTCCCCGGTTCCATGGAGGCATACGAGCAGCCGTTACGCCTCCCACACGGCCGCCGCCGTACGGTCGTCGGCGTACCCCTTGACCCGCACCCGGGTGTCGGCGAGGAACGCGGCGAGGCCGGGCGCGCGGCGGCCGGACCAGCGTCGCGCCAGGTGAGCGCCGAGGGCGGGCTCCTCGCGCAACGGCTCGGCCAGGCCCGTCGTACACATCATCAGGACATCACCCGGGCGGGCTAGCGAGGACCGGAAGCGGAACGGCGCGGTGGAGTCCGGCGCGGGCGGGGCGGCCGGGACGCCGAGGCCGAGGGTGAACCGGTCGTCGTCGCCCTCCCCCGCGGGTCCCTCGGGCACGGCCCGCGGCTCGATGTCCCGCCAGGCGCCGTCCCGCAGCAGGAACAGGCCGCCGTCGCCGGCGCCGAAGAACACCCGGGTACGGCAGTCCGGGTCGGCCGGCAGCAGCAGGCAGCGCAGGGTCGCCGTGTACTCCCGCGCATCCAGGCCCCGTTCGGCGGCGCTCGTCCGGAGCCGGCGAAGGCCCCGGTCGGTCAGCCGGTGCAGCCCCGCCCGCAGATCGGCGCGCCGGGCCGCCCGGAGGTCCTCGGCC
Organism: Streptomyces misionensis; assembly: GCF_007896895.1. Classification (GTDB taxonomy): domain Bacteria; phylum Actinomycetota; class Actinomycetes; order Streptomycetales; family Streptomycetaceae; genus Streptomyces; species Streptomyces misionensis_A. The sequence goes on along the minus strand of NZ_VOGW01000101.1, from coordinate 22,287 downwards.
AGGCGCCGGTGGCTGCGGCCCACCGCCCGGCCGATCCAGCGGCACGCCTCGGCCGCCGCCAGATGCGCCTCCGGCGTGGTCCGGGCGCCGGTGGCCATCGCGACGAGCAGCAGCGCCTGCCCGCCCGTGCCGAACCGGGCGGTCAGCAGCGCGTCCCGGCGCGGCTCGCCCCGGTAGCGCGCCGAGTCCCCGCGCAGCGAGACGGAGCGCAGCGTCCACGCCCCGTACCGGGCGCCGTCCAGCACCGTGTCCGGCACCGACTCCTCCAGCGCCTCCGGCTCGACGGCCGGCAGCGCGGTGGGCTCGGGGTCGTAGGTCGGCGGGCCGGAGCCCACGTAGTCCAGGGGCGAGGCGGGTTCGGGGACGGGCGGCTCGGGCGGGGTCCGGGTGTCCGTGACCGTCCGCTTGGCCGAGGTGAAGCGGTCGTCCAGGGAGTCGGGCGCGGCCGTGGGGCCCGTGTCCCCGGTGGAGTCGTCGTACAGGTCCCCCCACCAGTCGTCCTCGGGACGGACGGCGGGTCTTCCCCCCTGCTGGCTCATGCCCTGATTGTCACCACGGGGACCGCCGGAAAACGGGGCATCGGGAAAATCCCGCGCCTGGGACGTGACCGGGACGGCGTGTCGGGGGACGGGTCGTACGGCCGTACGGCAACGGGCGCGAGGTGGGCGAGGTGGAAGGCCGCCGGGCGGCCCCACCCCCCACGGGGGGACCGCCCGGCGACGTGCGGGGTGACCCGGCCCCGTGTCCCCTCCACGCCCTGGACTCGTCCTCGGACGTCCGGACACGCACGGGCCCGGGCCACGGTCTTGCGGGACCGGGCCTTGTCGGCCACCGGCCCGATGGCCGGATCGCGGCGTGGTCGCCTCGGCCGCGGCGGCGCACCGGACGCGCGGGCGCCCCGGCCCGGCGGGCGTCCGGGCACGAACACCGCGGTGAGGCCACCTTGGCAGAGGCACCCGCGGTACCGCGATGATGGGCGGCGGCGGGTTTGCGTCGTGGCCGGTTTCCGCCAGCCGTGGGCCCGCGTGACGGCTTGTTCTCAGACCGCTCGGACTCAGGGGAGGAACGCGGGGCGATGCTGGCGGCGATAGGGCTGGACGAGAGACACGAGGCGGCGTACCGGGCGCTGGTGGCGGTGGGCGCGGCCGAGGTGGCCGATCTGGCGCGGCGGTTGGCACTGGCGGAGCAGGACACCGAGCACGCGCTGCGCCGGCTGGAGCGGCAGGGGCTCGCGGCCCGTTCCTCGGCGCGCCCCGGCCGCTGGGTGGCGGCGCCGCCCGCGGTGGCGCTGGGGGCGCTGCTGACCCGGCAGCGGCACGAGCTGGAGCAGGCGGAGCTGGCGGCGGCGCTGCTCGCGCGGGAGTACCGGGCGGCGGCGGACGAGCCCGCGGTGCACGACCTGGTGGAGGTGGTGACGGGCGCCTCGGCGGTCGCCCAGCGTTTTCTCCAGCTCCAGCTGGGCGCCGCCGAGGAGGTGTGCGCGCTGGTGACCGGGAGCCCCGTGGTGGTCTCCGCGGCGGAGAACGAGGCGGAGGCGCAGGCGGCCGAACGCGGGGTGCGCTACCGGGTGGTGGTGGAGCGGGCGGTGCTGGATCCGCCGCAGGGCCTCGGCGGGCTGGCCGTCGCGCTCGGCCGGGGCGAGCGGGTGCGGGTGGTGGACCGGGTGCCGACGAAGCTGGTCGTCGCCGACCGATCGCTGGCGATGGTGCCGTTGACCTCGCGGAGCGCGGAGCCGGCCGCGCTGGTGGTGCACGCCAGCGGGCTGCTGGAGCTGCTGGCGGGGCTGTTCGAGTCGGTGTGGCGCGAGGCGCTGCCGCTGCGGTTGAACGGGCAGGGGGCGGCCGAGGAGGTGCCGGACGGGCCGGACGGCACCGATCTGGAGGTGCTGTCGCTGCTGCTGGCCGGGCTGACCGACGCGAGCGTGGCCAAGCAGCTGGACCTGGGGCTGCGGACGGTGCAGCGCCGGGTGAAACGGCTGATGGAACTCGCCGGGGTGACCACCCGGCTCCAACTGGGCTGGCAGGCCCACGAACGGGGCTGGGTCGCACGCGAGCCGGACTGACGCGCTGCCGCCCCCCACGGGGCCGCGGGTGGTGAGGGCGGTGCCGAACGGCCTCTCAGCCGCGGCCCGTCGCCGCGTGGGCGGTGAGTGTCCGGCGCACCGTCTCGGCCACGGCGGCCATGCCCGCGTCGGTGAAGTGCAGGTGGTCGCCCGGGTCGTAGGCGGGGCGGATGCGGGTCGGGTCGGCCGGGTCGCGCACGGCGGCGTCGGCGTCGGCGACCGCGTCGAAGGCGCCGCCGGTGCGGATGAAGGCGTTGACGCGCTGCCGTACCTCCTCGCGGGCGACCGTGTAGGCGGCGAACCCGTTGAACGGGGTGAGGGTGACGCCGACGACCCGGATGCCGTGCGCGTGGGCGCGGCCGACGATGGTGCGGTAGGCGTCGGCGTAGGCGGCGGGGTCGTTGGCCGGGGGGAGGCCCTTGATGTCGTTGATGCCCTCGAAGACGACGAGGATCCGCGCCCCGGTCCGGCTGAGGGCGTCGGTGTCGAGGCGGGTGAGGGCGCTCGGCCCGGCGCCGTCGCGCAGCAGCCGGTTGCCGCCGATCCCGGCGTTGAGGACGCCCGTCCCGGAAAGGCGCGCGGCGAGCCGGTCGGGCCAGCGGCGGTTGGTGTCCGGGGTGGACCCGGTGCCGTCGGTGAGCGAGTCGCCGAAGGCCACGACGCTGCCGGTGGCGCCGCCCAGGACGTCCACGCCGGTGATGTAGTACCAGCAGGTGAGGGTGGTCCGGTAGGCGGAGCCGTCCGTGTCGGCGGCGTGGCCCGCGCCCTCGGCGGCCACGTAGCCGGTCTGGAGGGCGGTGGCGTGGTAGGTGGCGCGGCCGTCGTCCTCGGGGGTGTACACGGTGACGAGGAGGTCGGCGGCGGCCCGCACGGTCAGCCGCACCGGGTCGCTGACGGTCTCCCCGCCGGGCGGGACGGTGACGGTGGCGGCGCCCCGGAACGTCGCGGTGCGCAGGGTACCGGGCACGGCGTCCGGCCCGGCCGCCCGGCGCAGTGCGACGGTCACCGCGCCGAGCAGCAGGGGCGCGCCGCCGAACCGGTTGCTGAGCCGCACCCGCACGGCGGTGCCGCCGACGCTGAGGTGGACGACGTTGCGGACGGCCGCGCCGGGCAGCGGGGCGGCGGTGCCCGAGGGCGCGGTCTCCCAACTGCCCGTCCAACGAGGCGCGTTGTGTACGACGCCGACCGCGGAGGCGGTCCCCTCGGCGACCCGCGCGCCCGGCAGGACCAGCGCCAGCAGCAGAACCGCGAGGACCCGTCCGACCTTGCCCATGTGTGCGCCCGCCCTTCCCCGTGATTCGCCGGAGGCGACCGTGCCACAGCCCGGCGCCGCCGCGCCGCGACTCCGTCCCGTTTCCACCCGGTCGGCGCAACGGCCCGCGCGAGCCCGGCCGCGAGGCGTCAGCCGGAAACCCGCCACGCTGGTCCGTCAGTTCCCTCGGGGCGCCGCCAGGGCCCCTTCCAGGGTCAGCAGCCGTACCTTGCGGTCGAGGCCGCCCGCGTAGCCGGTCAGGGAGCCGTCGGCTCCGATCACCCGGTGGCAGGGGCGCACGATCAGCAGGGGGTTGGCGCCGAGCGCCCCGCCGACGGCGCGAACGGCCGCGCGGGGCGCGCCGATCCGGGCGGCCAGCTCCCCGTACGTGATGGTGGTGCCGTACGGCACCTCGTCCATCGCGTCCCACACCCGCCGCCGGAACTCGGTGCCCGCGGCCCGCAACGGCAGCCGGAACTCCCGGAGTTCACCGGCGAAGTAGGCGTCGAGCTGTTCGCGCGCGGCGCGGAACGGCCCCGGGTCCTCCCGCGCTCCGTCCGGCGGCCGGGGCACGCAGCGCAGGGAGGTGAGCGCCCCGTCCGGGTCGGCGGTGAGCAGCAGCCGGCCGAGGGGTGTGTCGAGGCGGGTGAAGCATCCGGCGGTGGTCATCGGTTCAACTCTCCTGCGATGTGAAGGTGTTGGACGGCGTAGGTGCGCCAGGGCCGCCAGGCGTCGGGCACCTGGATACCGGGCGGGGCCACGTCGGGGTCGCCGAGGGCGCGGGCGCGCAGGACCGCGGCCGTGTCCGGGTCCATCCCGGGCAGGGCGAGCAGCGCCCGCTGGGCGTCGTCCCGGTCGGCGCCCGGGTCCAGCCGGAGCGCGCCGTCGGCGAGGGCGGCGGCGAGCGCGGCCAGTGGGGCGCCACCGCCGTCCGCCTCGGCGAGGGCGGCCGGTTCCGGGAAGAGGTGGGTGAGCGTGCCGCTCGGGGCGTCGAGGGTCTTGCCGTGGCGCCGGACCAGGCGCGCGGCGCCCGCGGGGCCGGTCAGGGCGCGTACGGCGGGTTCCAGCGGGTCCACGGCGCCGGGTGCGCGCAGACCGGGGCGGGCGGCGACCCGCGCCTGGTGCACACCGTGCGCGGCGTCGGCTACGTGCTGCGTTCCGGGAGCGGCGAGTGAGACGGCTCGGCGCGCTCCCGCTGCGGGCCCGCCTCGCCCTGCTGGTGGCGGCGGCCGTGGCGCTGGCGGTCGCCGCCGTCTCGGTGGCCTGCTGGTTC
>NZ_VOGW01000101.1:11484-17420 GCF_007896895.1 Streptomyces misionensis | reverse complement strand
TCCACCGCGTAGGGGTCGGCGTCCAGGTCGAACAGCCGCCGCAGCCGCTGCACGGCGGTGGTGAGGTCCCGCGGGTCGGTGAGGTGCAGCCGGGCGTCCAGCCAGCCGCCGGGGCGCGTGCCGGTGCCCGGGCGCGGCGTCCTGGTGCGTTCGGCGACGGCGGCGATCCCGGTGCCGTACGGCAGCCGCAGGGTGCGCCGGTAGGTGCGGGCGCCGGGGCGGCCGGTGACCTCCTCGATCCCCGCCACCGCCTCCCGCGCGAGCTGGTCGAAGACGGCGGCGGCCTGGTACGGGCCCCGGTGGGCGAGGCGCAGCGGGATGCCGGTGCCCGCGGCGGCCCGGCGGTCCCCGCGGTGGCGCGGGGCGGCGGCCCGCACCTCGGTCGGCGTCGCCGCGTACACCTCGCGGACGGTGTCGTTGAACTGGCGCACGCTCGCGAACCCGGACGCGAACGCGATCTCGGTGACCGGGAGTTCCGTGGTCTGGAGCAGCACCCGCGCGGTGTGCGCCCGTTGCGCGCGGGCCAGCGCCACCGGTCCGGCGCCCAGCTCGGTGGTGAGCTGCCGCTGCACCTGCCGGGCGCTGTAGCCGAGGCGGGCCGCGAGCCCCGCGACACCCTCGCGGTCCACCACGCCGTCGGCGATCAGCCGCATGGCCCGGCCGACGGCGTCCGCGCGCACGTTCCACTCGGCCGAGCCCGGCACGGCGTCCGGCCGGCAGCGCCGGCAGGCCCGGAACCCGGAGCGCTGGGCGGCGGCGGCCGTCGGGAAGAACCGCACGTTGCGCCGCTTGGGCGTCACCGCGGGGCAGCTGGGCCGGCAGTAGATCCCGGTCGTCTCGACGGCGAAGAAGAACGCCCCGTCGAACCGTCCGTCCCGGCTGCGCACCGCCTCGTACCTGCTGTCCTCGTCCATCACAGGTTCCAGTGTGGGCCCCGCCCCGAGGAACCGGCTGGCGGAAAACGGACAGCCAACTGAGGGGTCAGATGCTCTCCCACTGATCCAGGATGTCGTCGGCGCTCTCCCCGTCCGCGCCGCCGACCGGTGCGGGGCCGCCCTCCTGCGGGGGCAGCTCGGCCCAGATCACCTTGCCGCGGGCGGTGTAGCGGGTCCCCCAGCGGGTGGCGAGCTGGGCGACCAGGAACAGCCCCCGCCCGCCCTCGTCGGTGGCGGCCGCCCGGCGCGGATGCGGCGCGGTGCTGCTGCCGTCGGCGACCTCGCAGATCAGCCCGCGGTCGTGCAGCAGCCTCACCCGGATGGGTGAGGCTCCGTAGCGGACCGCGTTGGTGATCAGCTCGCTGAGGATCAGCTCGGCGGTGTAGCCGGTGTCCCCGAGGCCCCAGGCGTCCAGGGTGGCGGCGCACTCGGCGCGGACCGGGGCGACGGCCGCCGGGTCGCGGGGCACGTCCCATTGCGCGACGTGTTCGGGGCCCAGCAGCCGGGTGCGGGCCACCAGCAGGGCGACGTCGTCGATGGTCCGGTCGGGCAGCACCGCGTCGAGGAGGGCCGTGCAGGTGGCCTCCGGGCCGCGGCCCGCCGAGTCGGCCAGCGCGCCGCGCAGCAGTTCGAGGCCGGTGTCGAGGTCCCGGCGGCGGTCCTCCAGCAGCCCGTCGGTGTACAGCACCAGCTGGGAGCCCTCCGGCAGCTCCAGCTCCAGCGTCTCCACCGGCATGCCGTCGCCGAGGCCCAGCGGCGGGGAGACCGGCACGTCGGGGAAGGTGGCGGTGCCGTCGGGCAGCAGCAGGGCGGGCCCGGGGTGGCCGGCCCTGGCGATGGTGACCCGTCCGGCGACCGGGTCGTAGAGGGCGTACAGGCAGGTGGCGCCGGTGACGTCGGCGACCTGGTCGGGGCCGTCGCCCGGGCCGCCGTCCCCCCGCTCGTCGCTGTCGATGCGGCTGACCAGTTCGTCCAGGTGGACGAGGAGTTCGTCGGGGCTGAGGTCGAGGGCGGAGAAGTTGTGCACGGCGGTGCGCAGCCGGCCCATGGTGGCCGCCGCGTGCAGCCCGTGCCCGACCACGTCGCCGACGACCAGCGCCACCCGCGCGCCCGGCAGTTGGATGACGTCGAACCAGTCGCCGCCCACCCCGGCCTGCGCCGGCAGGTACCGGTAGGCCACGTCGAGCGCCGACTGGTCGGGGACGCCGCGCGGCAGCAGGCTGCGCTGGAGGGTGACGGCCGTGGTGTGCTCCCGGGTGTAGCGGCGGGCGTTGTCGATGGCGACCGCGGCCCGGGCGACCAGTTCCTCGGCGACCGCCATGTCCTCCTGCTCGAACGGCTCGGCGTCCCCGGAGCGCCAGAAGCTGGCCACGCCCATCAGGACGCCGCGCGCCCGCACCGGCACCACGAGCATCGAGTGGATGCCGTGGGCGAGGATCCGGCAGGCGTTGGCCGGGTCGTACTGCTGCCATCCGGTGCCGCGGCGCAGGTCGGTCTCCAGGACCGGCATGCCGGTGCCCATGCCGATCGCCTGCGGGGTCTGCGAGGCGAAGTCCGTGAGCGAGCCGACCGGGTACAGCGGGTGGTCCGCGTCGATGGCGGTGAGGGCGGTACGGCGCATCGTGGTGCCCTCGGGTTCGCCGCCGCGCAGGATCGAGTCGAGCAGGTCCACGCAGGCGTAGTCGGCGAACCGGGGGACGGTGAACCGGGTCAGCTCCTCGGCCGTGTGCTCCACGTCGAGGGTGGTGCCGATGCTGCTCATGGCGTCGTACAGCAGCCGCAGCCGCCGCTGGGCCACGTCCGCCCGCCCGGCGACGGACCGCAGTTCGGTGGTGTCGAGCAGGGTGACGACGCTGGAGGGCGCGCAGTCGTGCGCCGTGGTGGGCCGGACGCTGACCGCGAGCAGCCGGTCGCCGGCCTCGCACACCTCGTCGGTGACCGGCCGGCCCGCGGTCAGCAGCGCGGCGAGGGACGGCGCGAGCCCGAGGCCGGTGAGCTGCCGGCCCTCCGCGTCCGCAGGCAGCCGCAGCAGGCGCAGCGCCTCGTCGTTGGCGAGCAGCAGCGTGCCGTCGGCCGCGACGATGAGCACGCCCTCCCGGGCGGCGTGCAGCACGGCGTCGTGGTGGTCGTACATCCGCCGCAGCTCGGCCGGTTCCAGGCCGCGGGTCTGCCGCCGCAGCCGGCGGTTCACCAGCACCACCCCGGCCGTCGCCAGCAGCAGCGCGCCACAGCCGGCCGCGAGCAGCAGTGGCAGCTGCCGGGCGACCTGCGCCTCGATGGTGCGGGTGGTGATGCCGACGGAGACGAGTCCGACGACCTTGCGGTGGGCGTCGAGGACGGGGGCGGTGGAATCCACGGCCACGCCCACGGGGGTGGGTGAGGTGATGGTGCGCGCGTGTCCGCGCAGCGGCTCCTGGAAGGTACCGACGACATGCTTGCCGATCAGGTGCGGGACCGGGTGGGTCCAGCGGATCCCGGCCGGGCTGAACGCGACCACGTAGTCGACCCCGGCCGCCTTGCGGATCGCCTCGGCGCGGGGTTGCAGCACCGCGGAGGGGTCCGGGGAGCGCATCGCGTCGAGGGTGCCGGGGGCGTCGGCGAAACTCACGGCGGTGGCGAGGGTGCGGTGCCGCGCCTCGTTCAGGCCGGCCTGCCGCGCCTGGAGCACCAGGGTGGTCCCGGCCACGGCGCCGAACAGCAGCAGGATCACCAACTGCAGGAGGAACATCTGTCCGGCGACCGTGCGGACACCGGGCGGCAGCCACCGGGACCGGCCGGAGTCGGCGGCGGCCAGGGACGCTCCGGCCGGGACGGAAGCGTCCCACCCCTGAAACAGGCCGAAACGCCTCTTCATGATGCATTTCTAACATTCACCAATGAAGGGGACACAGTTCGACCTGCCGGGGTGGGTGAGATGGGTCAGTTCCAGCGGCCCCGCTTCGCCTCCGCCGCCGCCCTGCCTTCCGCGCCCCTGCGCCTCCATTCCCTCCTCAGCTCGGCGCGGACGCGGGCGTCGGTCTTGGCGACGATCCACTGGTTCTCGCGGATCAGTTTCCGGTAGCTCTCCAGCCTGCGCACCGCGAGTTCACCGCTGTCCACCGCGGCGAGGACGGCACAGCCCGGTTCGGTCTCGTGCGCGCAGTCGTGGAAGCGGCACCGCTCGGCCAGCTCCTCGATCTCGGCGAACACCTGCCCGACCCCGCTCTCGGCGTCGTACAGGCCCACCCCGCGCAGCCCGGGCGTGTCGATGAGGACGCCCCCGGAGGGCAGGACGAGCAGGTTGCGGGTGGTCGTGGTGTGCCGTCCCTTGCCGTCGACGTCCCGGGCGGCCCGGACGTCCATCACGTCCTCCCCGACGAGCGCGTTGGCCAGGGTGGACTTGCCCGCGCCGGACTGGCCGAGGAGCACGGTCGTACCGGCGCCGACCAGCGCGCGCAGCACGTCGAGGCCGTCGCCGGTGTGGGCGCTGACGCCGAGCACCGGCACGCCGGGCGCGCTGTTCTCGACGTCCTGCACGAGGTGCGCGAGGGCGACCGGATCGGCCACCAGGTCGGCCTTGGTGAGGACGACCACGGGCTGGGCGCCGGACTCCCAGGCGAGGGCGAGGAAGCGTTCGACCCGGCCGAGGTCGAGTTCGACGGCGAGGGACACCGCGACGACGGCGTGGTCGACGTTGGCCGCGAGGATCTGCCCCTCGGACCGCTTGGAGGAGGTGGAGCGCACGAAGGCGGTGCGGCGCGGCAGATACGCCCGGACGTACCGGGGGTTGCCGCCCGCTTCGACGGCGACCCAGTCGCCGGTGCAGACGACGCGCATGGGGTCGTGCGGGGTGACGAAGGCGGTGTCGGCACGCACGACGCCGCCGGCGGTGACGACGTCGCACTGCCCGCGGTCGACCCGGACGACCCGTCCGGGCAGCAGCCCTTCGGCCGCGTGGGGGGCGAACGCGTCGGCCCAGTCGTCGTCCCAGCCGTAGGGAGCCAGGGCGGAGTGCACAGCAGAGGTGGAAGTCAAGGGAGACCCTTCGAAGGGCGGCCCCGGCACCGCGCGTCACAGGCGCGGAAAAAGAGAGGTGTCAGCCGGAGGCCACGGAGGTGAACGGAACGAACCGCTGGACGTGGGCAAGGCCCGTCACAGAGACAGCCATCGGTCACACCTCCCAAAATCCTCGACTCGAACGAACGGCGCTCGAGCGCTTCGCCGACGCGGCACAGCCTAGAGCCGCCGGGTTTCGCGCGCCATCGGTTTTTCCAGCGCGGTCCGCTCGCAGACTACCGGTGGGCGAAGGGCCGGTGCCTGCGGTGCGAACGGTCCGCCGACGGACCGTCGAGAAAGGGTCGCGGTCAGCGCTTCTTGGTCTTCTTCTTCTGTACCGGCGTCCAGCTGCCTCGATGCAACTGGCACCGGGAATAGCCGATCATCACAGGGTTCTGGCACCGTTTACCGGTCTTGGTCTGTGTCGACCCGCACTTGACCTGCTTGCCCATTCACCCACCCCCTCGTCCGGTTCGAAACGGCCCGCTCCGGCCCATGGTCGCCGCGCAGGGAAGCCCGCTGCCCCCGATACGGCCGGTTGCGGCCGATTCGATCCCGTACTTGCCCGAATCATGACCTGCGCGGCTCGCCTTCACCGACAGCGCGGTCGGGGGGCGAACGCCGGGCCGCGCAGGCGCGGACGACCTGTTCCGGTACGACCGCGCGTCAGCCGCTCGTGCAGGGTGCGCCGTCGAGGGTGAACCCGCCGGGGGCGCGGTTGCCGGCCGTCCAGGTGCCGGCGAGGCCGAAGGAGACGGCGGTGCCCGTGGGGACGGCCCGGTCGTAGTCGGCGGCGGTGGCGGTGACGCGGGCGCCGGACTGCCGGACGGTGGCGTCCCACATCCGGGTGACCCGCTGGCCGTCGGGGAAGGACCAGTCGACCCGCCATCCGGCGAGGGCCCGTTCCGCCGTGACGGTGACGGTGGCCTGGAAGCCGCCGGACCACTGGCTGACCAGGTCGTAGGC
>NZ_VOGW01000101.1:0-11204 GCF_007896895.1 Streptomyces misionensis | reverse complement strand
CCTGGATCCGGCCGTTGTCGCGGGACGCCTTCTCGCCCGGGGCGCGGGCGTCGTCGGGTGCCGTGCCGTCGTCGCGGGCGGCGGCGGTGTCGTCGCGCGCGGCGAAGGAGTCCGCGCCGGAACCGCCGTACGGCATCAGCGACGCGCCCAGCGCCAGCGCCGACAGCAGCACCGCGGTGGCGAACAGCCCGCCGCCCCGCAGGAGCCGGCCGAGCCCCGCGCGCTCCTCGGGTGCGCCGCCGTCGGCGGCCCGGACGGCACGCCCGGTGCCGAGCCGCGCCTCGCTGGCCCGCCGGCGCCGCTCCAGGTAGGCGAGCGAGCCCCAGCCGATCACCCCGCCGGCGAGGACGGGGGCGAGCGCGGCGCTCTGGGCCCGTGCGGCGGGGCCGGCGCCGGCGCAGTGCGGGCAGGCGGCCGGGGACGCGGGAGAACCGGCACGGGCGGCGGCGCCCGGCGCGCGGGCGCAGTGGGGGCACGTCCCGTCCCCCGCACCCGCCCCGTGGACGTGGCGGCAGCGGTCCCGGAACAGGGCGCGCACCCGTTCGAGTTCACCGGAGACGGTGGCCGGCTCCAGGCCGAGCCGGCGGGCGGCCGCGGACAGGGGCAGCGCCTCCACCTCCGCCAGCCACAGCAGCGCCGCGTCGGTCTCCTTGAGGTCCCGCAGGGCGCGCAGCGCGGCGGGGCGTTCGCGGGGCGGGCCCAGATGACGGGCCGCCTCGGCGGTTCTCAGCCACTCGCTCAGGCCGGGGTCGAGCCGGTGCCCCTGCCCCTCGGCCTGCCAGCCGGCCGCGGTGGCGCGTACGGCGGTGAGCAGGGCCGGGATCGTCGGCAGCCGTGGGGTACGGCGGCCCGCGCCGCGCACATGGGTGCGCGCGGCGGCACGGACCTCGCGCATGCCGCGCGTGAACGCCTCGGTGGCCAGCCGGTGGGCCGTGGCCGACCCGGAGGTGCACAGGTCGGCGTACGAGAGCACCGCGTCCCAGGCCTCCGAGAACAGCGCGGCCTCGGCTCCCTGAGGGGTCGGCAGGTCGGGCATGGAACTCCTGCATCCACGGGCGAGGTCAACTCACCACGGGAACGACGGAGTTGGCAAAAACCTCGCGGCACTCCCCCGAGCCTTTCACGCACCGGGTGCCGCTGACAAGCGGCCCGTGTGCCTCCGGTCACGCACAGTGGCGACTCTGGCCCCGGCCCGGTCAGGCCTCGACCGGCTCCTGGGCGGGCAGGCTGTCCATGAAGGAGCTGACCGAGAAGACCGCGCGGCCGGGTCCGGGCGGGCCGTAGCCGGGCGGGGAGGACAGCCCGAAGTCGTCCATGGTCTGGCGGTAGGCCTGGAGCAGCCGGATGTGGTACTCCAGCGGCGCGCCCTGCGGGTTGGCCTTGCCGAGCGGGGTGGTGGGCTCCGGGCACCAGGTGGTGAAGCGGGGCGTGATCCCGTGCGACATGAAGAAGCGCAGCCCCTCGGTGGTGGAGGCGATGGCCTCGTCCACCGTGGTGAAGCCGAACGGCTCGGCCATCTCCACGCCCGCCACGAAGTTGGGGATCACGTTGCGCGGCCCGAACACCTCGGCGGAGTCGAGGATCCGCCTGTGCCACTCGTCGCGGCCGACGTAGCGCTCCTTGCCGGGGCAGTACAGCTCGAACAGCCGGCGGTCCCACACCTCGAAGTTGGGGTGGTAGATCTGCACGCCGTAGTCCTTGAACCGCTGCACGTCCGCCTTGGGCAGCGCCTGCGCCACGACCTTGCCGATCCAGCGGCCGGGGAAGCGCTCCTCGATGGCCTTGGCGTAGTGGCCGTAGAAGTCGGCCTCGTCGCGCCCGGCGACCGTCTTGGTGATCGCGCCGCCGGTGAGCGTGTACGCGGTGGACGCCTTCTGGGTGTCGTACCGGTCGATGATCTCCAGGGCCTCGAGGACCTCCTCGACGTCCTTCACGCCCGTGTACGGCCGCCCCGCCGCCTTGTGCTGGCGCCAGTTGTGGTTGATGTCGCAGTACTGGCACTCCTCCTTGGCGCCGAAGTACTGGCAGACCCGGAAGACGGTCAGGTAGATCAGGTACCCCCACTGGATGGTGGGGGCGACCTCCATGACGGACTTCCCGTTGGAGAGGGTGTGCCGGTAGTACTCGGGCATCGGCGGCACCCCGACGTCGGCGATGCGCTTGCCGTCCAGGTAGAGGCCGAGCAGCCCCTCCTCGTCGGCGGCCACCCGGTAGGGGGAGGCGGGGTTCACCCGTACGGAGACGACCGTACGGCGCAGGTCGTACGGGCCGCCCGTGAGGATGATCTCCTCCGGGGGCCGGCGCAGCGCCGCCTCGCCCAGCTCGGGCAGGGTGCCGTGGTCGAAGGAGAAGATGAAATACGACTTCGGCTTGACGTCCCCGTCCTCGTTGTCGCTGAGGGCGGATTTGTCGAAGGCGACACCGCCCCGAAGCAGGTCCTCCTTGAAGACGGCTTCCCGCGGAACCCCCGGAAAGCGCTCCATCAGATCCTCGACCAGCGCGGTGCGACTGCCCATCCGTATGTCTCCTCCCGGCTCAGGCGTACTTCCCACACCGTATGCCCCCGCGTCCGGGGAATCCGTGGCGGGTCCCGGTGACGCGTCCGGGAGGGGGACGGCCCGCCGCGTCCAAGGCGCGGCGCACAGGGCGCACGACGTGAGATGTACGGCATGTCGGACGCGGCGCGGGCGCCTCAGGCCAGCCGGTCGAGCGCCGCGGGATCGACCGCGTGCAGGAGCCTGTCGCCTGCCGCCAGCCGGCCGGCCTCCTCGACCACCGTCCGGCCGAGCCGGGCCAGCTCGTTCCCCTGGGAGCCCGCCAGATGGGGGGTGACGAACGCGTTGGGCAGGTCGAACAGCGGCGAGTCGGCGGGCAGCGGTTCCGGGTCGGTGACGTCCAGGACGGCGGTGAGCCGGCCCGTGCTCAGCTCCTCGACGAGCGCGTCGTGGTCGACCAGGGCGCCGCGCGCGGTGTTGACGAGCACCGCCCCGGTGGGCATCAGCGCGAGCTCGCGGGCGCCGATCAGACGGCGGGTCTCCGGCGTCTCGGGAGCGTGCAGCGTGACGACGTCACAGGTGCGCAGCAGTTCGTCCAGGGGCAGCAGCGGCACCCCGAGCCGTGCGGCCTCGGCGGCGTCGACGTGCGGGTCGGTGAGCGCGACGGCGAGGTCGTACGGGCGCAGCAGTTCGATCAGCCGGCGTCCGACGCGGGAGGCGCCGACGACGCCCACGCGGCGGCCGTGGTTGCCGATGCCGGGGACGACGTCGCCGTACGGGACGTCGCGCCGGGTGCGCAGCAGCCGACGGAAGGCGAAGACGTCCTTGCCGGTGAGCAGGATCATGGCGAGCGTGTACTCGGCCACGGGCAGGGCGTTGGCGGCGGCCGCCGAGGAGACGACGATGCCGCGCCGCCACACCTCGGCGGTGGCGAAGCCCTTGACCGAGCCGGCCGCGTGCAGCACGGCGCGCAGTTTCGGCGTGGCGTCCAGGGCGGCCGCGTCGAGGCGGGGGCAGCCCCAGCCGGTGACGAGGACCTCGGCGCGGGCGAGGGCCTCGCGCAGCCGCGGCTCGCCGAAGTCGTGCGCGACGAGGGCCGGGTCGATGTCCAGCGAGGCCCGCAGCCGGGCGAGGAGCCCGGGCGGGAAGAGGTGCGGCACGTTCTCGGCCGCCAGGGCGAACACGGCAGGCGGGCGCTGGGTCAAGGGCGGACCTTCCGGCTCGGTGAGGCGCCGACGGCAAGCGATCTCTACCGTAGGTCGCGGCGGACGAGAGGGTCAACGGACCCGCGCCCCTGTGGAAGGAACGGCGATATGAGCGAAACGGTGACCAACTGGGCACACACCATCACCTACAGCGCGAAGGAGTACCAGCGCCCCCGCACGCTCGACGCGTTGCGCGCCCTGGTGGCCGGCGCCGCGAAGGTGCGGGTGCTGGGCAGCGGGCACTCCTTCAACCGCATCGCCGATCCCGGTCCGGACGGCGTGCTGCTGTCGGCCGCCGGGCTGCCGCCGGTGATCGAGGTGGACCCGGCCGCGCGGACGGTCCGGGTGTCGGGCGGGGTCCGCTACGCCGAGCTGGCCCGCGCGGTGCACGCCCGGGGTCTGGCCCTGCCCAACATGGCCTCGCTGCCGCACATCTCGGTGGCCGGTTCGGTGGCGACCGGCACGCACGGCTCGGGAGTGGCCAACCCGCCGCTGGCGTCGGCGGTGCGGGAGGTGGAGCTGGTCGTCGCGGACGGTACGACGGTGACGATCGCCCGGGGCGACGCCCGCTTCGACGGCGCCGTGACCTCGCTGGGCGCGCTGGGTGTCGTCACCGCCCTCACCCTCGACCTGGAGCCGGCCTTCGAGGTGGAGCAGCGCGTGTTCACCGAACTCCCGCTGGACGGGCTGGACTTCGAGGCGGTGGCGGGATCGGCGTACAGCGTGAGCCTGTTCACGGACTGGCGGGAGCCCGGCTTCCGGCAGGTGTGGCTCAAGGCGCGCACCGACCGGCCGGCGGGTGACTTCCCGCGGGCCGTACCGGCGGCGCGCGCCATGCATCCGGTGCCGGGGATGCCGGCGGAGAACTGCACCGGGCAGTTGGGGGTGCCGGGGCCGTGGCACGAGCGACTGCCGCACTTCCGGGCGGAGTTCACGCCGAGCAGCGGGGAGGAGATGCAGTCGGAGTACCTGCTGCCGCGGTCGGCGGCGGTCGACGCGCTGGCCGCGGTCGACGGGATACGGCACACCGTCGCGGGTGTGCTCCAGATCTGCGAAGTGCGTACGGTCGCCGCCGATCCGCAGTGGCTCAGCCCCGCCCACGCCCGCGACTCGGTCGCACTCCACTTCACCTGGGTGCGGGACGAGGCGGCGGTGCTGCCCGTGGTGCGCCGGCTGGAGGAGGCGCTGGAGCCGTTCGATCCGCGCCCGCACTGGGGAAAGGTGTTCGGTGTACCGTCGGCGGTGCTGCGCGGACGGTACGCGCGACTCGACGACTTCCGGGCTCTCGTCCGGACGCTCGACCCGACCGGCAAGTTCACCAACGCCTTCGTCGCCGATCTGCTCGACGCCTGACGATCCCTCCCCGCCTGTCCCACCCGACCTCGTGTGGCACCAGATCGGAGACCGATGTCCGTCCCCCGCCGTACCGCCGTCGACTACGTCGAGGACGTCTCCCCCGGCTCCGGGACGCTGCCGCC
Organism: Streptomyces misionensis; assembly: GCF_007896895.1. Taxonomy (GTDB): domain Bacteria; phylum Actinomycetota; class Actinomycetes; order Streptomycetales; family Streptomycetaceae; genus Streptomyces; species Streptomyces misionensis_A. The sequence continues at coordinate 6,026 of NZ_VOGW01000101.1, read as the reverse complement.
CCGCGCCTGGTACGCGTCCTCGGACGCCAAAGCCCTTTCCCTGAACGGGGAATGGCTCTTCCGGCTGTCGCCGGCGGCCGGTGCCGAGGACGACTCCTTCGCGCGGGAGGGGTTCGACGCGGGCGGCTGGGGACGGATCGCGGTGCCCGGCCACTGGGTCCTCCAGGGCCATGGTTCTCCCGTCTACACGAACCACCGCTACCCGTTCCCGGTGGATCCGCCGCGGGTGCCGACCGAGAATCCGACCGGCGACCATCTGCGGGTCTTCGATCTGCCGCCCGACTGGCCGGACCTCGGCGACGGCGGGGCGGTGCTGCGGTTCGAGGGGGTGGAGTCCTGCGCCCGGGTGTGGCTGAACGGGACGGAGCTCGGCACGTTCAAGGGGTCGCGGCTGCCGCACGAGTTCGCGGTCGGCCGGCTGCTGAGGACCGCCGGCAATGTGCTGGCGGTGCGAGTCCACCAGTGGTCGTCGGGTTCCTATCTGGAGGACCAGGACCAGTGGTGGCTGCCGGGCGTCTTCCGCGACGTCACCTTGTCGCACCGCCCGGTCGACGGCGTACGGGACTTCTTCGTGCACGCCGGCTACGACCACCGCGCGGGCACCGGCACCCTGCGCGTCGACTCGGCGGTGCCCGGCCGGGTCACCGTCCCGGCGCTCGGCGTCGACGTCCCGACCGGGGAGCCGGTGACGGTGCCGGCGAAGCCGTGGTCGGCGGAGGTGCCGCGGCTGTACGACGGCGTGCTGGCGACCAGGGGCGAGCGGGTGCCGCTGCGGATCGGCTTCCGCACGGTGGAGATCTCGGACGGCCTGCTCAAGGTCAACGGCAGGCCCGTCCTCCTCAAGGGGGTCAACCGGCACGAGTGGCATCCGCAACGGGGCCGCGCGCTGGACCCCGCGACCATGCGCGAGGACGTGCTGCTGATGAAGCGGCACAACATCAACGCCGTCCGCACCTCCCACTACCCGCCGCACCCCCTCTTCCTCGACCTGTGCGACGAGTACGGCCTGTGGGTGATCGACGAGTGCGACCTGGAGACCCACGGCTTCGCCGAGGCGGGCTGGCGGGACAACCCGGTGGACGACGACCGCTGGACCCCCGCCCTGCTGGACCGCGCGGCCCGCATGGTCGAGCGGGACAAGAACCATCCGTCGGTCGTCCTGTGGTCCCTGGGCAACGAGGCGGGCACCGGCCGCGGTCTGACCGCGATGGCCGAGTGGATCCACGGCCGCGACCCGTCCCGCCCGGTCCACTACGAGGGCGACCCCGACTGCCGTGACACGGACGTGTACACGCGGATGTACGCCCCTCACGCCGAGGTGGAGCGCATCGGACGCGGCCTGGACGGCGGACCGCGAAAGCGGCGCCGGCTGCCGTTCCTGCTCTGCGAGTACGCCCACGCGATGGGCAACGGCCCCGGCGGACTCGCCGACTACCAGCGGCTGTTCGAGTCCTACGAGCGGTTGCAGGGCGGGTTCGTCTGGGAGTGGATCGATCACGGCATCGCGCACCCCGAGCTGGGCTACGCCTACGGCGGTGACTTCGGGGAGGAACTGCACGACGGGAACTTCGTCTGCGACGGCCTGCTCTTCCCGGACCGGCGGCCCTCCCCGGGCCTGGCCGAGTACGGGAAGGTGATCGAGCCGGTCGGCATCGCGGGCGACGGCGGGAACGGCACGGTCCGGGTGACCGACAAGTACGACACGGCCGATCTGTCGGCGCTCGCGTTCTCGTGGTCGTACCAGGTCGACGGGGAGACGGTGGCGTCCGGTCCGCTGCCGGTGCCCCCGCTCGCGCCCGGCGAGTCGGCGGACGTCCGGCTGCCCGCGCCGCCGCCCGACGCGCCGCCCGGGGAGGCGCACTGGCTGGTCCGGGCGGCGCTCGCGGCCGACGCGCCGTGGGCGGCCCGGGGCCATGTCGTCGCCTGGGGCCAGTTCCCGGCGTCGCGGCGCACCGCACCACGCGTCCCGGCGACCGCTCGGCCGCGCACCGGGGACGGCGTACTGGCCCTCGGCCCCGGGACGTTCGACGCGCGGACCGGCGCCCTGGTGGCGATCGGCGAGGTGGCCGTCGGCGGTCTGCGGCTGGACGTGTGGCGGGCGCCCACCGACAACGACGAGGGCGCCGCCTGGCAGAGCGATCCGCGCTGCGGCCCGCGCTGGCGCGCGATCGGCCTGCACCGGATGCGGCACCGGCTGGACGGGGTGGAGTGCGGCGAGGACGCGCTGACGGTCCGCACCAGGGTGGCACCGGCCGGGCGGGAGCTGGGGCTGTCGGCGGTGTACCGCTGGACGTCCGACGGCAACCGGCTGCGGCTGGCCGTACGCGTGGTGCCGGAGGGCGACTGGACGGTGCCGCTCCCCCGGCTCGGCATCCGGTTCGGACTGCGTACGGCCGACCGTGTGCGGTGGTTCGGCGGCGGACCCGGCGAGGCGTATCCGGACACCAGGACGGCGGCCGCGGTCGGCCGCTGGCAGGCGGCCGTGGACGACCTGCAGACGCCGTACGTCCGCCCCCAGGAGAACGGTGCCCGCATCGACGTCCGCTGGGCCGAGCTGGGCGGTCTGCGCGTCGAGGGCGACCCCCTCTTCCTCCTCACCGCCCGCCGCTGGACCACCGAGCGGCTGGACGCCGCCGCCCACCGCACCGACCTGGTGCCCGGTGACACCGTCTGGGTCAACCTCGACCACGCCCACCACGGCATCGGCTCCCGGTCCTGCGGCCCCGGCCCCCTGCCCCGGTACCACCTGCGCCCGGAACCGGCCGAGTTCTCCTTCGTCTTCTCCCCGCTGCCCTCCTGATCCCCCGGCGCCTTATTCGGAGGCTTCGGCGCGCCGCGGGACGTACCGTCTCCCGGGCATGACGATCAACGCCCGGTCTTCGGGCGTCCGTTGCCCACGGAAGAGGATGAGCGATGACCGAGACGGCGCGCCGGGACGACCGCGACCACTACGACGTCACGGGCGGGGGGCCCGTGCTGCTGGTGCTGCCGGGCGGGGCCGGGCACCCGATGGGGCTCGGACCGCTGGTCGAGCGGCTGGCGACGCGGTTCACCGTGGTGACGTACGACCCGCTGGGACTCGCGCACGGCCGGCTCGGGCTGCCGGTGGCCGAGCAGCGGGTGGCGGACTGGGGCGAGGGGGCGCACCGGGTCCTCGAGGCGGTGCTGCCCGAGGGCGAGCCGGCGTATGTGTTCGGCACCAGCTCGGGCGGTATCGCGGTGCTCGATCTGCTCGCGCGGCATCCCGGGCGGCTGGCGCACGTGGTGGCGCACGAGCCGCCCTGCGTCACCGTGCTGCCGGACGGTGCCGAGCGGCGCGCCGAGCTGATCGGTCAGCTGGACGGTCCCGGGCGACCGCCCGCCGAGGGCGGGTCGGCGACACCGATGGGGGTGTTCCTCGCCCGGGTCCTGCGCCCCTTCACCCGGTACGCCCCCGCCGCCGTGTCGGGGTCCGCCCCGCTCACCCTCGCCGCGGGCGCGGACTCGCGCGGTCAGACGCCGTACCGCACCGCGCAGGTGCTGGCCGAGCGGCTGGGCGGGGCGTTCGCGGAGTTTCCCGGCGGGCATCTGGGCACGCTGGAGCACCCGGTGGACTTCGCCGACCGGCTGGCCGAGGTGCTGCGGTCCGGCGCGCGGACCTCGTCGTAGGCGGGCGTCGCCCGTCATCGGCGGTGTCGCGCCGGCCGGGGGCACACCGGCCGGACCGGCACGGTGTCACGAAGCCAGCGAGGGATGCCGTGCGACAGCCAGGACCGGCCGCTCCTCGACGGTCCGCTCCGCCCGGCTGATCTCGGCCCAGACGGCGTCGAGGGACAGACCGAGGGTGTCGGCGATCGCCGCGATGGTCGGGAAGGCGGGGGTGGCCACCCGGCCGGATTCGATCTTCCGCAGGGTTTCCGGCGAGATGTGCGACGCGAGCGCCACGTCCAGCATCGAGCGGCTGCCCCGGGCCCGGCGGAGCAGGGCCCCGAGGCGCTGTCCGCGTTCGACCTCGGCGGGAGTGAGCGGCAACCTGACCATGAGCCCATTCTAATACCGGTACAGTTAGACCGGTATAGTTATTGGACGCCACAGGAGAGGGCCCCCATGATCGAGATCCTGAACGCCGCGCGACTCGAGCGGGCGAGGGACACCGGCGCCCTGGTCGGGGACATCCTGCACACGCTGAAGCAGCGCAGCGCGGTCGGGACGAACCTGCTGGACATCGACCAGTGGGCCAAGGAAATGATCACCGAGGCGGGAGCGGAGTCCTGCTACGTCGACTACGCGCCTTCCTTCGGGCGCGGCCCGTTCGGGCACTACATCTGCACGGCCGTCAACGACGGAGTCCTGCACGGGCTGCCCCACGACTACACGCTGGCGGACGGGGATCTGCTCACGCTCGACCTCGCCGTGTCCAGGGGCGGGGTGGCCGCGGACGCCGCGATCAGCTTCCTGGTGGGCGACGCCAGGCCGGCGGAGAGCGTCGCGCTGATCGAGACGACCGAGCGCGCGCTCGCCGCCGGCATCGCCGCCGCCCGGCCCGGGGCGCGCATCGGCGACCTCTCCCACGCCATCGGCACGGTCCTCGGCAAGGCGGGCTACCCGGTCAACACGGAGTTCGGGGGCCACGGCATCGGCTCGACGATGCACCAGGACCCGCACGTCCCGAACACCGGGCGGCCCGGCCGCGGATACAAGCTGCGCCCCGGACTGCTGCTCGCCCTGGAGCCCTGGGTCATGGCCGACACCGCGACACTCGTCACCGACGCCGACGGCTGGACGCTGCGCAGCGCGACCGGCTGCCGGACCGCGCACAGCGAGCACACCGTCGCGATCACCGAGGACGGAGCCGAGATCCTCACCCTGCCCACGCACGCGCGACCGTGAGGGCCCGCACCGCCGCCGTGTCCGCGGACGGCCACGCCGAAAGGCGCGGCCGGGCCAAGCCGCAAGCAGGCCGTTTGGACTAGCGTCGTGGCATGACCGGCAACACCTGCTCCCCCGGCCTCGCCGCGGCCCTCGCCGCGGGCACCGTCGTCCTCGACGGCGGACTCTCCAACCAGCTGGAGTCCGCCGGGCACGACCTGAGCGACGCGCTGTGGTCCGCGCGGCTGCTCGCCGAGCGGCCGGACGCGATCACCGAGGCGCATCTCGCCTACTTCCTCGCGGGCGCGAGCGTGGCGATCACCGCGAGCTATCAGGCCACCTTCGAGGGCTTCGCGCGGCGCGGCATCGGGCGCGCGGAGGCGGCCCGGCTGCTCGCGCTGAGCGTTCGGCTGGCCCGGGAGGCGGCCGGGCGGGCCCGGCAGGCGGGTGTGGAGCGGCCGCTGTGGGTGGCGGCCTCGGCGGGACCGTACGGGGCGATGCTCGCGGACGGCTCCGAGTACCGGGGCCGCTACGGGCTCGGCGTGGCCGAGCTGGAGCGGTTCCACCGGCCCCGGCTGGAGGTGCTGGCCGCCGCGGGACCGGACGTGCTGGCGCTGGAGACCGTGCCGGACACCGACGAGGCCGCCGCGCTGCTGCGGGCGGTGCGCGGGCTCGGGGTGCCCGCGTGGCTGTCGTACACGGTCGAGGGTGCGCACACCCGTGCCGGGCAGCCCCTGGAGGAGGCGTTCGCCCTGGCGGCCGACGCGGACGAGGTGATCGCGGTCGGCGTGAACTGCTGCGCGCCCCGGGACGTGGGGCCCGCCGTGGAGATCGCGGCGCGCGTCACCGGGAAGCCGGTCGTGGCCTATCCCAACAGCGGGGAGTCCTGGGACGCGCGGGCCCGTGCCTGGGACGGGCGCACCACGTTCGGCGCCGACCAGGTCACGGCATGGCGGGCCGAGGGCGCACGGCTGATCGGCGGGTGCTGCCGCGTCGGCCCGGACTCCATCGCCTCACTCGCCCGGGCCCTCTCGCCCGGCCCCTGAGGACGGAACCGACCCGACCCCGCCGCACCCCTCACTCGCCCCGACGACCGTCACCGCTCGGCCACCGAACGGTCCCGGCCGTTCCACGCGGGACCGCGCAGGGCACCGACCGAGCGGCGCAGTCGGCGCAGG
>NZ_VOGW01000100.1:6197-34843 GCF_007896895.1 Streptomyces misionensis | reverse complement strand
CCCGTGGGCCGTAGGCGGTATGCGCGGGACCGTCGCCGAAGATGCGTACCGGGTGCGAGGCGTCCCACGCCTCCCAGCCGGGGTCCCCGCTCGTCGCGAACCGCACCCACGCCGCGTGCATCTCGTCGCACAGCTCGTGCGGCGCGCCCTGCCCGGCCAGCTTCTGCGACTCGGGAATGTCCCCGGAGTCGAACACGAAGCCCAGCTCCAGGGCGTGGCAGGCGCGGAGCCCGGGGCGCAGGGAGGGCCAGGCGAACTCGTAGAGGTGGCTGGTGGCGGGCCGGGCGTCGGCGAGGCGGTGCAGCGGGACGCGCAGCAGGTGGTCGGTGACCATCTGGCCGACGGTCTCGGCGGCGCCCGCGTCGGGGTGCAAGGCGCGGTAGCCGCGCGGGACCTCGTGGCCGGAGTGGCAGCGGGCCATGGCCCCGGCGAGGGCGACGGCGCCGAGCCGGTCGACGTGCTCCACCAGTCCGCCGGGCACCAGCCACAGCCGGTACTCGTCCCGGGTCCAGCCCATCAGCAGGTCCACGTCCCGGGCGGCGTCGCCCTCGACCAGGGCCTTGAACGGCTCGCGGGGCACGAGGTCGCCGTCCACGACGACGCCGAACGCCGGCCCGCCGAGCACCGGACCGGCGAGCCGGCCGGCCTCGGCCTGGGTGCGCAGCAGCAGCTCGCGGTCGACGGCGGCGAAGGCCTCGGCGGTGGCGGGGATCCTCAGCCGGGCGGCCATCCGGCGCACCATCCGCCGTACCTTGTCGCGGTCGCAGACCTCGGGCGCGCCGCTCTGCAGCACCGCGCGCCGGATCAGGCCGTCGGTGTGGGGCGAGGCGAGCAGGACGCCGGCGCTGATCGCGCCCGCCGACTGGCCGCACAGGGTGATGCGGCCGGGGTCGCCGCCGAAGGCGCCGATCGCCTCGTGCACCCAGCGCAGCGCGGCGAGCTGGTCGCGCAGGCCGGGGTTGGGCGGCGCGTCCGGGAACAGTCCGTAGCCCTCGACGCCAAGCCGGTAGTTGACCGAGACGAAGACGACGCCGTCGCGCGCGAAGGTGCGGCCGTCGTAGACCGGGACGGCCGAGGAGCCCCGGGTCAGCGCGCCGCCGTGCAGCCACACCAGGACGGGCAGCCGGGCTCCGGGGCCCGGCTCGGGCGTCCATATGTTGAGGTTGAGGCAGTCGTCGCCGGGGATGGTGGGGTCGGACAGGTACTGGGCGAAGGCCTCGGAGTACGGCGGTTTCGGCGCGGTCGGGCCGAACGCGCCCGCGTCGCGCACCCCGTCCCAGGGCTCGGGCGGCTCGGGCGGCCGGAACCGCCGGGGGCCGAAGGGCGGGGCGGCGTACGGGATGCCCCGGAACACCGCGATTCCCCCCTCGTACCGGCCGCGGACCGCCCCGTGGGGCGTCGCGGCCACCGGGCCCGCCGGGTCTGCCGTCATCGCCCACCAGCCCTTCGCAGAAGCGCTTTGCCCTGTCCACATCAGAGCAATACGAGGGCCGGATGTATTCCGGTGCACAGACCACGGAGCGGACCGTCCGGCGCCCGGACGGCCGGGCACGACGAGGGCCGGGCGGCCTCCCGCGCGGGAGGTGCCCGGCCGTCGCCGCCCCGAGCACGCGGCCGTACGACCGCGTGGGCCCATGGGAGTCCTGGTCAGTCCCCCTCGTCCGACGGGCGGGGGTTGCCGAAGAGGGCCTCGATGGCGTCCACGGCGCTGCCGTCGTGGTCGCTGCCCGCGTCTCCCCGGCCGGTCTGCACATTGGCGGTGCGGTCGACCTCCAGCCAGGAGTCGGCGTGCGAGTTGTCCACCAGGGTGACCAGGCTGTCGTCCGCGACCGCCGGGACGGCGCCCGCGCCGAGGAAGGCGACGGCGAGCGCCACCGCCGCCCGGGCGCGGGCCACCCGGGCGCCGGTCACACGCCCACGCTCTGGGGGGCGAGCCGGTCGCGGGCGATGTTGCGTTCCAGCAGGGTGGTCGAGGCCTGCACCCCGACCCCGCCGGCCGGGTCCACCTCGGGCAGCCGGCCGTCGGCGGCCTTCAGCCCGGTGAGCGCGGAGTCCATCGCCTCGTGCGCGGCGAACAGACAGGGGGTGCTGTAGATGGCGACGTCCACGCCGAGGTCGGAGAGTTCGCCGAGGGAGAGGCGGGGGGACTTGCCGCCGGCGATCTGGTTGAACAGCAGCGGCTTGTCGCCGACGACCGTCCGGATCCGCTTGATCCACTCCACGCTGCGCACGCCGTCGACCAGGACCACGTCGGCGTCGGTCGCGGCGAGCCGCTCGGCGCGGTGCAGGATGTCGTGCTCGTCGGTGGCGTCGGTGCGGGCGACGACCACCAGGTCCTTGCGGGTCGCCAGGACCTGGTCGAGCTTCTCCAGGTACTCCTCCAGGGGCAGCACCTGCTTGCCGTCGGCATGGCCGCAGCGGCGGGGCCGCTTCTGGTCCTCCAGGATGACGCCGGAGGCGCCGATGCGCTCCAGGCCCTCGACCACGTGGCAGGCGACCTCGGGGTCGACGTACCCGTCGTCGATGTCGACCAGCAGGTGGTGGTGCGGGAACGCGCCCCGCAGCCGCTGCACGAAGGCCACCATGTCGGGCCAGGCGATGAAACCGATGTCCGGCAGCCCGTAGTACGAGGCCGCGAACCCGAATCCGGAGACGAACATCCCGTCGTAGTGCTTGGCCGCGATCGATGCCGAGTACATGTCGTAGACGCCGATCAGCGGTGTGGTCCCGGGCCCGGCGATGCGTTCGCGCAGCTTCTTCCCGTAAGTCAAGGTCCGGCTCCTTCTGTGGGTGGGTGGCACGGCGGCGGGAGCCGCCACACCCGAACGCCCTTTACCAATCCAAGAGCATGACTGGAGAAAAGCATTGATGACTGATTACGCGGGCTTTACTCACTCGGGTGGAGCAACCGGTTCACCGCAGAAACGTCACTTGAAGGTCATGGGCCTTGAGTCAGCCCGGCCGCCCGGGCCGGTCCGCCGTCCGGACGCGCCAGGAGATCCGGGTCGCGGCACCGGGCCGGCGGATGGTCCGCGCCCATCCCGCCGCCCTCGTACGAGGTCTCGTCGGCGCGCAGCAGCACCTGTGCCCGGCCGGCAGGCGGGGTGCCGTACGGACCGGGCGCCGAGGCGGGTGCCGCAGTACGGTCATCCGTACTGCGTGCAGGCCGCCGCGTGCACCCCGGAGACGCCGCAGGTGGCGGGCGAGCCGGGCGCGGACGGCGGCGACGGCGGCCGGGACGGAGCCGTGCCGGTGGTCGGCGGTGCGGGTGCGGAGCAGCGGTGGCGGGGCCATGCCGTGACCCTGAGCACCCGCCATGTGCCCGTCATGTGCCCGTCCACCGCCCGCCGGTGCGACCTGCGGCGCGTCCGGCGGCCTCGGCGACGCGGGCCGGGCGCGGGCGACGGCCTTGAACGGCGCGGCGGTTGACCGTAGCCTCCCACGGGGTGAACGCCATTCCCGCGTATCTGGACCATCTTGTCCTCGCCACCCCCGATCTGGCCGCGACCGTCGCCGAGTTCGCGCGCCGCACCGGGGTGACGCCCGCGCCCGGCGGCGCGCACCTCGGCCATGGCACCCGCAACCATCTGGTGGGGCTGGGCGGCCGGGCCTATCTGGAGATCGTCGGCCCGGACCCGGAGCAGCCGGAGCCCGCCGGGGCGCGGCCGTTCGGCGTCGACCGGCTGCCCGGCCCACGCGTGCTGACCTGGGCGATCAGCCCGCCGGACCTGGACGAGGCGATCGCGCGGGCCCGGGCGCGGGGCTACGACCCCGGCCCCGCGCACCCGATGAGCCGCCGCACCCCGGACGGCACGGTGCTGCGGTGGCGGCTGACCGGCGGCGACCACGCGCACCCCTCCGGACTGGTGCCGTTCCTGATCGACTGGGGCGACTCGCGCCACCCCACCGCCTCGGGCCTGCCGGTCACCCCGCTGCTGGAGGTGTCCGCGACCGCGCCGGGCCCGCAGGAGGTGGCCGGCCCGCTCGCGGCCCTGGACACCGGTCTCGCCCTGGCCGAGGGGCCGGTCTCGCTCACCTTCACCGTGGACACGCCCAAGGGGCCGGTCACCTTCGGCTGAGCCCTACGCCGGGGCCGGCCCGGGTGTCCGGACCGGTTCCGGTGCCCCCGCGGGTCTCCGCTTCGGTGTCCGATTCCTTCAAGACCCGGCGCGCGGCCGCCTCCTACGGTGGCCGCATGACCGTACGTTTCGCTCTGATCGGCGTGGTGGCCTCCGACATGGCCGCCTCGCTCGCCTTCTACCGCCGCCTCGGACTGGAGTTCCCGGAAGGCGCCGAGACCCTGCCGCACGCCGAGGCCGCGCTGCCCGGCGGGCTGACCCTGGCCCTGGACACCGAGGAGACCGTCCGTTCCTTCCACCCCTCCTGGCGCCCGCCTGCCGCCGGGGGCCGCCTCTCGCTCGCCTTCCGGTGCGGCTCGCCGCGGGAGGTCGACGCGCGGTACGAGGACCTGGTGGGCGCCGGGTACCGCGGGGAACTGAAGCCGTGGGACGCCGTCTGGGGGCAGCGGTACGCCACCGTGCTCGACCCCGACGGCAACGGCGTCGACCTGTACGCCCCGCTACCGGCCGCCGAGTAGCCGCCCGAGCGGCATGCCCGCCAGCTCCCGGACGTCCCGCGCGAGATGGGACTGGTCCGCGTATCCGGCGCGGGCCGCCGTCTCGGCGTACGGCACGCCCGCGCGGGCCAGTTCCAGTGCCCGTCGCAGGCGCAATATCCGGGCCAGGGTCTTGGGGCCGTAGCCGAAGGCGGCGCGGCAGCGGCGGTGCAAGGTGCGGGCGCCGAGGCCGAGTTCGGCGGCGGTGGCGGCGACCGGGCGCCCCTCGTCGAGGCGTCGTACCAGCCGGTGCACCCATGGGTCGGGGGGCGGCGCCACGGCGGCCCGGTCCAGGGCGATGTCCTCCAGGGCGGTCGCCGGGTCGGCCGCCGCCGCCATCCGGTCGCCCAGCCGCCGGACCCGGGCGGCCGGCCACAGACCGGCCAGCTCGACCCGCCGGTCGAGAAGTTCGTGGGCGGGGACGCCCAGCAGCGCGGGCGCGGTGCCGGGGTGGAAGCGGACGCCCGCCCAGTGACGGGGACCCTCCGGATCTGGGAGGTAGGGCCGGGTGTCGGGGCCGGCGACCAGCAGCCGTTCCCCGTCCCAGAGCAGGTCCATGCAGCCGTCGGGCAGCACGGGGCCGACGGCGGCCGGTGTGTTCGTCCACACCACCGCGCCGGTCAGCCGGGACGCCCGCTCCGCGTACACGGCCGCCAGGGTACGGCCCCGCGGGCCGACGCGGTCACGTCACCAGTGACGGAAGGGCGCGCCCCCGCTCCCGTTCGCGCCCCCGCCCCCGTTGTCCGGGGTGTGCGGCTGCTCCCCGTTCACCTTGCCCTGCTCCTGCTCCTTCTTCTCCTTGCCCGGCCCCTGCGCGTTCTTCGGGTGCGCGCGCAGCCGGGCCGTGACGTCCTCGGGCGGCAGGAAGCGGGACCAGCGTTCGGGGAACTCCGAGGGCATGTCCGGGTCGTCCGGGTCCGGGTCGGCCTCGCGGGCCGCGGCGGCGCGGGCGACGTACTCGGCGATCTGGGCCGAGCGCACCCGCTCGTTGGCCTCGCGGGCGGCGGCCGTGGCGGCGGCCGGCCAGACCCGGTCGATGGCGGCGTTGACGGCCGCGCCGACCAGCACGGCGAAGGCGGACACACCGATCCACAGCATGACGGCGACGGACGCGGCGAGGGAGCCGTAGATCGTGGCGCCCTCGATGGTGTGCACGAGGTAGATGCGCAGCAGGAAGCTGCCGAGCACCCACATGGCCAGGGCGACCAGGGCCCCGGGGACGTCCTCGATCCAGGGCGAGCGCACCGGCACGGAGACGTGGTACAGGGTGGTCAGGAAGACGATGGACAGGACGATGACGACCGGCCAGTACAGGACCTGCACCACCGTCTCCGACCAGGGCACCACCCGTACCACCGCGTCCGGACCGGCGACCATCAGGGGCAGCGCCACCGAGCCGATCAGCAGCGCCACGATGAAGAGCACGAAGGACATGATCCGGGTGCGGACGATGCCCCGGACGCCGTCGAGGCCGTACATGACGGTGATGGTGTCGATGAAGACGTTCACCGCGCGGGACCCCGACCACAGGGCGAACAGGAAGCCCAGGGAGATGACGTCGGGCCGGCCGCCTTTTATCACGTCGTGCAGGATCGGTTCGGTGATCTCCTTGACGCCCTTGTCGGACAGGACGGTCCGGGAGGCGTCGAGGATGTTGGCCTCCAGGCTGCCGATGGTGTGGGCGCCGGTCCAGGTGTCGACGTAGGCGAGCAGCCCGATGAGGCACAGCAGCAGCGGCGGCACGGACAGCAGCGTGAAGAACGCGGCCTCGGCGGCCAGGCCGAGGATGCGGTACTCCATGCAGGAGTTGACGGTGTCCTTGAGCAGCAGCCAGGCGGTCCTGCGCTTGGAGACGTTCCGGTAGAGGGCGCGGGCCCGGTGGAGCCGTCCGACCGGCCGTTCGGGGGATTCACTTGCTGGCTGCACGACCCAAAGGTATCCGCAGCACCGGGCCGGTCTCACCTCGCGGGGCGGTCCGCCGATCAGCTCGTCGCACCCTGTGCGCAGCTGCCCGGTTTCGCCCCCTCACGGGTGACCGTCCTGTGTCACCCTGGAGGCCATCACCACCGCCTTCCGGGGTAGGTGCGCCATCATGGCAGGCATGTCCACCCACACCGTGACGAACCAGCCGCCCCCGCTGGTCGGCTACGACCTGTTCACCGCCGACCGGGCGCTGGTGGAGGCCGTCGGGCGGCACACTCCGGACGCGCTGCTGGACGAGGTGCGCGGGGAGCTGTCGGCGCTCGGCCGGGCCGCGGGCTCGGCGCAGGTCCAGGAGTGGGCGACGCAGGCGAACGAGCAGCCGCCGCGGCTGCGCGCCCACGACCGCCACGGCCACCGGATCGACGAGGTGGAGTTCCACCCGGCCTGGCACCGGCTGCTCGGCAAGGGCGTCTCGGCGGGGCTGACCGGCGCCTGGACGCGGCCCGCCGGGCATGTGCGCCGGGCGGCCGGGTTCCTGCTGTGGTCCCAGGCCGAGGCGGGCACCTGCTGTCCGCTGTCCATGACGCACGCGGCGGTGCCCGCGCTGCGCACCGACCCCGCGCTCGCCGCGGTCTGGGAGCCCCGGCTGAGCTCCACGATCTACGACCGGGAGCTGCGGCCGGCCGCGCACAAGCCCGGCGCCCTGTTCGGTATGGGCATGACCGAGAAGCAGGGCGGCAGCGACGTCCGGGCGAACACCACCCGGGCCCGCCCGCTCGCCGAGGAGGGCACCTACACGCTCACCGGGCACAAGTGGTTCTGCTCGGCGCCGATGTCGGACGCGTTCCTGGTGCTGGCGCAGGCCCCGGGCGGCCTGACCTGCTTCCTGGTGCCGCGGGTCCTGGACGACGGCACCCGCAACGTCTTCCTGCTCCAGCGGCTCAAGGACAAGCTGGGCAACCGGTCCAACGCCTCCGCCGAGGTGGAGTTCGACGGCACCTGGGCGCGCCGGGTCAGCGAGGAGGGGCGCGGGGTGCGGACCATCATCGGGATGGTCGCCGCGACCCGGCTGGACTGCGCGCTCGGCTCGGCCGGCCTGATGCGGCAGGCGGTGGCGCAGGCGGTGCACCACTGCGCCCACCGGGAGGCGTTCGGCGGCCGGCTGCTCGACAAGCCGCTGATGCGCAATGTGCTCGCCGACCTCGCGCTGGAGTCGGAGGCGGCGACCGCTCTGGCGGTGCGGCTGGCGGCGGCGTACGACGACGGGAGCGAGCGGGAGCGCGCCTTCGCGCGGCTCGCGGTGCCGGCCGCCAAGTACTGGATCACCAAGCGGTGCGCGCCGGTCGTGGTCGAGGCCGCCGAGTGCCTGGGCGGCAACGGGTACGTGGAGGAGTCGGGGCTGCCCCGGCTGGTGCGCGAGTCGCCGCTGAACTCCGTGTGGGAGGGCGCCGGGAACGTGCAGGCGCTGGACGCGCTGCGGGCGCTGCGGCGGGAGCCGGGCGCGCTGGACGCCTGTCTGGCCGAGATCGGTCAGGCGCACGGCGCCGATCACCGGCTGGACCGGGCGGTGAAGGACCTGTTCGGCGAACTGGCCGATCTGGAGGGCGTGGAGGGCCGGGCGCGGCGACTGGTGGAGCGGCTGGCGCTGGTGCTCCAGGGCTCCCTGCTGGTGCGGCACGCGCCGCCGGAGGTGGCCGACGCCTTCTGCGCCTCCCGGCTGGGCGGCGACCACGGAGGGACGTTCGGCACGCTGCCGGGCGGCCTGGACCTGGCACCGGTGGTCGAGCGGGCGCGGCCGGTCGCCTGAAACACCGCGCGTCCACGGGGGGTTCTGCGAGGTCCTGGCGAAAACCGCCGGTGCCCGGCCGGGGGTGGTGCCGCGCCGACACGGCACCACCCCCGCCACGTGGGCCGGTCGCGGCCCCCGGACGCCGCGGTGGGCGTCGTGGTCAAGTCTCTGCGGGGTTCGGACGGTTCACCAGGGTTGCAGGGGGTTGCAACTTCTCGGCGCACATGCGCGGAGTGTGTGCCTCCGGCCTGCCCGGCCCGGCAGTATGAGAGGCACAGCCGACCGGAGTGCGTCGCCCGGGCGGCTTGCGGAGTTTGTTCGACGCCCTTCTCCCGGAGGAGACCCGTGGTGAACCCGCCGATGAACGTGGCGCGCCTGGCCGCCGTGGACGCGGCGCAGGCGGCCCGGGTGATGCACGAGGTGCGCGAGGCGACGCTGGCCGGCCAGCGCGGCCCCGTGGCGCCGCGGCCGGTGATCGAGCAGTCCTGGGGGCGGATGCTGCGCAGCGGCGTCGATCCCGACCGCGACTGCAGATCGGGGCTGTTGCCCCCGGAGGAGGTGCGGCGGCGGCGCGAGGAGTCGCCGCTGCGGCATGTCCTGCCGGTGCTGCGCGAGGGGCTGCTCTCGGTCGCCGACGTCGCCCAGCACATCATGGTCGTCGCGGACGCCGAGGGACGGGTGCTGTGGCGCGAGGGGTCGGGGCCGGTGCTGCGCAAGGCGGACGGGCTCGGCTTCGAACTGGGCGCGGACTGGCGGGAGGACGTGGTCGGCACCAACGGGGTGGGCACTCCGGTGGTCGTGCGCCGGCCCGTGCAGGTGTTCGCCGCCGAGCACTTCGTGCGCTCGCACACCTCCTGGACGTGCACGGGGGCGCCGATCACCGATCCGCGCGACGGCCGGCTCCTCGGAGTGGTGGATGTGAGCGGCCCGCTGGAGACCATGCATCCGGCGACGCTGGCCTGGGTGGACTCGGTGGCCAAGCTCGCCGAGGCGCGGCTGCGGGAGCTGCACCAAGCCTCGCTGGAGCGGCTGCGGGCGGTGGCGGCGCCGGTGCTGGCGCGGCTGACCGGGCGGGCACTGGTGGTGGACCGGGACGGCTGGGCGGCGGCCGTGACGGGGATGCCGTATCTGCGGCGGGTGGTGCTGCCCAAGTCGCTGGTGCCGGGCCGCCGGTGGCTGCCGTCGCTCGGCTGGTGCGCGGTGGAGCCGCTGTGCGGGGGCTGGCTGCTGCGGGCGGACGGGGAGCCGCACGCCGCGCCGTCCTCCCGCGTCGTACTGGACCTGACCCGGCCGGAGCGCGCCGCGGTGACCGTGTCGGCGGGTGCCTCGGCGGGCACCTGGTCCCGGGAACTGAGCCCGCGCCACGCCGAGTTGCTGTTCCTGCTGGCCGAACACCCGCACGGGCGCGGGGCGGCGGAGCTGGCCGGGGACCTCTTCGGAGACCCGTCACGGACGGTGACGGTGCGAGCGGAGATGTCGCGGATACGCCGTTATCTCGGCGGACTTCTCCAGCATCGGCCGTATCGTTTCTGTGATGCGGCGGACGTCGAGCTGCTGTTGCCCGAGAACCCCCGGGACCTGCTGCCCCGTTCGTCGGCCGGGGCGGTGCGGCGCCGCCGGGTGGCCCTGGCGGGCGACGGCCCGGCGTCCGCGTGACGGCGGGGGCGCGGCTCTTCCCGTGTGTCTTCCGGGTATTTGCGGGGTCTTCGCCCTGCGCGGACCGTTACTGCCGTAGCATCCCTACGGGCCCGGCCGCCCGGGGCGCGCGTCAACCCGTGCACCGTCCGGCGCAGTTGGGCCGTCCCGGCCGCAGGGCCGGGGCGACGGCGTGCGCCGGAGCGAAGGGACCCTGAAGAGGGGACGACATGAACCATCGCGGCAGACATCGTCGGCGCAGGCGGGGCGCGGCCCTGCGCGCCGCGCTGACCGGGACCGCGCTGGCGCTGACCGCGGCCGCCACCCTGATCAGCACCTCCCAGGCACAGGTCACCGAGCGCCCCGGCGCCCTCAAGCCGCTCACCGCCCCGGCGGACACCGCCCCGCTGCGGCTGCGCGAGCAACTGGTGCCCGGCCGCGCCCTGGACCGGCTGGCCGCCGCCATGGGCCGTCCGGTCGGCGTGGACACCGTGCTGGGCAGCGCCGACCGCACCCTGACCGAGGGCGCCGGCTGCTCCGACACCGACCGCGCCTCCCTGCCCGTCACCCCCTCCCCCGACCGCGCCTACTGCTGGGACGCGTCCGACACCGCCTCCGGCGCAGACTGGCGGCCCGCCTCGGTGACCACCTCCGGGGACGCCGACGAGGACGGGGTGTGGGGCAGCCACCGGGTCGTCCTGAGCGGCTGGACGCACAGCACCGAGGACGGCCCGCGCGCCGAGCGGGGCCTCGCCCGGGTCGCCTTCGTGAACGCCGACGACCCGGACCGGCTCGCCTATCGCTGGGTGCTGCTGGTGGTGCCGGTGGACGGCGGCCGCGACTACCGGGGCCTCGGCTCGGGGATCTCGTCCATGGTCTGGTACCAGGACAAACTGCTGGTCACCACCCGCCGGGCCGGCGACACCGCGCTCTATGTGTACGACGTCGACCGCATCCAGCGCACCACGGTCGACGGACCCGGGGTCGGCCGGGTGCGCGGCGGCTGGTCCGCCGACGGCTACCGGTACGTGATGCCCGCGGTGGGCGCCTACCGCTTCACCGGGGGCCGCTGCTCGGCGTCCGGGCCGCCCTGTCCGGGCGCGCTGTCGCTCGACCGCAGCACGGCACCGGACAGCCTGGTCGCCGCCGAGTGGACCGCCCCCGGCAGCGAGCGCACCGCCCGGCTGTGGCGGTACGCGTTCAGCACCGTGCCCGGACACGAGGGGCTGCTCGCCACGAACGCCGCGGGGCAGGTGAACGCGGTGGAGGAGTACCGGACCCGGGTGACCGGGATCCGGGGCGTGCTGTCCTACCGGCGGGCCGGGGCCGAGCGCCCGTCCTGGTATGTGGGACGGCTGCCCGGTTCGCAAGACGGACACGGCGGGCTGCTGCGCCAGGACACCCGGGGCGCGCAGGCCGCGGAGTGCGGCACGGACGGCACTCACCGCTGCTGGGCCGACTCCCCGGGCTCCCTGTCGTACTGGCAGGAGACCGGCGAGGTGTGGTCCCTGTCCGACCGGATGCTGTTCGCGCTGCCGCTGGCGGAGCTGGACCGGTCACTGGGCTGAGGCCGGCGGCGGGGCCGGCGCACGGCGGGCCGAAGGGGCGCGGCACACGGCGGCCGAGGCGCACACGGCGGGCCGGGCAGCGGGAGCGCCCGACGGCCGTCGACAGACCCCGCGGCGGGATGATTCCCTGGCCCGCATGAGCAGCGTCCCTGTCACCACCTGGTACCTGGAGCAGACGACCCCGGCCGATCTGCTGCCCGCCGCCGCCCCCGAAGGCGACGTCCGCGTCGTCCGCGCGGAGGTGCCCTCCCCCGAGTTCAACCGGTTCCTGTACACCGCGGTGGGCGGGGACATCCGCTGGACCGACCGGCTCGGCTGGTCGTACGCGCGCTGGCAAGAGCTGCTGGAGCAGCCGGGGACGGAGACCTGGGTGGCCTACGACCGCGGCACCCCGGCCGGGTACGTCGAGCTGGAGGCGCAGGACGAGGGCGCGGTGGAGATCCTCTACTTCGGGCTGCTGCCCGCCTTCCGGGGCCGGGGCATCGGCGGCCATCTGCTGGCGCAGGGCACCGCCCGCGCCTGGGACCTCGCCGAGCGCTGGCCGGGCCGGACGCCGACGAAGCGGGTCTGGGTGCACACCTGCGACAAGGACGGCGAGTTCGCCATGGCCAACTACCAGCGGCGCGGGTTCAAGCTGTACGACACCAGGGTCGAGCTGGAGCCCGACGTGGCGACGCCGGGGCCCTGGCCCGGCGCGTACCCTGCCTGACCTGCCAGGACAACCCTCCGCCCGGCACATGTGAGCGACGACACCGTTGTCCCGTATTTTGGGACAAGGGTGTCCGCATGCCGGAAGAAGCTGGACTGTGTCCAGATCGCCGTGCCACGCTTCCGTCATGCCTGGAACTGGAATTGCCTTGGTGAGTCGGCGGCACGTCGACCTCGGCCGCATGTCCAGCGCCATTTGTCCGGCGAGCTGATCTCTCCAGCACCGCCGTTCCCGCACTTTCGACCCCGCTCGCCCCCTGCCCGCGCACGGCTGCGCAATCCTGCCCGTGCGCGCATAAACGTGCAGGTCAGCGCCGTCAGACTCGCCTTTCCTCCGGTCCGAAGGACGTAGCAACCATGGCCGCCAACCCACAGAACCCAGCCGCCTCCGCGCCCCGCCGCAAGGTGAGCCGTCACCGCGGTGAGGGCCAGTGGGCCCAGGGCCACTTCACGCCACTCAACGGCAACGAGCAGTTCAAGAAGGACGACGACGGTCTCAACGTACGGACACGCATTGAGACGATCTACTCCCAGCGCGGATTCGACTCCATCGACCCGACCGACCTGCGAGGCCGGATGCGGTGGTGGGGCCTGTACACCCAGCGCAAGCCGGGGATCGACGGCGGCAAGACCGCGATCCTGGAGCCGGAGGAGCTGGACGACGAGTACTTCATGCTGCGGGTGCGGATCGACGGCGGCCGGCTGACCACCGCACAGCTGCGGGTGATCGGCGAGGTCTCCCAGGAGTTCGCGCGCGGCACCGCCGACATCACCGACCGGCAGAACATCCAGCTGCACTGGGTCCGGATCGAGGACGTGCCGGAGATATGGCGGCGCCTGGAGGCGGTGGGGCTGTCCACCACCGAGGCCTGCGGCGACACGCCCCGCGCGATCCTCGGCTCCCCGGTGGCGGGCATCGCCGAGGACGAGATCATCGACGGCACCCCGGCCATCGAGGAGATCCACCGACGGGTCGTCGGGAACCCCGCGTACTCGAACCTGCCGCGCAAGTTCAAGACCGCGGTCTCCGGCTCGCCGCTGCTGGACGTGGCGCACGAGATCAACGACGTCGCGTTCGTCGGCGTCGAACACCCCGAGCACGGCCCCGGCTTCGACCTGTGGGTCGGCGGCGGGCTGTCCACCAACCCCAAGATCGGGGTGCGGCTGGGCGCCTGGGTGCCGCTGGAGGAGGTCGCCGACGTCCACGAGGGCGTCATCTCGATCTTCCGTGACCACGGCTACCGGCGGCTGCGCAACCGGGCCCGGCTGAAGTTCCTGGTCGCCGACTGGGGCGCGGAGCGGTTCCGGCAGGTGCTGGAGGACGAGTACCTCAAGCGCAAGCTGATCGACGGCCCGGCGCCGGACCAGCCCGTGGAGCGCTGGCGCGACCACGTGGGCGTGCACCGGCAGAAGGACGGCCGCTTCTACGTCGGCTTCGCGCCGCGCGTCGGCCGGGTGGACGGCGCCACGCTGGCCAAGGTCGCCGAGGTCGCCGAGGCGCACGGGTCCGGGCGGGTGCGCACCACCACCGAGCAGAAGATGATCGTGCTGGACGTCGAGGAGGCCCAGGTCGACTCGTTGCGCACGGCACTCGACGCGCTCGACCTCAGCGTCTCCCCGTCCCCGTTCCGGCGCGGCACCATGGCCTGCACCGGCATCGAGTTCTGCAAGCTCGCCATCGTGGAGACCAAGGCGCGCGGCAGCGCCCTGATCGACGAACTGGAGCGCCGGCTCCCCGAGTTCGACGAGCCGCTGACCATCAACATCAACGGCTGCCCCAACGCCTGCGCCCGCATCCAGGTGGCGGACATCGGTCTCAAGGGCCAGCTGGTCCTGGACGAGGACGGCAACCAGGTCGAGGGCTACCAGGTGCACCTGGGCGGCGCCCTCGGTCTGGAGGCGGGCTTCGGCCGCAAGGTGCGCGGGCTGAAGGTCACCTCGCAGGAACTGCCCGACTACATCGAGCGGGTGCTCAGGCGCTACCTGGCCGAGCGCGAGGACGGCGAGCGGTTCGCCGCCTGGGCCGGCCGCGCCGCCGAGGAGGCCCTGTCGTGAGCGAGCGTGCGGCACCCTTCCACTGCCCCTACTGCGGCGACGAGGACCTGCGGCCGAACGAACAGGGCCACGGCGCCTGGGAGTGCGGCGCGTGCAACCGCGCCTTCCAGCTGAAATTCCTCGGGCTGCTCGCCCAGGGACTGCGGCGAGCCGACGACCACAAGGGCGGACGGACATGACGGAACTTCAGCACGAGCGCACCACCGAGGAGTTGCGGGAGCTGGCCGAGCACGCGGGCCGCGAACTGGAGGACGCCTCCGCCCTGGAGATCCTGCGCTGGGCGGTGGACACCTTCGGCGAGGAGTTCTGCGTGACCTCATCCATGGAGGACGCCGTGGTCGCGCACCTCGCCTCCCGGGTGCGCGAGGGCGTGGACGTCGTCTTCCTCGACACCGGCTACCACTTCCCGGAGACCATCGGCACCCGGGACGCGGTGGCGGCCGTGATGGACGTCAACGTCATCACCCTCACCCCCCGGCAGACGGTCGCCGAGCAGGACGCCGAGTACGGCCCGAAGCTGCACGACCGCGATCCCGATCTGTGCTGCGCCCTGCGCAAGGTGCGGCCGCTGGCGGAGGGCCTGGAGAACTACCGGGCGTGGGCCACCGGTCTGCGCCGCGACGAGTCGCCGACCCGGGCGAACACCCCGGTCGTCGGCTGGGACGAGAAGCGGCGCAAGGTCAAGGTCTCCCCCATCGCCCGCTGGACCCAGGACGACGTGGACGCCTACATCGCCGAACACGGCGTGCTCACCAACCCGTTGCTGATGGACGGCTACCCCTCCATCGGCTGCGCCCCGTGCACCCGCCGGGTGCTGGAGGGCGAGGACGCGCGGGCCGGACGCTGGGCGGGCCGCGCCAAGACCGAGTGCGGGCTGCACGGATGACGCCCCACCCGATTCCCGATCCGACACAGGAGAACGACGTGACCACCGGAGCCACCGTCTGGCTCACCGGGCTGCCGAGCGCCGGCAAGACCACCATCGCCCATGAACTGGCCGCCCGGCTGCGGGCCGGGGGCCGCCGGGTGGAGGTGCTCGACGGCGACGAGATCCGCGAGTTCATCTCGGCGGGCCTCGGCTTCTCCCGCGAGGACCGGCACACCAATGTGCAGCGCATCGGCTTCGTCGCCGAACTGCTCGCCCGCAACGGGGTGCTGGCACTGGTACCGGTGATCGCGCCGTACGCGGACAGCCGGGAGGCCGTGCGCAAGCGGCACGAGGAGAACGCCACGCCGTATCTGGAGGTGCATGTGGCGACGCCGGTCGAGGTGTGCAGCGTCCGCGATGTGAAGGGCCTGTACGCCAAGCAGGCGGCGGGCGAGCTGACCGGGCTGACCGGTGTGGACGACCCGTACGAGGAGCCGGAGTCGCCCGAGCTGCGGATCGAGTCGCAGCACCAGACCGTGCAGGAGTCCGCGGCCGCCGTGTACGCCCTGCTGAGCGAGAGGGGACTGGCATGACCGCGGTCGCCGAGGTGGAGGGCGGTACGGACAGCCCGTACGCCCTGTCGCACCTGGACGCGCTGGAGTCCGAGGCGGTGCACATCTTCCGGGAGGTGGCCGGCGAGTTCGAGAACCCGGTGATCCTCTTCTCCGGGGGCAAGGACTCGATCGTGATGCTGCACCTGGCGCTGAAGGCGTTCGCGCCCGCGCCGGTGCCCTTCGCGCTGCTGCACGTGGACACCGGGCACAACTTCCCCGAGGTGCTGGACTACCGGGACCGCGCGGTCGAGAAGCACGGGCTGCGCCTGCACGTGGCCTCCGTGCAGGACTACATCGACCGCGGGGTCCTCAAGGAGCGCCCGGACGGCACCCGCAACCCGCTCCAGACGCTGCCGCTGACCGAGAAGATCCAGTCGGAGAGGTTCGACGCGGTCTTCGGCGGTGGCCGGCGCGACGAGGAGAAGGCCCGCGCCAAGGAGCGGGTGTTCTCGCTGCGCGACGAGTTCTCCCAGTGGGACCCGCGCCGCCAGCGCCCCGAGCTGTGGAACCTGTACAACGGCCGCCACGCCCCCGGCGAGCACGTCCGGGTGTTCCCGCTGTCCAACTGGACCGAGCTGGACGTGTGGCAGTACATCGCCCGCGAGGGCATCGAGCTGCCGCAGATCTACTTCGCCCACGAGCGCGAGGTGTTCCGGCGGGCCGGCATGTGGCTGACCGCCGGCGACTGGGGCGGCCCGCGCGCGGAGGAGACCGTGGAGAAGCGGCTCGTCCGCTACCGCACCGTCGGCGACATGTCCTGCACGGGCGCCGTCGACTCCGACGCCACGACCCTGGACGCGGTGATCGCCGAGATCGCCGCGTCCCGGCTCACCGAGCGGGGCGCCACCCGAGCGGACGACAAGCTGTCCGAGGCCGCGATGGAAGACCGCAAGCGCGAGGGGTACTTCTAGCCATGAGCACCACGACGACCGAGGCCCTCTCGGCCACCACCCTGCTGCGGTTCGCCACCGCCGGTTCCGTGGACGACGGCAAGTCCACCCTCGTCGGCCGGCTGCTGCACGACTCCAAGTCGGTCCTCGCCGACCAGCTCGAAGCCGTGGAGCGCGCGTCGGCGAGCCGTGGCCAGGACGGTCCCGACCTCGCCCTGCTCACCGACGGCCTGCGCGCCGAGCGCGAACAGGGCATCACCATCGACGTGGCGTACCGTTACTTCGCCACGCCCCGGCGGCGGTTCATCCTGGCCGACACCCCGGGCCATGTGCAGTACACCCGCAACATGGTCACCGGCGCGTCCACCGCGGAGCTGACGGTCATCCTGGTCGACGCCCGCAACGGCGTGGTCGAGCAGACCCGCCGGCACGCCGCGATCGCCGCCCTGCTGCGGGTCCCGCACGTCGTGCTCGCGGTCAACAAGATGGACCTGGTCGACTACGCGGAGTCCGTGTTCGCCGCGATAGCCGAGGAGTTCACCGCGTACGCGACGGAGCTGGGAATCCCGGAGGTCACCGCGATCCCGATCTCCGCGCTGGCCGGCGACAACGTGGTGGAACCGTCCGCGCACATGGACTGGTACGGCGGTCCCACCGTCCTGGAGCACCTGGAGACCGTCCCGGTCAGCCACGACCTGGCGCACTGCCACGCGCGGCTGCCCGTGCAGTACGTGATCCGCCCGCAGACCGCCGAGCACCCGGACTACCGGGGCTACGCGGGCCAGATCGCGGCGGGCAGCTTCCGGGTCGGCGAGGAGGTCACCGTCCTGCCGTCCGGGCGGACCTCGACCATCTCCGGCATCGACCTGCTGGGCGAGCCGGTCGACGTCGCCTGGACCACGCAGTCCGTGACCCTGCTGCTGGCGGACGACATCGACGTCTCGCGCGGCGATCTGATCGTGCCGACGAAGGACGCGCCGCCCACCACGCAGGACGTGGAGGCGACCGTCTGCCATGTCGCCGACCAGCCCCTGACGGTGGGCCACCGGGTGCTGCTCAAGCACGGCACCCGCACGGTCAAGGCGATCGTGAAGGACATCCCGTCCCGGCTCACCCTCGACGACCTGTCCCTGCACCCGCACCCCGGGCAGCTCGCCGCCAACGACATCGGCCGCGTCAAGATCCGCACGGCCGAGCCGCTCCCGGTCGACTCCTACGCCGACTCCCGCCGCACCGGCTCCTTCATCCTGATCGACCCGGCCGACGGCACCACGCTCACCGCGGGCATGGTCGGCGAGTCGTTCGCGGCGCCCGACCCGGTCAAGAGCGCGTCCGACGACGACGGCTGGGACTTCTGACCATGAACTCGACCGATTTCTATTCGGCGTTCGCGAAGGAGGGCGGCCGGGTGGGCAGCGGCGCCCTCGGCAGCGGCCAGGGCGGGGTCGCGCGATGTGTGCGCTGACGTACGCGCACCGCTCGCGCGCCCACACCCCCCACCGCCGTGAACGAAGACCTGCCGACCTCCCGGCCACGACCTGAGAGACCGTGACCGCCGGGCCAACGAGAGGAACACCTCCCGTGCCTGCCATCAACCCCCGCGTACTGCGCCGCTCGATAGCCGCGCTGGCCGCTCTCCCCCTGCTCACGCTCGCCGCGTGCGGCTACGGCTCCGAGTCCAGGACCGACGACACCGCGAAGGTCGCCGCCGGGGCGAAGAAGACCGACGGTCTCGACTCCGTGAAGATCGGGTACTTCCCGAACCTGACCCACGGCACCGCGCTGGTGGGCCGCGAACGCGGCCTGTTCCAGAAGGAACTGGGCGCCACCAAGGCCGACTACGCCACCTTCAACGCCGGTCCCTCCGAGATCGAGGCGCTGAACTCGGGCTCCATCGACATCGGCTGGATCGGCCCGTCCCCGGCGATCAACGGCTACACCAAGTCCGACGGCAAGAGCCTGAAGATCATCGGTGGTTCGGCGTCCGGCGGGGTCAAGCTGGTCGTCGACCCGAAGAAGATCACGTCCCTGAAGGACGTCAAGGGCAAGAAGATCGCCACCCCGCAGCTGGGCAACACCCAGGACGTCGCGTTCCTCAACTGGGTCGCCGAGCAGGGCTGGAAGGTCGACCCGCAGAGCGGCAAGGGCGACGTCACGGTCGTGCGCAGCGACAACAAGGTGACCCCGGACGCCTTCAAGACGGGCTCCATCGACGGCGCCTGGGTGCCGGAGCCGACCGCGTCCAAGCTGGTCGCCGAGGGCGGCAAGGTGCTGCTGGACGAGTCGTCGCTGTGGCCGGGCAACAAGTTCGTGATCACCAACATCATCGTGCGGCAGGCGTTCCTCAAGGAGCACCCGAAGGCGGTCGAGGCGGTACTGAGGGCGTCCGTCGAGGCCAACAAGTGGATCAACGCCAACCCGGAGCAGGCGAAGCAGGCCGCGAACAAGCAGCTCGCGGACGACTCCGGCAAGGCGCTGCCGGCCGCTGTGCTCGACCCGGCGTGGAAGTCGGTCAGCTTCACCGACGACCCGCTGGCCGCCAGCCTCGACACCGAGGCGGCGCACGCGGTCAAGGCCGGGCTGCTGGCCAAGCCGGATCTGAAGGGCATCTACGACCTGACGATCCTCAACAAGGTTCTCAAGGCCGAGGGCGGGCGTCCGGTCGACGCCGCCGGTCTCGGCACCAGCTGACGCCCGCCCCACGACGTCCCAGGAGGTGACGACCATGGCCACGACCCTCGCCAAGGCCGCGCGGTCGGTGGAGTACGCCGCACGCCTTGAGCATGTCTCGAAGTCCTTCGCCACACCGGACGGGTCCCAGCTCGTCCTGGACGACATCGGCATCGATGTCGCGCCCGGCGAGTTCGTCACCCTCCTGGGCGCCTCGGGCTGCGGGAAGTCCACGCTGCTCAACCTGGTGGCGGGCCTGGACAAGCCCACCACGGGCACCATCCACACCGACGGCCGCCCCGCGCTGATGTTCCAGGAACACGCCCTGTTCCCCTGGCTGACCGCCGGCAAGAACATCGAACTCGCCCTCCGGCTCCGGGGAATCCCCCGTGCGGAGCGGCGCGGCAAGGCCGAGGAACTGCTCGAACTGGTCCGGCTGAAGGGCGCGTACGGCAAGCGCGTGCACGAGCTGTCCGGCGGCATGCGCCAGCGGGTCGCGCTGGCCCGCGCGCTGGCGCAGGAGAGCCGGCTGCTGCTGATGGACGAGCCGTTCGCGGCCCTGGACGCCATCACCCGGGACGTGCTGCACGACGAGCTGACCCGGATCTGGTCGGAGACCGGCCTGTCGGTGCTGTTCGTGACGCACAACGTGCGCGAGGCGGTACGGCTCGCCCAGCGGGTCGTGCTGCTGTCCTCCCGGCCCGGCCGCATCGCCCGGGAGTGGGAGGTCGGCATCCCGCATCCGCGGCGCATCGAGGACGCGCCCGTGGCGGAGCTGTCCCTGGAGATCACCGAAGTCCTGCGTGGGGAGATCCGCCGTCATGGCCAGCAGTGAGACGACGACCGGTCCCACGACGGACAGCGTGGGGGCGGGCCTCGACGCGCTGGAGACCACCCAGTCGCGCCGTACGCCGTTCCGCAAGACCCTCGTCGACAAGATCATCCCGCCCGTCGCCGCGATCGTCGTGGTGCTGGCGGTGTGGCAGGGCCTGATCACCCTGAAGATCGTGGACGATCCGACCAAGCTGCCCACGCCGGGCGCGGTCTGGGGCGCCTTCCGCGACGACTGGCTCCAGGGCAAGCTGCTCGGCTACATCTGGACCTCCGTCTCCCGGGGCCTGCTCGGCTTCTGCCTCGCGCTGGTGATCGGCACCCCGCTGGGGCTGCTGGTGGCGCGGGTCAGGTTCGTGCGGGCGGCGATCGGGCCGGTGCTGTCCGGGCTCCAGTCGCTGCCGTCGGTGGCGTGGGTGCCGCCCGCGGTGATCTGGCTGGGGCTGAACAACTCCATGATGTACACGGTGATCCTGCTCGGGGCGGTGCCGTCCATCGCCAACGGGCTGGTCTCCGGCGTGGACCAGGTCTCCCCGCTGTTCCTGCGCGCCGGGCGCACGCTGGGCGCCACCGGCGTCAGGGGCACCTGGCACATCACCCTGCCGGCCGCCCTGCCCGGCTATGTGGCCGGCATGAAGCAGGGCTGGGCGTTCTCCTGGCGCTCCCTGATGGCCGCGGAGATCATCGCCAGCTTCCCCGATCTGGGCACCGGGCTCGGCCAGTTGCTGGAGAACGCGCGCACCGCCAGCGACATGGCGATGGTGTTCGAGGCCATCCTGCTGATCCTGTTCGTCGGCATCGCGATCGATCTGCTGATCTTCAGTCCGCTGGAGCGGTGGGTGCTGCGCAGCCGCGGGCTGCTGGTGAGGGGCTGACCGGCATGAACGGGCCCGTGCTCCTCGTCATCGCCCACGGCAGCCGCGACGCGCGGCACGCCCAAGCCGTGCACGCCCTGGTGGAGCGGGTGCGGTCGCGGCGGCCCGGGCTGCGCGTGGAGACCGGCTTCCTCGACTTCAACGTGCCCTCGGTGCAGGGGGTTCTGGAGTCCCTGGCGGCGGAGGGGGTCCGGGACGTCGTGGCCCTGCCGCTGCTGCTGACCCGCGCCTTCCACGCCAAGGCCGACATCCCGGCGGTGCTGCGGCAGGCGCCCGCGCGGCTGCGGATCAGGCAGGCGGAGGTGCTCGGTCCGTCGCCGCTGCTGCTCGCGGCGCTGGAGCGGCGGCTGTACGAGGCCGGGCTGTCCCCGGCCGACAAGCCCTCGACCGGGGTCGTGCTGGCCTCGGCGGGGTCCAGTGACCCGGAGGCGATCGCGGTGATCGCCGATATCGCGCGGGAGTGGTGGCACACCGGTTGGTGCGCCGTGCGGCCCGCGTTCGCCTCCGCTTCCCTGCCCCGCACCGAGGACGCGGTGCGGGAACTGCGCGCGCTCGGCTGCGCCCGTGTCGCCGTCGCGCCGTACGTGCTGGCCCCCGGCTTCCTGCCGGACCGCATCGCGCGCGGCGCCGCCGGTGCGGACGTGCTCGCCGAGGTGCTGGGTCCCGCGCCGGAGGTGGCGCGGCTGCTGCTGCGCCGGTACGACGCCGCGTGCCGGCCGGCGCTCCAGGTGCTGGGCGCCTGAGGGACACCGCCGGGAGTCAGAGCCCGAGGGCCTGCACCAGCTGCCGGGTGTAGGCGAGGCTGGCGGTGCCGGCCGACGCCCCGATGCAGATGTCGTCCAGCGCGGTGCGGATGCGGCCGCGGTTGGGCGGCAGCCCGTCGTCGGCGGACTCCGCGAACGCCGCCTCGATGATCCGGCCCTGGCGGACGAGCCCCGGGCACTCCCTGCGCAGCGCCTCGGTGAGCCGGGCGGAGACGGCGATCAGCGCCTCCAGGGGCGGGGTGCCGTGCGTCAGGTCGAGGCCGACGAACTCGCCGTACTGTCCGGGGCCGTTGACGTGTCCGTAGTCATAGGTGCTCATGTCCAGTCCTCGCTCGTGGATCGGAGGTGACGCCACCGGCGGTTCGCAAGGGCGCCGCGGCTCGGTGGCGCGGCGCCCGCCCACTGCGACGGCGAACGTGCGGAGTAGGCCGAAAATCGTCACTCGTTCGGGCGGCCGGGGGCGGTTGTCCGGGCCGGACGCGCAAGCGGAACCGCGTGCGCGTGCTCCGGAGCGGGCTCCCGGGCCGTCCCGCGTGGCTTCAACCCTAGGCACACGGGCGGGACTTGTCGCGAAGTTCGCAGAGCCCGACCCCTTGCGGGCGAGGCCGTGGTAAAAGCCGCCGCGGTCCGGCGTTCCCCTGTGACGTCGGACCGCGGCGGCTCTTCGTTCTGCGTGCCGGACGGCCCCGGTGTCACAGGGGAGGATCAAGGAGGCGCGCCGCAGCGACGGTTATCGGCCATCTGTGCGCCGGCTCACCCGGGCTCCGGTTACCGCGAAGCGGAGACCGGGTCGGTACGCCTGCCGCCCGGCCTCGTCGGCCGTGCGGACCAGGTCGGCGATCGGCAGCGAGCCCGCGGGCCGACGCTCGCGGGCGAAGGCGCCGGCGAGGCGCTGGAGGAGTTCGTTCAGCGAGGTGGACCCGCCGTGCAGCCGGCCACCGAGCGGCTCCGGGCCCCGACGGCCGGCAGCCGGTACCCCGTCTCCCCTTCGGGGACGCGCGGCCGCAGGCCGTGCTCGCCGAGTGCCGTCGGCCGGGTGCCGCGGGCGACGAGCACGACCTCACGGCCGGCCTGGGCCGGCCGCCCGCCGACGGCGCCGCCGACCGCGCCCGCTCCGATCACGAGGCAGCGCACGGGCCGGCCCGGTCCCTTCCCTCGTGCTCATGCCCCCGGCGCGGTCAGCTCGACCAGCTTGACCACGGTGTTCCAGTTCCGGCTGGTGGCGATCAGGCCCTTGGTGGCGCGCTGCCGGCTCAGCGCCTCGGCGAGCTTGGAGCGGCCGAGGCCGTCGGGGGCGTACAGGTACAGGCAGCGGTCGCCGAGGCGGAACTCCTCGGGGAGGTGGGCGGCCTGGTCGAGGTGCGCGTAGCGGTCGGGGGTGACGGGCGCGGAGAAGTAGGTGACGTGCAGTTGCCGGGCCGCCGGCTCGGCGGCCCGGAAGGGGCAGGCGCGCGCCACCTCGGCGAGATAGGCGTGGTCGCGCACCAGCACGTCCACCGGGAAGCCGAAGCGCTCCTCGATCGCCCCGGCCAGTTCCGCCGCGAGGGTGTCCTCGTCGCCGTGGTCGGCGGTGAACACCGCCTGGCCGCTCTGGAGATGGGTGCGGACACCGGTGTGGCCGAGGCCGCCGAGCAGGGCGCGCAGATCGGCCATGGGGAGCTTCCGGTTGCCGCCGACGTTGATCCCGCGCAACAGGGCCGCATAGGTGGTCACCCGGTCAGCTTAGAGCGGCCGTCGTGCCCCGTGGGGGCGGGCACGACGGCCGGGGCCCGCGCTTCGCCCGGGCTGCGCGAAACTCTGCCGGTTCCACGGGGTCGGGATCAACCTCTGCACACGTCTGTGACTTGTTCAACAAGCTTTCGTAATCACAAAGTGGATCTCTGGCGGCGGAACGGACATCCCCGCCGCGCGGGCGGGTGCGGCCTGGGCGAATGGGAGACTGACCGGGGGAAACGGCGTCCGCCGGGACCCCGCACGACGGCTCGGGACGACGGAGGCACGACGATGGACGAGGCACGGGCGCGGGAGGTGCTGGCCGCGGCGCGGGTGCCGACGGTCGCGGCCGGGGACGCGCGGCTGCTCGCGCTCGGCGAGAACGCGGTGTTCGCCGCCGGTGACCTGGTGGTCAAGGTGGGCCGGGACGCCGAGCTGCTGGAGCGGGCCCGGCGCGAGCTGGCCATCGCCGGGTGGCTGGCCGGGGCGGGCGTGCCGGCGGTGCGGGCGGCCGAGCCGGAGCCGCGTCTGGTGGACGGTCACCCGGTGACCGT
Source organism: Streptomyces misionensis (assembly GCF_007896895.1). Taxonomy (GTDB): domain Bacteria; phylum Actinomycetota; class Actinomycetes; order Streptomycetales; family Streptomycetaceae; genus Streptomyces; species Streptomyces misionensis_A. Next base: position 10,771 of record NZ_VOGW01000100.1, on the reverse strand, counting down.
GTGGCACCGGCTGCCCGATGCCGAGCGCCCCGCCGGGCCCGGGGACCTGGCCGAGCTGCTGCGGATCGTGCACGCTCTGCCCGCCGCGCCGTTCGCGTTGCCGCCCCGGGAGCTGCTCGGCGGCGTGGAGCGCTGGCTGCGGCTGGCGGGTACGGCGATCGACCCCGAGGACGCGGCGTATCTGCGCGAGCGCCGGGACGGCTTCGCGGCGGCCGCGGCGGCGCTGACGCCCCGTCTGGCGCCGGGCCCGATCCACGGTGACGCACTGCCCCGCAATGTGCACATCGGGCCGCACGGGCCGGTCCTGGTGGACCTGGAGACCTTCTCGGCCGACCTGCGCGAGCACGACCTGGTGGTCATGGCCCTCTCCCGCGACCGGTACGGCCTGCCGGCCGAGGCGTACGACACGTTCACCGAGACCTACGGCTGGGACGTGCGCGAGTGGGAGGGGTGTTCGGTGCTGCGCGGCGCCCGCGAGACGGCCAGCTGCGCCTGGGTGGCCCAGCACGCGCCGAGCAACCCGAAGGCCCTGGCGGAGTTCCGTCGCCGGGTGGCCTCGCTGCGGGACGGCGACGAGTCGGTGCGCTGGTACCCCTTCTGAGCGGCACGCCCGCACCGCCCTGCCGCACCGCCGCGAACGCGCCGTCACACCGCCTCGGGCGTCAGCTCCCGCAGCGGCCACGCGCCGTCCACCACCGCCGCCGGGTCCCCCTTGCGGCGCAGGAAGTCCTGGAAGTCCGCCGCCCACTGCGCGTACCACTCGATCTGCCGACGGTGCAGTTCCGCGGGACCGAGGGCGGCGATCTTGGGGTGGCGGTCGGCTATCGCGGTGGCCAGACGGGCCGCGGCGAGGGCGTCGGCCGAGGCGTTGTGCGCCGCGCCCAGGACGACGCCGTACTCCGCGCACACCGCCTCCAGGTTCCGCTTGCCGCGGCGGTAGCGGTCCACTCGGCGGTCGATCGTGTACGGGTCGACGACCGGGGCCGGGGCGGCGCCGCCGAGGCGGTCGGCCAGCGACGGCAGCCCGTGGCGGCGCAGTTCGGCGGAGAGCAGGGTGAGGTCGAAGGCCGCGTTGTAGGCGACGACGGGGACGCCCGCCGTCCAGTACGACACCAGCGTCCGGGCGATGGCGTCGGCCACCCGGTCGGCCGGTTCGCCCTCGGCCGCCGCGCGTTCGTTGCTGATGCCGTGCACGGCGACCGCGTCGGCCGGGATCTCCACGCCCGGATCGGCCAGCCACTCCCGGTGTCCCAGCCGTTCGCCGGCCCGGACCTCGATCACCGCGCCGCTGACGATGCGCGCCTCGCGCGGATCGGTGCCGGTCGTCTCCAGGTCGAAACCGATCAGCAGCTCCCGGTGCCAGCCCATGGGCGGTCCCCCTTCTTGACGGTGCGTTCCCCCGGTGGTCTCCACCTTCGCACGCACCACTGACAACCAGAGGACCGCGTTCCGCTCTTCCCCGGGGGACGTCCCCGGGGGACGGTTCAGGACACCGGGCGCGAATCCGCCCAGGCCAGCTCGAATTCCTCACGGTATGTCGGGAAGAGACCGGCTTCGCCCGCGTCGTCCGACTTCACCAGTCGGCTGCCGTTGCGCAGCACCAGCACCGGGGACTCCATGCCACGCGCCCCGCGCAGGTACGACTGCACCACGGCGACGCCGTCCGCGCCGTCGCCGTCCACCAGATAGGCGGTGAAGCGGGGCGTCTCGTCGTACACCTGGATCTCGAAGGCGCCCGGGTCGCGCAGCCGGGAGCGCACCCGGCGCATGTGCAGGATGTTCATCTCGACCGAGCGGCTGAGTTCGCCCCGTTTCATCCCGAGTTCGCGCTCGCGGCGCTTGACCGAGCTGGAGGCCGGGTTGAGGAAGAGCAGCCGTACCCGGCAGCCGGACTCGGCGAGCCGGACCAGGCGCCGCCCGGAGAAGTTCTGCACCAGCAGATTGAGGCCGATGCCGATGGCGTCGAGGCGCCGGGCGCCGCCGAAGATGTCCTCGGCCGGGAACTGGCGCATCAGCCGCACCCGGTCGGGGTGCACGGCGACCACGTCCGCGTACCGGTCGCCGACCAGGTCCTCCACCGCGTCGACCGGCAGCCGGCGCGCGGAGGGCACGTCGGCGCCCGCGCCGAGCATCTCCAGGAGCCGGGCCGAGGCGCGCTCCGCCTGGCTGAGCACCGCCTCGGACAGGGCCCGGTTGCGGGAGACGACGTTGCGGGTCACCTCCAGCTCGTCCAGGGCGAGTTCGAGGTCGCGGCGCTCGTCGAAGTACGGCTCGAAGCAGGGCCAGTGCTGCACCACCAGCTCGCGCAGCTGCGGCAACGTCAGGAAGCTGAGCACGTTGTCGTCGGCGGGGTCGAGCAAGTAGCCCTTGCGACGGCTGACTTCGCGGACGGCGACCGCGCGCTGCACCCACTCCTGCCCGGCCGGTCCGGCCGCGCACGTCACACCCGTTCCCGCTTTCGGGAAAACTTCCTGCCGTCAGGGGGACTCGTGGTGCAACGCGGCCCGAGCGGGCCGCACAGCTGGGAGAGTCGTGTCCATGCAGGTCTGGCCTGGAGAGGCGTATCCGCTCGGCGCCACCTATGACGGCGCCGGCACCAACTTCGCGGTCTTCACGGAGGCCGCGGACCGAGTAGAGCTGTGTCTGCTGCACGACGACGGCTCGGAAACGGCGGTGGAACTGCGCGAGAGCGACGCGTTCGTACGGCACGCGTACCTGCCGGGGGTGATGCCCGGGCAGCGCTACGGCTTCCGGGTGCACGGCCCGTACGACCCCGGGCGCGGGCTGCGCTGCAACTCGGCGAAGCTGCTGCTCGACCCGTACGCGAAAGCGATCGGCGGCCGCATCCGCTGGGGCGAGGAGGTCTACGGCCACCACTTCGACGCGCCCGAGCGGCGCAACGACCTGGACTCGGCGCCGCACACCATGTCCTCGGTGGTGATCAACCCGTACTTCGACTGGGGCGACGACCGGCCGCCGCGCACCGAGTACCACCACACGGTGATCTACGAGGCGCACGTCAAGGGCCTGACCATGCGTCACCCGGAGATCCCGGAGGAGCTGCGCGGCACGTACGCGGGGCTCGCGCACCCGGCACTGATCGAACACCTGACCAAGCTGGGTGTGACGGCCCTCGAACTGATGCCCGTACACCAGTTCGTGAACGACCACCGGCTGGTGGACCTGGGCCTGAGCAACTACTGGGGCTACAACACCATCGGCTTCTTCGCCCCGCACAACGCGTACGCCTCCTGGGGCGACCGCGGCCAGCAGGTGCTGGAGTTCAAGTCGGCGGTCCGCGCCCTGCACGAGGCCGGGATCGAGGTCATCCTGGACGTCGTCTACAACCACACCGCCGAGGGCAACCACCTGGGCCCGACCCTGTCGTTCAAGGGCATCGACAACCCCTCGTACTACCGGCTGGCGGACGATCCCCGCTACTACACGGACACCACGGGCACCGGGAATTCGCTGCTGATGCGGTCCCCGCACGTGCTTCAGATGATCATGGACTCGCTGCGCTACTGGGTCACCGAGATGCACGTCGACGGCTTCCGCTTCGATCTCGCCGCCACCCTGGCCCGGCAGTTCCACGAGGTGGACCGGCTGTCCTCGTTCTTCGACCTGGTGCAGCAGGACCCGGTGGTCTCCCAGGTGAAGCTGATCGCCGAGCCCTGGGACGTGGGCGAGGGCGGCTACCAGGTGGGCAACTTCCCGCCGCTGTGGACCGAGTGGAACGGCAAGTACCGGGACACGGTGCGGGACCTGTGGCGTGGCGAGCCGCGCGCGCTCGGGGAGTTCGCCTCCCGGCTGACCGGCTCCTCCGACCTCTACCAGGACGACGGCCGCCGCCCGCTCGCCTCCATCAACTTCGTCACCTGCCACGACGGCTTCACCCTGCACGACCTGGTGTCGTACGACGGGAAGCACAACGAGGCCAACGGCGAGGACAACCGGGACGGCGAGAGCCACAACCGGTCCTGGAACTGCGGCGCGGAGGGCGACACCGACGATCCGGCCGTGCTGGAGCTGCGCGCCCGCCAGATGCGCAACTTCGCCGCCACGCTGATGCTGTCCCAGGGCGTGCCGATGATCAGTCACGGCGACGAGTTCGCCCGCACCCAGCGCGGCAACAACAACGCCTACTGCCAGGACAACGAGCTGAGCTGGCTCGACTGGCCGGAAGACGGCGGCGAGCTGCTGGAGTTCTGGCGCACGATGGTGTGGCTGCGCCGCGATCACCCGGTGCTGCGCCGGCGCCGCTTCTTCCACGGCCGCCCGGTCGAGGGCACCCACGACGAGCTGTCCGACATCGCGTGGTTCACCCCCGAGGGCGAGGAGATGACCCAGCAGGACTGGCAGTCGGCGCCGGCCTCCGCGCTCACGGTGTTCCTCAACGGCAACGCGATCTCCGAGCCGGGGCCGCGCGGCGAGCGGATCACCGACGACTCGTTCCTGCTGATGTTCAACGCCTCCCCGCAGCCGCTGGACTTCCTGGTGCCGGTGAACCACGGCCGGCAGTGGCAGGTGGTGGTGGACACGGCCCGGCCGCGGGGGGTGCCGCCCGGCTCGGG
>NZ_VOGW01000100.1:0-5838 GCF_007896895.1 Streptomyces misionensis | reverse complement strand
CCGGCTGCGGCTGGCGGACCGCAGCCTCACGGTGCTGCGGCGCCCCGCGTAGGGGCCTGTCTTCCGGCTCTTGCCGGGGTCGCGGGGTCTGGCACGCGCATCTGCGGCGTTGTCGTCGGTCGCCGACGCTCCACGTCGACTCCCTCCTCCGCCTTGCATCTGCACGCACCAGACCCCCGCTCGGCTCGGCCGAAAGGCACCGTCGGCCCGAGCCGGCCTGATCCGGAGGAAAGACCCTAGCCCGAGCGGGCGACCCGCTGCGCCGGTCGGCCCGGCGGCGGTGACAGGAAAGGCGGGATGGGTACCTAGGTTCCCATGACCTCAGCGCGATCCGGACCGGGGGTGCCCACGGCCACCTACCGGCTCCAGCTCCAGCCCGCCTTCCCGTTCTCCGCCGCCGCGGCGGCCGTCCCGTACCTCGCCTCGCTCGGCGTGTCGCATCTGCATCTGTCGCCGGTCCTGGAGGCCGTACCGGGCTCCACGCACGGCTACGACGTGGTCGACCACACCCGGGTGCGCGCGGAACTCGGCGGGGAGGAGGGGCTGCGGGCGCTGGCCGGCACCGCCCGGGAGCACGGCCTGGGCCTGGTGCTGGACATCGTGCCCAACCACATGGCGCTGGCGCCCCGGCACAACCACGCCCTGTGGGAGGTGCTGCGCGAGGGGCCGAAGTCGCCGTACGCGCGCTGGTTCGACATCGACTGGGCGGCCGGGGACGGCCGGGTGCTGCTGCCGCTGCTGGGCGGTCCGCTCGGTACGCAGACGGAGCACCTGAGGGTCGACGGCGACGTCCTGCGCTGCCACGACCACGTGCTGCCGCTGCGCGCCGGCACCGCGGGCCTGCCGCTGCCCGAACTGCTGGACGCCCAGTGGTACCGACCGGTGTGGTGGCGGCTGGCCCGCACGGAGCTGAACTACCGGCGGTTCTTCAGCATCTCGGAGCTCATCGGGGTGCGGGTGGAGGACCCCGAGGTGTTCGACGCCACCCACGGCAAGATCCTCCAGCTGCTGGAGGAGGGCGTGGTGGACGGGCTGCGCGTGGACCACCCGGACGGGCTCGCCGACCCCGACGGCTATCTCGCGCGGCTGCACGAGGCGAGCGGCGGGCGCTGGACGGTGGTGGAGAAGATCCTCGCCGACGGCGAGCACCTCCCCGCCTCCTGGCCGGTCGCGGGCACCACCGGCTACGACGCCCTGCGCCAGGTCGACGGCCTGTTCACGGATCCGGACGGCGCGGCCGAACTCCTCGCCGAGTACCGGGACTTCGCGGCTCCGCAGCCGGACCGGGGCGGGGTCTGGGACGCCACGGTACGGCGGGCCGCCTACAAGGTGCTCACCCACGAACTCGCCACCGAGACCGACCGGCTCAGCCGGGTCGCCGCCCGGCTGTGCGCTACCTCGCCGGACCTGGCGCTGCGCGACCGGGCACCCTGGGCGCTGCGCACGGCCCTGGAGGAACTGCTGGTCCGCATGCGGGTCTACCGCCCCTACGCCTCCGGCGACGCGGCCCTCGCGATCACCGAGGAGGCCGCCGCGGAGGCCCGGCTCGCCTTCGTGGTGCCGCAGGAGGCGGCGGCCGTCGACATCGTGCGCCGGCTGCTGGTCGAGCCGCCCGGCGACCCGGCCGCCCCGGACCACGACGACCGGGTGGAGCTGCGCACCCGGTTCGCGCAGACGGCCTCCGCGCTGCGCGCCAAGTCGGTGGAGGACACGGCGTTCTACCGCTACGTACCGCTGCTGTCGGCGACCGAGGTGGGCGGCGACCCGGGCCGGCCGGGGGTCTCCCCGCGTGAGTTCCACGCCCACTGCGCCCGGGTGCAGCGCGACTGGCCGCTCACCGGTACGGCGGTCACCACGCACGACACCAAGCGCAGCGCCGATGTCCGCGCGGCCCTCGCGGTGCTCACCGAATGCCCCGGCCGCTGGGCGGAGTTGGTGGCGGAGCTGACCCGGCAGCAGGAGAGCGTGCCCGACGGTCAGCTGGTCTGGGCGGCCTGGCAGACGGTGTTCGGGCTGGGGCCCGCCGAGGAGGAGCGGGTGCGCGAGGCCCTGCTGAAGCATGTGCGCGAGGCGGGCATGTACACCAGCTGGACCGAGCGGGAGGAGCCGTACGAGGAGGCGGTGGCCGCCTTCGTCGCGGCCGGTCCCTGCGGGCCGCCCGGCGACCGCGTGGCCGCCTTCCGCAAGGCGCTGGAGCCGCACATCCGCGCCAATGTCCTCGGCACCGCCCTGGTCCACCTGACCATGCCGGGGGTGCCGGACGTCTATCAGGGCGCCGAGGGCGAGTACCGGGCCCTGGTGGACCCGGACAACCGCCGCCCGGCCGCCTTTCCGCCCCCGTCGCCCGGCGAGAAGGACGCGCTGACCGCCGCCGCGCTGCGGCTGCGCGCCCGCCGCCCCGACGCCTTCGGCCCCACCGCTGCCCACACTCCGCTGTCCGCCGAGGGTCCCGCGGCGGACCACTGCACGGCGTTCACCCGCTCCGGCGAGGTGGTCACGGCGGTCACCCGCCTCTCGCTGCGGCTGACCGAGTCGGGCGGCTGGCGGGACACCCTGCTGCCCCTGCCCCCCGGCCGCTGGACCGACGTCCTCCACCCGGAGCGCGAGTTCACCGGCCGCGTCCGGGCGGCGGACCTGTTCGCGCCGCTGCCGGTCGCGCTGCTGGAACGGAGCGCGGCGGACTGATCCACCGACGAGGCGCGGCGCACGCGTCCGCGCCGTCCGGCCCCGATCGTTACCGGGTGCCCGACCGCACCCGGTCGGTAGGGTCACCGGCATGGATCACGAACCCGTGCTCGAAGCGTTCCGCCGGGAATCGACGGCGCTGGGCGATGCGGTGTCAGGACTGACCGAGGCGGAGTGGAGCCTGCCGACGCGCTGCGTCCCCTGGACCGTGCGCGACCTGCTGGGGCACATCTGCGTCGTGATCGACTGGCTCCCGGGCATGCTCGCCGCGCCCGCTCCGGACGCGGCCCGGATCTCCGCGGCGGAGTACTACCGCCCGGACGACCGCTTCTCGGCCCGGACCAACGGCGCCCGGATCGCCCTGGCCCGGGACCGGGCGGCGCAGCCGGCCGACGGCGCTGACATCGCCGCGGGCTTCACCGCGACCTGGCGACGTGTCGACCGGCTGTGCCGGGCCCAGCCGCCCGGCCGCACCGTGCGGACGCGTCACGGTGACGCCATGCTGCTGTCGGAGTTCCTGCTCACCCGGGTCGTCGAGGTCGCCGTCCACGGCCTCGACCTGGCCGATGCACTCGGCCGTGCGCCCTGGCTCACCTCGTCGGCCGGCGACACCGTGCTGGAACTGCTCCTCGGCCCCGAGCAGGCGACCGCCATCGGGACACTGGGCTGGAGCCGCGCGCGTTTCCTGCGCAAGGCCACCGGCCGCGAGCCGCTGGACGAGACGGAGAGCGCGCGAATCGAACAACTCGGCATCCGGTGGCTCGCCCTGGGCTGACCGCCGCTCGCCGGGCGACCGGCACAGCGCCCGCGGACGGGCGGACCCACGCGTGCGCCCACGGACGTCCGGACCGGCGCCCCGGCCGTCACCGCCGGGCCCGCCATGCCCGGACGGTCGCGCCTCCGGCCCGGATCACGCGGGGCCGGATCGCCGCGGGAGCCCGCTCACGCTGGGCCAGACGGCCCGCAGCAACGCGACGAAGGCCTCGGCGGCCCCGGTCGGCGGCACCCGCGCGTAGACGGCGAGCGGGCGCCGCCACGCCGGGTCGGGCGTGAGCACGACACAGTCCTCGCCGACCGCGCCGCGCACGATGTGGGCGGCCGCCGCGCACACTCCCACCCCGGCCGCGGCCATCCGCACGGCCGTGGAGGCCTGCTCGGTCCACACCGCGGTCCGGGGCGTGAACCCGGCCTGCCCACAGGCCCAGTCGAGGAAGCGCGCGCCGTGCACCACGGGTTCCATCGCGCAGCGGACCCAGGAGCGGTCCGCGAGTTCGGGCAGCGTCACCGTCGTGCGCCCCGCCAGCCGGTCGTCGAAGGGCACCACCAGGACGATCTCCTCCGCACCGATCGGCACCACGGTCCCGGGCGGCTCGACCGGCTCCGGGCCCACCGCGAGATCGGCGGTGCCGCGCCGCACGGCCTCCTCCAGCGCCTCCGACGTGGCGTACTCGTGCAGCCGCAGCAGCACCCTCGGATGGGCGGCGCGCCAGCGGGCGAACACGTCGGGCAGGGCCCCGACGGCGATGGAGTGCAGGGCGGCGACATGCAGTTCACCGCCCTCGGCCCCGGCGGCGGCGCGGGCCGCGCGACGGGCCTGCGCGGCGCTGCGGACGGCGAGTTCGGCGTGCGGCAGGAAGGCGCGGCCCATCGGGGTGAGCCGCACGCCCCGGGGCAGCCGCTCCAGCAGCGCCCCGCCGACCGCCTTCTCCAGCGCCTTGATCTGGTGCGAGAGCGCGGGCTGGGTGACGTGCAGGGCGTCCGCCGCGCGCGTGAAGGACGCCTCCTGGACGACCGTCACGAAGTACTCCATCTGCCGCAGGCTCAACTCCCCGTCCCCTCATGAGCGTTCTGCATGGATTCCACAAGAACATTGCCTTGGACGCATGGCAAGGGACGGCCGCAGGGTGGTGACCATGAGCATGGACACAGCGGATGTGATCGTCATCGGCGGCGGCACGGGCGGCTACGGCACCGCCCTGCGCGCGGCCGCCCTCGGCCTCGACGTCGTCCTCGTCGAACGCGACAAGCTGGGCGGCACCTGTCTGCACCGCGGCTGCATCCCGAGCAAGGCGATGCTGCACGCCGCCGAACTGGTGGACGGCATCGCCGAGGCCCGGGAGCGGTGGGGGGTGAAGGCCGCGCTGGAGTCCGTGGACTGGGCGGCGCTGGTGGCCACCCGCGACGACATCGTGGAGCGCAACCACAAGGGGGTGACCGCGCACCTGGAGCACGCGGGCGTGCGGGTGGTGCGGGGCAGCGCGCGGCTGACGGGACCGCGCACGGTGCACGTGGAGGGCGTGGGGCGGCCGGGAGATCCGGCGTCCGCGCCCGGCAGGTACGGGATCACCGCGCGCCGGGGCATCGTCCTCGCCACCGGCTCGCGCCCGCGCACGCTCCCCGGGCTCGTGCCGGACGGGAGCCGGGTGGTGACCAGCGACGACGCGTTGTTCGCCCCGGGGCTGCCGGGCTCGGTCCTGGTGCTCGGTGGGGGCGCGATCGGGGTGGAGTACGCCTCCTTCCACCGGTCGATGGGCGCGGAGGTCACCCTGGTCGAGGCGGCCGAGCGGATCGTGCCGCTGGAGGACGCGGACGTGAGCCGGCATCTGACGCGGGGGCTGCGCAGGCGCGGTGTCGACGTGCAGGCGGGGGCGCGGCTGCTGGACGCGGAGGTGCTGGAGGGCGGGGTGGCGGCCCGGGTGCGCACCGCGCGCGGCGAGACGCGGACGCTGACAGCGGAGCGGCTGCTGGTGGCGGTCGGTCGGGTGCCGGTCACCGAGGGCCTGGACCTGGCCGCCGCGGGCCTCACGGCGGACGCGCGCGGGTTCGTCGTACCGGCCGACTGGGACCGGCTGGAGACGGCCGTGCCTGGCGTCCACGTCGTCGGCGATCTGCTGCCGCCGCCCTCGCTCGGCCTCGCGCACGCCTCGTTCGCGGAGGCGCTGGTGGTGGCCGAGACGCTCGCGGGACTGCGGCCGGCTCCGGTCGACTACGCGGCCGTGCCCCGGGTGACGTACTCCTCACCGCAGACGGCCTCCGTGGGCCTGGGCGAGGAGGAGGCGCGGGCGCGGGGGTTCGAGGTGGACGTCAACAGCATGCCGCTGACCGCCGTGGCCAAGGGGATGGTGCACGGCCAGGGCGGGATGGTGAAGGTGG